>CAJXNH010000013.1 GCA_913057245.1 uncultured Phaeodactylibacter sp.
GCTTCTTTTTCCTGCAGGAGCTGCCGGGTGAGGGTGATGGCGCGGTCCCAGGTGGAGAGGATGGCGGCTATTTTTTGTTGCTCGGGTAGGGGGGGTAGTGGGATTTTTACAGTCCCCAAATCATTCTGCCCTATGTTTGCTCTTACAGCACCTTGTCCTTTAGCCATTACTTGTTTTCTAAACAAAGAGCTCTGAAAGCAGTACTTTTTAAACTGGTCATTCATTTTGTCATTTACTGACCTTGCTCTTATTACGAAACCGCCAAAAACGACTTTTTCATCATCCAGATATACTGCCGCAAAGGCAATTTCCTCCTGTGTTTCGGATGTCCTGTTAAAAAGTACGTCCCCTCTTTTAACCGCATATTTTTCAACCACGTCTTCCGATACAGCAACACTTCCAGGGATTGCATCAGCTTGAATGCTATTGTTGTTGAATATCTCAGAAACGTTTATAAACTTGACTCCTTTGCCATAGTCCTCTTTACCTGCATTGACTCCATTTTTAAAAGAGAAAAGGCTGTCCAGTCTTTCCACCTCCCACTCACCCGGCAGCCATCCGAGTTTGGTTTTTTGGTAGCCGGGGCGTTTCTTTTTATCTCTGTTCATTTTTGTCATCTCAGCTTGCTTTGCTAGTTGGTCCACACTCATGCTCTACAATAAATTTAGCGCGTTCATACAGTTCATCGTAGGTAATGATATCAATATTTCGGGAATCCCTTCTGTATAGCTCGAAAGTTTTCTTCTTTATGGCCTGAACTCGCTTGCCTTCTCCCTCTTTCTGAAGCTGTTCCCAAGAACCGATTATCAGAATCACTTTGGGGTCATAAGCGTGCTGGGTAATCAGCTCATCCTGATCATCGTATAGCTCTTTGGTGTTTTCTATTTTGAACATGCCGCTTGCTTTTTGTTCAAGTATTTGCGACACCGCGTAGGTTAACGCTTGTGACAGTTGCCAGGACTTCGACCGGTTTTGATTTTTCTCAAACAAAGGAGTCTCAGGCTTTTTAAGTTCTACGAAAGTAGTAAATCTGCTGTCTCCAAGCAGGTAATCTGCAACGACTTGATCTTTACCAGCTGCTGTAGTGTCAGAAGCGGAAAACTCGCGCTGCAATATAGACTGGAAACGATAATCTAACCCATATCCAAATATCCACTGATTCTTTTCGAAAAAGCGCTGCCAGGCTGTTTCATCTTTAGTGTTGGGGGACTTCAGTACGTCACGCTTATACGTATTCAAGTATTCCTCGTAAAGTAATCTACGGAATACTTCCAGCTGCTGCTTTCGATAGCCGGTATTCACTATATCCTGCCCAGTCACTATTCCTTTATTTAAAAGTTCCTGAAGAAAATCACCTGCATCTTGCCCTGATAGTAGGGTAGCTACTTTTTGCCTGGTAGTCTCATCAATCAAGTCAGTCGTATTTTCTGACAGTGCTATTCTTCTCTCTGATACTCCTTTGAGGTCTATTTTGGTTATCAGATCGAGAAACATTTTGAGCTGTGCTATATTGAATTTGGAGAATTTGACTCTCTGTTTTTCTTTTTCATCGATAAGCTTGATGAGCTCGATTGCTTCAATGTCGTCTTTATCTTTGATATAGACGACTTTCATCATAGTCCTGCTCGCTACTTTGATCTGGCATTCATCCTCGTCAGCGAACACTACTTGAAAAAAGCGCCCTTGTTCAAACTGATGGTTATATAACTGCTCCAAATGAGAGTTTACAATAATATCGTCTTCGGTTGGTTGAGGTCTAAATCTACTCATAAAAAGCTGTTTGTTTTTTAGGATAAATAGAGGGAGTGCCAGCCCCCGCCAGCACCCCCTTGCTTCCCACTACGCCCGCACAGCGCAAGTGTAGTCCGGATAATCATCTCCTTTGCGGCGGTTGTTTTCCCATTGCAAAGGTTGTAAGTTGTACAAATCGTCCGGTCCATCTTTACTTACAGGTAAGATGTGATCAATTTCCCAGCCCATCGACGTAAGCTCGCCATAGCTGTACCGATAAATAAGTGCGCCGCAGGCATCCCGGCGGTACTGTGCCGGGTCTTTGCCCCACACCGTGCGCCCTTTCTCCCAAACGGCTTGAATTTCAGCGGGTGTAAAGGAACGGCCGTCCCGCTTGCTGCCCGGCCTTCTGTAATTGCTCATAGTTCAAAAAAATTAATAAAACAACAGGCCTTCGCGCTGACAACTGACGAAGTGGAAGGCCATACCTCCGGAGCAAAAAAGGCGGGAAGAGAGATTTTGAAAATGTAGAAAAATGTCTACATTTGATTTAGTTAATTGGATCAACGCAAAAGCGTTGTTCTCACTTCCCGGGCTTCATGAGGCGCTCAGTCTAATGAAGCCTTTTTTATACCAATGCAATTTGCGGCCAAAAAATCAAAAGTGCAAAGCCGGATTGTGAATAGTTTTCCACATATTGTTGGTATTTTAAGTTAACTTCTTGTTTTTTCATGCCCCCAAACCTTACTTATCTTCTTGATAATCATTTGATTTCCTAACTATATCATCAAAATCCGACTCCAGCCGCTCATCCTCTTGTTGCCGATAAATCTCGTAGGCTTTATCCGCCAGTTCACGTGCAATTTTGGCAGATACCTTGCCCGCATTCTGCAGGACATCGTATTCGTTGAATTGAAGGAAAGCGTCCAGTTTTTGCACCCAGTCGGTCATTTTCATCGGGATTTGCCGCTTGGCCTGGTTTTCGGCATAGTCCAGGTACATAGTGACGATGCGTTCCAGCCCTTGCAGCTCTTCCTCAGTCAGGTAGTTTTTGGCAATGTGGGTATCGGACTTCAGGATTTTGCCCACTGGGGCATGCTTCCAGCTGTTCAGCCCCATATTAGGCTTGGAAGTATCTACCCGTTTGGCGATGATCTCAGCGGCAGTCAGCCCGGTGATTGCCCAGTGGAGCTTGTTTTGGACCGTTTTGTAAAACTGCTGCGTGATCGGGGCTTTGGGGTCGTAGTCGATGCTGGCCTCGGCGTACAAGTCCGTAATTTTCTGGTAGAAGCGCCGCTCTGAAGCCCGTATCCTTCGGATGCGTTCCAGCAGCTCGTCAAAGTAGTCTTTGTCAAAGCGTTTGCCCTGCTTCAGTCGCTCGTCATCCATCACAAACCCCTTGATGAGGTACTCCCGCAGCACCTTGGTGGCCCAAATCCGGAATTGCGTAGCCTGATAGCTGTTGACGCGGTAGCCGACGGCGATAATGGCATCTAGGTTGTAGAAATTGGTGAGGTATTTTTTACCATCCTGAGCAGTTATTCGAATTTTTCGAATAACTGAATCCTCCTCCAATTCCCCGCTTTTGAAGATTTCCTTCAGGTGGTAGTTGATGGTCTGCACCTCCACGCCGAACAGCTCAGCCAGCTTCTTTTGCGTTAGCCAAAAGGTCTCCTCCTCAAAGCGGATTTCCACTTTCACGGCTCCGTCCGGTGTCCGGTAAAGAATGATGTCTGATTTCTGCATGGCATTAGTGTTTTAAGCCGAGCTCTTTCAAGTAAGCCGCCATCTGCTCCTGTACCTGCGACAGCTCCCTTTCCAGCCCCTCGATGCGCTGCGCTACCGCGTCCAGGTCTACTTCCGGCTCTTCCTCGAAGGTATCCACGTAGCGTGGGATATTGAGGTTGAACTCGTTCTCTTTGATCTCCTCAAAGGTGGCAACGTAGGCAAATTTGTCTTCCACCGTGCCCGGTTGTAGTTGCCCCTGCTCAAACTGAGCATGCAGGCTGACGATGTGCTCCATGTCTTTTTCGCGCAGCACATTTTGGTTTTTGCCCTGCTCGAAGCGCTGGCTCGCGTCTATGAAGAGTACATCGCGGTTGTCGCCTTTACCTTTGTTGAAAATGAGAATAGCGGCAGGAATGCCCGTACCAAAAAACAGATTCGCAGGCAGGCCAATTACCGCCTCAAGCAGGTTTTCTTCAATGGTTTTTTGCCGGATCACCCCTTCTGAGCTTCCCCGGAAGAGCACACCGTGGGGCACCACCACGCCTACTTTGCCCCGACCCTCATAGGCAGTTTCGATCATGTGGGAAATAAACGCCCAGTCGCCCTTGCTTTTGGAAGGAGCTCCCCGCCAGAAGCGGTTGTAGGTGTCATTGTCAGCTACCTCTTTTCCCCATTTGTCGAGGCTAAAAGGCGGATTGGCAACTACGGTATCGAATTTCATCAACGCATCCCCTTCCTTAAGCTTAGGATTGCGGATGGTATCTCCCCAGCGTATCGTGGCATTGTCCATGCCGTGCAGGAACATATTCATAACCGCCAGTGCCCAGGTGCTGCCGTTGGCCTCCTGCCCGTACAGCGCGAAGTTATCCGAGCCTACCTCTTTACCAGCTTTGATGAGCAAAGAGCCCGAGCCGCAGGTAGGGTCGCATATGCGTGCCCCCGGCGCGGATTTCGTCAGTTTGGCGATCAGGGTAGAAACCTGGCTGGGCGTGTAGAATTCGCCCGCTTTTTTCCCCGCATCAGAAGCAAAGAAGCCAATCAGGTACTCATAGGCATCCCCGATAATGTCCTGCCCGTCCAATGCAGATGGGCGGAGGTCAAGTCGCTTGTCGCTAAAGTCGATCAGCAGGTTTTTCAGGCGCGTATTTTTGTCTTTGACATCCCCCAGATTGCTGGAATTGAAATCAATGTTTCGGAATACGCCGGCACCGTCTTCACCGGACAGCTTTTGTGGGTTGGCCTCTTCCAGTGCCTCTAATGCCTGATTGATCAGCTCACCGATGTTGGGCTCATTGCGATGTTCATAGAGATAGCTGAAGCGGGCATGTGGAGGTACGATGAAACGCTCTTTTTGCATGGCCCAGTCTGCCCGGGCCTCGTCGCCTTTATAGCGCTCTAAATAAGCTTGCCACCGGTCCAGCCAGACATCGCCCACGTACTTGATGAATAGCATAGTCAGTACATAGTCTTTGTACTGCGAAGGGTCAATCACGCCCCGGAAGGTGTCGCAGGCTTTCCATACGACATTGAATACATCCTCTTTGGTCGTTTTATGCATTTTTTCTGTTTTTTCCATTGGCTAAAAAAAGCAATAAATGCTCGTAATACCGGTCTTTTGATTTTTTAAGATTGTCCATGAAGCGTTGTTCTATTAGCCATTGCTGCGCTACCTTGATAATTTCCTGCTGCTCCTCCATAGAAGGTATCGGTATTTGAATTGACGAAAGTGCTTTCTTGGATAAAGACTGTACTTGTGTCCCCTTAGATAGACTTTGCAGGAGCTTCTGGTAGCGTTGAGTATTCAACAGCCATAGCAAATAGTCTGGCATTAGGCTCTGCTCTTTTAATCGGATTACAAAAAAGGTGGATGAGGCCACAGCTTGGCCGATTTGCTCCTTGTAAAGACAAGCTCTATTCGCTATTCCTTTTGCAACAAGCAGTATATCCCCTTCAATCAGCAAGTGCTTATCAAGGCGCTTATCTAATTCAAGGCTTTTGGTTAAAGGGGCTTCTTGCCTGAATCTACCGTGCTCGTCGAAGTGCTTAGCTTGCAGATAGTAAATCTCCCCGCCAGAGCCTTCTTTTTGGTAGACGCCGGTTGTGATTTGAGCGATTTGATGAAGGGGTTTTTTCATTTTTGTATATAGCTTATGCGTTTTTTAATGCTATTTATTTGATTTAAATTAAAATAATAGCAATACAAATTTAGGAAAGAAGTATCAAAAGGGCAAGTCTTTTCACAGATTTATTTCTTTGTAATCGTTGTACAAAATATAAAAATATGGTGCTAAATAAGAGGTGAAACCTTGCTTGCCGAACGAAACATGCTACTATTGCGCATTTCAAGTGCTGATTTTTTTGCTTCAGCCAGGCTTGCCAAATACTACTATGCAGCAATTAAAAACCGCTCTATTTCTCTTCTTGATTTCATCAGCTTCAGCTAAAGCTCTCTGGCTATGCCTGATTCCGCTGATCGGCAGGAAACACAAAAAAAAGACCTCGAACGTTTTTTGCATAGTAGCGTTAAGCGCACCGTAAGTCTTTAGAGTCTCATTACTAATTTACCTACTACCCCTGCCCACCACGGGCCCGCTCAATCATAATCGCCTCAAGGATATTCTCGGTATTCAGCACGCCGAGGAGGTCGCCTTCGGGGCTGTAGACGGGGCAGATGCTGAGGTTGCGCTGGTTCATCAGGTCGTAGGCTTCATTGAGCTCCATGTCCGGCGCGAGCCTGACCCAATCGGTGTTGACGATGCGTTTGATGCGTTCTGCCGGGCCCATTTCCTGTAGCCCGCGCAGGATGTCATCCCGGGAGATGGTGCCGATGAGGTCGCCCTGCTCGGTGACGATGAAGTCCTTTTCCTGTCCGTCCAGCAGGGTGTCGATGGCTTCGCTGATGGGCGACCAGGCATCCATTTCGGTGAATTGGTGCATGAGTACGTCTGAGACCTTGAGGTCGGTGAGGAGGTGGCGGGTGGTTTCGTAACGCGATTCTCCGCTGGCACCCAGGAAGATGAACAGCCCGATAAAGATCAGCCAGAAGTCGTACATAAAGCCCAGGAAGACGAAGCCAATGGCCAGAAATTGCCCGATCTGAGCGGCTATGGCGGTGGCTTTGGCCCGGTCGTACTTCATCGACAGCAGTGCCCGCAGTACCCGTCCGCCATCCATGGGGAAGGCCGGGATGAGGTTGAAGAGCACCAGGATGATGTTGACGGCCAGCAGGTTGGGGATGAAGGCATTGCCCAGGCTGATCTGACTGGGGTCTTCCAGTTGTTCGGTGGGGAAGGTAATGCCTGCTACCTGCATTACGATAAAGAGCAGCAGGGCAATCACGACATTTACAGCGGGCCCGGCAATGGCTACGAGCAGTTCCTCCCGGGGCTTCTCCGGCATTTTCTCCAAACTTGCCACCCCACCAATTGGCAGCAGGGTAATGCGGCGGGTGGGAACGCCGAAGCGGCGGGCGGTCAGGGCGTGCCCGTACTCGTGCAGCACCACACAGGCGAAGAGGGTAAGGATAAAGACCACGCCCAGCAGGGCTTCCTGCATGTTTTGCCCGGAGCCCAGGCTTGAGAGGAAAATCCACCCCAGCAGAATGAGGAACGTCCAGTGGATGTAGACATTGATGCCGAAGAGGCGGGCAATCTTTAGCGACCAGCTCATGGTAGGTTTTATTAATTAAACCGTCTGATGCCTCGATTTTGTTCGGCAAAAAAGAAAAGGCTGCCTCCTGTTACCGGAAACAGCCCTGCTTAATATGCTTTAATATACCTTACTGGCAGCCCATGCTGGCCAGTTGCTCTTCCAGGTTTTTGACCTTGGCCTGGCCGTCAGCCAGTTTCATGCGCTCGCGCTCCACTACCGGTGCGGGGGCATTATTGACGAAGCGCTCGTTGCTCAGCTTTTTCTCCACGCTGGCTACGAACCCTTTTTGGTATTCCAGGTCTTCCTTAAGTTTTTTGCACTCGGCTTCCGTGTCAATTTCCTGATTCAGCTCCAGGAAAAACTGGGTCTTGCCGGACAGGAAGGATACGCTGTTGGGGACCTCTTCGCTGCTGAAGTCCAGCCCGGACAGGTTCGCCATCTTGATGATCATCTCGCGCAAGCCCACAAGTTCGAACAACGCGCGGCTGTTGGCTTCGTCCTGAACGAAAAGGGCGAGCTCATCTTTCATCTTCACGCCTTTGCTGTTGCGGGTTTCCCGTACACTGGCTACGATGTTCTTGGCCTGCTCGATGCGGTCGATCAGCGCCTGATCGTAAGCTTCAGCGGTTGGGTACTTGCTCATCACACAGTCATCCCCATCTGCCCGCTCCCGCAGGTTGTGCCAGATTTCTTCGGTGATGAAGGGCATGAACGGGTGCAGTAGGGTCATCAGCCGCTCGTAAATGCTGAGGGAAGCCTCCAGGGTTTCGGCATCAATCGGCGCGCCATAGTCGGGCTTGATCATCTCCAAATACCAGCTGCAAAAGTCGTCCCAGATGAGCTTGTACAGCATCATGAGGGCATCTGAAAGGCGGTACTGCTCGTACTGCTGCCCCAGCTTTTCGATGGTCTCGTTCAGCCGCTGCTCCATCCACTGTACAGCCAGGCGGTTGATGGCATCGCCTTCGCCGGCTTTGACCTCCCAGCCCTTCATGAGGCGGAGGGCATTCCACATTTTATTGCAGAAGTTGCGGCCCTGCTCGCAGAGCTTGCTTTCGTTCAGGACCTCTTTGGTTTCCGGATCGAAGGGGGCATCAAATACAATATCGTTGCCGGCTGCTGCACTGGAGAGCATCGCAAAGCGTACGCCATCCGCACCGTAGTTCTCGATGAGCTGCAGGGCATCCGGTGAGTTGCCGAGCGACTTGCTCATCTTGCGGCGGTCTTTGTCGCGGACCATGCCGGTGAAGTACACATCGTTGAAAGGTTGAATACCTTTTTCCTTTTTGGCGGCTTCACCAAGCAGCCCCGGGGCGTACTCGTATCCCATCATGATCATCCGGGCTACCCAGAAGAAAATGATGTCCCAGCCCGTTACCAGCACATTGGTCGGGTAGTAGTAATTCAGCTCTTCATTGGTTTCGAAGCCATCAAAGACGGAAATCGGCCAAAGCTGGGAGGAGAACCAGGTGTCCAGCACGTCTTCGTCCTGATGCAGGTCGTCCAGTTGCAGGTCCGGTTTGCCCAGTTCTGTCCGGGCTTTGTCCAGGGCTTCGGCAGCTGTTTCGGCCACGAAGATTTTGTCCTCATAGTACCAGGCCGGGATGCGCTGCCCCCACCACAGCTGACGGGAGATGCACCAGTCGCGGATGTTGTCTTCCTTCAGCCAGCTGTTGAACATATTGTAGAAGTGCTCCGGGAAGAAGCTCACTTCGTCCGTTTCCACTGCCTTTAGCGCCGTTTGGGCAAAGTCCTTCATTTCGAGGAACCACTGCAGCGTCAGGCGGGGCTCTACGATGGCATCGGTCCGCTCAGAACGGCCGACTTTATTGCGGTAGTCTTCGTCCTTCACCAGGTGCCCGCCGGCTTTGAGGTCTTTAACGATCAGCTTGCGGGCTTTGAAGCGGTCTTCGCCTACGTAAAGCTGCGCTGCTTCGCTCATGGTGCCATCGGCATTCAGGACGTCGATGACTTCCAGCCCGTGGCGCTCGCCGATTTCGTTATCGTTCATGTCGTGCGCAGGGGTGATTTTGAGGGCACCCGTACCAAACTCCATGTCCACATAGCGGTCTTCAATAATGGGGATGGCGCGGCCGATCAGTGGTACAATCGCTTTTTTGCCCTTGAGGTGGGTAAAGCGCTCATCGTCCGGGTTGACGGCAATTGCGGTATCGCCCAGGATAGTCTCGGGGCGTACGGTAGCAATCGTGATGTACTCGTCTTCCGTGCCCTCGATTTTGTAGCGGAGGTAGTACAGTTTGGAGTTTTCGTCTTTGTAGATGACCTCCTCGTTGGACAGTACGGTCTGCGCTTCCGGGTCCCAGTTGGTCATGCGCAGCCCGCGGTAGACTTTGCCTTTGTTGTAGAGGTCTACGAATACCTTGAGGACGGCTTCGGAAAGCTTGTCCTCCATCGTGAAGCGGGTACGTTCCCAGTCGCAGGAGGCGCCCAGCTTTTTGAGCTGATCGAGGATGATGCCGCCGTATTTGTCTTTCCATTCAAAGGCGTACTTCATGAACTCGTCGCGGCTCAGGTCGGACTTTTTGATGCCCCGCTCGCGCAGCATTTTCACCACTTTGGCCTCCGTTGCGATAGAGGCGTGGTCCATACCGGGCACCCAGCAGGCATTTTTGCCCTCCAGGCGGGCCTTGCGGATGAGGATGTCCTGAATGGTATTGTTGAGCATGTGCCCCATGTGGAGTACGCCGGTTACGTTGGGCGGCGGGATCACGATACTGTAAGGCTCGCGCTCGTCGGGCTCAGAGTGGAAGTAGTTTTTGGACAGCCAGTGGTCGTACCATTTGGCTTCGGTATCCTGTGGGTTATAGCGGGTGGAAAGCTCCATATTTTACTATCTGGGAATGATCAGTTTGAAATGCTGCAAATATATATTTTTATTCGGTTCCTTCAGTTGCAGGACGTACAATCCCGAAGATAAATCGGGGAGTTGCAGTTCGTGCCTGCCAGGGCTCAGCCCGGCCTAGGACCGGATAGGCTGGTCGAGGGCAGAAACAAGCGTGGCGGACAGTACCTGACTGCTGGTATTGGCCACCCAAACCCGTCCATCGGAGGGCAGGGTAGAGAAGACCTGTACCTGACCCAGCTGTTCCATCGCGGTAGCGCTGACCATGACCGGGCAGTCAAAACTGAAGGTGCACTGTGCATCGTCTACCGAAGAATAAGCAAGCGTATCAGCCAGGCGGAAGCACTGCAGCTCGGCGTATTCGCTCGGGTTGAGCAGCCCCAGGTAGAGGGGCCCGGCGAGGCTGCCCACACCGCTAATCCAGGTTTCCTGCAGCCCGTTGGTGGGCACAAAGTTGATTACGGTCCGGAGCTGTCCACCTGAGCCTACGGTAGTGACGGAAGCCACTTTCAGCTGGGTGCTGCCGGAGAATTCAACGTACTCCAGCATGATCTCATCGCCGGCTTGCAAGCTGAAATCGTACAGTAGGTATTCCTGCGTCTCTCCGGGGCGTACAAAGAAGCTGCGCACGCCGGTTGACCGGACTGCAGCGAGGTAGGTGGTGTCACCACTATCCGGGCTGATACTGAGCATTGGCGTGTAGTGGCGCCCGTCGATCAGGGTGTCCCCACAGGCGACTTGCCGAAAGGTGTCAAGCCCGGCAATATTGCTACGGAAGCCCTGCCAGGCAGCGTCCTGTACCGGAAAAGACTGCCCGGTTGCCGGGCGGGCTGACAGCAGGGCAATCCATAGGAATAAAGCAATGCGTTGTGGCATAAATGCGGTTTTATTAGAGTTTATTAAAGTAAATTTTGTAGGCCCCTGAATTGCCTTTTTCACCAGCTCTGCATCACGTCCTCACCTTCGTAGCTAAGGCTACGAGGTTCCGGGCGTTCTTTGATCTGGCAAAAAATCCTAATCCATGGTCTATACAAAACCTACATTAATAAACTCTATTTTACCGCAGGTACCTCATCGAATATCGGAGCTTCCACTTGTGTGCGGAGCAGGTCTTCCATGTTTTCCCGCTTGCGGATCAGGTAGGCCTGCCCTTCGTGGACGAGCACCTCTGCGGGCCGGTAGCGGGAGTTGTAGTTGGAAGCCATTGAGAAACAATAAGCACCTGCATTATGCATACAAATGAAATCGCCCTCCTGAAGTTCCGTCATTTGCCGATTTATGCCAAAAGTATCGGTTTCGCAAATGTAGCCGACTACGGTGTAGAAGCGGGCTTTGCCTTTGGGGCGGGAGATATTGGTGATTTTATGGTAGGCGTTGTAGAACATGGGGCGGATAAAGTGGTTCAGCCCGGAGTCCACGCCCGCGAAGACGGTGGAGGTGGTTTGTTTGATGACATTCACCTGAGCAAAGAAGTAGCCGGCTTCGCTTACCATGAATTTGCCAGGCTCAAATATTAGCTTGAGGTCTTTTCCGTATTCTTTGCAAAACTGATTGAATCGCTCTGAGATGCGGCTGCCCAGCTCCTCAATATCCGTTTCCACATCTCCCGGTTTATAGGCCACTTTAAAGCCACTGCCAAAGTCGATGTAGTCGAGATCCGGGAACTCCTTAGCGATATTCAACAGGATTTCTGCCCCGCTCAGGAAGACTTCCGGGTCGAGGATGTCAGAACCGGTGTGCATGTGGACGCCTTCCACCTGCAGGCCGGTAGCCTCTACGATGCGGTGTACAAGCGGCATTTGGTGAAAGGAGATGCCAAACTTGGAGTCGATATGACCTACTGAGGTTTTGGCATTGGCCCCAGCCATGATGTGGGGGTTGATGCGCACGCAGACCGGCGTGTCCGGGAAGGCCTGCCCAAACTGCTCCAGGATGGAGGTGTTGTCAATATTGATTTTTACGCCATATTCCACCGCTTCCTCGATCTCTTCCAGGCTGACGCAGTTGGGCGTGAAGATGATGTCCTGCGGGTCAAAGCCTGCGCGGATACCCATGGAGACTTCCTGTACGGACACGGTGTCCAGCCCGGAGCCCATCTTCCGGAAGAGTTTCAGGATATTGATATTCGACAACGCTTTGCAGGCGTAGTTGAGCTGCAGTCGTTTGACTTTCATGGCATTTTCCATGCGTTTGTACTGCCGCTGAATAATGGCACTGTCATACACATAAAGCGGGCAGCCATACTCCTCGATGAGCTGCAGCGGATCCACGCCTCCGCTAAGGACGTAACGGTCGTTGTCTAAAACCATGGTCTTGAGTTCATTTTAGCCTGCAAAGATAAAGAATGGATCAGGAAAAACAGGGCTTATTGGCAGGCTAATGCCCCGTAAAACGTTGATTGATGGCCACGAGGCGCTCCAGAATATCCAGCACAGCCTCAAGGTTGCCGGTTTTTTTCTGTTCCGGATTGAGGAGGAGGTACTCGCGGAAGCCCTGCGCCACCTTATCGGCATCATTGGTTTTGGCGGAAAAACGGCTGAGCATTTGGAGTAGGTCGTCCTGCCGCGGATCGTTTTCAGGGTTGAGTATAGGGTGGTCAGAAAGCTCTGATTCGAGCAAAATCGAAGGGTCTACGTCAAAGAAATAGGCGATCATGAGGAAGTTAGCCGCATTAGGTTCTACGGTCCCCGTTTCATAAGAAGCAATATTGCTCCGCTTCAACCCAACTTCCTGTGCCAGCTTTTGCTGACTGAGCCCGCGGGCCCTTCTTAGCGATTTGAGATTTCGCGAAAATGGAGTCTTTGCCAATGCTACGTCAAATAAATAGGTAAATCCCTCATCCACGCAAGCCATGAGGGGATCAAAAACAATGTTGCAATTTAGGAAATCTTTTGATTTGGTGCTCAGAAAAAAAACAGCTGGGCATAAAAAAACCGGGCTTACCTTTTTCAGGCGCCCGGCTTTGTCGGGTGATTGGCTAATAAGGGTATGGTTTATTTGGTCCGCATCCCGGCAAATTCAGGGTGGCGGTTCATCCATCCTGACATAAAAGAGCAGGTGGTTTTAATTTTATAGCCCATTTTCTCAGCGAAGCGAACGGCTTCCATGGCCATTTTTTCTTCGATGTCTACGCCGCTGAGTACTTCCGGGACATAGGTTTTTTTAATTTCCAGTACATTCGGGTTAGGATCTGTGTGGATGTGGTACTGCATGTACACATCTTCGTCCCCCTTCATATCGAAGCGGAACTGTTCGCGTGAAGTATCCTGATGAATGTCTAACGCTTGTTTCGTAATTTCCATAATTGACTTGAATGTGTTTTGGTTCCTGAGCCCGAAGGCTCCAATTACTCGATGTAGACGGTTTTGGGATTGGTAAATTCCCTAAGACCGTAGTGGGATAGCTCTCTGCCGTACCCGCTGTTTTTAATCCCGCCGAAGGGCAATCGCGGGTCTGACTTTACCATCTCATTTACAAAACAGGCCCCTGCCTGCAGATGTTCGCGCGCTATGTGTTCGCCTCTCTCTATATTTTGTGTGAATACTGCGCTGCCGAGCCCGTAGCTCGTGTCGTTAGCGATAAGGATCGCCTCTTCTTCGTCCCAGGCCTGAATGACAGAAGCCACCGGGCCAAAGAGTTCTTCATGATAGGCCGGGGTGCCCTTTTTTACATCGGTGAGGATGGTGGGCGGGTAGAAAAAGCCTTTGCCTTTAGGCTTTTTGCCGCCGATGAGCCGTTTGGCTCCTCCTTTGAGGCTTTTTTTAACCTGCGTGTGGAGTTGGTCGCGGAGGTTCTGCCGCGCCAGAGGGCCCAATGCGGTTTCGGCTTCCAGAGGGTCGCCCATGACGGCTTCTTCCATTTGGGCCTTGAAGGCTTCCAGAAACTGATTGTATACCTGCCGCATCACAATGAAGCGCTTAGCGCCGATACAGCTTTGCCCGTTGTTGAGCAGCCGCCCTTTTGTGCAGACCTGTGCCGCTTTAATGACATCTGCATCATCGAGAATGAGGTAGGGGTCGCTGCCTCCCAGTTCCAGTACGGTCTTTTTGAGGGCTTTGCCTGCTATGCCTGCCACTGCCCGTCCCGCGCCAACGCTCCCGGTGAGGGTAACGCCCTGGATAACGCGGTTTTTGATGATCTTCCTGACGCGCTTTTCGTCAATAATCAAACTGGAAAAAACGCCTTTGGGGAAGCCGGCTTTCTCCATGATGTCGGCTATAGCGAGTGCACAGCCGGGCACATTGGGGGCGTGCTTGAGCAGGATGGTGTTGCCCGCCATGAGGTTGGGGGCTGCAAAGCGAAAAACCTGCCAAAAGGGGAAGTTCCAGGGCATGACTGCCAGGATGACGCCCAGCGGGCGGTAGGAGATATAGCTTTTGGAGGCTTCTGTGGCGATGTATTCGTCCCTCAGAAAGCGCTCGGCGTTTTGGGCGTAGTAGAGGCATACCCAGGCGCATTTCTCTACCTCCGCCTTAGCATCTTTGAGGAGTTTGCCCATTTCGCGGGTGATGAGCATCGCCAGGGCGTCCTGTTCTTCCCCCAAAATACGGGCGACCTCCCGGAGCAGGCGGGCCCTTTCCTCCAGGTCGGTGCGGCTCCATTCCTGAAAGGCGGCCTGAGCACCAAAAATAGTCTTGTTCAGCTTCGTATTGCTGATGAGCTTATAGGATTTGACGTTTTTGCCCGTAGTTGGGTCGATTGCAGTTTGCATATTAATATGGAGTCGATTTTTTATACTGACGATTAAGTGGTTTGCCACAGCAAACCACTTCGTATTGCGTATACTTAAAGAGGTATTCCAAGGGTTTGGCTGATGTCCAGTAGCTGTACTTCCAGTTCGTCTAACTCATGGTACCATTGCCCGAGCACGCTATCCTGCTGCAGGTGCTGAGTGCGCTGGCTGAGTTGTTGGTATTGTTTCTCCAAAGCCTCTGCCTGAGCACGCAGCCTGCCGGCCTCCTGTCGGGGGACGCTGTAGGCTCTACGCCGCATTTTTTCCGTGCGCCAGTTGATTTCCTGCATCGCTTCGCCCAGCCGGAGCAACATGACTTCCCGGATACTGTCCCGAACTTCATAGACATCGTCACTATTCGGCGGGACGGTATTGTCGATAGGGCGGCATTGCAGCAGGAGCAGACTGAGTAATAAGACTGTAGTGTAGGTTTTCTGCATTTGCTGAAATCTAAAGCTGTGAATGAACTCTTCCAATATAGTGAATCCCGGGGACTCTGCGGATTGGTTTTAAATCGTCTGAGTTTGAGTTTTTATCTTAAGAAAATCCCTATATTTCGGCTCAAACCAAGCAACCTGTCTTAGAAACATGCACTACCGGCTGATGTTCTCCTTTCTCTTATTGTGTGCCGTTTTGCCCAGCCTGCAGGGGCAGGAGCAGAAGGTAGTCGGTTATTTGCAGTACGGGCGGGGTTATATGCTGGATGAAATTCAGTTTGAAAAGCTGACCCACCTGTGCATCGCTTTTGCCAATCCGGATGAGAAGGGCCGGTTGCAAACGGGAGGCGTTGACATCAGCCCTATCGTAAAAAAAGCCCGAGCCGTTAATGTCAAAGTGCTCATTTCGGTAGCCGGCGGTGCGCTTGACCCGGACTGGGCGGCGGCCTGGAAGACCTATATGCAGCCCTGGAACCGGCAGTATTTTGTGGAGGAGATCATGAATTACGTCCGCAGCAACCAACTGGATGGGGTGGATGTAGACCTGGAGTGGAAGCATGTCGATCACCATTACAGCCCATTTGTTCTGGCGCTTGGGCGGGCTTTGCACGCAGAGGGTAAGCTCATCACAGCGGCGCTGCCGGGGAAGAAGCGTTACAAACACATTACAGAGGCTGCGCTCCGCATTTTCGACTTTATCAATATCATGGCTTATGACCTGACGGGGCCCTGGAACCCCAAGCTTTCCGGGCCGCACTCGCCTTTTACGTTCGCAGAGTCTTGTCTGAAGTACTGGAAAAAGCAGGGCGTTCCCGCTTCTAAACTGGTTTTAGGGCTGCCGTTCTACGGTTGGGACTTTACAAACCGGGACCGTATCCGGTCTGTGAATTATAGCGTGATTGTCGACCGCAACCCGGCATTTGCGCATCTCGATCAGGTCGGGCAATTGTATTTTAACGGGCTGATCACGATCACCGCAAAGACCGAACTGGCCCTGCAGCATGCCGGTGGAGTCATGCTTTGGGAGCTCGGCCGGGATGCTTTCAACGAATATTCTTTGCTGGAAGCAGTTAGCCGGGTGATGCGTGGCGATACTGCAACCTTGTCTGAGCAGCAGCCCCTGATTGCTGTCCGGGAAGAAGAAAAAGAAAAAACTGTTGCGCTAAAAACGGAAATGCAGCAGCAAGCAACCGCGCGCTTCATTGGGCCGATGTTGCCTCCGGACGAAGTGGCAGCCGGTTTTGGCAATCATCCTCTTGCTGCGGAGCGGACAAATCCTTACCGGCTGGATTTGGAGGTGCTGCCCAATCCATTTGCCGATACCATTACTATTGTCAATCACGAGAAGGACCCTATCTATCTGGTGTTGACCAACGACAAGGGGCAGGTTCTGTTTGAATCTGATGTACAGCCAAATTCTACCCTGACCTGGGAAACTTCCAGCTTTCCGCATGGTTATTATACTTTCTCTGCTATGGTTGGCGGGCGGCAACTGTCCCACCGGCTGATCAAGCGGATCCCTGCGGATAAGCCATTGAAAGGCGTACAATCTAAAGGAGGGGTACTGCAAAACTGGCCCCAACATTAAGCGGAACCATCCAAATCGAACCATAACTAACTGACCTGAAAGATGATGAAGTGTAAGATGTGTATACTACTGGTCTTGATGCTGCCCCTGCTAATGCGCGGGCAGGCGCCCGAGCGCTGGACAGCAACTGAGATTTACCAGGGTATCGAGAAGTTAAACTTCCTGGGTTCTGCCCTGTACGTAGCCGCTCACCCGGACGATGAGAATCAGCGCCTGATTGCTTATCTCGCTAATGAATACAATGCCGAAATGGCTTACCTTTCTCTGACAAGGGGCGATGGCGGGCAAAACCTGATCGGCCCGGAAATCCGGGAACTGCTTGGCGTTATTCGTACACAAGAGCTCCTGGGTGCCCGCCGCATTGACGGGGGCAGGCAGATGTTTACCCGGGCCAACGACTTCGGGTATTCAAAGCATCCCGATGAAACGCTGGAAATCTGGCAGCGGGAGGAAGTCCTGGGCGATGTGGTCTGGGCTATCCGCAAATGGCAGCCGGATGTGATCATCAATCGCTTCGACCACGAATCAGCCGGGCGTACCCACGGGCACCACACTTCCTCAGCCATTTTATCTTATGAAGCCTTTGATCTGGCAGGCGACCCTGAAGCCTACCCGGAACAATTAAACTACCTGGACCCCTGGCAGCCCCGCCGCCTGTTTTTCAACACATCCTGGTGGTTCTACGGCAGCCGGGAAGCCTTCGCGAAAGCGGACAAAACCAACCTGATGAGCGTGGATATCGGTGTTTACTACCCGATGCGCGGTAAGTCCAATAACGAGATTGCCGCCGAAGCACGGAGCATGCACAAATGTCAGGGCTTTGGAGCAACCCTGCAGCGGGGCACCCAGCAGGAATACCTGAAACTGCTCAAGGGCGATATGCCTGCGCAAAAAGAAGACCTGTTTCAGGGCATTAATACCACCTGGAGCCGGGTGAAAGGGGGAGAGGTCGTTGGTGCGATCCTGGATCAGGCCCTGGAAAATTTCACCTTTGAGCAACCTTACAAGGTGGTGTCCTACCTTCTGGATGCCCGCAAAGCGATGGATGGGGTAGAAGAGGGGTACTGGAAGCGCGTCAAATCCAAAGAGCTGGACGAACTCATCCTGGCCTGTATGGGGATGTACGTGGAAGCTACTGCCGAGGATTACTCCGCCACCCCGGGCGAAATGATTGAGCTGACGATGGAGGCCATCAACCGTTCGCCGGTCACTGCGCGGCTCAAATCGGTGACTTACGAGCCGGTGATGGCGGATACGACGCTGGCACTGGAACTGGAAAACAATCAGCAGTATGAGTTTTACAAAAAGCTGGAACTGCCCAATGATATGAGCTACACCAATCCGTACTGGCTCAATGAAGAAGGCTCTCTGGGTATGTATAAGGTGGAAGATCAGCAACTGCGCGGGCTGCCGGAAACGCCCCGGGCTTTGCAAGTGGCTTTCCATCTGGAAATTGAAGGCATGCCTATGACCGTCATCCGGGATGTGGTGTACAAGGAAACGAAGCCCTCGCAGGGGGAGACCTATCGCCCCTTTGAAGTGACGCCTCCGGTGTTCGCCAATATTGCGGAGAAAGTGTATGTTTTTGCCGGTGACGAGCCACAGGAAGTGGCGGTCCGTGTACGGGCTGGCAAGGATGAGGTGAAAGGGCAGTTGTCGCTGTCTTTACCGGAAGGCTGGCGGGCAGAACCCGCAAAAGCGGCATTTGAAATTGCGGCCAAGTCCGGAGAACAGGTGGTTACGTTCATGCTTTATTCCCCTGCTGAGCAAAGCGAGGGGCGTATTCAGGCGGTAGCTACTCTGGATAATGGGAAAGCTTACACCAAAGGCTTGAATGTCATTGCCTATGATCACATTCCCACACAGACTGTCATGCTGGAGAACAGTGCCAAAGTCGTGAAAGTAGATATAGCCACAGCCGGTAAGCAAATTGGTTACATCATGGGAGCCGGGGATGAAATCCCAAACAGCCTGGAGCAGATCGGGTATGAGGTGACCTTGCTATCGGACGAAGACATCACCCTGGAGCAACTGCAGCAGTACGATGCCGTGATATTGGGCATTCGGGTGTACAATACCAATGAGCGTATGGCTTTTCATCAGCCGGTACTGCTGGACTATGTCAAACAGGGCGGCACCCTCATCAATCAGTACAACACCACCTGGAACCTCAAGGTAGATATGGAAGCTATCGCGCCTTACCACCTGAAAATCAGCCGCGACCGGGTGACCGTAGAGGAAGCCGAGGTGCGTATGCTTGCGCCTGATCATCCGGTGCTCAACTGGCCGAATAAAATCACGGCTGATGATTTTGAGGGCTGGGTGCAGGAAAGAGGGCTTTACTTCCCCAATGAGTGGGGCGATGAGTTCACCGCGGTCTTGTCCAGTAACGACCCCGGCGAAGATCCAAAGAACGGTGGGCTGTTGGTGGCGCCCTACGGTGAAGGGTACTATGTTTATTCCGGCTACAGCTGGTTCCGCGAGCTGCCGGCAGGGGTGCCCGGTGCCTACCGCTTGTTTGCCAACCTGATTTCAATTGGGAAGGAGAACCGATAGGGCAGAGACCAGGAAATAACAATGGTCAAAATATTGAATGCCCGGTAAGCATTTACCGGGCATTCAGACTTTGAAAAAGGTGTATTTGGAAAGAGCATTAGTGAGCCGCAGGATGCTGCCTTATGATTTGCTGAAAGATTTCTTCGGTGCTGATGTTGCCGATCAGGTCGGCATCCTCTTCTATTTCAGCGCTTTGTTCGGCCTCTTTGACCCGGAGTTTTGGATTGACAAAGGCATAGTCCATTTCATCGTATTCGTAGATTGACCAGCGGCCCCATTTGTATTCCAGGGCGGTCAGGCTTTCCACCCAGTCGCCGGAGTTGAGGTAAGTAACCTGATGCCCGTGTGCTTCCTGCGAGCGCATTTGTGCCCGGTGGATGTGCCCGCAGACCACGTAGTCGTACTTTTGCTCTCCGGCCAGCTGTATGGCGGTATCCTCAAAATCCGAAACAAATTTAATGGCTTCCTTGACCGATGATTTTACCCGCTTGGCAAAGGACATCCGCGGTTTGCCCATCGCCATGCGCACCTTGTTGATGAAGCGGTTGAGCATGATGAGCCAGTCATAGCCCTTACCACCGATTTTGGAAATCAGGGGTGAGTACTTAATAAAGAGGTCGAAGATATCGCCATGAAATATCCAGTAGGTTTTGCCATTGAGCTGAAGCAGGAGTTTATCGCGCAGGTGGATATTGCCGGAAGAGAAGTCAGAATACCGGCGCAGGGCATCATCATGGTTGCCGGTGATATAGTAGACCTTGGTGCCTTTGGCCGCCATTTTCAGGATGCGCTGAATCACCTGAATGTGCTCCTTAGGGAAGTACCGTTTGCGGAACTGCCACATATCAATGAAGTCTCCATTGAGGATAAGGGTGCCAGTTTTGATACTTTTGAGGTAATTGAGCAATTCTTTGGCATGACAGCCATAAGTGCCCAGGTGCACATCTGAAATAATGACAATATCTAATTCCCGCTTCATATTTGCCTTTGAATCTGCGTGCCAGCTTGTGGAAAATCCCAGGAACTGACGGTTACCATGAATTGGGTGCAAATTCCGGCTTATATGTAAAGTAGGTGTAAAACGGGAATTATATATGTTTTAATCTTTTGCCTGGCTGAGGGGACAAAGAGAGCAGTAGGGGGCGGGGAGCCGGGCTTTTGGACCGTTGTCAGCTCCCCGTCACCTTTTCTAAGGGTAGTCTTTACTCGGTAGGTGCAGGACCTTCCACTTTCTTTAGAACGCGGGTATACTTGGAACGCCGGGTGGTATCAGCGGCCAGGACAAGCTCTTCGTTGGTGAGCTTGGTGATCGTGTTGGGAATTTCAGAGCCCAGGTTCATGAATAAGGTTTTGGCATCCGGGCTTATTTCCCAGGAACCGTTGAGCGTGGCACCGTTGGGGGTCGTAACGGACATTGAGCCGTCCTCCTCAAAGATAAAGGCATCATTTTGGTACATCATCACGAAGCGTTCCAGTGCAACTTGTTCCTGAGGAGAAGGCTTGTTTTTACGGAATTCTTCAGTCATACGGGCAGGGTCGTATTGCCATTTGCCCAATATCATCTTTTTTTCTTCATCATTGTTGCTGCAAGCCGCAAGCAAGGCGATCAACGCCACAAAAGCAATCTTTTTCATGGGATAAGTGATTGTTAGTTAAACATTTGAATGGGGTATCGGTCTGCCTTTTTTCCTGCAAAAGGAGACACGTACGCCGCAAAAGTAGGGCCTGAAACGGAAACATCCACCATTCCCACCCAAATATTTGCCTAAGATAGTCTTAGTAGTGGGGCAAAACCAGTTGTGTATTTTATTTTTCGAGAAGCCCTGAAGCTAGTGCCTCAAGCCATCAATCCTTGACACCCCAAGTTTTGTTGTTTTCCGCCTACTCTTCGTTGAAGAACCACTCCTTTAGCTCGGGCTAAAGTCGCGAACCTTCGCCTTGATTAGTCGAAAAATAACTTCAACTTAAGTATCAGAGATCTATGACTTGAGGCACTAAGAAACGACTTTCCTGATATTTTTACGATAAGCCCTCGGGCTGAGGTTGGTAATCTGCTTGAACTGCCGGTTGAAATGAGATAAGTTGTTGAACCCGCTTTCAAAGCTCACCGCGGCAATCGTCATGCTGTCATCCCCAAGCAGGCGGCAGGCGTGAGCAATGCGGAATTCATTCACAAACTGGCTAAAGGTTTTGCGGGTGAGCTTCTTGAAATACCGGCAAAAGGCAGGCACTGTCATATTGGCCAGGCGTGCTGCTTCATCAAGGTTAACTTCATCCTTAAAGTTGTGCTGTACATACTGGTAGATCGCCTCTATGCGGTCCTGGTCCTGCGTGTTGACCTCCAGCGCAAAACCGCTGGCGTTCAGCATTTCGTAGTCCTCGGCTTCTGCCATTTCCTGAAGGATGTGCAGTAGGGTGAGCAGGCGGTCAAAGTTATCTTGCTTAAGCATAGCCTGAAGACGTTCGCCCACCCGGTCCTTCACCGGGCCACTAAAGGAAAGCCCCTGCCGGGACCGTTGGAAGAGCTGCTTGATGGCTTGCATTTCAGGCTTTTTCAAAAAGTCGGGCCCCAGAAAGTCTTCCTTCATTTGCACCACAATCTCGGTATGTGCCTCAAAGACTTCCTCTGTAAACCCAAAATGGGGGAGGTTGGGCCCCAGAAAAATCAGGTCACCCGATTCAAAATAAGAGATATGGTCCCCGATATGCCGTTTGCCTTTACCCTTGGAGATGTAGACAATCTCGTACTCCGGGTGGAAGTGCCAGTTGGGGTGATTGCAGTCGTCAGATTCATCGAAACTCCTTAATGTAAAGGAGTTGCCAAAAACCGGTTCTATTTTTTCAAGTGCAGCTTTCATGCTCATGGTTTATCAGCTTGGGGCTTCCGCAGTATAATTTGGTCATGTGGTAAGGGCTATGGGCGGGAACAGCCACATAGCTGAGGGAACAAATGGTTGGTTGTTTGAAGGACGCCGACCGTCCTTTGTTTTATACTGCTAATACAGCAGGAGATCAAGAAAAGTTCAGCCCTTCACAAAAAGTTAATATGGTATTGATATTGGTGAAAATGGCGGAAGAATGGTTGTTGTAACGCCGTTACCTTTGTACTAACAAATTTGAAAGAAGACTTAAGTTTCATACACTGTTTTTGAAAGTGGTGACGACCCCATGGTTAGGGGGGGCGTCACCATTATTTTTTGCATGACTTACCAATTGTCCATTTTCTAAGTAATTTTGTCTATGATCAAAACCCTCAAAACGTTCGCGTTTCATATGCCCAGCCTTTCGGTAGGGCTCACTTTTTTCACATTGAGTATGCTTTTTGGCAGCTGGCTGGCCCGTTTGCCTGAAGTACAGGCCCGTTTGATGCTGTCTGAGGGGCAGCTTGGGCTTGCACTTTTAGGGCTTCCGGTAGGCGCGTTACTGATGATGCCGCTGGCCGGGTGGCTTTCTGCCCGGTTGAGCAGCGGGCAGGCGATGACGCTTTCCACTTTGCTTTTCTGCGGCGTATTTCCACTACCGGCTTTTGCCCAGGGGCCTTACAGCTTGTTCGCCGGACTGCTGCTCATCGGCTTTGTGAACAGCTTTATGAATATCTCCATGAATGCAGCCGCGGCGGCAGTGGAGCGCCATTACCACATCGCCATTATGTCGGTTTGCCACGGTATGTTCAGCCTTGGAGCGATGGTGGGAGCAGGCAGCTCCGGCCTCATTGCCTCTCTCGGGGTTTCCCTTCAGGTACACCTGATCACAGTTGCGCTGCTGATGGTCGGTTTGCACCTGCTGCTGCGTCCGGTCATTCATTCTCTTCCCAGTGCGCCAGCAGAGAATAACGGCCTTTCCATACCACCCCGGGCGTTGCTGGGGCTTGCCTTCATCGGCTTTTGTATTATGATTGGGGAGGGGGCAATTGCGGACTGGAGTGCGATTTTTCTCCGTAAGGAACTACAGGCGGGCCCGTTTATAGCGGGGTTAGCCTATGCCGGGTTTTCCATGGCGATGGCCATTGGCCGCTTTATGGGCGATGGTATTCGGTTGCAGCTGGGGCTGGGCAAAGCTGTTACGATGGGCAGTCTGTTAGGCGCTGCCGGGCTCCTGTTGGCTATTTTGGCACCATTGCCATCACTGTCAGTGCTCGGTTTCACCATTGTGGGGCTCGGTTTTTCCACTGTAGTGCCCCTGCTGTTTAGCGCTGCGGCAAATACGCCGGGCGTGAGTGCAGGCAATGGAATTGCCGCGGTGGCCAGCTCTGGTGTCATTGGTTTTCTCGTCGCTCCACCCCTGATTGGATTGATCAGTGATCACTTTGGACTTGCATTGGGGCTGGGATTTGTAGTGGTACTGGCTGTTTTGGCCTCGGTAACTGCACGGGGCATAAAGGCATAGGTCAGCCTTTCCTATAAAGCATTCAGGAGAGAGGTGTCCGCCAGGGCCGCCCATTGCAGGTGCGGGTCATTGACCAGGTGTGGGTATTGCCGCTTCAGGAACTGTGTGTATAAAGCTTCACCATCCTGGGTATTCCCCTTTTCCTGGTTGCCAATACCGAAAAACTGGCGATTGTCTGCCAGGTCGCAGAGATGCACCTTATTCAGTGAAGTTTGGAAGTAATTGTTCAGGGCATCCTCCAGCGATCCGCGTATAGAGCTGGGAATGATACTCGGTAGCGGCTTGATGATGGCGTTCACGAGTACCCCCACTGCTTTTTGCGGGTAAAATTCGTCATTGAGGAAATGATCGACTTCCCGGAACCAGCCTTTTAACAGTTCTGTGATTTCCTCCCGGTTGAGGTTGATGTATTCCTCACTGGTCAGCAGCACATCCGCGATGAGGTTGGGGTAGTCGGAAGAGTCGGTCAGGACCTGAATATCACCGCAGCCTTCCGCAATGCAGGCTTCCACGAAGGGGCTCCAGAGCACCAGTGCATCCAGGGTATCATCTTTAATGAACCGCTTGGTAAGAAGGTCAAGGTCGGTGTGTTTCTGCGGTATGGCTTCCACCTCTCCGGGCTGAATGCCATGTTCCTGCAGCACGTACTTGAGGAAGGTGTGGGAAGGCGAGTCCTGGGGGTACAAAATGCGTTTGCCCCGAAGATCAGCCACCGTTTTAATTCGGCTCCTGGACAGAATGGCATCGGCACCGTTGGACCAGGAAGCCTGGTAGAAGACCTTGGGCGACCATTCCTTGATTTTATCGGCTACGTAGGGCAGGCGGTCTATCGTGCACCACATCATATCAATCTGCCCGGCTTTGAAGTCATCGCAGAGCTGATCGAGATGGTCGTTCAGTTCGAAATGAACTTCGCGTTTGTACTTTTGAAAGAGTGGGGTATTTTCATTACGGGCGAAACCACCATTGTACATGATGCTGGGTATGAAGCCGATCCAGGTAGGCAGGGCAATCTGTACGGACTTGGCATTAATGCGGGCAATATATTCCTCCAGAGACTGGGCAATGCTTTCGTAGATTTTGCCCCGGTCTTTATCGGCTTCCGGTAGTTTGTCGAATACCCTGAGGTTTTCAATATCAAAATGCTGATCGTAAATATCGTCCCAGCCATAGAGGTGATTAAGCAGAATAGGCATAATGAAGCGCTCCTCCTTGCGGTAGGCATCGCTGTCGCTAAACCTGGCGTAGGTGGTCAGTAAGTCCCGCACTTCCTCATCTACAATATCGTCGTTGACAAACTCCGGGCTGAAAAGCAGCAGCGTGATATCTGCCCGCTTGAGCTCATCCTTGAGCTGCCGATCTACGGAGCCCCCTATGTCAATGTCGGTGGCGGTCCAGATGTGTACATTCGGATAGCGGGCATTGATGCTGGTGAATTGCTTTTCCAGCTCCTCCCAGGCTTCCTGATCGGCCTTGGCGTAAAGAACGGCAATGTGGATGTTGGTGCTGCGGTCCTGCGTCTCTGGTATCGGTTGTATGGGCATAATTCTTAGTGTTGCGCTTCAAACATATAGTCTAAAACGGGGAAAAGCGGCGCTCGTTACGCTTTTGCGGGTTAAATTAAGACTTTTTTAATTTATCAGCGCATTGCCCTGAACGGTTACTGCTAAAGGATGATATTTCGCGGCTTTTCTCTTGTCAGGTCGATAGGTCACCTTTGATCTCGTTCTGCCCGTTCGCTCAGGATTTCGACCAGCTTGAACAAGGTCTTTTGAAACTGCAGGACCTCCGGTTCCGTGAGGCGGCTATCGTTGAAGGATCCAATGATCGTTTTAGGGATTTCCTGAGCTTTGGCCTTTAGCTGTGCGCCGGTTTCAGTGAGTTGGACCAGTACACTGCGCTCGTCTTTAGCGGACCGCCTGCGGCTGAGGAGTGCTTTCTGCTCCAGGCGTTTGAGCAAAGGTGTAAGGGTATTGGATTCCAGGTAAAGGCGGTTGCCGATTTCATTGACGGTTTGCTCCCCGTGCTGCCAAAGGACCAGCATGACCAGGTACTGCGGGTAGGTCAGGTCAAGGGCCTTTAGCAAAGGGGCGTAAATTTTTGTCGTCATTCTGGAAGCGGCGTAGAGCGGGAAACAAAGCTGGTTCTCCAGATAAAGGGCCGCTGCAGTATCGTTCATGGTTACAGCAGTTTTTTGATCGTTGACTCCATCTTTTCGGGCTTCGTGACCGGTGCGAAACGCTTCACTGGCTTTCCGTTCTTATCAATCACAAATTTGGTGAAATTCCATTTGATTTTTTTTCCGAACAAACCCTTGAGTTCATCCTTCAGGTACTTGAAGATAGGGTGCGCCCCCTCTCCATTAACCTCAATTTTGGCAAACATGGGGAAGCTGACCCCGAAGTTGATCTCGCAGAACTCCTGAATAGCATCGGCATTTCCAGGTTCCTGATTGGCAAATTGATTGCAGGGGAAGCCCAGCACGACAAGCCCTTCGTCCCGGTACTTTTGATAGAGCTTTTCCAGCCCTTCGTACTGAGGCGTCAGGCCGCATTTGCTGGCGGTATTGACCACCACAACGGTCTTGCCTTTGTATTCTTCCATTTTGACTTTTTTGCCATTGAGCTGTTCGGCTTCAAAGTTGTAAAATTCCATAGCAGGTCGATTTTATCGGTTTGATTGACTGAATGTAACTATTCAGCATAGTCTGTGAATCGCATTTTCTGCCTTTGTTTGCCCCAACCCTGAAGGGTGCAAAGCCAGAAAATGCACTGGCTCCCTTTAGGGATGGGGCAAAACAGGGCATTTTCTACTTATTTTTCCATGTATGCTGAACAGTTACGATTGAATAAATATTTGAATGCTCCGGTTGACCAAAGTGCCCACAAAATGAGTACAGGCTGAAAGAACAGCCGGATAAGCCGCTTGCGGTCAGTGTCCAGCCCAAAAGCGTCAATGCCATTGGTGTATTGGGAAATGTTGCCCGGAAAGATCAGCACATAAAAGATCGCCAGCGCAATGCCCACCTTGACCTTATGGCGGGTCAGGAAAATCATAGCCAGCCCGAGCGTAATTTCCGTCACACCAGAGGCGAGGACCACCAAGTCCATAAAAGCAGGGTCGTTCGGCAGCCACCTCGGCACCTGAGCCTGGTACTCCTCCCGTTGGAAGGTAAGATGCCCGATGCCGGCCAGCCCCATGAGCAAGCCCAGAATGATACGGAATACGTTTTGCAGTGTTGTTGTTTTCATTTATATCGGTTAAGATTAAATCGTGTGCGATGTAAATATAGGAGTGTTTTAATAATTTTGCAAGGGCAAAGAAGCAATTAGCCCTAGTTTGTCCGCAATACGAACTGATTCGTAGTGCGGGTCAGGCAGCAGGATATATTCTAAAGCCGACTCAGAACACTAAATTTTGCCTGTGCAAAAAGAACAGATGACCTCCAGAAAGCTGGACTATGAAAGAGACAAGGATGATGTAACTGCATTCCTGGTCCGTAACCAAGCCTATCTGATCTATCAGGATGGGCGGGATGTGGATGAAGCCACAACAAAAGAAGTGTTTTATGGCGAACTGCCCGCTACGCATACCTATGAGGACAAACAGATCACAGGTTATTTCCTTAACGGGGAACTGATAGGGCTGGTCGATATTTTAAAGCACTACCCAAAGCCACATACCTGGGTAATAGGGTTAATGCTGACAGAAGCGTCGAACAGAAGG
The DNA here is from genome assembly GCA_913057245.1 of uncultured Phaeodactylibacter sp. Lineage (GTDB taxonomy): Bacteria > Bacteroidota > Bacteroidia > Chitinophagales > Saprospiraceae > Phaeodactylibacter. Next base: position 27,399 of record CAJXNH010000013.1, read on the forward strand.
CAGGGCATAGGCCGGATGATTTATCAGCAAACAGAAGCCTATCTGCTTGACAATAACACAAAGGTTGTCCGCCTGGGCGTGTTGGAGGATAATATCATCGGAAAATCCTTTTGGGAAGCCAACGGCTTTTTGGAGACCGGAGCATTCCGATGGCATGCTGATAAAAGGAAAATACTGGTTTATGAGAAAGATATTTCTGGATGCGCTTAAGGGCATTTAGAGCCTGTTGGGATTTTGGTCTTCTAGGCGAGAACTTGCAATTTTTTGATTAGACGAGGCACGAAAACCGGAGCTTAGCCTAAGCTAAATGAGGATTTTCGGAACGAAGTATAAGCAAAAAAGTGCTGTTCGCAGCCCGATTACTAAAGTCCAAACAGGCTCTTAGTACAATCCGGAAATGCTCAGGTTTAGTGGCTGCTTTTTTACGCCCCGCTTCCGTTTAACAAACCCTGTCGGCTTTGTTCGCTGCATCGAAGAGGAGGATTGTACCCACCAGACATTTGAAAAGATACCGGATCGGCAAAGACTCTCCTTCACAACCCTTAATGGTGAAGTGAGGAGATCGCTGCTGGATTTTTGGCCTTAGAGAAGGGAGTTGCAAAAACGAATAAGACCCTTGATCCCATTCAGGACCAAGGGCCTTTTTTGCCGCTTTTGCCATCATTCTTTGCCGCTTTCGTATCTAAGAGGCAATGATTCAGCAAAAACGTTGTGGAGAATACCGGAGTCGAACCGGTGACCTCTTGCATGCCATGCAAGCGCTCTAGCCAGCTGAGCTAATTCCCCTGCTTTTTAGCGAATGCAAATATAAGTGCTTTTTGGAAAAGGTGCAATAAGCCCGCTAATTTTTGCGCTCGAAAATCACTACGTAGCCACCAATATTGGCCACTTCAGTATAGTGGGCGGCCCGGTAGGCGGTAAAGCGTTCGGTTTCAACGGGATAGCGGAAGACCATGAAGCGGGGGGCAGCGGCCTCAATTTTCGCTACTTCTTTCTCCACATCAATCTCCATGGCTTCGATGTGCTTGTCCATCCAAAACAGGGAAGGGTGGACATAAGGAATGAGTGGAAGGCGCCGGGTCATGAAATAGATGGCCTGGTCCTCCTGCGTGTAGATACGGTCGCCGGGCTCAAGATGCTGATTGAGGTATTGTGCAGCGTAACGGACATTATCCGGGCGGTCGAGGTAGTCTTTCTTTTGAAGCAACAGGTGCGTAACAAAGAGTAAGCCCAATAAGGCATAGCCAATTCGCGGGTGGCGCATCCAACGCAGCCACCGGGGCACCTCTTGCCGGGGCAGCCCGAAGAACTCTCCGGCCAGGTAACTAAAGGGCAGCATAAACTGAATGTAATAATGCCCAAAGGCATTGCCGGGAATCAGTACGGAGGCCAGTGCAAAGGCAGACCAGATCAGCCCAAACTGCCGAACGGACAGCTTGACGCTTTTGTGCCAAAGCCCTATGATAAACAATACGGTAACGGGTAAAAATCGCAGGAAAAATTCAAAAAAGAAAACGATGTAGTGCGAAAAGGTGCGGGAGGAAGGATAGCGCCCGGCTACGGTGACCGAGTTAAACCAAAAGCGGTCGAACTCCCCAATCTGATAATAGTAACCAACAACTACTGCAAAGGGGATGGCAGCACCCAGCGCCATCGTCAACGCCTGACTCAGTGCTTTGACGACATTGCCTTCCCGGCGCAAAGACAAAAAGATAAGAAAAGCTCCGAATGCGAGCCCATCAAAGAGCACCACGTATTTGATGACAAAGCCAATACCCAGCAGCAGGCCGGCTGCAAGGAAGGCCAGGTAGTTTCGATATTTGAAAAACAGTAAAAGTGCACCCGCTGTGAAAAGGTTGAAGTAAGTCTCCGTATTTGGGGAAACACCATAACGGGTGTACAGTGAATTCAGAATAAGGTAGATGATACCTGCTGACAGCGCTGCCGCCCAGTTACTGCCTTGTATGCGTTTGGCGCGGTAAAGCAGAAAAGCCGTTAGGCCCAGTACGAGGGCTGCAACAAGCCGGTAGCCCCAAAGGGCATGGCCAAGCAGGGACTTTAGGGCGGCCAGTACCAGAAAAATGCCTATGGGCTTAGTATCAATGTAATCTACCTGATAGGTGTAGCCCTGTGATACGGCATCCGCTATGACGAGGTAGGTAGACTCATCGTGGTCAATGACTGATGGGAAAAAGGAAATCAGGCGGATGGCTACGGCCACCAGCAGCAAGATACCTAAAGCCTTGATAGAGTCGGAAAGTTGCAATGTTGGATGTCGTTCGTTTTGTTGGTCACAATGGAGCGACAAATATAGGACAATTAATCTGCTTCCCAATCCCGCATTTTGCGCAGCAGCAGGTCAATCCTCGCTACGATATCTTTCTGTTCCCGGCGCTTAAGCTGTGCCGCCTTTCGGGCGAGTTCTTCATCGTCAGACCGCTCCTGGGTCAGCTCTTTCAGTACATCGGTGTAGTTTTGGGATTCCCAGTATCCACTTTCATCCTCTACCTCCAGGTCATGAATATACTTTTCTTGCAGATAACGCAGTAAGCTGATTGCAGCAGCGTGGATTTCCGGTCCGGCAGATTGGGTATGCACCGTGATCCAGCTGGGGGTAACGGCGTAATTGTCAACCGCACTAACCGCCACTTGCATTGGGGAAGTTAAGACGCCTGAAGCGCTAAAACAGAAGTAAAGCGGAGCAGAGTCCTGGTGAATTTGCAGAATAATCCCCTTCAGGCCTGAGTCGCCCACGATAGCAGGTACCCCTGCACTGTTACGTTCCAGGCGGGCGTCGGGCTTACGGTCCCAGTGCCCGTCAAGTACCTGAGTAGGCCAGTGCATAGACTTCCCAATATCTTCCAGTTCACTGAGGAGTGCTGCGGATTGCCGTTTGTCCGTCAGGGTGCCCCGGTAGTGGATACTTAGCCCCATACGTCAAATCGTTTGCAGCTTAGGCACACGCCGGGCAACTTGCTTTGCGATGACTGTGCCGTGGTCTCTTGTATTCTCAATGAATAGTGAATTGGTCTTCATACCTGCACAGACCACACCTGCCAGAAAAACATTGGGCAGGCTGGTTTCCAGGGTTTCCGGGTTATGATTGGGCACCCGTGCTTCGTCCTCCGGTATTTCGAGCCCAAGGCTGGAGAGCAGATCGTAATTCGGGCGGTACCCGGTCATGGCCAGCACCCAGTCGTTGTCCAGCTCTACTTCTCCTTCCGGGGTTTGGAGGATTACTATATCGGGGTGAATGGATTGTACGGTACTGTTCCAGTAGGTTGGGATACTGCCTTCTGTTATACGGTTTTCGATGTCGGGTTTAATCCAGTACTTCACACCTTTATAAATGGCATTGCCCCGGATAGCCATCGTAACTTTTGCCCCTTTGCGCCAAAGCTCCAGTGCTACCTGGCAGGCAGAATTAGCAGCTCCAACCACAAGTACTTCCTGTCCGACATAGGGGTGGGCATCATCGTAGTAGTGCTTGACTTTGGGAAGGTCTTCACCGGGCACGTCCATCATGTTTGGGGTATCGTAGAAGCCAGTGGCCACGACCACCGCCCTGCCCTGATAGGTGCACTTTGAAGTAGAGATTAAATAACCGCCAGTGCCATCGGGCTCCATTTTTGACACAGGTTCGTAAGTATGCACATTGAGGGACCAGGCTTGCTGCAGGCGCCGGTAATATTCCAGTGCTTCCCGCCGTGTAGGCTTCTCCGTATGTGAGATAAAGGGTACGTCTCCGATCTCCAGCCGTTTGGAAGTGGAGAAGAAGGTCATATTGTCCGGGAAATTGTAAATGGAGTTGGCCAGCACCCCTTTTTCAAGCACCAAATGACTGAGCCCTTCCTTATGAGCAGCGATTGCGCAATTAAGCCCGGTTGGTCCGCCGCCAATGATGATCAAATCGTAACTTTCCATGATTGTCTTGCATTTTTGGACAATCATTCAACGCAGTAAAGGGGGACAAGGTTGATGGATCAGGGGATGACCTGTTGCAGGACGATCTTGAAAAGTCCTTCCGGCCTGACCGGCTTTACCACATAGTCGTTAATGCCAATCGACTGGCACCGTTCCTGTTCCTGTTTGGATTCATTAGCGGTTAGGGCAATGATGGGGACTTTGGACTGGCTCCTGATTTTTATGGCAGCTTGTATGCCATTTAGCACAGGCATTTCGAGGTCCATCAGGATAAGGTCGTAGTCGTTCCTGGTGGCCATCTTAACACCTTCAAGCCCATTAGCCGCCACATCTACTGTAACCTTATCCGACCAATTTGTCAGCATGCGCTTCGTAGCCAGACGATGCAGGTCATGGTCTTCCACCAGCAGGATACGAAGGGGCGTTGTAGGCGTTTCGGGCAATGCTCTGGGTTGCTGTTCGGGGGTCTCGACCGGCAGTTCGATTTTGATCTCGAACTTTTGGCTGGTCTTGCGGATAGGCTTGAGCTGTCCGCCCATGATGGAGGTCAGCTGCTTGGCAATGATCAGGGGCAGCATCCGGCTGGCCTCTACACTATGGTCCTTAATGATCTCTTCATCCTCAATCATTTCCTTGGCTTCTTCGAAGTCAAAATCATCAGATTGGAACAAACAACGCACTAATAGCTCAAGGTTGGCATTACGGCTACCCCGGACGCCAAGCGAAAGGCGGGTTTGGGCATCGGGCACCGTAAAATTGACGGCAAGCTCGATGGTATTGTAAATGAGTTGAGTGAGCAGCTGCGGGTCACTGATAATAGTGTCCGGTAATTTCTGGGATACCTCGAGGACGAGCTCACTGCCTGATTTCTCTGCTCTGATTTTAGAGATATCCAGCACGGTTTTCAGCATATTCGAAACTTGGATATCTGAATAGTTCAGGCTGACCTGCTCGGTGCGGAGGGTACTGAGATTGATCCAGTTATTTAGTGCGAAGCTAAGGTCCTCCAGAGAAGATTTTATCCCCTTGATGTACTCTTTTTGCTGGTCTCCAAGCGGGGTTTCCTCCAGGAGATAAATAAAGTTAATCACCGATGCGATAGGGGTCCTGAGGTTGTAGGAAAAATCGGAAAATAAGACTTTATGGTTTTCGTGGGATCCATTATCGGTCCGGTGGTCCGGTTTTTGCGGCGTGCTTGCTTTGTCCGGTTTGGCCGGTTCTTCCGGGTCAGGCCCCGGGCCGCTGTTGGGCTCCGGTTGAGGAGGGGAGGGCTCAGGCGCCTGATTAGATATATCCTGAATACTGCCCAGGAGCATCATTTGGTTATCCTTTTCAACATAACTGACTTGCGCGTTCACCTGTACGTGGCGGACTTTCTTATTGTCGATGACAATCCGATGGTTGATGGTGTGCGGCTTACCATCGCTCATCGCCTCCTCAAAAAACTGCTCTACCTCTGCGCGGTCATTGACGTGCACATATTTGAGGTATTCGGAAAGAGAAGGAACGAAGCTGCCCGGCTGGAACCCAAAGAAGCGGAATATCTCATCATCCCAGTGCATGGACGTATCGACCATGTTCATCTCCCAGCGCCCGAACCTGGCAATTTTTAGCGCCCGGCGGGTGCGTTCTTCGTTTTTACTGAGGTCATCGGCCTTTTTCTGGAGCTTGGATTGGGTGGCGAAGCGCTGAAGAGAATAATTTATGGTTTTGACGAGCAACCGATGGTCAAAGGTGCCCTTGACCAGAAAGTCCTGAGCGCCTGCTCTCACGGACTGAATGCCCATGATCTCATTCTTATAACCGGTCATGACAATGACCGGGGTGTTGGGGGCCTTTTCCCTGAACTGCTGCAAGGTTTTAAATCCTGTAACATCCAGTAGGTTAAGATCAAGCAATACAATATCCGGTGAGCATTCCCACAGCTTTTCCAGCCCCTCTGACAGCGAGTCCGAAGTAAACAAAGTGTGCTTATAATTGGCCTCATTTAGGAGTGCTTCCAGCAGTGCAATATCTGGCTCGGAGTCCTCAATGACCAAAATTCTCGTGTTGTTATTGCTCATAACCATTAACCGCTTCTTTCATTCCTCCCATTTGCCAGTTCCTGGATAGGGGTTCGAGGTTAAAAATTGCATTGTTGCCCTGTCGGGTAGTTGACCTGAAAGCGATTCGCAGCCTTTGCGAAACGGAGTCAGGAGCAGCTCTGTCTGAGCGGCTGTCATAGCCTTTGACTATCCAGGCTCAGGTATCTAATATCATTTAGGTGCATTCACCGGAATGCGGAGTAGTGTTCCATGGTAAGTTCACAACCGGGTTGCTAACCGGGCTGTGAAAATTTCCGGCTGTATTGGGCTTTGACCGGAGTCTTGTATAATCGGCGGGACGAAGGACTACCAGGATTCGCTCAGGAAACCTTGGTTGGTAAAATTGTGGTAGTTAACCAGAAATCTTCTATCTTATGTATGATTTCAAAAAATTTATCGAAATCAATAGGCTTGTTAATAAAGCAGTTGGCGTGCAGGTCGTAGCTTTTCAGAATGTCTACACCGGCATTGGAAGTCGTGAGCACAACCACGGGTGTCCGCTTCAGTATTTCATCAGATTTGATGACACCAAGGACTTCCCGACCATCCCATTTTGGCAGGTTTAAATCCAGAAGGATGAGATCGGGTAGGAGAGCATCTTCATAAGGAGGCTCCTTACGAAGGTATTTGATGGCTTCAATGCCATCTGTCACGACATCAAGTTTGATATCGTTTTTGCTTTCCCGGAAAGCTTCTTGAGTAAGTCTTACATCCCCCGGATTATCCTCGATTAAGAGGATATTGTGTGCTTTTGTTTTGTTGACCATGTTGCCAATTTCAATAATTGGGTCTCAGCTTTGATCCGATTCTTTGATCCATTATACCGAGCTACTCAAAGCAGCTACGTCAGGTAGCCTTTAAACACTGCGGCACTTTGTAAGCTTTTGTCAATTACTAGACCTGTTTATTTTCGAGCTTATGTCGTATAGTAACCAATGTAAAATTAGGATTATTTTGATAAAATAATGAATAGTGGGGTGGTAAATTAAGGTTTTTCCTGTCACCTTTTCTACGCACTTGGGTGAAAGACAAAAGATCAGACTGCTAAATAGTGCATTTTGAGTTGGCATAAATTTTGGACTTAGTCTCCTTTCCGCATTTGTGGAACCATATTGCTTGCCTATCTTTGTCCAAACATCACACCTTTTATGCTTGAGATCAAGGCGCTTAGGGAAGCCTTCGAAGCTTACCGCCAACAGCACGCTTTTACAAAGGCTCCGCAGGGGCTCTACGAACCAGTTGAATATATTATGTCTTCTTCCGGCAAGCGGTTACGGCCGGTCCTGGTTTTAATAGGGGGCGCTTTGTTTAAGGGGGATTTCGCCTACAGTCTGCCTGTCGCTATGGCCGTGGAAATCTTCCATAATTTTTCTCTGGTCCACGATGATATTATGGATGCAGCACCTTTGCGAAGGGGCCGCCCTGCGGTGCATACTAAATATGGATTGAATACAGGTATTCTCAGTGGTGATGTCATGCTTATTTACGCCTATCAGTTTCTGTCGAAAGGGGGCAAAACCGCCAGGGAAGTAGCCGCCTTACTAAATATATTCAACGCTGTGGCAATAGAGGTTTGTGAAGGACAGCAATTTGATGTGGACTTTGAGTCCCGGAATGATGTCACAATTTCGGAATATATCAATATGATCGAGCTCAAAACGGCGGCCCTTATCGGGGGGAGCCTTCAGATGGGAGGAATCACCGCCGGAGCACCCCCGGCAGCTCAGCTTCAACTCCGTGACTTTGGGCGCAATATTGGCATTGCCTTTCAGCTTCAAGACGATATCCTGGATACCTTTGGGGACCCTGAGAAGTTTGGAAAGCGGGTGGGTGGCGATATCCTGCAAAACAAAAAAACCTTTCTTATTCTTAAAGCGCTTGAGCTTGCTGAAGGAGATACTTATAAAGCCCTTCACGATTTGATGACGACAACTCCTGATGACGAAGCTGGTAAAGTCAGTACGGTCACACAAATCCTGCGGGAGCTCAGCATACCGGCATGGGCAGAACAACAAAAACAGCAATATCAGGAGCGGGCCTTTAGCGCACTCGGTCAATTGGATGCGCCCCAGCAGGGCAAGGATCAGCTTCGGTCACTGGCAGAACAACTACTGGTACGGGAATCCTAACCTCCACGGAGTTGCAAAAGAAAAGGAGCAACCACCGTAAAGTGGCTACCCCTCACACTATGAAACACTATAAATTAATAAGCTTAAATGCATTGGTTTGAAAGGCCAGACCATGTCAATATTCATGATTTGGCGCAAAGCACTGAACAGCTTGTTCTTGAAAACTCAAAAACAATAAGCATTGTGCTGCTTTCTCTGAATAGCACTTATGCGATAGACCTAAATAAATAAGGTAGTTACCACAAACCGGAAGGAAGGCCGGGAGGGTAACAGCCTCTGTTTGTTTGTTGTGTAGTTCTCTGGACTTGCGAAACTACTATCGTAGCGGTTTCAATTCAAATGTATTAACTAATATTAACAATTACAAGAAAATTTTGCCATTCCACCATTCCTGCTCAATTGTTGCTGCTTTTTTCTTGTAAAAATTAATAGCTGGCTCATTCCAGTCCAAGACCTGCCACTTCACCAACCGGCAGCCTTTGGCTTTAGCCGTGTCCAGAAAGGCGTCAAAAAGAGCCTCCCCAATTCCGCTGCGGCGGTAGGCCGCCTGAACGACGAAATCCTCCAGGTACAGCATCTTGCCCTTCCAGGTGGAGTAGGTCATATAGTATAAAGCCATACCAATGATCTTGTGCTCCTGCTCTGCTACCAGGGCTTCAAAGACGCCTTCCCGGAAGTCGCGCTGATAGTCTTCCAGCGTGGCTGTGAATTCATGGGCAGCCTTTTCATATTCAGCCAGTTCAAGTACGAGGTTGTGAATGGCGGGCAGGTCCTCTGCAGTGCCCGGACGGATATTGATCTGCATAAGCGATTATCTGATGATTGCAAACTGCTGGAAAGCAGCAATGGGTTGTTCTTCCACTTCCACGGATTCGACGCGGGCTTCTGAAGGGCCTTCCCCGCACCATTCTATCCACCGTTGAAGTTTCGCATCGGGCCCCTGCCCAACAGCGGAAACCGTACCATCCGGCTCGTTTTTTACCCAGCCTTTGATACCAAGCTGTTGCGCTTTCTCCCGCGTGGAGGCTCTGTAGAAAACCCCTTGTACCCTGCCGGTAATCCGCAGTTTTACTTGCCGCATAACATCGTGTTTTGCAGGCAATATACAAAAAAGGGGCTGCGCAAGGCAGCCCCATGAGGATTGAGGTTGTTCGCCATTTTGAGCATGGCGAAGGTACAGTTATTGTTTGATCACTTGCTGGCTGAAGGTCGACTCCGCGTCCGTGACTTGAAGTAGATAGCTACCTGCCTGCAGTTGCTTCAGATTCATTTGGTATTGTTGCCATCCCGCAGTGGTTGCCGTTTGAATGCCACGAAGCAGCAGCTGGCCGTCAAGGCTGAATAACCGGTATTCAACCGGACCTGCCTTTGCGGTATGGTGCCCGATATTCAGTACATCCCGGACCGGATTGGGGGCAACCTGGGGCAGCCTGCCAGACAGGGTTGCTTTTTCCAGGCCATTGATGACCAACACGTCATCTTGCTGGTAGCGTGGTGTCTGCCCGCTTTCAAACAACGGCCGGTAAAAGTCAGCCGACTGCTGTCCGCCTCTCCATAATTGCAGGTAATAAGGCTGCCCTGCTTTCAGGGCTTCCTGCTGATGCGGCGTTGCTTCATCGTCTCCCCAAACCGTCAGGGCAAAGTGTTCGCCTTCGTAGCGGCTGCGGCCAAATACATTACCTTCTGCATCCGTCACCACGACTTCGTCACCGGGCATCAGCCAACGGTTGGCTACAGGGGCCGGGAGAATAAGGGTCGCGCTGTTGCCAGTGGGCCTGAGCCCGGCTGCCGCCCGTTCTTCCAGTATGGCATCTCCTTCGCCTCCGGGAGTCGGAGCATACAATGCATTCAGATCCGGGCTGATTAAGGAGTTGGGGCTGTAAGTCAGGGTGTCATTGGCTGTGAGCCGGAGGTGATAGCCGCGTCCGGGCATCATATTACCGATGTCATCAATATTGAGTGCTGGAATGTAGGTGTCACCTGTGCCGTTCTTGGCGATCAGGAGATTGGAACCGATACCGGCCATTTCACCGGCAATGGGTGATGGGCTGTCTCTTAGATAGGCTACAATCTGCCAGCCGGCACTAAGTGGGATGGAGGTTTGAGGGTCCATTTGCTCACCGGTGAGGGTCAGTACCCTGGTGTTCCCCATTTTGACCTGATAGCCCTCGAGCATATTCCAGTCGCCAATGTCATTGATGTTAAAGGTTGGAATGTAGGAGTTGCCAACGCCATCCTTTACAATAATAACATCTGTAGCTACCGGGCTGAAAATCTGGTCAATAGCCAGGTCCGAAGGCATCACATAACTGGAAATGGTATTCCAGCCTACATCGAGGGTGATATCCAGCGAAATATCGAGGGTCACCGTAAGGCTCTCCAGAGCGCTGATGCCATCCGATGCATAGCTGTCGGTATGGGTGATCAGGATATCCGTTGGGGCATAGGTCGCAAGGGCCTCATAGGCCAGACCCTCTGAAGTGCGCCAGACCATAACGGTAAAGGTCTCACCCGGTGCAAACCCGTCCTTTTCCGGAGTTTGGGAGTCATCGCCGTATACCGTTATCACGGTATTGCTCTGTGGGTTCCATTGTCCGAATCCGGCACAGCGCATAGTGTCCGTATCGGTGTAGAAGAAGCCGATCCAGTCGTCCGTGCTCAGTGGCTGCCCGTCGATGCTGCTGAATAAGTCATCGGGTACAATTACACTGTGGTTGTCGCCCGTCACCGTAACCGTCCACGGTGCCCCGGTTGTGGGGATGAAAATACTGTCGAGCTTGCTCAGCCCATCCAGCGCGAAGCGGTTGGTGTGTGAAATGATATTGTCAATTGGTGCAAATGCGCCCTGAGCATCCAGGGTGTCCTGTGTCAGGGACTGCAGTACGCGAATCTGGAAGAACTCTCCCTCGTCAAATCCATCTTTCGCAGGCGTCTGGGCGTCATCTCCGTATACCGTTACCGCTGTGTTATTGTTGGGGTCCCACTGACCGGCACCAGCGCAGCGGGGGGTGCCGTTATCGTCGTAGAAGAAGCCGATCCAGTCGGTGGGGCTGAGTAGGCTGCCGCCCAGGTCGCTGAAGAGGGTATCCGGCAGTACAACAGTATGCGTGATACCCGTTGGCGTGACGGGCCATGGCGCAACATTTGATTGTGGATTCTGATTGATCGTAGCCGTTGTTGAGTTGCCGCCGCCTGAGATCAGGATATTGGCAATACGCAGGGAGCCGCTGTTGTTGGCTTCATAACAAACCGTGACCGTACCATCCCCAGTGCCACTTGCCGGTGTAACAGAAGTAATCCATGCCGTCTGGGAATTAGCCGTCCAGGAGGTATTACTGCTGATGCTGAAGTTCACGCAGTTGGCCGGGTGCTCGGTGGTAATACTGGAAGGGGTTACCGTGAGGGTACTCGCTGTTCCTGCGGCCTGTGTGATGGTTGCCATTTGGGGCGGTAAGCCTTGGGTGCTCACAATCACCATGACAGAACGTGGGGCGCCGGTAGTATTTTCCGTAAAGGAAACGATCAGGGTCTGATTGCCATTTCCTGAGGCGGCAGAAAGCGTAGCCCATGACTGACTGGTATTTGCGGTCCAGCTTACATTGGATGTTACGGAAACCGTAGTTTGTCCCGCCGGGGCGCTCACTTGCTGATTGGCCGGGCTAATGGTCAGGACCGGTCCGGTGGCAGCAGCATTTTGCAGAATGGTGGCGGTTTGACTGGGCTGCCCTGCGCTGCTGAGCGTCAGGGTCGCTATGCGTTGGGTTGATGTCGTATTTTCACTGTAAGTGATGGTAATAGTCGCATTGCCCGTTCCGGAGGTTTGGGAAAGCGTAGCCCAGCTTTGGCTGGAGCTAAGTGTCCAGCTCGTATTGGACGTAACCTGAACGGTGGTTTGCCCTGCCGGTGCTGTCACCACCTGCGAGGCAGGGGTAATGGCAATATTTGCCGGGGCACCTGCCTGGGTCACAGCTACGTTTTGGTCGGCTACGCCGTCTCCGGTTACAAGAACATTCACAGTACGGCTGCTTGTGCCCAGATTGGGGGTAGCGTTCAGGGTGACGATACCATCACCAAGGCCGCTTAACGGGCTGGCATCTAACCATGGGGCATTCTCTGCCACCTGCCAGTTGGTATTGGAGGAGATGCTGAAGCCTGCCGTGCCCCCGGTATGGGGTATACTGAGACTGCCCGGAGTGATGGTCAGGAAGTCGGGGTTGTTTATAGTCAGCTGATAATCCTCTACTTCGCGGATACCTCCGGTGGCACATGGGGTACTGTAGCCACCTGTGCTCATAGCCACTCGCATCCGGGTACTGCCGGAAGCCAGGTTGTCTGGAATAGATAGCTGCCCACTTAAAGATCCCTGGCTGCCACTTGTGCCCTGATAAAGCTGTTCGCCCGCATCATCAAAGTCATTATCCTGGTTCAGATCGACCCAAACCCGCCAGTACACCAGCGTACTTGAAGACAGCCCCTGAGCCTGCAGGAACAAGGGGTAACTGTTACCTGGCTGTACGCTGGTATTGAGGTTGGTGTAGTGGCCATATCCGTGATCGTTACCGGAAATATTGTTGATGGCGCCTATATTTACCCGGTCAATCCAGACCGTTCGGCTGTTGCCATAAGAATAGCAATAGGCGTCATCGCAACCAATAGTGGAAAATGCGGAAGTAGCAGAAAAATCGCTAAAGCTGCTACCGCAGTCCGATCTAACCTCCACCTGGTAGTCCGAACAAGGGATAAGATTGTAGACGTAGTCAGTCGTATCGGTTAACCAGGAAGTCGTGGACCAGGTAAAGCTACCCACGGTCCGGTACCTGATTTGATAAGCGGTGGCACCGGGCGATGGGGCCCATGCGATCCTGGCAGAAGCGTACCCCACGTCGCTTGCAGAAGGTGCGGATGGAGCACTACAGAAGCCTGGCTGTATATTCAGACTATAGTCCTCCACGTCTGTAAATCCACCGGTAGAGCAAGGTTCAGGGAAATTATTGCGGTCCATGCTAATGCGCAGCCGGGTATTTCCAACCACACTTCCGGGAGGAATGGTAATTGCACCGGATACCAGTGAACTACTATTGGTCGCTGCGGAAAGCAACAGCTCGCCAGGGTCTTCAAAGTCGCTGTCCTGATTGAGGTCTGCCCATACCCGCCAGTAGACAGGCGCTACGAACTCATCATCAGAATTCATAATCAGGGTATAGGACTGGCCTTGTACCACATTAGCACTCATGTTGGTGAAGTTGGAGTATCCATTTCCGTTGCCGGAATTATTGGATAAGTTACTCAGGGCTACACTTGTGATCCAGGCACTCCAACTATTGCCGTAGGAATAGCAGTAGGCATCGGAGCAACCCGTGGTACCAATAGTATAAGGGTTACTCCAAATGCTGGGGATGCCGTTGCAAACCGATTGAACTTGCCACTCCAGCGTATTACAAGGGGACAAGTTCTCTATAGTATGTTCGCTTTGGACCAGACCCTGCTCGACCGTCCATGGAGCAGTGGAAACGGTGCGGTACCTTACATTATAGCCTTGTGCGCCGGGTACCGCTTCCCAATCCTGAGTGATATGAGAGTAATCAGCTGAAACCGTTTCTACATTAGAGGGTGGACTGCAGGGAGTCGTATAGGAAAAGGCAAAACCAAAGTTCTCAGCAGACCATCGGTCGTCCCACTCAAAGTAGTAGCGGGTGCCTGCCGTTACATTCAGGATGACCTCACTGGCGAGATTCGGCCCGCTTTGGCTGATAGCGCAGTCATCATCACTGTTGTCAATAGGGGTGAGGTTGCCGCAGGAGCCGGTGTAAACCCAAAGCCGGGTATTCACATCATTCAGGCAGCTGCTGATGGAAATACTGCCATCGGCAGGGGCATCATAGTAGAACCAGTCCGCATGCTGAGCGCCACCGGAACAGTTCACGCACCCGTTCCCCTCATCAGGCCCATCGGGGAAATAGTTGCCATTGGTGGTGATAGGCTGGGCATCCGCACAGGTAGAACCTACGCTGGGTGCTGTACCGCAGGAAAGGTAGCCTCTGGCGTTGGTGTTGTAAAAGCTGGCCCGCGCATACTGGCCGGCAGAGAAGGTGTTTCGACAGCTGTGAGGCGCATAAGACATGATATTAGACACGTCCGGGTTGTAAGAGTCGCCATTGGCATCTGTGAAGGTTCCGGTATACACACAGTTAGACACCACATATCCGGTACATCCAATGCCCAGTAAGCCAGGGTCGGCAGGCGTATCGCAGATGTCATCGCCAGCGGTGCTGCAATTGGAGCCGTTTACAAGCTCATCGGTCAGCCCTCCGCAGTTGGTCTTACCGTGCGTATGGTAAAGCCCGAAGTAATGCCCCACCTCGTGCGCAAAGGTGTTCCCTCCGGATGAAAAGCAGCTTTTAGCTACAGTAATCAGGTCGCGCCCGCCACCGGGAAGGTAAGCGTATCCGCAAAGGCCACCCCCTGAACTTGTCGTGAGGCTGCCACCTGGAATGATAATGTTGAGGACATCCTCTACGCCATAAGTATTCCAGAAGCTGGTCTCTTCTGAAATGCTAAAGTTGAAGTAGGTGTCGCTGTTGATGAAATTGATGGGCGCACACTGGAAAAATTCCATGCTCGCATTAATAAAAAAGTCATTGACTTCAGTCAGCCCGGCATTGAACTCGGCTTCAGTTACACCGCCAGTGCCATCATTCCGGCGTATAATGTGCACCTGAACGGGGACCATATCCACCGTGCTGTAACTACCGGGAGAAAATGCGGCTGCAAAGTTCTCGTAGTCCTGCTGTAGACTGTCCATCAATTGAATAGAGGCTGGGTTGGCTATTGCACCGCAGGGGGAAATCGTAGGGGTGTTTTGTGCCAGAAGTGGGGGGAGCGCCAAAAAAAATAGTCCTAGAAACTGTACCAAACACTTCATAAATATTCGGGTTTTAAAAAACTTTAAGAACCCAAACAGATATCAAACCCCGCGCCCTCTACAGTTTACTGTGACAGATTAAGTAGCAAAAGGCAGCGCGTCAGGCGCAGGCCTGACACTCTGTTTTTGGGCATATCTGTTTGATGTTAACAATTAATTAATGTCAACCTCTTCACGAGATTGAGATATAGCGTGTTCTTTGTTGCCTTAGTGTTGTGGGGAAGTGTTGTACGTTGTACGATCTTGGTAAGATAGACATAGTGCCCTCAGCAGGGGGGAGTAAATATAAGGTGATTTCTAATATTTCTATGCTTAATACGTCAGGGATTTTATTGGGTTTCAAAATCCATGTTAATTTTCTTCTGATTTTTTGAAACTGTCGCTCCTCATTCACATTTATGTTTAAATATGAAAACAAAGATCTGTAATACCTGTAATCGGGAGGAAACAACGTTATACAGAGTACAGCTTCAAAAGAAGGGCCCCTGGGTTTTCGTCTGTAAAAGCTGTTGTAAGCAACACCAGCAACGACCGGGGTACCGGTATGGTGGGACCTGGAAGGGCTACCGGCATTAGTTTGCCGAAAGTTCGTTATTTTGAGCCCTTCAAATAATGAATTAGTATGAACCGACTCCTTTCCTTTTTCCTGCTCCTGGCTTTAGGCACGAGCTGTAGCCAAAGCCTTTCCGTTGATCAGTTTGCCGATACGCTGATTATCAATGGCAATATTTACACAGTGGACACTTTGTTGCCCGGCGCTGAGGCGGTTGCTCTCAGGGGAGGCCGTATCATAGATGTGGGGAGCACAGCTGATCTAATGGTACTCCGGGGGGACAGTACCGAAGTTATTGATCTGCAGGGGCGCTTTATGATGCCCGGGTTTATTGAGGGGCACGGGCATTTTTCAGGCCTTGGGTACAGCCTCATCAACCTCAATTTTCTAAAATCCAAAAGCTGGGAAGAGATTGTGCAGATGGTAGCGGAAGCCGCGGAACAGGCGGAGCCTGGAGCATGGATTGTTGGTCGCGGCTGGCATCAGGAAAAGTGGACGGAGACGCCAAGCCCATCGGTCTTAGGCTACCCGTATCACGACGCCCTGAGCGAAGTGTCGCCTGATAACCCAGTCATGCTGCGGCATGCAAGCGGGCATTCTCTGTTTGCCAATGCTAAGGCCATGGAACTTGCCGGCGTAACTGCCGAAACACCCGATCCTTCAGGAGGGGAGGTGGTGCGGGACTCCCGCGGCAAGGCGATTGGCGTTTTCGAAGAGCGTGCCATGAGCCTCATCAATGCGGCATACGATGACTACCGCGCCGGCCTTTCTGAAGAAGCCAAAACGAAAGAGTGGTACAGGGCTATTGAATTGGCGGAAGAAGAGTGCCTGAAAAAAGGCGTTACCTCATTCCAGGATGCTGGTTCCAAATACTTCGAACTCGAGCGCTATGAGCAAATGGCAGAAGGCGGCGAGCTGGATTTGCGCCTGTGGGCCATGGTTCGCCACAGCTACGATGAGATGAAAGATAATCTGGATGGCTATCCCAAAATTGATGTCGGCAACCACTATTTCACTTGCCGTGCCATCAAGTCTGAAGTGGACGGTGCCCTAGGTGCCTTCGGTGCATGGCTGCTGCGGGCTTACAACGATAAGAAAGGCTTCACCGGGCAAAACACCACGCCAATCCCGGAGGTGAAAAATATCGCTCAGCTGGCTATGGACAACGATATGCAAATGTGCGTACACGCGATCGGCGACCGTGCTAACCGGGTAGTCCTTAGTATTTATGCTGAACAGTTCAGTGCAAATCCGGAAAAGGAAAACCTCCGCTGGCGCATTGAACATGCCCAGCATCTCGATACAGCAGACATTCCACGCTTTCGCGAAATGGGCATCATCGCCTCCATGCAGGGCATTCACTGTACCTCCGATGCACCCTTTGTGGAAAAGCGACTGGGCAGAGAGCGCTCCCGGCTTGGTGCCTACCCCTGGCGCAGCCTGCTGGATGAAGGCGTCATTATCGCCAATGGTACAGACGCCCCGGTGGAGGATGTGGACCCGCTGCTGAGCTTTTACGCTTCCGTTACCCGAAAACGGGCAGATAATGGTTTCGAATTTTTTCCGGAGCAGCGAATGACCCGGGCGGAAGCCATCCATTCCTACACCCTGGGCAATGCTTATGCCGGCTTTGAGGAGGACTTTAAGGGCTCCGTAACCAAAGGCAAAGCGGCTGACTTTGTGGTGCTTTCACACGACCTCGTCAATTGTACGGACGAAGAAATCCTGGAGTCCAAAGTGCTGATGACGATGGTGGACGGGGAGGTCAGGTATCAGGCGGAGGAGTTTAATCAATAAGTGTGTCAGTCTTTTATTGGCTGGAATAGGGCAGACCTGGATCTAATCTTGTTGAGGATTTCAGTACTGGATCCTCTATCCTGTAAATCTAAACGGGGTGCTTTTTTCCGGCGGTCAGCAATCATCAAAACCTGATTTTCAAACAGCTTTAAGTCCAGGGTAGTGCACTGTTCCTTGTTGTCCACTGCACAAATATGGGTTTGTGCCAGACTGGGGTCGAATTCCAATAACCGAAAATCATCCGGGGCCAGCTCAAAACTGAGGCTATCGTCAATGGTCACCTCAATGGTTTGATTGGAGTTGTTGAGGTCAGAGGCGTAAATCAATACCCGGGATACAGGCTGACGAAGGACTTTTTCAACCAAAGTGGTCGGTACACCGCAGCCAGGCGAAATGTAGTACTCCAGCTTGCCTGGATTGATTCTCCTAATCCCCTCGTAAGTGAGGACGCCAAGTACGCCGCCTACAAACATACTGAAGGCAGTGGCATACTGGTCAGGTGGTTCAGGCAGGTCTGCAACTGGCCCATACCGGCTGGGATTCAGGCGATAATAGCCGTCTTTTATGCGGGTGTAAACCTTACTGTCAAAACTGATCCCCCAAAAATCGAATCCATCATGCCCTGCAACCAGCCGATTGCTATCTGGCAGGCATAAGTCATCAGGAAACTCCCATTGTATACTTAGCTTACCCTTGATATCTTCAATTTTGTGCGCCCTAGGAAAAGTGGTAATCCGACCGTCAATATAGTCGGTGTAGGTCGCAAAAATACCTTCCGGCAATTCGCGCCCTAAAGGAGTTGAGGATGGAATGGGGTCCCGCATCAGTAACGCCTGCTCAGTAACAGGAATAAGTTGTAGGTCTCCTGATCTCCATCGGTTGAGAAAACTATTAATGCAGCTTTCCAGTGCCCGCTCAATATTGCTACCATGTGTCTGAAGGTTTGTCTCCAATCTGTATGTCTCGGTATTTGTTGCAATCTGTCCTAAGGCTTGGAGGCTGCCATTGTTGTCTCGAGTATAGAAGCCGAGACGTAGCGCGCATACCGTTCGTTCTTTGTAAGTGTTATAGAGTTCATGCAGCCGGATTTCCTCCACGGTAAGCAGTAGGGCAGGGGCGTCAGGTAAATTAGAAAACCCTGGTGCTAGAAAAGACATAATTTCCTGCTCCATTGGTTTGTGAAACCGGGCAAGCCGAATGTTCCGCATAAGCCCAAGCCGTACATAGCCGATACACTCCCCCATAGGCAATAAATTAATCACCCGTTCCAGACGGAATGGGTGTGGCTGAACATCAAATGGTCTGCCCGATAGACTAATTTCTGCCATTTTATCCTGAGCAGACAAAGGCACTTGCAAAAAGATTCCGAGCGTAAATAGAAATATACTGAGGTGCATTTTTTCTGAGAAGTTCGCTTTTTTATCGTTGGCCTACAAGGTCAGAAATGGTTTTAACATTCAAGGACTCCGCTTGCGCCTCCCGCATCATCAGGGCATAGGTATTGTTAAATCCAAGCGGACTAAGCCACTGCAGCCCGTATTGGGCCTCAAATTCCCGGCTGACATAACGGTAGACAGCATCGGGCTGAGTAATGATGCGCTCAAGGGTGTCCTGAGGCGGGTCGAGTAGTACCTGCAGCCCGGTCCCGGTATACTCCGGGTAGAGGTCGATCTCGCCGTTTCGTAGCGCATCGAAACAAATCTTGGTGCCTCCCAGCCCCGGGCGGGTGTCCACATCGTAGTCGGTGTACCCGTTAATGAGCTGACTGAAGAGCTCTACCAGGATGTACTGCTCAGTAAAAATCTTGGAACCGATAATCAGCGTTTCCCCACCTTGATTTTGGTCCGATTTCCACAGTCCCTCCGCTTTTAGGAAGTCCCGGGCGACCTGTTCAGGCGATATTTTGTCGAAATCTACCCGGTAATTCAGCACGGTCATCACCGAATCATTGATCCGGCCAGCGAGCAGATCAAGAGCCTCCTTTAGTATTTTATTTTCCTCAGCCAGCTTTTTCTGCACAATTGGAGCACAATAATAAGGGGGGAAAGCATGGCGGTCATCTTCTAGCTGTCGGAGGTTATAAGCCTCCACCCGGCCATCGGTAGCGTAACCGCTAATCACCTCTACTTCACCTTCGTAGACTGCTTTATACATTAAAGCATTGTTTAGGATAGTAGTGGTAAAATCCACGCCGTAAGTATCCACTACTTTCTGATAGCCATCGGGGCGGCCCATGAATTCGGGTGGGAAACCGGCGCTCCAGCCCGGCGCATAAGCCTGCGGCCAGAAGTAGGCGGAAGAGAGCAACGGGATGATTAGCAGCAAGGGCTTGCCTGTTTTGGAAAGCTTGCGCGCGTTTGTGTTTTGCAGCAATGCGAGCAGTTGGTCAAAGATAATGGCGAGCAGGGCAGCGGGCAGTGCTCCGGCGAGGATCATCGTGGCGTTGTTGAGTGCGATACCTCCAAAGATAAACTCTCCAAGCCCGCCGGCACCGATATAGGCAGCAAGCGTAGCTACCCCAACATTGATCACCGTTGCTGTTCGGAGCCCGGCAAAAATAACCGGGAGGGCCAGGGGCAGCTCCACCTGCCGCAGCAATTGCCCCTTAGAGAGCCCTATGCCCAGCGCCGCCTCCTTAACGGCAGCATCCACTTCGCTAATGCCTGTGTAAGTATTGCGCAAGATGGGCAGCAGGGCATACAGGAACAGGGCAAAAATGGCGGGTTTGAGCCCAATGCCCAGAATCGGGATCAGAAAACCCAGCAACGCAATGCTTGGAATGGTCTGCAGGATCCCCGTAAAAGCCAGCACGCCACCGGATAGCCTGGGGCGGCGTGTGATGAATATGCCTGCGGGTATCGCAATAAGCGCGGCCAGCAAAAGCGAGATAAAAGTAAGCCCGATGTGCTCAAGGACCTGCTCCATCACTTTTTCCTGATTATCGCTGAAGAAGGTAATTAGTTCGCCCATGACTGCAGGTTGTTTTTAAAGGCTTCGATGAGCATGGAGAGGGTGAAGTAGCGTTGTTGCCCCTGGTAAGTGGTGGCGCCAAGCGGATGCTCGCCCCGTGCTTTGGCGAGCCGGTAGATGGCTCTTAGTAGCGGCAGGGTAGGGGATAGGGGCAGTGCATTCCCTGGCAATGGCGGCACTTCGGGGAGTTCGCTGAAGATATCCCGTAGTTTCGCCGACCGCAACTCGAGCTGTGCGGCTTTTTCCGCTACAAAGTCAGCCACAAAGTCATTGGCGGGAGATTGTAGCAAGGCTTCCGGTGGGGCAAGTTGCTGCACTTCGCCCCGGTTGAGGAGGCAAACCAGGCTGCCCATTTCAAAGGCTTCTTCAATATCGTGGGTCACCATAATGGTGGTCTTGGAGCGCAACTCTTCCAGCTCCATAAAGTCGCGCCGGATTTGCTGCCGGGTCAGCGGGTCGAGGGCACCAAAGGGCTCATCCATCAGTACGATGGGCGGATTGGCAGCCAGTGCCCGGGCAATGCCTACCCGCTGCTGCTGCCCACCGCTGAGCTCGTGCGGGTATTTTTGGGCAAAAGCGCCGGTATCCAGCCCCAGTTGTTCCAGCAAGGCACCGGTCCGGGCTTTGATTTTGCTGACTTCCCAGCCCAGCAACCTGGGCACTACGGCTATGTTCTCTGCCACGGTGTAGTGCGGGAACAGTCCCATATCCTGAATGACATAACCCATTTGACGCCGCAACTGCACTACCGGCTGCTGGCTGATGTCCTGCCCGTTCACCCAAACTTTGCCGGCACTTGGTGTGATGAGGCGGTTAAGCATTTTAAGGGTGGTGGTTTTGCCGCAGCCACTTGGGCCGATGAGGGCAAGGGTTTGCCCCTCCTGCAATTCGAAGGAGACTTCTTTTACAGCAGTAAAATCACCGAAATGCCGGGTTAGGCCCTGGGTTTTAATCATGGATTCTTTGTTTTTAGGCTTAGCCTTAGTTTTGGGTATCTAGTTTGAAAGGCAACTTGAATAGCTGCTAAAATACAGGAACAGATGCAGAATGCCCATAAATTGAGCAATAGGTACGGTGTTTTATCGGTGATCAGGTCTAGTTAGCAGAAAAATACGAGGACAAAACAGGCATTTAGACTATCTTGACTTATTATACTGTAAACAGAGTGCTCCTATGATGACTAGCTTCGGGGGATATTTGCGCTTCCGAATACGGCAGCTTGGGCGCATCCTGTATTCTGCAGGCTGGCCTGGAGTTGTTGCCCTGCCGCTGCTGCTGGTCTTCGCCCTGCAGGGGGTTGAAGCAATGGGCGGGGCGCCTGGGTGGAGTATCCCATTGATCGCTGTGTTGCTTTCCATAAGCTGGCACTACAGGCGAAAAGACCACCTTTTCCTAAAGCGTACAGGGTTTGCAGTGGGCTGGATCCTGGGGCTGGAATATGCTATGGTGAGTAGTGTGGTGGTATTGCCCTTGCTGATTTACAGTGGGAATTGGCCGATGTGGCCGGTGGCAGTCCTGGGTATTTTGGCTTGTGGCTTCCTGCCCGTTCGGCCTGCGCGGGCGGCATTCAATCCAACGGTTATTGTAAGCTGGCTGCCCGTTACCCTTTTTGAGTGGCGGAGTGCGCTGAGGCGGTACGGCGTCCTGTTTGCCCTGCTTTGGCTGCTAAGCCTGGCAGCACCCTACGGTATGGCCGTCTTGCTGATTGTCCTGTTGCTTTGGGCCAGCTTGATCCCCTCGGTATTTGAATATCAGGAGCCCCGGGAGGTGACAATAGCGGTCATCGTTAATGGAGGAGGGGCGTGGCGGTACGGGCTGCGGCATCTTGCGCTGCAGTTAGTGATTTTTGCGCCGGGCTTGGCTTTGCACCTGGCATTCCATCCGGCATACTGGTATCTGGCCTTAATTGGTTTGGGCTTTATTGCGCTGATGCTGGCTTTCTCCATCGCTTATAAATACGCCACCTGGCACCCGGGCCGGCAATGGGTTATGCAAAGCCTGCCAGTCACCCTGGCTTACTTTAGCCTGTTTTTTCCCCTGCTGTTGCCAGTAGTGGGCTTTTACCTGCTGCGGTTTGTGAAAAGAGCGCGGCATCATTTCAAAATGGCATACGATGCTTAACATCAGTAACCTCACTGCCGGATACGGCAATACGCTCATCCTGGACGCGATCAACCTCAAGGCTGAGGCCGGTAAGGTACACGGTATATTGGGGGTCAACGGAGCCGGAAAAACTACTTTTTTTAAAGCCTTGTGCCGTTTGGGCCCTGCCTTTTCCGGGGAAGTTACCTCAGCGAAGGGCAAATCCAGCAAACCTATGACAAAGACAATTTCCCCGCCCTGGAGCAGTTTATCAAAACCACGGTACACGCCCGCACAAAAGCAGCATGGGCAGAAATACGCAAGCCCTCGTAAAACTTTTCTGGTGTTCAACTTTTATGATTAGACATTAGTAGTGGGGCAAAAATAAAAATGCACAACTTTCAAAAAGGTTTTGCCCCAACATTACACAAAACCCGCCCTATGGTTGGTTTTGTGCAACGTTAGAACAAAACCAGTTGTGTATTTTATTTTTCTGGAAGCCCTTATGAATAAATCATCATGAAAGAGCAGCAGTTTATCCAGCAATTGTTCCGCGCCCATCGCGATTCCCGCAAAATCCCTTCGCCCAGCGAAGTGTGCAGTTGGTTGGATGGGTTGCTCACCGTCATGTTTCCGGAGCTTGCGAACCGGCGGTACCGCAGCGAACGCGAAGTAGGTCAGCATTATCAGCAACTGAAGCTGGAACTCTTTACCCTGCTTGAAAAGATTGAAGACCTGCTGCCTACGCGGGCGGAGGACCTTGAAGCTGCTTTCCTGGACGAGCTGCCCCGAAATTATGAGCTGCTTCAGATGGATGCGGATGCAATCATGGCGGGCGACCCGGCGGCCGTCAGCCGTACGGAGGTCATCCGGACTTACCCGGGCTTCCGGGCCATTGCGGTATTCCGGTTAGCGAATACTTTTCACCGGCTGGGCGTACCGTTAATTCCGAGAATCCTCACCGAGCATGTGCATGGGGTTACCGGGATTGATATACACCCTGGCGCCACCGTTGGCGAAAGGTTCTGCATCGATCACGGTACGGGCGTTGTCATTGGTGAGACGGTGGAGATTGGCAATAACGTGAAGATTTATCAGGGGGTCACCCTGGGTGCCCTGAGTGTCCGCAAAGAATATGCGAAAACCAAGCGTCATCCAACCATCGAGGATAATGTAGTGATCTATTCCGGCGCAACGATTTTAGGAGGGGAGACCATTATCGGGCGCGATAGTGTAATTGGCGGTAACGTATGGATTACCCGTAGCGTCGCTCCCGGATCAAGAGTCTACTACAAAAGCGTCGCTCAGCCCGAAGCAGAGCGCACAACGGGCGGCATGTAAACCAGGATTGTTTAAACCAAGTCCTCGTCGCGCCATTTTTTTTGAGGTTTCTTGTCCAGTTCCTTAAGCTCCAGGTGATCTTCGTCGTAGTAGCCAGAGTCGAGCCGGCGCATTTCCTTTTCCATTTCCCGCTGTTCCCAGTCTGCGGTCTCTCCCCGCATGCCCGGAAAACCGAATACCTGATAGTAATGGCTCATTAAGCCCACACCCCAGCCCAGGAGTGGATAGATGAACCAAAAGTGGCCAGGTGAGGTGAAGATATTCAACAAAAACAGGAAAATATTGACAATAAGAAAGGAGCCTAAGTGCTCGTAGAATTTCTTTTTTTCCTTTACCCTTTTACGGGCCCGTTCGTAACTGCTGTTTTCCATTACGCTGTTTTAGCATTTCGGTACTCAAGGTAACGATATGAACGCCTCCGGTCAAGGTTATTCGACAGAATGAAGGTTTGGGACGCTTTTTGCACGAAATAAGCCGGTCGAAAAGTACGGCATTTAAGAGCCTGAATCTCCTCTGACCAGGCTTCCGGTCCAGGCGCCAAGGGCGGCAAATATTGCGCCAAAAAGCCCGGTGATCAGTACGAGTAGTGGCCCGCCTATCCCGCCAAAGAGCTCACCAATTCTTGCGCTTAAAATACCATCGTTCTGGGCATTAAGGACCGCAGCATAACCTCCCCACAGCAATAGCCCGCCGAGGAAGCCGCCTAACAGGGCAGGGCGGGGGCGCAAACGAAAAATAAGGGCAATAAGGGCCGCCAGCACCGGCAGGCTCCACCAGGCCAGCAGGGCCTGGCCTACAGCGCCACCCACCAGGATGGCTATGGTTGCAGATAAGGTCTTTTGCATAGCTATTCAGCAGTTTTGAAGGTGAGTCGGTAAAGGGGCGTTACAGCCGGGTCATCGGGACTGTCCAAAAGGTGAAGGCGGTTGTATTGGCCTTCCACCCAGGGTGTAACCATAGGGTCGTAAAAAGCACTGCCTGGGTTGCCGGAAGGGCCGCCGGGGAATACGCCCCACGCATTAGGCTGCTCACCCAACTCCACCACCATTCGCCAGGAGGGGCCGTGATTGGGCTTAATGGCATTGGGGGCATCGCCGTAGCCGCCAACATCAAGGTCTGACCTGGAAAAAGCAGGGATCATGGCCATGTGCCCGATGTCAGTAGATTTATGATCCGCCCAGGAAACGGGTGGTTTTTCCAGAGCCGCTTCCAACCCCAGCAAGACGATATCCATTGCGGTTTCCACATCCGGAGTGGACTGATGGTCAAAAATAGGATGACCGGGCTGAGTGGCCAGCAGCTCAATGAACCGCCAGTCTTCCGGCTTAAGGACTTCCAGGGAGTCCTCCCATACGGTGAATTCATCAAAAGCTTGTGCGTAAGTGGTTTCAAACCAGTCTTCAAACAGGCTGGGGGCCTCCGCATCTTTAGTGAAATTATAGTCCCAGTTTCTCAACGTTTTGACCCGTTCGTGCGCTCGTAATTCGGAAGTCGTGCTGTCGAGCAATTGCAGCAGTACCGGCAGGGCATCCTCCGGCTTCAGGCTGCGGCTGTCCAGTTGGAGGGCTTTCATGTCCTCCACGGTAATGTTTTCCATCTCCGCCAGGCGACGGTTGATGTAGCGCCCCCGGTAATCATCAAAGCCCCCATTGTAGTAATAGGGGTAATCTGGCGCGGTTGACCGCTGGTTGGCGGAGGAGACAAAGCCCCGCTCGGGATTGACGACCCGTGGCAGGTGCTCATGCGGGATAAAGCCTTTCCAGCCTGAAGCCGATCGGCTGCCATCCTGTACGAAACGGCCTTGTTGGTCTTCCTTAAGCGGCAGTTTACCATTTACAGTTATCGCAATATCATTGGCTTTGCTGGCGAAGACGAAGTTCTGGGCCGGGCTTTCCCACCCACGCAGGGCCCTTTGATAGTCTGACAGCCCCTGCCCGCCCATCAGACGCGTGAAAACGCCAAGCGCGTAAAAAGGCTTTTCCGCCGGCTCATCGTGGGCCAGCCAGCGCATCGCCATGTCATGATTGGGATGTTCCGGGTCATCGTAGGTGACCGGTCCCCAGATGGTGTAGCGGACAGTATCTCTGACCGGCTCATCTCTGCCTTTCACCTGAATGACTTCCACGACTTCCCGCACGGGCTTTTCCTCCCCATCAATTCGGTATGCTGTTTTCTCCGGGTTCGACCAGTCGATCCGGTACCAGTCGAGCACATCGTGCCCTACATTCGTGACGCCCCAGGCCATGTTTTTATTGAACCCGATAATGATGCCTGGTACGCCCGGAAAGGAAACGCCGTAAGCATTGTACTCCGGCGTCTGCATTTGCACTTCGTACCACACAGCAGGCAGGCGGAGTTGCAAGTGAGGGTCATTACATAAAATTGGTGCACCGTTAGCGGTTTTCTCAGCACTTACCGCCCAGTTATTGCTACCGATGAATGGGGAGGGGAGCTCGAAGGGCGTATGGGTGGCACCGCTGCTCAGCATGCTATCACCGGTTGCTGAAGGCATAAGGGGTACCGGATTGAAGCCCCATTGAACCGCACCCGGAATGATGGGCGATTGTTTTGGGTTATGTTCGGGGTAAAGCACCTGGAAGAGGCTGTCACCTAGTAATGAACGGGCATTGGTGGCGGGGATATCCTCATGCCGGCTGCACAGGGCCTCCGACATGGATTTGTAAAAGGCAGCGATATGCAGGGGTGTCCAGGGCTCTGGTGCATACCCCAACAGCTTAAATTCTATGGGGTAATCGGCAGGGCTGAGGCTACTGATGTAGGCGTTGGCCCCTTCGCAATACGCATTGATTAGGTTGGTTTCCTCAGGAGAGGACATCCACTTTTTCAGGGCATTTTCTGCGCCCCACAGCAGCCCCTTGCGCCTTTGCAGGCGGTCGCGTTCCAGAGTGTGCTCCCCCATGACTTCAGAAAGGCGCCCAATGGTTGCCCGTACCGAAATATCCATCTGCCAGAGCCGGTCGCGGGCATGGATGTAGCCCTGTATGAAAGCGGCATCTTCATTGCTTTGCGCAAAAATGTGGGGCACGCCCCGCTCGTCGAACAGGACTTCGCTTTGATCGGAAAGCTGGGGGAATGCCAACTCTTCGTCCGGGAATTTGTCGGTCCGTTCGGCATTTTGCCAAAAGCCGGTAAAAGGGCTCAGGAATGGGCCCATAGCGGGCAGGGGAGAGCCCAGGGGCTGGTGCAAACTGGCCAGTACCGTCAGGCCGGCGGTCAGCAGCAGGGCAAAGAAAAACCTTATCTGTCGCATGTTGTTAGTTAGGGCAATTTAAAAAAGAAAGATATGAAAACTTCCTGGGCTGTAATGGGCCTTTTTTTGATTTGTACAGCCTGTGGCCCCGATTCCACTGAGCGTCAGAAGGGTACAGGGGACCGCCGGTTCCGCACGACACCGCCCTCTTTGCTGTATTTTAAAAATATGAGAAGCACACAGTATACCGTAGAGGAACAGCCCAGGAGCCGCATTGAGCTGTACCGGCTCAGTAAATTTGAAACCACTGCCAGGCGGCCGGTCATCTATCCGGTCATCGCCAACAACTGGCTGGAGGATGAGGCCTACCTTTTCCTACAGCCCAACGACTGGGAAGCGGGCTTCCTGTCGCCTTTGACGCTATCTCAAGATACCAGCTGGTCTTCTGAAACCTTGCAACTGCAACCGCCGACCCCGGTGCAGCAATATGAACTGGGGCTGCGCCTTTACGAAAGCCTGAAGCAGGGCGAGGCCTGGTATGCCGCTGCTGCGGATTCTAGCTTCGCCCCGCTTTTTGAGGATGGAGACGAGCGGTCCTACTTTTTAATGACGGTTCGGGACTACCTCAAACTTACCGACAACGACGATTAGCTTTCACGGGTAAACACAAAATGCTGATCTGTTGAAAGTTCTGCATTAAAGGCATAGCCGTCCATATCAAAAGCTTTGAGGCCTTCCGGGGTAGTGATCCGGTTTTTAACCGCATATCGTGCCATCATTCCACGCGCCTTCTTGGCGTAAAAGGCAATGATCTTATACTTTCCGTCCCGGTGTTCCTTGAAGTCAATATGGTACAGCTTGCCAGCCAGGTTTTTAGGCTTCACGGCAGAGAAGTACTCCTTGGAAGCCAGGTTGACGACGCTTTTGTCCTGGCCGTTGGCGTTCAGGTCGGCGTTGAGGAGCTCAGTGATGCGGTTACCCCAGTATTCATACAGGTTTTTGCCGCGTTCGTTTTGGAGCTTAGTGCCCATTTCAAGGCGGTAAGGCTGCATCAGGTCCAACGGGCGGAGCACGCCGTAAAGCCCGGAGAGGATACGTATCTGTGTCTGCGCAAATTTCAGGTCGTCTTCTGAAAAGTCTTCAGCGCCCAGCCCAACGTATACATCGCCCTTGAAAGCTAAAACAGATTGCTTGGCATTATTGAGGTCAAAGGGGACCTCGAAGTCCTGATAGCGCTCCCGGTTAACAGTGGCGAGGTCTTCGCTGATTTTCATGAGGTCCATGAGCTCTGATTCTGATTTGTCCTTCAGGATATCGATCAGAGGTTGGCTGTCACTCAGCAGCCGGGGCTGATCGTGCAAGTCTGTTGCAGGCTCAGTGTAATCAAGTGTCTTAGCTGGTGAAAGTAGTAAAAGCATGTCTGTGTTTTTTATGTCACAAAGTGATTGGTTTTTGTTTCGATTTCTGGAGTTTAGCTGCAAAACGAGTTAAATGAAAAAAATGTGACACTGTAAATACTTACTTAAACAGTGCAAATTCGTCACAAAAAAAAGCCGGCAGTTGTTGTTTTTTTGTGTATATTGCACGTTATAAAGTTCGTGTATGATGTCACAAAACGAAATATATTAATTTGGCTATTATTATAATTCATTCTATGTTTGTACCACGCACTTAAGAAGTAGTTTTTGTGTTTATTTGTTTGGGTTAGAGGCCCTTACTTCATTGCAAGTAAGGGTTTTTTTTGTCTCTGTATCAGATTATAACAAGATAACTCTAAGCCGTAAAAAAGGTTTTCTTACATGGAGCTTCCCCATTTGCCTGGGGGACTTTGGAATCAAATAAAAAGCCCCGGATCAAAGCGTAATGATCCGGGGCTTTTTATTTATTAAATCAGGCGAGGTTCTACTGATTGTTGAACATATTGCCTTCGTTAGTGGGAAGCCCGGCAGGTTCCTCCGGCTTTTTAGTTACTTCCCCTTTGATCGTCAGCATTTGCTTTTCATCACCGGCGTTAGTCGTCAGGGTTACGCGCTTGGTAAACTTACCGAGGCGGTTCGTGTCGTAGCGAACTTTAATTTCGCTGGTTTCGCCTGGCGCAATTGGCTCCTTTGGGTATGTAGGCACGGTACAGCCACAGCTGCCCTTGGCATGCGTGATGATCAGAGGCTCTGTGCCCGTGTTGGTAAACTTGAATACACGGTAAGGGTCAGATCCCTGCTCAATCGTACCGTAGTCTACAGTTTCAGTTTCAAAAGACATCTGAGGACCTTCTGCAGCTTCTTCGGCAGCAACCGGAGTGGCAGCAGCATCGTTCTGACTGAAGCTTACAGTAGCTACCAGGGCCAGCAGCGCTAATACGGAAAATACTTTCTTCATCACGTTATTCTTTTTTTTGATAGATCACAAATAAATTGGATGTGACCCAAAAATACGGTTAATGCTACCAATATAAAAGCTGAACGGCTTACATTATGGTTAATGAGTTGTTAATCCATCCTTTAACAAGCGGTGTGGGCCAGTTCCGGAGCCGAACAAATGCAGGCTTTCTTTGTCTATTTTAGTAGGGTTTGTGCCAAATTTTTTGTATATTAGCAAAGCTAAAACCAAGTCCTTTGAAATTAAATTTTGCAAAAGCGCAAGATTAACCAAATTATAACCAGTATAACTGATAAAAGTATGCTAGACCATTCTTTCACCCGTGAATCTGCAAATTCAGAAGACGGGCCATCCAGAGCATCAATTATCAAAGATTTTGAAATTTGCTGTATCAGCCGGGAAGCCAGCTTGTTAGCCCGCAAGGAAGTGCTGACCGGAAAAGCCAAGTTCGGGATTACCGGCGATGGCAAAGAGGTGCCTCAGGTGGCTATGGCCAAAGCGTTCCGCAAAGGCGACTGGCGCAGCGGGTATTACCGCGACCAGACCTTTATGTTCGCCCTTGGCCTGGCAACGGTGGAAGACTTCTTCGCCCAGCTCTACGCCGATCCTGAAAATGACCCCTTCTCTGGCGGGCGTCAGATGAATGGCCACTTCGCTACCCCTACCATCGATGACGAGGGCGAATGGCTCGACTTGCTCAATCATTATAATGTTAGCGCGGATATCTCCAGCACTGCCGGGCAAATGGCTCGTGCGCTTGGGCTTGCCCTGGCTTCAAAACATTACCGGGTAAATGCAGAGGTCCTTAAAGGAAGCGACTTCTCTCAGAACGGAAAAGAAATCAGCTTTGTAACTATTGGTGATGCTTCAACCTCCGAGGGAATCTTTTGGGAAACCGTCAATGCGGCTGCGGTACAGCAGGTACCGCTTGCGATATCAGTTTGGGATGACGGATACGGTATTTCCGTGCCAATCGAGTACCAAACGGCTAAAGCAAGCATCTCCAGGGCACTTCAGGGCTTCCAAACCGAAGGTGATGATACCGGCCTGGATATCTATGTGGTCAAAGCCGGTAATTATCCGGAACTGGTGGAAACCTACATGAAAGGTATCGCCAAAATGCGGGAGACCCACCGCCCGGCGCTGTTCCATATCACAGAAGTCACTCAGCCACAGGGGCACTCCACTTCTGGTTCTCACGAACGCTACAAGTCAAAGGAGCGCCTACAGTGGGAAAAAGACCACGACCCCATTCTGCTGATGGAGCGGTGGATGATCAAGGAAGGCATCTTCACAGAAGAGGAGGCGAAGAAAACCCGCAAGGATGCCAAAGCTTATGCTAAGGAGTGCCGCGACAAGGCCTGGAAAGCGGCGAACGCGCCAACCAAAAAGCGATTAAAGGACCTCAAAGCCGTCTTCGATCAAATTCCGGCGGATCATGGCCCCTGTGACGAATTGAAACAGGAGCTTGATCGCCTCATGCACCCGGTAGATGGGGAAGTCACCCAAGTTGCCCGCCGCATGCTTTACCAGATTATGGGTGCCGGGCTGGAGGTGGAAGCCGAACTTCGCAATTGGATTGAGCAATCTTATCAGCTGGCCCACAAGCATTATCATGCGCATTTGCATAGCAATTCGCCTCAGGCTGCGCTGAATGTACCGGTGGTGCACAAAGCGTTCTCTGATGAATCGGAAGTGAAAAATGGCTACGAAGTTCTCAATACTTTTTTCGATAAAAAGCTGGAGCAGTATCCGGAACTCTGTGCCTTTGGTGAAGATGTAGGTGATATCGGCGATGTAAATCAGGGCTTTGCAGGCATGCAGCAAAAATATGGCGAAGGCCGGGTCTTCGATACCGGTATCCGGGAATGGACCATCATGGGGCAGGCGATTGGTATGGCGATGCGTGGCCTACGCCCCATTGCAGAGATTCAGTACCTCGATTACCTGATTTACGGGCTGGAGCCACTCATGGATGACCTGGCAACGGTACGCTGGCGCAGCAACGGTCAACAGAAAGCGCCGGCGATCATCCGTACCCGCGGGCACCGGCTGGAGGGTATCTGGCACGCTGGTTCGCCTATGGGTATGATTTTGAATGCCCTGCGTGGGATGTACGTGATTGTGCCCCGTGATATGGTACAGGCGGCAGGCTTCTACAACACCATTCTGCAGTCCGATGACCCCGCTCTGATCGTAGAGTGCCTCAATGGTTACCGCCTCAAAGAGCGCGTGCCGGATAATCTCGGCGAATACACCATTCCTTTGGGGGTACCCGAAGTGTTGCATGAAGGCCGGGATGTGACGCTGGTCACTTACGGCTCCTGCGTTCGCGTAGCACAGGCAGGGGTACAGTTGCTGGAACAGCAGGGCATTTCTGTAGAGTTGATCGATGCGCAGACCCTGCTGCCTTTTGATCTCGAGCACATTATCCTGGAATCCCTGAAAAAGACCAACCGCATTATTTTTATGGATGAGGATGTGCCCGGTGGCGCTACGGCATTCATGATGCGGGAGGTGTTGGAAGTGCAGGGCGGCTATCGATATCTTGACTCTGATCCGGTTACGCTTACCGCGCGTGCGCACCGCCCGCCCTACGGTTCCAATGGGGATTACTACACCAAGCCAAGCCCTGAGGATGTCTTCGAGCAGGTTTATAAAATGATGCATGAGGTGAACCCGGGCCGTTTTCCGGGAAAGTTGTAATGCACCTCAATGGCAAAAGCATAATGCCCAGGTTCCGGGATTTAACCGGAGCCCGGGCATTTTTTTTAACCTGAAGTATTTTCTCAATACCCCCGCGCATCATCATCCGGGTTACGGAAATCGCCCACCGCATGGAGCGTCCCGTCCTTGTCTTTTAGGATGGCTTTGATCACCGCCATGCGCTCAATTTCGCGGAAGGTATGCCCCATGGCCTTTAGCTCCGCCATCGTACTGTCGGGCAGAGCGCCACGCTCCACAAGGATTTCATCAGGCAGCCATTGATGGTGGAAACGGCCCGCATTGACCGCCTCCTCTAAGGACATTCCAAAGTCAGTAACATTGGTGATGACCTGAAATACAGCCGTAATGATGGTGGAGCCGCCCGGCGCACCCAATACCATATACAATTGTCCGTCCCGCTCAACAATAGTGGGTGTCATAGAGCTCAGCATCCGCTTTTGAGGAGCAATAGCATTGGCTTCAGCCCCCACGAGCCCAAACTGATTGGGTACGCCGGGTTTGGCGCTGAAGTCGTCCATCTCGTTGTTGAGGAAGAAGCCACCGCCCCGCACCCATACCTTGGAGCCAAAGTTGGAATTAAGCGTTGTGGTGATGGCCACCGCCTGGCCTTCAGCATCTACAACGGAGGTATGGGTCGTTTCAAAACTTTCCTTGAGCAATTTGAAATCTCCGGCAATGATATTGTCGCTTGGCGTGGCCCGGTTGAGGTCGAAGTTGGCCATCTGCCGGTCGAGGTAAGCCCGGCTCATTAGGGAGTCCATAGGCACATCGTAGAAGTCGGTGTCACCCAGGTGGGCTGCCCGGTCAGCGAAGGCCCGGCGCTCGGCTTCTACCATCAGGTGGACGGCTTCAGCGCTGTGAAAGGGCTTTTCATGCAGGTCAAAGGGTTCCACCATATTTAACATTTGCGAAAGCGCCACCCCACCGCTGGAAGCCGGGGGCATGCTGATAACAGTATAGCCCCGGTAATTAGTACGGGTGGGCGTACGCCAGGCGGGTTCATAGCCCTGAAGGTCCTCCAGGGTGAAGATGCCGTTGCGGGACTGGGATTCCGCTACCATAGCCTCTGCTACCGGGCCTTCGTAGAATCCCCGGGCGCCCAGTTGCTGAATCTTGCGCAGGGTGCGGGCGAGAACCGGTTGCCGGAGGACGTACCAGGCTTCGAAAGTATCGCGGATGAAAGGGTTTGGCCCTTCGTTGTAGGTCCGGAAAGCCTCCTGGAAGCTATGGAGTCGCTCGGCTTCGGCGGGGGAGATGGGGTAGCCTTCTTCAGCCAGGCGGATGGCAGGTTCCAGCAGCGCCTCCCAGTCTTGCAGCGAACTATACTTTTTAAAGGCGGCTTCCATACCCGCTACCGTGCCAGGAATGCCCGCAGCCAGAGCATCATTGCGGCTCAGCCCTTCGACCACCTGTCCGGTGCTGTCGAGGTACATGTCTCGCTGAGCAGCCAGGGGCGCTCGTTCCCGGTAGTCAAGCGCATCCGTGGTGCCATCGGGCTGCCGGAGTACCATGAAGCCACCTCCGCCCAGGTTGCCTGCCCTAGGGTAGGCCACTGCCATCGCAAACTGCACGGCGATGGCCGCATCTACTGCATTTCCACCTTTCTTGAGGATATCAATGCCGACCTGCGTGGTGAGTGGGTGTGGAGATACCACGGCGGCTTCATTTGCCAGGGCCGTTTTTTGGGCAGCGTAGGGAGGAGCCTTGGTTTCAGAGCGGTTGCAGCTCCACAGCAGGACCAGAAAAAACAGTAGAAAAGTGTGGTTTTTCATTTTTGGCACGGTTGTTGGTATTAGTTAGATGTCATTGAAAAACGAAACTACATCAAAATACTAAAACACCGGAATATGGGCGCAGAATGCTGCGCCCGCGGTGAAAGGGCCAACTTCAAAAGGGATTATACCGGTGTAGCCCGTATCCGTCATCTTTAGAATGGTAAGGAGAGCAGTGTGGGGCAAGATCACCTGCTACACGGGCTGCACTTTTCCCTTTGGAGCGTCAAGAATGTTTGTTTGTTAGTAGCCAAAGGGCTACTGGTTTACTGGCTTTTGGGTGCTGCCGCACAGTGTGCGAGCAGCACTTTTTTTATTGGCAGCATAAAGAAAGGCAGTCCGCGGGTGCGAACTGCCTGTGTAGTAGTGATTCCGTTCTAGATAGGTGAGCAATGCGCTCAATATTTACTCTGCCGGGTCTTCCTGCAGGGTGAAGGTGCGGGTGACCGGATTCAGCGGAGTGTCTACTTTATTGCCTTCGGCATCAACGAGGGTAAGTGTGATGGTGTTCTCACCCATCGGCAGGCCTTCGACGTAATAGGGCTGCCAGGTGTCGATCATATGGTCTTCGCCGT
This sequence comes from uncultured Phaeodactylibacter sp., assembly GCA_913057245.1. Taxonomy (GTDB): domain Bacteria; phylum Bacteroidota; class Bacteroidia; order Chitinophagales; family Saprospiraceae; genus Phaeodactylibacter. The sequence goes on from CAJXNH010000013.1 coordinate 61,862, forward strand.
TGATGGTGGCTTTAACCATGTGGTCGGTGCCGAAGCCGGGTACGTTGACCGGGTAAAAGTCGAGCATGACTTTCTCCGTTTCCGCTTTGCCGGTGTAGGTGCCCTTGGGGCGGCTGTAAAACAGAATAGGCTCTTCAAAGTCCTCTAATGCCATAAAACTGTTGTCTTTGATTGTTGCTTTTTGAGCAACATGGGCATTATCCGTCTTGATGCTCTCGTGGTAAGAGCGGGACAGGAAAGCTAGCATGTAGTGGTCGCCATCTTCAATTTCGTAGTCAAATTCGGCTTCGTATTTGGCAGCGTAGGGCTGGTCGTCGATAATCAGGTGGATGTGCTGGCCTTTAGCGCTGTTGGCGCACATTTTGGCACCTGCATCGGGGGTTTGCACGCCGAGTTGGTACGTCTCGCCACTGATCATAAAGTTGAATTTACCGTCTTCGAAAGTGACGCCCTCAATGGTCGCATCAGGGAAGGCTTGTGACTCGCTGAATGCGGTAAGGGTGTAGTTTTTAGCAGGTTCTGCTTCCACTGCGGTAGTATCGGCTGTGGAGGCTTCCGTGTCGCCGGTGTTGCCACCGCTCTGGCAGCTGGTAAAAAACAGGGCAAGCACAAATAACAGGCTTAGCGTTCTCATCATTAATCTGATTTTGGATTGATGTGTTAATATTACAAAGGTAAGGGTTCTTTAGAACAACCGCTTTTCCTTAGACTTTAGAAGGATAAAAAGGTGGGCAAGGTTCAGATTCTTTCCTATTTTCAAACAGAAAAGCGACCATCACTATGGCTAACGATATCGTAGAACTGAAAGTAGAGGGCATGACGTGCAACAATTGCGCAGCCAGCCTAAACAAATTCCTGGAGCGTAAGGGACTGGAGGAGGTGTATGTGAATTTCCAGACGAAGGAGGTGCGTTACCGGGAGACAGCATCGGGCATCGACCGGGAGAAAGTCCGGCAGGGCATCCACAAACTGGGCTTTTCGGTGGTGGATGAAGACAGCGATGCCAAAGGGCCCTGGTGGACACTGGAGCGTAAATTACTGATCAGTGCCATCTTCACTTTCCCGCTGCTGATGTACCACTTCTTTATGATGGCTGGTGTAGAATTGGCGATTATGGAAAATTATTGGTTCCAAATGGCCCTCTGCCTTCCGCCTTTCGTGATCGGGTTCCTGCACTTTGGCCGCTCGGCCCTGGCGTCACTCAAGGGAGGCGTGCCCAATATGGATGTGCTCATCTTCGTAGGCAGCACAGCGGCTTTCATTTACAGCCTGGTGGGAACGCTGCTCTGGGAAGCCAATTATATTTTTTATGAGACGAGCGCTACGATTGTCACCTTGGTGCTGGTGGGCAACTGGCTTGAAAAGCGAGCGGTAGAGCAGACGACGACTGCGATTGGGGAGCTGACGAAGCTACAGGTGGAAACCGCCCGCAAAATCATGCCTTCCGGTACGGTAGTCACACTGAAGCGGGAAGAAGTCAAAGTGGGGGATACCCTGCTGGTGAACGAAGGCGACAAAGTACCGTTGGACGGTCAAATTCTGGAAGGAGACGCTGCAGTGGATGAGTCTATGTTGACGGGCGAAAGCCTGCCGGTGAACAAGTCGGCTGGAGACCGGGTCATCGGGGCCTCAGTGGTCGTTGGGGGGACTATGAAAATGAAAGTGACGGCCGCGGGCCGGGATACGGTGCTAAGCCAAATGATAGAATTAGTGAAAACGGCTCAGCAGGACAAGCCAGATATACAGCGGCTGGCGGATAAAATCAGTGCCATTTTTGTGCCGGTGGTGTTGAGCATTGCCCTGTTGACGCTGCTGCTGGGGCACTTCGCCTTTGGGCTGGCTTTCGGGCAGGCGCTGATGAATGCCATCGCCGTGCTGGTGATTTCCTGTCCCTGCGCAATGGGGCTGGCTACGCCCACAGCGGTAATGGTAGGCGTTGGCCGTCTGGCGAAGAACGGCATTCTGGTGAAAGGCGGGCAAACCCTGGAGGTTTTCTCCCGCGTTAAAAAAGTCGTCTTTGACAAAACCGGCACACTGACCACAGGCGATTTTCGCATTAAGCATATTGAGTACCATCAGCCGGATGAGGCCCGGGCAAACGCCTTGATTTACAAGCTGGAGCAGCACTCTTCTCACCCCATCGCACAATCCCTCCTGCGGGAGATGGAAAGCCGGGTGAATGGCGTGGCAGTGGAGCTGCAGGAGGTAGAAGAGCTGAAAGGGCGCGGCCTGCAGGCACGGGACGAGCACGGGCATACCATTCGCCTCGGCTCTGACCGGATGCTGCCGCCGCAGGTCAACGGAGAGCCGGGGGCACTATACCTGGTGGAAAATGACACCCTCCTCGCGACCATTACTTTATCCGATGACATCAAGACGGACGCAGCGGAGACGATAGCTTACCTGAAGTCGCAGGGTAAGTCTTCTGTGCTGTTAAGTGGTGATCAGGAGGCGAAAGTAGCCGAAGTCGCACATACACTTGGCATTGAAGAGTACTACGGCGCTCAGCTGCCGGAACAAAAGCTGGAACGTATAGCGGCCCTTTCCGATCAGGTACCTACCGCTATGGTCGGCGATGGCATCAATGATGCCCCTGCACTGGCCAAGGCAACCGTTGGCGTCTCACTAAGCAACGCCTCCCAGGTAGCCATCCAATCCGCGCAGATCATCCTGCTGAACGGCAAGCTGGAGTACCTCCGCCGGGCCTTTGGTATCTCAGAGCATACGGTACTGACGATCAAACAGAATTTGTTTTGGGCTTTTGCCTACAATATCGTGGCTATCCCGATTGCCGCTATGGGCTTTCTCAACCCCATGTGGGGCGCCCTGTTTATGGCATTTTCGGATGTGGTGGTGATCGGTAATTCCATCCGGTTGCGGTATAAGCGGATAAAAACCTAAACGCGAAAACTTCCCTGGATCCCTGTTGTTCTGCCAGCAGAAACTATGCTGCATGAATCGTATTGTCTTTTTCTTTCTGATATCAAGTTGGCTCCTCTTAAGCTGTGAGCAGGAATTTATACCCGCCTCCGCTGACCTGCCTCCGGAAATTGTGGTGGAAGGTTATATTGAAGCCGGCACAGAGCCGCGCCCGCCATTTGTAATTCTTTCGCGCTCCACGGTCTTCTTTTCTGAGTTTAGCGCCGAGGATTTCAATGAGAATTTTGTAAGCGGGGCGGATGTCCGTATCACTAATGGTCAGGACACGGTACAGCTGGAGGAAATCTGCCTGAATGAGCTGTCCCCTCTGGAAAAGCAACTGGCGGCCGATGCCTTCGGGCTTGCGGTAGACAGCCTCGGTTTCAACTTTTGTGTATACATCGATATGAGCTTCTCCATGATGGGAGAGGAGGGGAAGACTTACACCTTGCTGGTGGATGCAGAGGGGCGGCAACTACGCGCGGTGACGAGCATTCCGGAACGGGTGCCGATCGACTCCCTGCGGTTCCGGCCTCCTCCGGGTGAGCCCGTTGATACGCTGGCGCAGCTGTTGGGGTACCTGAAAGACCCTACAGGCATGCCCAACTTTTACCGCTATCAGGTGGGCACCAATGGCGGCCCCATCATCAGTCCGGGGGCCTCGGTTACAGACGACCGGTTGTTTGATGGGGAAGTAGTGGAATTTCCGCTCTTTCGGCCTATTCCCAGAGGAAGTGTGGATATTGACCTGGAGACTTTTGGCTTCTATACGGTTGGTGATACCATCACTGTGAAGTGGATGACCATAGATGAAGCCCACTTCGATTTCTGGAATACTGTGGAGTTCAACACCGCCAATCAGGGCCCTTTTTCCAGCTATACGCTCATTGAGTCGAATGTGGAGGGTGGGCTCGGCATCTGGGGCGGCATTTCCGCTTCTTACTATACCTTACCTGTGGTGTACTAGAACGGAAAAGTTCTTACTTTTGCCGGATATATGGAAATCAGCAGACATCAGAAGACCGCATTGGTATTTGGAGGCTCCGGCTTGGTCGGCGGCTTTGTGCTCCGGCAATTGATTGCGCACCCTGCCTACAAGCGGGTGATCAGCTTTGGCCGGCGTAAGCTCGACATTGAGGGCGAAGGGCTTGAGCAGCATGTCATTGATTTTGACAAAGCCGCTGATTATCAACACCTCATGGAGGGGCAGGATGTCTTCTCCTGCCTGGGGACAACTATGGCTAAGGCAGGCAGCAAAGAAGCCTTCTACAAGGTAGACTTCACCTACGCTTACGAAACCGCAAAGGCAGCCGCGGCTGCTGGCGCCAATCAGTTGATGTTGGTCTCTTCCGTAGGGGCAGACCCCGAATCCCTGTTTTTCTACTCCCGGGTAAAGGGAGAACTTGAAGCGGCCATCCGTGAGCTCCCCTTGTGGGGTATACATATCTTCGAGCCCTCCTTACTGCTGGGGCCAAGGCAGGAACAACGCCTGGCAGAGCAATTGGCAGTACGGCTGACCCGGGGCATTGCGCCTTTCTTCCGGGGCAAGGTGGTAGGTAAATATCGTCCGGTGGAAGCCGAGGATGTGGCGAAGGCCATGATTGCTGTGGCGCAGGGGCTTCAGCCCGGGCAGATCGTTTATGATTCGGAAAGGATTTATGAAATCGCTAATGCAGGTAGGGGGTTAATCGAAGGCTAGTGCGGCCAGACCGAATTAATTGATAGTACTTCCACGCTTAGCCTTCTCTGGTGCGTGGCCTTTAACTGTCAAAAAAATTACGGATCAATTCACTAGTTGTCCTCAGATACTTAAGAAATAAAAATCAGATAAAAATAACATGGCAGACGAAGTTAAGAAGTGGTCAGAAATAAAAATTAATGTAGGGCTGGATGCTGAAAATATGCCCATCGACATACAATGGGCGTCGGTAGACGGGCCTGACGGGCCGGAGCTGCAGTCCGCAAAAGCCTTTCTGTTGTCTATTTTTGACCGGGAGACGAAAGATACCCTTCGGATTGATTTGTGGACCAAGCAGATGCAGGTGATTGAAATGGACCGCTTCATGTTTCAAACCCTGAGGGCACTGGCGGATACCTACTACAAAGCTACACAGAATGCCGAGTTAGCTGCTGATATGCAGCGCTTTGTGCAATACTTCGGTGAGAAGACGGAGATTATTCCAAAAGGAGGGCAAAAATAATTGCAACGCCGGGGGCAGAGTTTTGGAATTCCGAAAGGAACCCCTTACCTTTGCCGTCCGGCGAGCGCACACGACCAGCTCCCGCTGAACTCCCCCAGGGCGGAAACGCAGCAAGGGTAGGTAGGTTGAGCGGTGCGATGTGTTGCTCGCCTTATTTTTTTCTCCTTCCAGATGGCTCACCAAACTATTGCGGATACCACAGGTTTTATCTCTGAAACCTATTCTGAAAATACTGTAAAAACCAACCTGAAATATGAAGTTTTTTGTTGATACAGCCAGCCTTGATCAAATTAAGGAAGCCAATGAATTAGGTATCCTTGACGGTGTAACCACCAATCCTTCCCTGATGGCCAAAGAGGGCATTACCGGTCAGGACAACATCTACGCCCATTACCAGAAAATCTGTGAAATTGTGGACGGCGATGTGAGTGCTGAGGTGATCTCCACCGATTTCGAGGGCATCATCAGAGAGGGAGAAGCGCTTTCCAAACTGGCACCGAATATCGTGGTGAAAGTACCGATGATTAAGGACGGCGTAAAAGCCCTAAGCTACTTCCGTGACAATGGCATTCGCACCAACTGCACGCTGGTCTTTTCTGCTGGTCAGGCGATCCTGGCTGCCAAAGCAGGCGCGACTTATCTGTCCCCATTCATCGGCCGTATTGATGACATCAGCTGGGACGGTATCGCTCTCATTGAGCAAATCGCTGAAATCTACGCCATTCAGGGCTACGAAACAGAAATCCTGGCGGCTTCCATCCGTAATGCCAAACATATTGTGGACGCTGCCCGTGCCGGAGCGGATGTCTTCACCTGCCCGCTCGATGCTGCTATGGGCTTGCTGAAGCACCCGCTGACGGACATTGGCCTGGAGAAGTTCCTGGCCGATCATAAGAAAGGGAATGCATAAGCTGTTATAAATAATGGTTATGGAAGAACAAAAGCTTCGGGCCCTTCAAGCGGGTTCGGAGCTTTTGTTCTTTAGTTCGTAAGTTGCCCAAGGACATATTCGATTAACTTATCCACCGATTGTTTCGGGTCCGGGCTGAACTGCCCGGCGGGGCGGTTTGCCAGGATGACGTTGGTGGATAGCGCATGGTGCCCCAGCATCCGGGAAAGCCCGTATATGGCGGCAGTTTCCATTTCAAAATTGGTGATGGGTGTTTTGCCAAAGTAAAAGTAGCCGAGCTGCTCCATCCGTTCAGTATTGAATCGGGGCTGTAGCCGGAGTTGCCGCCCCTGAGGTCCGTAGAAGCCAGCCGCCGTAAGCGTGATGCCAGGATGCATGCCCTGCCCAATCGTCTCCAGAAGGGCTTTGCTGCCTGCGCAAACGTAAAAGGGCAGGTCCATCTTCTCTTTGAGGAAAGCCCGGAGCTCGTCCTCCAGCTCCGCCTCAGCCAGATTTTGCTGGTACTGGTAAAAGGAAAGCATATTGTCGAGCCCGATGCCATAGGCTGAAGCCACAAAACCGTCCACCGGCAGGTCTGCCCGCAGGGAGCCGGAAGTGCCGATCCGGATAATATTCAGTGCCGTATGCTCGGCTTTTGGAGCACGGGTTTCGAAATCAATATTCACCAGTGCGTCGAGCTCATTAATGACGATATCAATATTGTCGGGGCCGATACCGGTGGAAAGCACCGACAGCTCCGTCTGCCCGATCCGGCCGGTATGGCAAACGAACTCCCGTTTTTCCTTTTTCACCCTTACCTCGTCAAAGTATTGGGAGACCCGGGCTACCCGGCCGGGATTGCCCACTGTAATGATGGTAGGGGCAATATCCTCAGGGCGGAGGTTGAGGTGGTAAATGCTGCCATCGGCATTAAGAATGAGTTCGGCATTGGAAATGCGTTGCATCGTTTATCTTTGCTAAAAAAAGATGAAGAAAATTTATCACTTGTCCACTTGCAAAACCTGTCAGCGCATCATTGGAGAATTGAATGGCGGAGAGGGCTTTGTCTTGCAAGATATCAAAACCGAGCCAATTACCGAAGCGCAGCTACAGGAGATGTGCGACATGGCGGGCTCCTATGAAGCTTTATTTACCCGGCGTTCCCGAAAATACCGGGCTATGGGGCTGCACGAGCAGGAGCTGGGGGAAGCTGACTACAAGCGGCTGATCCTTGAAGAATATACCTTTCTCAAACGCCCGGTAGTTGTGGTGGAAGACGAGATCTTTATCGGCAACAGCAAAAAAGTGGTGGCTGCTGCTGCGGAAAAGGCTGGGATTAATTAGCAAACTCAATGGAGAAAATAGTGCCGCCGCCCGGGCGGTCGCTTATTTCGATGGTTGCACCGAGACTTTCGGCCAGCCGCTGAACGATAGCCAGGCCCAGGCCAGTGCCCTCGTACTGAGACCGGCCGTGCAACCGGTAGAACATATCAAAAACCTTGGGCTTGAATTCATCTGGTATACCAATGCCGTTATCAATGACCAATAAGCGGGGCTTCTCTGTTTTCAGTGCCTGGCGCACAATGATCATGGGCGATTCATGCTCGTTATACTTGAGCCCGTTCTCGACCAGGTTTTTGAGTATGATATAAAAGTGGTGGGGCGTCCCTTCAATGAAGGTTAGGTTTTCGCTGTAGAGTTTGGCGTTTTTAGCTTCGAGTTGGGGCTGAAGGGCTTCCTGTATTTGCACCATGATCTGATTGAGGTCAACCCTTGTCAACGCAGTTTTGTTCTGGCCTCCGCGTACCTGCGCATAAGCCAGCACATCCTGAATCAGGGTATGCATCTGCCGGGCGCTGCGTTTAATATGACTGAAAAAATCACTGGCATCTTCATGGTCCGCCCAGAGTGCCTTCTTTCGCTCCAGCAGCGTAGTAAAGCTGATGATATTGCGAAGGGGCTCTTTCAAATCATGGGAGGCAATGTAGGTGAACCTTTCCAGTTCCTGATTAGACTGCTCCAATTCCTGGTTAGCTTTTTGCAGTTCCTGGGTTTGTATTTTTACCTGTAGCTCCAGTTGCTGACTAAACTGGCGTCGCTGCCACAATAAAAACAGGGTGGTGAAGAGCAGGAGTACCAGTATAAGCACGGTGAGCAATGCCAGTCGCCGCTGATTAACAACCTTTTGCTCGGCCTGATCTTTTTCCAGCGCAAGGATTTCATTGGCACGGTTCTTCTGAGCGACTTCGTAGTTGACTTCCAACCGGGTAAGCTCCTGTTGTGCATCTCCGGCATCCATATCCACCAGTGCTAGGTTATTGTAAGCGTTGGCGAGATTCGTACTGTCGTTGATCGCAAGCGCCAGGTCGAGTGCCTGTTCAGTCTTTCGGATGGATTCAGCAAGGTTGCCCCGGGCGGATGCTACAGACCCCTGCAGGATATATGCCCTTGCAATGACCGAAGTGTCTTTTTGTGCAATGCCCTCTGCCTCTGCTAATTGAGCATAATGGTAGGCCGAGTCGAACTGATAAACACTATAAGCGTAGCTAATGTCATTGAGGAGTACCCCCCGTTTTAGTGGAAGCGGGTCTGCGTGCAATAAGCTTTTCAGACTGTCAACCGGCGCATCATACTGGCTGAATACGGGCACCGTCATCAGGACAAAAGGGATAATCCGGAAAAGGGGTTGACAATGCCTTGACAATATGTTTAAGTGCACCTTCAGCAAAGGGTTGTATTTTGTGCAGTAGTTGAGTTCTGACCACGAAAATACGAAAATCAATTATGGTTATTGATAAACAGGAAGTTATTTCATTTTTCAAGTCGCTGCAGGATAGTATCTGTCAGCAGCTGGAAGCAGCCGATGGCGGAGGGAAGTTTCAGGAGGATGCCTGGGAACGCCCCGGCGGTGGCGGTGGTCGTACCCGCATCCTGCAGGGAAAACGCATTGCCAAGGGGGGCGTCAACTTCTCAGCAGTGCACGGGGAGATGCCGGAGCGGATCACCCGTGCATTAGGGGTGGAGCCCGGCCGCTTTCTGGCTACTGGCGTAAGTATCGTGCAGCACCCGGTCAGCCCGATGGTGCCCATCATCCATATGAATGTCCGGTACTTTGAAATGGAAAACGGGCTGTACTGGTTTGGAGGAGGCATTGACCTGACGCCACACTATATTGATAAAACGGACGCCCGGTATTTCCACGAACAGCTAAAGGCCGTTTGCGACCGGCACCATCCTGAATTTTATCCCCGGTTTAAAAAGTGGGCGGATGACTACTTCTATCTGAAACACCGTAAAGAAACCCGGGGTGTAGGGGGCATTTTCTTTGACCGTCTGAATGAGGAAAACGAAGGGCTGTCAAAAGAGGCTGTCTTTTCCTTTGTGAAAGAGGTGGGAGAGCTTTTTGCTCCCGCCTACAGTGCGTTGATCGCGCGGAATCAGGACAAGTCCTACGGAGAACGGGAGCTGAGCTGGCAGGCCCTGCGCCGGGGGCGTTACGTGGAGTTCAATTTGGTCTGGGACAAAGGCACTAAATTCGGGCTCGATACGGATGGCCGTACCGAATCTATTCTCATGAGCCTGCCACCGGTAGCTCATTGGGTATACAGCCACCAACCGGAACCGGGCAGCCCGGAGCGGCAAACGCTGGACTTATTAAAGAAGAATATCGACTGGCTGTCAGTTACAGATTAGTGTGACCATCTCCGTCTGTACGACATTGCTTAAATTCCCTGCCCGGTCCTGAATTTGGACCTGGTAGGAGAAGGTATCTGAAGGCACTCCCGGGATCGGGCCGTCGCAGCCCTGCTCGCCCTCCACAAGGCAGCACAGCTGTGACACCTGGTTGGGGAAACGCAGGATGATTTCACCCGATATGCCGTTGCCTACGCCTTCTTCCGGGATAACCGGAAGCTTGCGCCTTTCGATAAAACCAGGTGTCCGGCTGTCCGTCAGAAAGATATCGATGGTAGAGTCATCATTGCCGAGGTCTCCATCCCCATCAGTGAAACCCAGACGAAGCACTAAGGTATCACTAGGGGCATTTACCCCTCCCTGAGGTAAGGTAAGTTGATTAAAACCAATATATTCAAGTTCGGGTTCTATGGGGTAGTCCGGTGGTTGTACACAACTGAACAACGCCAGGCTTAGACCAAGAATCATTACCAGGGATGTTGTTTTCATCTGAAAAATTTTAATTGTTGAGTCATCAAAAAAAGCATGCAGCGCTGAAAAAGCGCATCGGCCAGGTCACCACCTCTGATTTCGAACCCTTGGCACTGGAGGTGTTCAGGGTTCAGGCAGCGTGTAATCCGCTCTACCAGCGCTACCTGGAGCTGCTTGAGCAAAAACCGGAAAAGGTTCAACGCCTTTCTGATATCCCCTTCCTGCCGATTTCGCTGTTCAAAAGCTACACCATACAAACTGGTGAATGGCAACCAGAGGTGGTCTTCAGCAGCAGCGGCACCACCGGAGCTATTTCCAGCAAACACCTGCTGCGTAGCATGGCTTTTTACCGGCAAAGTGCCCGCCGGGGCTTTGAAACCTTCTACGGCAGCCTCAATGATTACTGTGTACTGGCTTTATTACCTTCTTATCTAGAACGCAGTGGCTCCTCCTTGGTTTTCATGGTGGAAGATTTCATTCGCCAATCCAGGCATCCGGACAGCGGATTTTTCTTGTATAACACAGATGAGCTGCTTAAGATTTTGCAAAAGTGCCAAAAAAGCAAGCAGCCGGCCTTACTGATTGGCGTAAGCTTCGCGCTGCTCGACCTGGCAGAAACCCACCCCACCGATTTATCCGGCATCACCGTCATGGAAACCGGGGGCATGAAGGGCCGCCGCCGGGAGCTCACCCGGGAGGAACTGCACGCTCAGCTTAGGCAGGCTTTTCAGGTAGAGCAAATTCATTCGGAATATGGTATGACAGAACTCCTCTCTCAGGCCTACTCCACCGGCAATGGGCTTTTTAGGCCCTGCCCAACGATGCAGGTGCGTACCCGGGAAATCACCGACCCCTTTGCACAGCCTGCCACTGCCAGGACCGGAGTTCTGAATATCATCGACCTGGCCAATTTGGATACCATTAGCTTCATCGCCACGGATGACCTCGGGCGTGTTTATGAAGATGGCAGCTTTGAAGTACTCGGCCGCCTTGATGCCAGCGATGTGCGGGGCTGCAACCTGATGGTGGCAGATTTGAAATAGAATTCCCTATCTTGCCTCTTCACAAAAAGTCAATTGATGCAACAACAGTGGATGATCTACGGCGCGAATGGCTATACCGGTGAGCTGATCGCGCGCCATGCCAAAGACCGCAGCTTAACCCCAATTCTGGCAGGCCGGACGGAATCCAAGGTGCAACCCCTGGCGGAAGAACTCGGGCTGGAATACCGGATTTTCCCGCTGGACGATGCCGAAAATATAGCGAAACAGCTGGAAGGCTGCAGTGTAGTCCTGCACGCTGCCGGCCCGTTTATCCATACCGCACGCCCCATGATGGAAGCCTGCCTGCGCAGCCGCACCCATTACTTGGATATTACCGGAGAAATCCCGGTGTTTGAAACGGGCGCTGCTCTGGGCGAAAAGGCCGCAAGGGCGGAAATCATGATGATGCCAGGCACTGGCTTTGATGTGGTGCCTACCGATTGCATGGCGGTTTTCCTCAAGGAACAGCTCCCGGATGCCACCCACCTGCAACTGGCGTTTGCTTCTCAGGGCACCCGCTTTTCCCGGGGTACTGCCCTGACGATGACAGAAAGCCTGGGGCAAAGCAGCGCCGTTCGCCAGAATGGCAAAATCACCAAAGTCCCCCTTGGTCACAAATCGATGACGGTGGAATTTGCCGATGACTTTAAGCGTTTCGTGATGACCATCCCCTGGGGTGACGTCTCCACAGCTTACTATTCCTCCGGCATCCCGAATATTGAAACTTACACTGCGGTGCACCCCAAAACGTACCGCTATGTGAAATTGCAGAAGTACTTCGGCTGGTTCCTGCGCCTGCCATTTGTCAAAGCACGTGCCCGTAAGCGGGTGCTAAGCGGCCCCGCCGGGCCCTCTGCCGAACAGCGCAAAAACGGCCGCAGCCTCGTCTGGGGCCGGGTAACGAATGCCAAAGGCGAAACCCGGACCGCACGCTCTATCATGCCGGAAGGGTACACCCTCACCGCCCTGACCAGTGTTATGATCGTCGAGCGGATACTCCAAGGGCAAGCCAAGCCCGGATTCCAAACTCCGGCCAAAGCCTACGGTGCCAACTTGCTGTTGGAAGTGGAAGGTGCCGTCCGTGAATTAATCAGTTGATCATGCGGAAAATAAAACTGTTTATCGCACTCAGCCTCGACGGCTACATCGCCGGCCCTGGTGATGACCTGAGTTTCCTCTCCCGCTTCGAAGGGGAAGACTTTGGGCATGCTGAATTTTCTGAGTCGGTCGATACTTACCTCGTTGGGCGCCGAACCTTCGATGTGGTCATGAAACTAGCGGGGAACTTCCCTGCGGCCGAGCAATACCCGAATTGTTACGTCGTGACCCGTCAGGATATCCCGGCTCAGCCCGGCATCCTTTTTCACAAAGGAGATGTCGTGGAACTGGCCCGGGAGCTCAAAGCCATGCCCGGCAAGGACATTTACTGCGACGGCGGTGCCCAAATCATCAAAGCCCTGATGAAGGAGCAGTTGGTGGATGAATTCACCCTTTTCCTGATGCCCATTTTCCTGGGAGACGGGATTCCTTTGTTCCCTGGTGGTATTCCGGAGACGATGGTGGAACTCCTAGATTCAAAGTCCTATGGCAATGGAGCGGTTCGGCTGCGGTACCGGCTCAAAGTGGACTGAAAAGCGTGGAAGCATCAATAAGTGGCCATTTGCGGATCAATGGCTTCGGCCCAGGCCAGAATCCCGCCTTCCAAATTGTAGAGGTTTTGAAACCCGCCCTCCTGCAATTGCCTTACCGCCCGTGCCGACCGCTGTCCGCTCCGGCAATGCAGGACCACAGGTGTTTCCTTTGAAAGCTCGCTGCTGCGTCCGGAAAGTTCAGCCATGGGTATCAGCCGCCCGCCCAGGTTGGCGATTTCGTACTCGTAGGGCTCCCGCACGTCTATCAATTGGTGAGGCACGCCCTGCTGCCGCCATTCCGCCAGTTCCTTTACGGTGACAGACGGCAGTGGCTTTGCGGGAGCAGGGTTGCAAAACTGTTCGTAATCAATAAGGTGCCCGATTGCCACTTCGGGATGCTTTACAATCTTAATCGTCCGGGACAAAAGCGTAGCGGCATCGAAAAGGTAGAGTTTGCCATCCAGTGGCTCCCCAATCTGTGCCAGCACCTTAATGGCTTCATTGGCCTGCATGCTGCCGATAATGCCGGGCAGTACGCCCAGTACGCCCCCTTCAGCACAATTGGGTACCAGTTCGGGCGGGGGAGGAGTGGGGAAAATATCCCGGTAGTTGGGGCCCCGGCTGCCATCTTCCCGTAACAGGTTGAAGACGGATACCTGACCTTCAAACCGGTAGATACTGCCGTACACCAGCGGCTTGCCTTCCAGTACACAAGCATCGTTGCTCAGGTAGCGGGTGGGGAAGTTGTCGGTACCGTCGATGACCAGGTCGGCCTGACGGATCAGGTCGCGGGCGTTCTCCCTGGAAAAAGGGGCCACGATCGCGCTGATATCAATGTGCGGGTTCAGCCTTTGCAGGTGGTTAGCTGCCGCTTCCGCCTTGGGCTGTCCCAGATCCGCTTCGGTAAAAAGGACCTGCCGCTGCAGGTTGCTCATTTCCACCCGGTCAAAATCAACGATGGTCAGGTGCCCAACGCCTGCTGCCGTCAGGTACAGCAGTACCGGACTGCCCAGCCCGCCTGCGCCGATCACCAGCACCCGGCTTTGCTTTAGCCGCACCTGCCCTTCCGGACCAAACCCCGGAATCGCCAGGTGCCGGGCGTAACGCTTCATTTCAGCCGCATTCAACCCCTCCATAACGCAACAGAATTAGCTCGTCTTGAAATAAATACAGAATTAATCGGATAGAAATTTTTATTATTCAATATAAATTGGGATTTTTGCCATATATAATCGGTTTTTGGGATAGCCTCTCTCCTCTGAGATTCAAAGGAGGGAGGTTTTTTAGTTGCTGGGCTTTAACAGAATGCTTTGTTTGAAGTCTTTCTCGAGCAACAGCTGAATGTTAGTCAAGACCACTTCTCCCATCGTGCGGCAATCCTCAAAGCGTTTATTTTTGTGGTGGTGCGCCAGCCCATCTGCCAATTCCCTGGTTTTCTCCGGTGTCGAAATCTCATCCTTCATCATAACGTCCATCAACGCCTTGAATTGTTTTTGTGACGTCTTGACCCGTCCTGCGATCAGGCTGCGCTCTTCCAGCTGATACTGCTTGACGGTTTCCGCAGTCATGTGCTGCATGCCCAGGTAGATGATGGGGTCGTTTTCCCGGAAATACTGCGGCAGGTAAAACCCCTTTCTTCCCTCGAAGGACTGCTGGTCAAAGTCAATAGGGCGCATGCGGTACTGAGAGCCTTCAATATCCGGCGTGATGGCAATGACGTAGTTATAAGCCCGCATATCGCCCAGCAGCCTTACAAAACAACGTTCATTAAACTTGATAAACTCCTTGGCAATACGGATCTGATTGAAAGTCGTTTCTTCCAGGTTGTGCTTCATGAAATCATCACCGGGGATACCGGCCACGTGCTCTTCAATCAGCGTGGCCCCGTCTATCAGGTAAGTGACGTGGTTGGGCGAAAGCAGCCACTCCAGTTCCAGCCCATATACCCGGGAAGCATCCGCTTTTTTTATGTAAAAGTGGTCGTAGTTGTCATTCAACCGGTTGATAATGCGTACCCGGAAGGGCTTGGTATTCCCAAAGGTGCAGAAGTCGATGCGGGCTACGGTCAGGTGGTCGAGCACCTCCACGTCTCCATCGGTTTTGAGCAGGGCGTAGATCAGCTTCATAGCCTGGTTGACATCCTCAAAGTCGGACTGAGAGTAGTACACCGTTTCCCAAAGTGTATCGTTGCCTTCCTGATCAAGCAGGGGGATGGAGGACTCGTAGCGCAGCAGGTCTTCGTACTGCATGGGCAGATCGGCCGTGCGGTTGTTTTTCCTAAGGTAGTTCATGAAGGGGCGCTTGACGCTAATCATGACCTTTTTTCTGGAAGGGATATTACCTTTCATAGTTCAACAGATTTTATGCAAACGGGTGTGGGGCAGTCGATCACTGCCTGCCGGGTGAGCTGTCCGGACGCTGGGTTGCGGTCAAAAATGATGATGTTGTCGCTGTTCTGATTGGCGACCAATACCTGGCTCCCGTCTTCTGCGATCATGAAATTACGGGGGAAGTCGCCCTGTGTAGGGACCCATCCTGCCGGGGCCAACTGTCCGTTTTCGGCCTGAATGCGGTAAATAGCCAGGCTGTTGTGCCCGCGGTTGGAAGCGTAGAGGTGGTGGCCATCCGGGCTGACGTGGATGTCAGCACAGGCGCTAAAATCCGTGAAGTCCTCAGGCAGTGTCGTCAGCGTTTGGATGGTGGACAAAGCGCCGGTGGTTTTTTCCATTTGGAATACGTCCACCGTGTTATTGATTTCATTAATCAGGTAGACGATGGATAGGGTAGGGTGAAAAGCCAAATGCCGGGGGCCCGCCCCGGGAGCGGTCTGTACAAATTCCTGATCGGTTGGTTGGAGCAGCCCTTTCGCTGTTATCCGGAAACTCATCAACCGGTCGGCCCCTTTATCTGCAATGTACACCCATGGACCTTTAGGAGCCTGTATGATACAATGCGGGTGAGAAGCTTCCTGCTGCTCATTCGGGCCGGACCCGGTAAAGGTCTGCTGATCGGTTGCTTCACCCAGGCTGCCATCCTCGTTGCGGGGGTAAACGGCGACTGTTCCACCTACATAGTTCGCTGCCATCACGAATTGGCCATCGTTGCTGATGCTGACGTAGCAGGGCGCAAAACCATAGGAAGGCTGGCGGTTAAGGAAAGTGAGCTCGCCTTCCGGGCCTATTTTGTAGCTGTAAATGTAGCCACTGCTGTCGGCTCCTCCGGGCACCAGTTCGCTGGCGGCGTAGAGCATGCGTGCGGCGGTATCGATCGTCAGGTAGGAAGGGTTCTCAATGCCGGTAGTGGTGTGGGCCCGGGCAAAAAGGCTGTCCTGGTCCGGAGCGAGGGTGTAAATCCCGGCGGCTTTACCATCCACGTGCCCCAGCTTCTGCGTGTAGGTGCCAATCATCAGCATGTTGGAAGGGGGGGCTTTAGTACTGGAGGACTGGTCGGACGTTTCCTTCATGGTGCAAGCGTTGATTCCTAAAATCAGTACGAGTAGAAAGTATACCTTTGTCATGTTTTTCGTTTGCACTCAATCTAAAGCTTTTTTTACAAATGCCGACCGGTCTGATTATCTGTTTGGACAAACCGCACCCCTATTTACCTGATCAGCTTAGCAAGGCGGGTTATGAAGTGCGTGCTGCTTATACGGAACCCTTTGAAAGCCTGCGGGAAGATTTGCAAAGGGCCAGGGGGCTCATTCTGCGAAGCCGGTTTACGCTGGACCGCGATTTTCTGGAAGCCTGCCCTAAGCTGCATTTTATCGCCCGTATGGGCATCGGGCTGGAGCACGTGGATCTGGCTTACGCCGAAAGCCGGGGCATAGCCGTGCTAAACTCGCCAGAGGGCAGCCGGGATACTGTAGCAGAACAAACCATGGGCATGATGCTGGGCTTACTCAACCACATCAATAAAGCGCACCAGGAAATACAGCAGGGCATTTGGGACCGAAAGAGCAACCAAAGCTTTGAGTTGCACCGCCGTACCGTTGGCATTATCGGTTTTGGCAATATTGGGTCTGCGGTCGCTCAGCGCTTGTCTGGATTTGGCTGCCGGGTGATCGCTTACGATAAGTACAAGCGCGGGTTCGGAAATGACAAGGTAGAAGAAGTCAGCCTGGCGCAATTGCAAAAGGAAGCGGATATCGTTACCGTACATATTCCTTACGATGCGGAGAACCACTACTTCATCAACGAAGCGCTGCTCGCCGGCTTCAGTAACCCATTCTATCTGCTCAACACCGCCCGTGGCCTGGTGCTCGATACTGCAGCTCTGGTCAGGCAGCTGAAATGCGGTAAGGTGCAAGGGGCAGCTCTTGATGTATTGGAGTACGAAGAGCAGGCTTTTAATGTGTTGGATTTGAACAGCTTACCCGCTCCTTTTCAGTATCTTCGGCAGGCTGAAAATGTAATCCTCACCCCCCATACGGCAGGGCTTTCCCATGAGGTGATGGAAGCGCATGCGAGGGTGCTGGTTAGAAAGATTGCGGATTTGTAAGAATTTAGGTATAACGGGGATTCCTGATCCGGGGATAAGGAGGCTACTTCCTACCCAGCACCTGCACCCAATATCCATCCTGATAAGCCGCGCCCATCTGTTTAAAATCTGGAGACATCATATTTTTACAATGGGGCGGGCTCTCCTGCCAACCCGCGATTACCGCTTCGGCATTCGGATAGTTATAGGCGATATTTTCACCGATTTGCCGCCAGGAGTAACCAACCTCCCTTGCACGCTGACTTACCCGACTACCATCTGATCCGGTATGGCTAAAGAAGTCCCCTGAAGCCATATCCCCGGCGTGCCGTTGAGCAGCCAGGGCAAGGAGATCGTCCCACTGTAATGCAGGTACGGGAGGCATGCGTTTTGATCCACAGCGGCAGCCCCGCGCACGTAGTTCATTTACAGCTTTCAGCATAGCTTTCACCGTTCCCGGCTCCGATGAAGGCTCCACCGGCATTTCTGAAACGGTGCAATTAAGCACTAACATAGAGGTAAGCAGAAACAGCATTTGCTTCATTTAATGAAAATTTGATATGGACCTTTTCAGCATCCGTAGTGAAAAAACGTATTATTGTGAGCATAGGGGCATCTACAAGCCTTTTCACGAAAGCATGCTTGCTAAACCCCGACAAGCTAGCATAATGAGTACGCTAAACATCCATTAAAAAACACACTATGGCCCTCGATTATTATCTGTACCGTGGCTCAGAGCGCATAAAACTGGAACGTGCGGATCATTTTTTTACAGCAATCCTACCTGACGCCCCCGCCCGGGCGGTCCTGGCCGCTCAGCCTGGCTTACGTCAGGTCAAACAGGTACTGGGCCAGGTGTACAAAGTGGAAACAGAGGAGGGCAGGCGCGATGAGTTGATGGAGCACCTGCGCACGCACAGTGCCTGCCCCATGATTTGCCACCACGCCTATTGCCCGGAAGGCGATCCGGCGACCCGTTATTACCTGACGGATAAACTTATCCTACAATTCAGGGAAGTCCTGAGCACGGAAGAAAAGGAGGCGGTGCTACAGCAGTATGGGCTTCGTTTTCTGAAAAGCTATGATAACAATCAGGAAGCCTGCCTGGTACAGGTGACCCATGCTGCCCGTAAAAACCCGCTAAAGGTGAGTAACGAACTGGCAGAAGATGACCGCCTGGAATATGCCGAACCTAACCTAATCAACCGCTTTGCCCCACAGTACGCGCCTACAGACCCTCTTTTTGCAGAGCAGTGGCATTTGCAGGCCCGGGCTGGGCTTGAACTGGTACCTGAGGCTGGCGTGGATTGCACGGAAGCCTGGAAGCTCAGCCGGGGTACACGTGCTGTTACTGTTGCCGTTATTGATGATGGTTTTGACCTGTCTCATCCGGATTTGTCGGGCGAAGGGAAAGTAGTGGGCGCCCGGGATTACGCTGGCCGGGACAGTTACCCGGGGCCGGAACGGGCAAGCGGAGACTTTCACGGGACGCCTTGTGCCGGTGTAGCCATAGGAGAAGAAAACGGGACGGGAATAGTGGGGGCGGCGCCAGGGTGCAGCTTCCTGCCTATCCGCTTCCCGCTGAGCGCTGATGACAATACGCTTTTCGATATTTTTGACTACGCCGGCCGAAATGCCCATATCCTATCCTGTAGCTGGGGCCCCGTGCCTGTCTATGCCCCGCTGAGCTCCCTGCTGAGCAATCAAATGGAGCGCCTGCACCGTTCCGGCGGGCCCGACGGGCGCGGCTGCCTGGTCTTTTTTGCTGCCGGCAACTACAATGCGCCAATTCGGGATATGAACAATACCGGATTTACCTGGCGCCACCCCTCCCAGGGGTTGAAGACCACTACCGGGCCCATTGTGAATGGCTATGCTGCTCACCCTGATGTGGTGACAGTAGCGGCTTCCACCAGCCTGGCCCGCAAATCAGCCTATTCCAACTGGGGCGAAGGGATAACGGTCACAGCTCCCAGTGACAACTGGAACCCGCTCAATCAGCAGGAACGACTGCCGGGCAGAGGGATTTGGACCACGGATAATGAGGATACAGGGCTTGGCTTTGCTCCGGGTAGCCGCTATACGGGCAACTTTGGGGGGACCTCCAGTGCCTGCCCGCTGGCAGCAGGCGTGGCCGCGCTTGTCAAATCTGCAAATCCGAAGCTTTCAGCTTCTGAACTACTTGAGCTTCTGAAAAACACAACAGATAAAATCACAGATCAGAACCCGGATCCCATTCTTGGTAATCTGAAAGGAACCTATGATGCCATTGGGTATTCCGAATGGTTTGGCTACGGAAAGGTTAATGCGGCGCGGGCCGTACAGCAGGCTGCCCCGAAAGCCGACCCCGTTCCCGATGAGCCTGAGGTTCCGGAGGCTGAAGACCAGGCTGTACAAATTGTCGCTGCATTAATTAATCCCAGGGGCCCGGAGTCCGGCGCCGAAAAGCTAATGCTGGTCAACTTATCGGATCAGCCGGTAGCGTTAGGCGGGTGGAGTATAGAAGACCAGAACGGCAATACCGATCGGTTGGCGACTTACACGCTTCAGGCAGGTAGCGTTGTTCGGGTGGGCTTGGGGCGTGTCCGGTTGCTGAATGCCGGAGGCCGGATCAGACTTAAGAATGCCGGAGGGCAGCTGGTACACCAGGTGGATTATACCCGATCGGATACGGAAAAAGAAGGATGGTGGGTTAAGTTTTAATGCAAAAGCCCGGCAGTATGATTCCGCCGGGCTTTTGTAGCAGCTGAAGCAGGTCTTTAGTAACAACCCAAGTCTTCCTGAGACATGGGATCTGCATTAGGGAAGCAAAGACCGGTCGGCAGTGTTTCGGGGACGTAGCGCTCGAGGTTAGGGTCGTGAAGAGCATTTTCGATAAAAGCAACCAGTGCGTCAATTTCATCCTCTGTAAGCCCAAGCGGGACAAACTCGTCCGAAAGTTGAGCCGCAGGCACGGATGGTTTTTGGGGTATAGCTTCATTTTTATACTCAATCACTTCGCGTATGGAGCGCAGTGTTCCACCGTGTCCATAGAAGGGAGAATCCTTTAAATTATACAGCTGTGGCACTTTAAACTTATACATATCTTCTGCCCGGTTGGTAAAGCCTCCTCTACCCAGGTGTTCGGCGGCATTGACAGAGGTTAGAAATACTTCTTCCGGGCAGTCCATAAGGTCACCGAGTCCGATACCATGGAATTCCATGCTGTTCAGGGCAGGGCCGGTATGGCAGCTGCCGCATTGCCCTTTTCCAAAAAATACGAGCGCGCCTTCCTTTTCCAGGGCATTCATTGCATCTGTATCGCCACGCAGCCAGCGTTGGAAAGGCGCTTCATTGGCCAGCAGGGTTCGTTCGTAGGCGGCAATAGCTAAGCCGGTCGCTACCCGGTTATAACGTTCGGATTCCGGACGATCCGGGAAGGCCGCATCGAATAGTTCTTTATAATTAGCCAGGTCGGATACATCCGAAGTGTCCTCCAGTTGGCGATGCACGGAAAGCCCGGCAATCGCCTGAGTTTCCACGCCGTGAAAACCGAGATGGTTGAGTGCTTTCGGAGTGCCTTCAGTCCAGGCATATTCAGTGTTAGCATTAATGCCTTTGGCTCCAAACTGTCCGTTCCAAAGCATCGCAATTTGGTAGGCCGAGTTCAAAGTCGTCGGGCTACGTATGGGCTGAACATCAACGTTGAGGACATTATACGCCTCAATTTTATCCCGGGACTCTCCATTAAAGCCAAAACCTTGCCCACCTTCCCCAATGCCCTGATGCCGCCCGGCCTGAAAACCGGCTGAAGCAAAATGGCAAGAGGCACAGGAGTAAGTACCCATACCTGCTATATCCTGTGGGTTGCGGGCTATACCGGTTTCATGGTATAGCAATTTACCCAGTTCTACTTTTGCTTCAGTGAGCGGGTTGGCAGGGTCCTGAGGAATTTGATCATAATCCTCAGCGGCAGGCAGCTGGAAAAAGGCTAATCCACCGGACATGGAGATGTCTTCCAGTGCTTCGGTTAGTTCCTGATCGATCGAAGGTGTTTCCTCAATTGGATCATCTTTCTTGCATGCGCTGAAGGTCAGGATGACCGTAAGTGCAGCTATTAATGTTTTATGCATGCGGATGTCAAACATGTTGGTATATTGGTTTAATGTAGGTTTGGTGGTCCTTTGGAGGGTGCGGGACCAGCACTAAACCAAAAAAAACGGATAAACAAGACATTTACAGGGGAAAACTACAAAAACAAAAATACTACATTTAAGTAGTGGGTACAAGCAAAGTTGTCTGCTGGGCGAGAAAAAAACGAGAAATTTGACATTGTGAATACTGGCTTACGGGTAGACCGTTGCGTCTTCCAGGATGTAGTTCAGATAGTATAAATCATCGTCATTCAGCCGGAGTTGGCCCCGGAAGGTCATCCTGTCATCCGTAGTGAATTTTCGCTTTTCATCAGGACGGAGCTTGATATCCATGACAGACTCTGGCCCGGCACCGCCGCAGAAAAAACAGCTGCTGTAGGGTTGAGCGCTCAGTACAAGAATGGTTTCGTCTCCCGTTTCTTCAAGTGGGATAATATAGCCTTCGATCAGGACTTCTCGCCTCTCAATAGCCTGTAGCTGAGCCCCGAAGGTGGGGTAGGGGACATAGGCTTGTACTTCTTCACTGTACTCATCTGTAAAAACGACATCGCTGAGCATTTTCCAGGTTAGGCGTAGTACACCATCCTCGTACTGGAAGTGGCTCGTGTCCAAAGCAATACTGCTGATGGCTTGCTGAGGTGGCAGCGAATCAGTACGGAGGGTATCGCTAATGTCATTTGCCGGGGTATCTGATGAGGTATCGTTACTGTTTTCAGAGGCACAGCCTGCAAAGATGGCAGCAGCAAGTGCAATGGTCAGGAGCTTATTTATCATAGTTGTAATCCTTGAAATTTGGGCTAAAATAAGGAAAGGGAAGCAACCTGTAAGGCAGCTTCCCTTTTCATTATTCTGGAAAACCAGAAGGTTTTATTTCTTCACAGAGTCAACAACTGCTTTGAACGACTCAGGGTGGTTCATAGCGAGATCAGCGAGGACCTTACGGTTGAGCTCGACGTTATTTTCAGAAAGTTGGTGGATCAAACGAGAGTAGGAAATCCCGTTTTGGCGTGCAGCGGCATTGATACGTGCAATCCACAAGCGGCGAAAAGCGCGCTTTTTGGCTTTACGGTCGCGGTAGGCATAGACCAGACCTTTTTCTACAGCGTTTTTAGCTACGGTGTAGACTTTGCTGCGGGCACCGAAGTAACCCCGCGCCATTTTTAAAATTTTCTTGCGCCGTTTGCGGGAAGCAACGGCATTCACTGAACGTGGCATAGTTTGATTTTTTAGTACAACGCAGAGGTGCCATCTACCAAATGGGCGACGCTTTCGTCCTGCGCTCTCGTTAAAAAATTAGGAATAAAATTACATGCAAAGCAGGCGCTTCACGCGATCTTCGTTGTGCTCATGTACGACGGTAGAGTCGCGAAGGCGCAGTTTAGCTTTCTTGCTTTTGTTGCGCATCATGTGCGAAGTCTTTGCCTGGTAACGTTTGATCTTGCCAGAGCCAGTGCGCTTAAAACGCTTCTTGGCACTGGAGTGAGTCTTCATCTTTGGCATTGTTAATAGCTTTAATATTGAAATAGTCCTTAAAAAGGGAATGCAAAGGTAAGAAAAATAAACCCTACTGCTAAACAAATCCCAATAGTTTGTGAAAAAGTTTAGCGGTAGGGTCCTGATATTTCGGGTAAAGACCAGTAGTAAGCAGCCGGTCTATTTCTTCTTGCTCTTTTTCGGTGAAATCATTACGATCATCCGGCGCCCTTCCATTTTAGGCAGCGCTTCTGCAGAGCCATACTCTTCGAGCTCTTTGAGGAAGCGTAGGAGCAGCAGTTCGCCACGTTCCTTGAAGACGATCGTCCGCCCCCGGAAGTGTACATAAGCTTTCACCTTCGCACCATCCTCGAGGAAGCCCTTGGCGTGACGGAGTTTGAAATCAAAGTCGTGGTCATCGGTATTCGGGCCGAACCGGATTTCCTTGATTACGGTTTTGGCTGCTTTTGCCTTGATTTCTTTCTCCTTTTTCTTCTTCTCGTAAAGAAACTTGTTGAAGTCGATAATCTTGACGACCGGCGGCTTGGCATTCGGAGAAATTTCAACCAGATCAAGCTCCACCTTTCGGGCCCAGTCTTTTGCTGCGCGGGTAGGGTAAACGGTGCCTGCTTCCAGTTGTTGGCCTACAGCTTCGCCAATTTCTTCAACGTTATCGCCTACAAGCCGGATTTCAGGTACGCGAATGTGTTCGTTGGTTCTAAACTCGGGTTTGTTGTCAGTACGGTTATTGAAACCTCTTCTACCAGATCTCTTTGCCAATAGATTCTTTTTTTGTTAAAAAATAATAAAGTGCGCTTGTGGTTTTGACACCGGCACTACTAATTTAATTAAAAAATTCGAAAAAAAGTTCAGCCGAGCCCGGATTTGCGCCCGGGACAGGCATGAAACACAAAAAGCAGCCCGATTGACTACTGTCAAAAGGACTGCTTTTATTCATTAATGCCGTTTATGCATCTGTATTCACTTCTTTGCTCAAGGTAATCTTGAGCCCGGTTTCATCATCATTCATTACCGCTTCAAGGGTTGCGCCGGCATCCGGGTTCGTATTGAGGATGAACTCCGCAAGCGGGTCCTCAATATACTTTTGAATGGCCCGGTGCAGTGGACGTGCGCCAAACTGAGGGTCATAACCCTTTTCGGCAACAAACTTCTTCGCGTCTTCAGACAGGATCAACGTGTAGTCCATGTTTTCAAGGCGCTTGTGAAGGTCCTTCAGCGTGATGTCGATGATCTTAAAGATGTCGTCCTGATCCAGGCTGTTGAAGATGACCACATCATCCACACGGTTGAGGAACTCCGGAGAGAAGGTCCGCTTAAGGGCATTTTGAATGACGCCCTTCGCGTTATCATCTGCGGCACTCTGACGTGCCTGAGTGGCAAAGCCAACGCCCTGGCCAAAGTCCTTCAGCTGACGTACGCCAACGTTGGAAGTCATGATAATCAAGGTGTTCTTGAAGTCAACTTTGCGGCCAAGACCGTCAGTCAGTTGGCCATCATCCAGCACCTGTAGCAGGATATTGTAAACGTCAGGGTGTGCCTTCTCGATCTCGTCCAGCAAGATGACGGAGTAAGGCTTGCGGCGGACTTTTTCGGTCAGCTGTCCCCCTTCTTCGTACCCGACATAACCCGGAGGGGCACCAATCAGTCGGCTCACGGAGAATTTCTCCATGTATTCGCTCATGTCAAGCCGGACTAAGGCATCTTCGGAGTCAAAGATGTAACGGGCGAGCGATTTGGCCAGCTCTGTTTTACCTACACCGGTAGGGCCAAGGAAAATAAAGGAGCCAATCGGTTTGGTGGGGTCTTTCAGGCCGACGCGGTTACGCTGAATCGCCCTTGTAATTTTGGTAATGGCCTCATCCTGTCCAATAATGACATTTTGAAGGTCATTGTCCATGCCCACCAGCTTTTTGCTTTCGCTTTGGGCTACTCTTCTGACCGGAATCCCCGTCATCATAGAAACTACTTCAGCGATATCCTCTTCGCTAACGGGGTAGCGCTTGGTCTTTACCTCTTCTTCCCACTGAATCTTGGCAAATTCCAGCTGACGGACGAGCTTGGACTCCTTGTCCCGGAGGTCTGCTGCTTTCTCGTACTGTTGATTTTTCACGGCCTGATTCTTCTGATCCTTGAGCTCTTCAATTTTCTTTTCGAGCTCTTCGATGTGCTCAGGAACGTGGATATTCTTGAGGTGCACCCGTGCACCTACCTCATCAAGGACGTCAATCGCTTTATCGGGCAGGAAGCGGTCGCTGATATAACGGTCGCTGAGTTTAACACAGGCTTCAATCGCATCCTGAGAATAGTTCACGTTGTGGAACTCCTCATACTTCGGACGGATGTTGTCCAGAATATTCACGGCTTCTTCCGCAGAAGGTGGATCAACCACGACTTTCTGGAAACGGCGGTCGAGCGCCCCGTCTTTTTCAATATGCTGACGGTACTCATCCAGGGTGGAAGCACCGATACATTGCAGTTCGCCACGTGCCAGGGCTGGCTTGAAAATATTGGAGGCGTCCAGGCTGCCGGTTGCGCCACCTGCACCCACGATGGTGTGGATCTCATCGATGAAGAGGATCACGTCGCGGGATTTCTCCAGCTCATTCATGATGGCTTTCATCCGCTCCTCAAACTGACCACGATACTTGGTACCTGCAACGAGTGCAGCAAGGTCAAGCATTACAATCCGTTTGTTGAAGAGGGTACGGCTGACTTTCTTCTGAATGATGCGAAGGGCGAGACCCTCCACGATGGCTGTTTTACCAACACCTGGTTCACCGATCAGGATTGGGTTGTTCTTTTTCCGTCGGCTCAGGATTTGGGACACCCGCTCGATTTCGTTTTCACGACCGATGATGGGGTCCAGTTTATCCTCTTCCGCCAGCTTGGTGATGTCACGGCCGAAGTTATCAAGTACCGGCGTGCGGGATTTGGAAGTCCCTTTGCGCTGCTGGTACCGGCCACTGCCCTGTCCTTCATCATCTTCGTAGGGGTCATCCTGGTCAGATGGGGTCTGCGCAAATGGCTCGGACGAACTCGTAAAGTCCTGTTCCTGACGGACATATTCCAGCTCTGCTTTGTAGATATCGTAATCTACATCGAACTGATTCAATATTTTTGAAGCAGGGTTGTCTTTATGCTTGAGGATGGAAAGCAGCAAGTGTTCCGGGCTAATTTCATCACTTTTGAGCATTTTGGCTTCCAGGAAAGTCACCTTGAGGACCTTCTCAGCCTGCTTGTTGAGCGGAAGGTTGCCGACATTGAGGGCTGTTTGACCGCTTGGGATCCGTTGTACGGATTCTTCCACATTTTGCTGAAGCTCGGAAGGGTTGACATCCAGAGAATCCAGCACTTTAAGCGCAAGGCTGTCTTGTTCAGCCATGATGCCCAATAGCAGATGCTCGGTTCCAATAAAGTCATGACCCAGGCGTATTGCTGCGTCCCGGCTTCTGGAAATGACCTGCTTTACTTTTGGAGAAAAACGTTTATTGTTCATATTTCTTTCTTCTCTTAGCCTGTTGGGTTACCCAAACAATATTAAAACTAATTATCCAAGAATACAAAAGAAGGGACTCTTTAGTTTCTTCTGTTTCTTAAGCTTAACAACGCACTAACATTTTAGTGAAATGGAATTTGGGCAAATAGGTTTTTGTAATTTGTTGAAATAGGGAGCGGTATCGCAAAAAGCCACCCGAAATGTCTCCTTTGGTAAGCAGAGAAAATAGTGCCAATCTCCAAAAGCTGACAATATTTCCGGTCCTTGTGGCGGATCAGTTAATCTGGCAGGCTTTTATTGCTTTACTTCTGCGAAACAAACACTCAAAACAGGCTCAGTGTTTAGGGCTGACAGCACCTAATGCCTGCAGGACGGGTAAAATATACGGAACAAGCTAGGTAGACTGCCGCTTAATTGATATTTTTGCGTTCGCCCACAATCAAAATGACAACCATAATACTATATGGAGTATAAAATAAAGACCGAAGAACGCTATACCGTCTTCACATTGCAGGAAGAGAATTTCAACTCCCTCATCGCGCCGGATGTCAAGTCAGAGCTTGTGCTGCTCGCTGATAAGGATGTGAAAAACCTGATTATGGACCTTTCTGAGGTCAAGTATGTAGACTCTTCCGGCCTCAGTGCTATCCTTACCGCCGACCGACTCTGGAAAAAGATCGGGTCGTTTGTACTGGCTGGTGCAGAGCAGCCCG
Organism: uncultured Phaeodactylibacter sp.; assembly: GCA_913057245.1. Lineage (GTDB taxonomy): Bacteria > Bacteroidota > Bacteroidia > Chitinophagales > Saprospiraceae > Phaeodactylibacter. The sequence continues at coordinate 89,021 of CAJXNH010000013.1, forward strand.
CTGTCAAAAAGCTGATGGAGATTTCCCGCCTTGATACCATCCTTACTATGGTGCCTACGGTATCGGAAGCCATTGATTATATCTTCATGGAGGATATCGAGCGGGAGTTGAACGATGACGATAGCGAATAAAAACTGGTCGAAAGGCTTAAAACTTAAAGAGGCACAGCTGAACTATTTTAGCTGTGCCTCTTTTGTATTGACATGCGATTTGATTTAACCATCCTTGGCTGCAGTGGTGCCGTACCTGCCTATAGCCGGTACCCAACTATGCAACTGCTCAACGTTCAGGAACAGTTGTTCATGATTGATTGCGGAGAAGGAGCGCAGATGCGCTTCAGTGATTTCAGCGTCAAATGGGGTAAACTGAGCCATATCTTCGTTTCCCACCACCATGGAGATCATGTGCTGGGGTTGCCCGGGCTACTGAGCTCTATGGGGCTCAACCATCGCACTGCACCGCTGACGGTTTTCGGCCCGCCAAAGGTGGGGGCGTTTTTGCATCAGGCGTGCGCTTTTTCCGAACGGTTATCATTCCCGGTACACTTTGAAGCTGTAGATCCTACTTGTTATGCGATGGTATACGAAAGTAAATACCTACGGGTTTACAGTTTGCCTTTGCGCCATAGTGTGCCGGCTGCAGGCTACCTTTTCCAGGAGAAGGAACGCCCCCGGAGCATGCGGGGCGAACTGATTGAGAAATTCCAAATTCCTTATCAGGCCATTCCCGGTATTAAGAAAGGAGAAGACTTTTTTTCATCCACTCATGGCTTAATCCCCAACGATGCGTTAACCATTGCACCGCCTAAGCCCCGTGCTTTCGCATTTTGCTCCGATACAGCCTATCAGCCCTCGTTAACAGACTATATATATGGTGTGGATTTGCTGTACCATGAGGCTACTTTCCTGCAAAAGCACGAGGCGCAAGCCAATGAAACCGGTCATTCTACTGTTAAGGAAGCCGCACGGACTGCGCTGAACGCTGGTGCCGGTACGCTATTACTGGGCCACTATTCTACACGCTATCCGGTGCTGGACCGGATATTACAAGAGGCTGTATCCATCTTTCCAAATACTATTTTGGGTTCAGATGGGCTTATCGTTCCATTAATGGCTCGCCAAGGAGCCGATTAAGAGGCTTTGTGCTAAGAAAGCTTGCCCAGGTCTCTGATCAGAATGGTGCGCCGGTTGAAGTAGATCAGGTTCGCTTTGCGCAGGTCGTTCATGACAGAAGTAACGGTTTGCCGGGACGTTCCGGTGATATTGGCAATATCCTGCTGGGTCAGGGCATGCTTGATCAGCGTTTCGTAACCTACCCGTTTGCCTTGTTTCCGGGCGGATTCCTTCAGGAATTCAATGATGCGCTCGCGGGCATCTTTGAAGATCAGGGATTCCAGCCGCTGTTCCGCGCTCTGAAGGCGGTTGCCAATGAAACTGAGGACGCGCATGGACAGTTTTGGGTCACGGCGCATCACCTGTTGTAGCTGTATCATCTGGATTTTTAGGATTTGGGTGTTCTTTTTAATGGCGACCGCAAAGTCCTTTCGCTTAAGTTCGCCAGCCAGGCAGAGCTCCCCGAACATGCTCATAGGATGGAGCACATGCTTAATGATTTCCCTCCCGTCGGAGGAATAACGGCCGATTTTGACTACTCCCTTTATGAGGAAAAGCAAACAATCGGACCGTTCGCCAGACTGGTAAATGGTATCGTGTTTTTTGAATTTGGTAAACTCGGCACGGGCCGCCAAATACTCGAGCTCGTTTGGCTCTACGCCTTCGAAAAGCGGAAACAGCTGTAGAAGCTCTGCGGTGTCTTTAGATTGAGATTTCTGCATCGGATGAAATGTTTTGGTGTTCTTTGACACTACAAATATGAATCTAATGCATCCGGGAAAAAACTACATAATTGCAACTTTGTTTGGGGTTGATTTTTTTATAATTTTTATTAAGTAGTTGAATATTAGTATTTTGTGTGTTTTTAGATGCTGTGATTGTTATAAAATTAGATTATTTATTGTTGAATATCTGTGCCCGGAACTTGTTTTGGTCAATCGAGATCAGGTCTTACTTCGAACCCAACTTTATGAAGGAGTACCCTGATTGCTGCCTTTGACGTCAGATGACTGACCCAATTGCGGGTTGGCGTTAGTGCATCGGAGATGTATATGGACCTGGCAGGCGGTAGCACAAAGAAGTGTAGGATGCCATTAGGGCATGTAGGTCTATGGTTGAAACTCCAAAAGCGTCAAAAAGCCTTTTTTGGGTATAACAGTGACAAAAAAATCGGAGCGGAGACCCGAGGCTGTTATTTATCGGCGAAAAATATATTTTTTTTACGCCTGGTTAGTAGAAATATATACAACCAGAAAAAATAAATACAAATATTTTGCGGCTAAGCGTCCGTGGTATTAATGTCACAAATTATATAAATACGTGTTGAGTTAATTTGCACAAGCCATTACATTTACAGTAACACAAAAACTAAAGCCCAGCCAGCTAAAATTCTGAGTCGCTTTAATTGTGACTGTTCCCCCCCAATGTATGCTGGCAAAACTGCCTTTTTAAAGCTAAATTGCCCCGTTTGCATGTGAAATATGACAGGGCGATATTTCGAATTCGCTACTGCATTCAACACTAAGGAGAGTTTTTTGATCATTAAATACCCAAATAATGCAAAAACTGTCCTGCTTAATCACGCTATGCTTTATTTTTTTGGCTTCTAATCCAGGCTACACCCAGTGTTCAATGGCAACAATTGCTTTCGATGATTTACTTGCATCTGGCACTACCGTTGTAGAGGCCCGGGTTAAAAGCGCCACCCCTTTCTGGGGGAGTGCAGGGGAAATGATTTACACACGCTATGAACTGGAGGTTTACCAAGTTTTCAAAGGGAACGCCCGGCGTTCAATTGACTTGGTTGCACTCGGAGGTGTGGTGGGTGATGCGGCCATTCAAGTCGCTCCTTCCACCGACCTTCAGGTTAATGATGTAGGGATTTTCGCCCTTAAGCCTTCAGTCTACAATCTACCTCTCGGATACGGGCAAGCCCTGCAATCCGTTGTGCCACAGGGCGCCTTAGTTACATACGATCCAACTGCTGAAGAAGCCTACCTGCTAAATGGGAAGACCATGTCGCGGGCAGCAGTGTATGAAGCAGTGGCATCGGCGGTGGGTGCTATTCCTGTCCGGGTCAGCTCATTTCCGGCTCCGGCGCTAAACCGCATTACGATGCCTCAGATCGATTCCATCACGCCCGAATGGGTAGCGGCAGGGGTCGGTGATGTGGTAACCATTCATGGTGAAAACTTTGGTGAAGGCACAGGCACTATATTCTTCCGGGATGCAGACCGGGGCGGTCAGGGCTATACCGCAGCCCTTCCCTGGCATATCGTTTCCTGGACCACAACAGCGATTGAGATTAAGGTTCCCCATAAAGCAGGGACAGGCACTCCTTTGATGCTTACGAGTTCCGGTGGCATTGGGTTCAGCCCTTTCCCTGTCAACGTTGCCTATGCCTATAATAATGTGATGAGCTCCGGGGCATTCCACGAACCCAAGCTTATCGACCACAACAGCCGGGATGACGGAGGTTACCTGTTTACCCTCAGTAACAATACGGACTATAATGGCGTATCCCTGGCATCAGTGGAGGGGGTACTCGAAGCCCTCAATGCCGCTGCCGGTGCCTGGCAGGATTCTATAGGGCTGCCGATTTATATAGGCGATGATTGTCCGATGGTCTCCGAATCAGTCAACGGCAGTTCCAATGATGGGCAAAATGTCATCAGTTTTGACCACAATGAATGGGATATCCGGGAGCAGCTCGGAGAACAAGTGCTCGCTGCCACCATCTCCCGCTACGCCCGTTGCGGTGACTCAGAGTGGGAGCTGACTGATGTGGATATGGTCATTCGGCGGGGCGCGGCGCATAATGAAACAGATGATGTGGTCTGGTCTTTCAGCGGGACCCCTGCTGCTAATGAGCTGGACTTCCAGTCAGTGGTGCTGCACGAACTTGGACATGCGCTTCAGCTGCAGCATGTGGTCAACCCGGACGGTGTTATGCACTACGCCGCTACCTTTGGCGCTACTCACCATGAACTGGGTTTCGAAGATGACATAGCCGGTGGGTTGCATGCGATGATGGAAAGCCGGGCCTACAGCCCTCCGGCGCTTTCCTGTTTCCCGGTGGAGCATTTCGACCGTCAGCGCCGGTTAGGGAAGTACAACCCCGGCCACTCCTGCGCACCAGAAGATGATGGACTTGGGATAGAGGGCCTGCAAGCTGGCAGCGCGGACTACGAGCTGAAAGTATTCCCTAACCCCAAACCAAAAGACACCCCCTTGCAACTATCTGTTTATATGGAAGCGTCAGGTGAAGTGTCGCTTTTGCTATTCAGCAATAACGGTCAGCTGATTGCACAGCGCCAAGTGCAGCTTGCACAAGGCAGGCACACCCTTGAGTGGCCTTTACCTGACGTACCTTCCGGATTTTATCAGTTACTGGTTCAGCTTGATCACGACCGAATACCAGTAAAGCTTGTGATACCTTAAAGATTAGCTTTAAGCAGGCAATTTTTGCGCTCCCCGCACCCTTGTTGGTGTCGGGGAGTTTTGCTTTTATGGCACCGCTGCGTAGGTTTGGCAAATTGCACAAAACAGGAAGTGACCACCGGCTATCAATACCAGGGGGCAACCCTCTGCATTTAAGCGCGATAGCTGCTGGGGTAGAGCTTCCTGCTCTGCTCCAGCTTATCCACGAATTCTACCAGGCTATTCAAGTAGGGCAATTTGTTACGCACACCAACGCTGCCGGCCGTCTGCCTGATCTGAAGTTTTTCCGTAATTTTAGCCGGAGGCCGATTATCTTACACACATGGAGTCTAGCCGGAAAATCATTCATATCGATATGGATGCCTTTTATGCATCGGTGGAACAGCGCGACCAACCCGAGCTGAAGGGGAAGCCCGTGGCGGTGGGCGGCTCCAGTCTCCGGGGCGTGGTCGCTTCAGCCAGTTATGAAGCCCGGAAGTACGGCGTGCGCTCGGCTATGCCCAGTGTCACCGCCAAGCGTTTGTGCCCCGACCTGATCTTTGTCAAATCGCGCTTCGATGTCTACCGGTCGGTCTCCCAACAGATCCGAGCTATTTTTGAAGACTATACGGAGCTGGTGGAACCGTTGTCGCTCGATGAAGCCTATCTTGATGTCACAGAGCCACTGCGGGGCCCAAGGTCTGCTACGCTGATTGCCGGGGAGATTCGCAAGCGTATTGAGGCAGAGACGGGGCTGACGGCATCGGCAGGGATATCATTCAATAAGTTTTTGGCGAAGGTGGCGAGCGACATCAACAAGCCGAACGGTATGAAGGTCATCCCACCGGAAGAAGCCCTGGCGTTTTTGGAAGAATTGGATATTGAAGCCTTCCATGGCATCGGCAAAGTGACGGCCACGAAAATGCGGCGGATGAGCATCTTCAAGGGGCGGGATTTGAAAGCCCTTTCGGAAATTGAGATGGTGCAACGGTTCGGTAAAGTAGGGCGGCATTACTACCGCATCGTCCGTGCGGAGGACAACCGCCCGGTCAACCCCAACCGCATCCGCAAATCCATCGGTGCCGAGCGCACCTTCAAGGAAAACCTGACTAAGGTGGGAGAGATGGAAGAAAAACTGACCTATCTCTGTCAGGTGGTGCATCAGTACATGGAAAAAAGCGACAACTTTGGACGGACTGTGACGTTAAAAGCCAAAACGCCGGATTTCAAAATCCTGACCCGCAGCCGCACCTTCAATCGCGAAGTGAGAAAAGAGGCCACCCTGCTGCGCACCGTTCGGGAGCTCTTGCTCGAGCACCTGGGGGAAATCGGTCAGGTGCGGTTGCTCGGCGTCGCAGTATCTAATCTCTCCAAAGAGCAGGAAAGCCTGGGTATTCAGCTGGAGCTGGATTTCCCTGGTGCGAAAGGGAGTGCAAACGAATCCAATGGAACTGATCATCTTTGATGTAGACGGCACCCTGGTCTACTCTGACAAACGGGACAGCCGCGTCTTTGCCCAAACCTACGAAGCGGTCTACCAAAAACCTTTTCCCAGTATCGACTGGCGCCAATTCCCACATGTAACCGACAATATCATCTTCGGCACGGTTATCCGGCAGCATTTTCAACGGACACCCTCCACTGAAGAAACCGCAGATTTCCAGTCTATATATATGGAGGCGCTGCGCAGGGAAAGGGAAAAGCAGCCTGAGCACTTTCGGGAAGTGCCCGGAGCCCGTCAAGCCATCACGCAGCTGCAGCAAACGGACCGGCTGATCGGCATCGGCACCGGTGGCTGGAAAACGCCGGCCCACATCAAGCTCTCGCACGTAGGCATTACGGTGGAAGACCGGCTCTTCAGCGGCGGAGACAACAAGCCCAACCGGGAAGCCATCCTGGAGGAAACCATCGTTGCTGCGGAAGACCTGAATGGCGGCGCACTGTCGAGGATCGTCTACCTGGGGGACGCCGAATGGGATGTTGCCACCACGCGGAACCTACAGATTGATTTCGTTGGCGTCCGCCGCCTGGGCGATTTGGAAACGCTCCACGCTATCGGGGCAGAGACTGTTATTCAGGACTACACCTGTTATGCTACTTTTGAGGCCGCGCTGCAAGCTGCCCGCCCGCCGAAAAAATAAGTCAGACTGGAAACTATTTTGCTCAAGTTCCTGTTTCTCAGTTATCTGTAAAGCGAGGGGGCGAAAAGAGTGAAAAAAATAAAATTTCTCCTTTGTTTTTTTCGCCAAACTGCCCTATATTTGCAACGCCTTAAGAAAAAGGCACCGCAACATAGCCAATTTAGGAACCCGTAGCTCAGTTGGCTAGAGCACTTGACTTTTAATCAAGGGGTCCTGGGTTCGAGCCCCAGCGGGTTCAC
>CAJXNH010000014.1 GCA_913057245.1 uncultured Phaeodactylibacter sp.
GTTATCGCTATCATTGCCGCTATCGGTCAGCCGATCGAAGGGGCTTCCAATAATTACCTGTGGATCATCGGTGCCATCGTTATTGGCGCTATCGTGGGGCTGGTTTCTGCCAAAAAAGTGCAGATGACCGCTATGCCCCAAATGGTCTCCATCTTTAACGGGCTGGGCGGTGCCTGTGCCGTGGTGCTGGCTTACGCCGAGTTGGTGCCTTACTACAGTGGTATCAAGGAATTGGATATGGCCGGGCTCATCATTATTTTGCTGGCTTTGCTGATCGGCGGTATTTCCTTCACCGGCAGTATGCTGGCTTTCGCCAAATTGCAGGGGCTGGTCTGGGACAGCACGATCACCTTGCCCCGACACGACATCGTCAATATGGTACTGCTTTTGATCACGCTGGGCATGGGCGGTTACCTTGTGGCAAGCGGCGTGGAAGGCGGGCTCTTCATGGGCTCTGTCTTTATGGTGCTGGCCTTAGTTTATGGCTTTTCCTTCGTAGCGCCCATTGGTGGTGCGGATATGCCGGTGGTCATTTCTCTGCTCAACTCCTTTACCGGGCTTTCGGCTGCGGTGACAGGGCTGATCTACGGTTCGCAGTTTATGCTTGTGGGCGGTATTTTGGTTGGCGCTTCCGGCACGATTCTCACTGTACTCATGTGTGAGGCCATGAACCGCTCACTGATGAACGTGCTCATCGGCGGCTTTGGTGGCGGAGGTGCTTCCGCAAAAGGAGCCGATGGCGAACAGGTGGCAAAGGAAGTCACCCTCAATGATGCCGCCATTCAGCTGTTCTACTCCCAAAGCGCGATTATTGTACCTGGCTATGGCCTTGCAGTAGCCCAGGCCCAAAAAGTCTGTAAGGAAGTAGATGAACTACTGGAGAAGAACGGCGTGGAAGTCCGCTACGCCATCCACCCGGTGGCCGGCCGAATGCCCGGGCACATGAATGTCCTTTTGGCGGAAGCCGATGTCCCCTACCCTAAATTGCTCGACCTGGATGAAGCCAATGACGCCCTGAAAAACACAGATATGGTCGTCATCGTGGGCGCCAACGACGTAGTCAACCCTGCCGCTGAGGATGACCCAAGCAGCCCTATTCACGGAATGCCGGTGCTCAAAGTTTGGGATGCGAAGAATGTCATCGTCCTAAAACGCAGTATGCGCCCGGGCTATGCCGGCATTCAAAATCCGCTGTTCTTCCACGAAAAGACCCGGATGCTGTTTGGAGATGCAAAGGACACCCTGAGCAATCTGGCTTCAGAAATCAAGAATTTGTAACTTCAAAAACCGCAGGCTGCCTTCAGTGTAATGCTGAACGCAGCCTGCACCCTCCACTTTTTTAAATTACCCGGATATGGCTGCAGGCGACTGGAAAGACACTTTACATGCTGCCCGGGACGGGGATCTCAGCCTCCTCAGGTACCACCTTGACAATGGTGTCAATCCTAATTATCAGCATCCTGAGCTGTTGACCACTCCCCTTATCGAGAGTATAGAACACCATCAGCCTGAGATCACCACTTACCTCCTTGCCAACGGAGCCGATCCAAAACTGAATGCGGGGTTCAGCTCCGACTCCCCAATCGCAATAGCCAGAAAAGTGAATAATGAGGTGGCTGTGCAGTTACTACGCCCTTACTACCCTTCTTTGCTCAAACGCTTTGCCTTGAACCTGTTCAGGACCGTGAAGGCTGTATTTTGCTTTTTTGGCAGGTATTTCTAGTGTTTCAATTTTCAGAAAATACTGGATGAGGAAAAGTTAAACCTGGAAACACACATTCCGCACCTACGGCGCGGGGGAGCAGTACTTAGGATCCAAGTTACCATATTTAGCCCCTCACGGGGCTGCCATCTTTAGGCTAAATAACTATACCATGAACCAATACCAACAGCTCTACTCTGTCACTACAAGAGTCACAATCGTTCAATCTCTTACCCAGAAAACAAAAACGGCCACTCCGTTTTCCTGCTCCGTTAGGAGCAATATGTTGGTAACCCTCAAAGCTCTGGATCAGCCTCCGCGCCATAGGTGCGGAACGTAAACCTTCGACAACTGGCATCACAAGAGTACACCTCGTTTAACCCCCAAACAGGATGCCGCAACACAGAAATAGCCACTTCGCTTGCCTGCCCCGCTAGGGGCATAATGTCGGTAACCCAAAAACAAACCCATAGCCCCGCGCTGTAGGTGCGGAATGTAAAATCCGAAGCCCCCAGCACCATTAGATTTGCCCTGGCTTAATCTCCGTACAAACTTCACTAATCGGCAATGGCAACTTAGCAGGCTGCTCCGTTAGGAGCAACAGGTCGGTAACCCTCGAAGCACTGGAACAGCCCCGCGCCGTAGGTGCGGAATGTGAGACCATGACAACCAACGCCTCAAGCTACACGCACACCTGGCCTCCCGTAGGAAAACCTTATTCAAAAAGGTAGGTGTTCGCGACCCAAACACCACCCTGCCTCGTTATAAAAGAGAACGTACCAAGTACCTTATGACAAAAAACAAATGGATAGCACTATTTGCCTGCATCGGCTTTGCAGTCTCCGCCCAGGCCCAAAAGTACGAGCGCGAAGCCCGCATCAGAGCCTCTGAAATGCCTGCTATGGCATTAACGTACCTGGCAAAGACCTACCCTGAGCGCAGCCGCACCCGATACTACGAGGAGCATAGCCGGCATGGAAAAGAAGAAAGCCTGCAGCTATTCTATGAGTCTAAGTTCAGGATGGACGGGTACCGCTACAGCGTAAAGTTCGACAGCCTGGGGGCACTGTATGATGTGGAGCGGATAGTAGCATTCGAACAGCTCCCCTCCCCTGCCCGGCAGGCCATCCAAGAAGACCTGGGGAACACCTTCCGGCATTTCCGCATCGAAAAAATACAGGAGCGCTATGCCCCCTCCGGAAAATTGATGGGTTACGAACTGGAAATTCGCGGCAAGCGGGACAATACGGTAGGACAGTTCGAGCTACAATATTCGCTTGATGGTAAACGCCAATCGCTGGAGCCTATCGAATCGGATCCCAATCCCTTCTTTTTCTTTTAAAATCATACCATGAAGCGACTTTTGACCGGACTGCTGTGCCTCAGCATGGCCCAACTATCCTACGCCCAATCGAATACCGCGGAGTCTTTCTTCCAGTTCGCTAAAGGCTTTGAGCTTTCTGAGCGCTGGGCAGCGGATGTGCGGACGGAGCTGCGCCTGACGCATTGGGAGGACGATGATGGATTTCAGCCCGCTTGGTCCCAGCTTTATGTACAGGGCGGCCTGGCGTATGACCTGGCGAGTAACTGGAAAATCGGCGCCACTTATCGGTTGGCGCGGCGGGGTGGATTGGAGGAAGTGCCCAATATCGAGAACCGCTTCGCTCAACAAATCACCACCAGTCAGCGCTTGCGCAAATACCGCCTCCGGGAGCGCTTGTTGCTGGAACAGCGGGTCTTCCGGCAAGCCACACGCCACCGCTGGCGGTTCAGAGTGGCACTGGACTATCCGCTCAATGGCGACAAACTAGACCCCGGAGAATGGTACCTCAACCATCAGACCGAACTGTTGTCAGAACCCTTTGATACGGATGCCTGGACAGGGCGCGAGCACCGCCTCTACACCGGCATCGGCACCTTACTGCCAACTGGTAGCCGATTGGAGATCGGGATTGAAGCCCGTTTCCCAAGAGAAGCCTCCAATGGGCGCTACGGGCAGCGCTGGGTACTTCGGACCAACTGGTCTTGGTAAGCGTTCCTCGATTTTCCATCCAGATTCATCGCATTTTCACGCAATTCCCCGGAGAAATTCGTACTTTGATGATGTATTTTAAAACCGCGCAGCCCCGAAACCACGCGCAATAAAACTGATAGACTATGGGATTTTCACCTGTTTTGATTGCCTTGATTTTCTTCGGCATCATTATTCTCTTTTCCGGCATCTTCACCGTGCGTCAGCAATCTGCTGCACTGGTAGAACGACTGGGCCGCTACTACGGTACCCGCCGGTCTGGCCTTCAGTTCAAAATTCCGATCATTGACCGTATCGCCGGACGGGTGAGCCTTAAGGTACAGCAGCTGGATGTGAATGTCGAAACCAAGACCCGCGATAACGTTTTCGTCAAACTCCGGGTGTCCGTGCAGTATTACATCCTTCCGGAAAAAATTTACGATGCCTTCTACCGCCTCGAGAACTCACACGAGCAGATTACGGCATACGTATTTGATACCGTCCGTGCGGAGGTGCCTAAGATGAAGCTGGACGACGTTTTTGAGCGCAAGGATGACATCGCCCTGGCGATCCGCCGCGAGCTGGAGGAATCCATGAATGAGTATGGCTACGGCATCGTGAAAGCCCTGGTGACCGACATTGACCCGGACATCGAGGTTAAAAATGCCATGAACCGCATCAACGCTGCCGAGCGGATCAAGCTGGCAGCCGAGTACGAGGGAGAGGCCGAGCGCATCCGCATCGTAGCCAAGGCCCGTGCCGAAGCCGAAAGCAAACGCCTGCAGGGACAGGGTATTGCCGATCAGCGCCGGGAAATTGCCCGCGGTCTGGAAGAGTCGGTTGAAGTGCTGAACAAAGTGGGGATCAATTCCCAGGAAGCTTCTGCGCTGATTGTTGTGACACAGCACTACGATACGCTGCAAGCCATGGGCGAGAACTCCAACAGTAACCTCATTATGATGCCGAATGCGCCCAGCGCCGGTGCCGATATGCTTTCGCAAATGACCGCTTCTTTCGTTACTGCCCAGCAAATGGGTGAAGAAATGAAGCAAAAAACGATTGCCAACGGCAGCCATAATAAGGGCTAATGCTCAAATCAGCTACTATTGTTTGATGTAAGACTGTGTTGGGATTTCACCCTTTGGGCTGCATTTGCCAAATTTTATCCTGCACTTCGTTGCTCTTTAGTCGCTTAGCTCAGGCTAGGCTCCCTCATCGCGCCCCCGACGATGAATGTCGGGATCAAAGACTTGTTCAGAATAAAATTTGACTTCATTCGCTCCAAAAGCGAATTCCCAACACAGTCTTAACAATCAGGGCACTTCTTGCACCGCTTCCCTTTCTTGTACTTTTTACAGCACTTTTTCTTCTTCTTGGCTTCCACAATGGGGAGTGGAAATGGCATACGTACTGCAGTTGGATCGGCATCAGTCCGGTTGGTCGATCTTCTGGTCATGGCTTTTGCTTGTTGATAGAATGAATCGTTAGTTTTATTTAGACAAATTTAAAATAAGCTGGTTCTAAATTGGGATGACGAATGTCACCTTTTTTGTCATGGGAGTGCCATAAAAAAGATTAGCAAGTCAGGGTCTCAGTCTGGAAACTATTAAGCCTTATAAAACAAGAGCTTAGTGTGGTTTTTTGGGGAATTGACGTTTTAAGTCAAGCCATGGTGAATGTCAATGGCTCTTGGTATGGAAGCCCCGATTCCTAATTTTGGTCATCCGAATTTTAATTGGCAATAGCTTTCTTGAGTGGCTTTAAATTTTAGTCATTGAGGGTCTGTTGCCTGATTGTTCTAACCGAAAGAGAAAAGACCATGTTTATGAAACGACTGTTTACCCTTGCAGTCCTGGTATTGCTATGCCTGTCGGCATGGGCGCAAACCGGGCAAATTTTCGGTGTAGTCACCGATGATCTTACCAATGAGCCGCTGATCGGCGCCAATATTCTGATTGAAGGGTCCTCTATTGGGACGTCCACGGACGAGGATGGCCGCTATCTCGTCAACGTCAAACCGGGCACTTACACGATTGTGGTATCCTACGTGAGTTATCAGCCTTCCAAAGCCACTGTGCGTGTAGAAGAAGGCGGTCAGGTAGAGCAGGATTTTACCATGTCTGCCGGTGGAATTATCGGTAGCGAAGTGGTGGTTTCCGGTTCCAAGCGTCCGGAAAAGCTGGTGGAAAGCCCGGCGACTATCGAAACGATTTTCGCCCGCCAAATTCAGGAATATGCAGGTAATCCTGCGGAACTGATTGCCCGGCAGAAAGGGGTGGATTACTTCCGGGCGGGTATTGCCACACCGGCCTTCAACATCCGGGGCTTCAACTCCAATTTCAATGCCAAGAACCTGCAGGTGACGGACGGGCGTTACTCCACGCTTATCGCTACCGGCCTGCCTTTTGGCCCGCTGAATACCACCATCAAAGAAGATATTGAGCGGGTGGAGGTTGTGCTCGGGCCCAATGCGACCATGTATGGCCCCAATGCTCACAATGGATTGCTCAATATTGTGACCAAAGATCCCCGCACCTCTGAGGGCACGACCATCACGCTTAACGGTGGTGTCAGTGGCGATGGCGACCCGCTTTACTCAGTGCGCCTGCGGCACGCTAACAAAGTGAATGACAAATTCGCCTACAAAATCCTTGGAGAGTACTCAGCCGCTACAGAATTTGAATGGGCGGACTCTATTTTCATCGACCGGCTCGACGCCAAGGGCAACTTGCGCGGCACACCGGAGTATGAAGGCCCCGATGGCATTGCCGAAGGGTATGAAGAGCTGGAGCTTGACCGGGGCATTGATTTTACCAAACTGGAAGGCGCATTGTACTACACGCCCACCAACGATCTGGAATTCATTTTTAACACCGGCTACAGCAATAGCAATTACCTTTCTCCAACCAACGTGGGCCGGAATCAGATCATCGACTGGCAGGTTTACTTTGCGCAAGCCCGGGTGAATTACAAGAATTTCTTCGCTCAGTTTTACTACACCGGCAGTAGCACCGATGACACGTATTCTATTGACGACCGCACCAAGCGTTATTACAATGGCATTGACCTGGCGGGCCTGAGCGATGAAGAAGCCCGGGGCGATTATTCTTACGAAACAGGTGCGTTATTTCAGGATGCCTCCAGCCGTTCCAATGCGGAGATTCAGTACAACGAAAATTTTGGCGGGCTGGAGCTGATTGCCGGTGCGCAGTGGCAGCAGGACCGCGCCAACTCCAACGGCACCTACCTCATTGAGAATGAGTTCAATCCGTTTTGGGATGGCGATAATATCGTCGTCAATCAGTACGGCGCCTATGCGCACCTTACCTACAACTTCGGTGGCGGGTTTAAAGCGATTGGTGCCGCCCGCTATGATTACCACGATGTGTACGAGGCCAACTTTGTACCGAAATTCGGCCTGCTGAAGATTGGAGATTATGGCAGCTGGCGCCTGACTTACGGGCAGGGCATTGCCGCCCCTACTATTCTCAATATGTTCGGTGACCTGTTCAGCGGTTTGATCCTGGGCAATGCGGATGGCTTCACCCTGGCTGACGGTACAATGGTGCCTAAGCAAACCGTGGAACGCCTGCAGACGATCGAACTGGGCTACCGCGGCCAGGTGATCCCCAATAAGCTGTTTATTGATGCGAATGCTTATTACAATATTTCCGAAGACTTCCTGAGCCCGGTCACTGTAGTTGGAGTGACAACGGCCCGTGGTGATCAGCCTATTGAGGATGTGCAGTCCGGCTTTGGTGCCTATGGTGGCTTGGTAGCGACTTATATCAACTTTGGCCTGGTCAACACCTATGGTGCAGACCTTTCAGCTACCTACTACTTCACGCCGGAATTCAGCATGACCGCCAACTACTCCTACTTTGACTGGAGCGTGGATGAGGACAACGCGGAGAATGACTTCAATGGCGATGGCGTGGTGAACTTCCTGGATATTCTGGTGAATGCACCGACGAACAAAGGCGGCATCGGGCTGGATTATTCCGATGAAAAATTCTCTGCCGGCCTTTATGCCCGCTGGGTGGAAGCGTTTGACTATTTCTCCAGCTTCCAGATTGCCTCCAGGTCTTATCCCGACCTTACCTATCGTGGCCGTCCGATCATTGAAGATGCCCGCAGTGCCGATACTTACAACTACGGCCCACTTGGTGGATTTGTAACCTTTGACTTAAACCTCGGTTACCGCTTTAATGACCGTTATCAGGTGAATTTATCAGCGGTTAACCTTTTCAATCAGGAGCTGCGCGAATTCACGGCAGCCGCCCCAACCCGCGGTATTTACACGCTTGAGTTCCGGATCAACCTCTAATCAGGCAGTCCGGAAACACCATGAGGGCATGTTCGTAAAAAAGGCCTTGACTTTACGGGCATGCCCTTTCTTTTTTGCCTCCAATGGAAAAAACGGGCGGCAAATACTACATTAGCTTTTTATTCGAAATCAAAAACAATTCAGCGCATGCGCAATGCTTACATCTGCTCTGTGGGAGCCTATGCACCGGAGCAGGTCATACCGAATAGTTATTTTAATGAAACTTTGGGAGAAGACGTGGATACCTGGCTTCGGGAGAATGTCGCCATTTACGAGCGCCGTTGGTGCACGGATGAAGAAAGTACGGCTGACCTCAGTGAAAAAGCCGCTCTTCAGGCGCTGGAGCGTGCCGGGCTGCAACCGGAAGACCTCGACCTGATCATCATTTCCACAGATACGCCGGAGTTTATTTCCCCTTCGACTTCCTCTGTGGTGCAGGACCGCCTGGGGGCGAAAAATGCCGGGACCTTCGACATCAATACGGCCTGTGCGGGCTTTGTAACGGCCATGGACATAGGCTCTAAGTACATCCGTTCCGATGAGCAGTACAATCATGTGCTCGTGATCGGGGCGTACGCGATGAGCAAATACCTGAATAAAGCCGACAAAAAGACGGTCACGCTCTTTGCGGATGGGGCAGGGGCTGTGGTGCTGAAAGCCGGTGATGACACCTCGAAGGGCGTGCTGGCCACCGAGCTTATTACCGAAGGCCAGTACAACGAATGGATGGGCATCTACGGTGGTGCGGCGAAGCAACCGGTGACACATGAGCTGATCGATCAGCACGGGCACCAACTGCAATTTGTCCGCAAATTTCCGAAGGAGCTCAATCCGGAAATCTGGTCTAAAATGGCCAACGGGCTGAGCCACCGTATTGGGGTCAGCAATGAGGAGATCGACCATTTCTTTATCACCCAGATCAACATCCACAGCATCTGGGAGACATTGGACCGCCTGGGGCAGCCCCGGGAGAAAGCCCATACCGTGATGCATTATTATGGCTATACCGGCTCGGCCTGTATTCCGATGGCATTCAATCAGGCTTACGAAGAAGGCAAGCTTAAAGCCGGGCAGCTGGCCTACTTCATTGGCTCGGGCGGCGGGCTGGCTTTTGCCAGTGCTGCGGTGCGCTTTGGGGAGGAGCTGGAATAGGGGTTCACGCAGAGAGCGCGGAGAGTGGCCTAACTCAATGCCTGCTGCAAATGCAACCGATGGCAGGGCTGTGACTCCAGAATTTGCCCCTTTGCGGTCTTTGCGTGAAAACCCAGCAAAGAATTATTTATACCGGTATAATTTAGCGTTTATACGCAATACGAAGTGGTTTGCGACATCGGCCACTGACGAAGCATAGCTTGTCAGGACAGGTACAAGCCACTTCTCAGCGTAAATGCTGACATTGAGTAGGTTTGCTGTGGCAAACCACTTAATCGTCAGTATAGCATAGTACGAAACCCTAACCACCATGCAACCACAAACGATACCACAACAAGACTGGACCGCCCGGTGGGCGCTCTACAGCCCGGAAAAAGTAGCCGTCAGGGAAGCCGAAACCGGACGCACCCTGACCTACGGGCAGCTCGACCGGCTCAGTGATGCCCTCTGTACCCATTTACAGCAGCAATATGGCGTGCAAACGGGCGACCGCATTGCACTGCTGGCAGAAAATAACCTGGAATACATTGCCTTGTTTGCCGCGATGCAGCGTATGGGCTTTGTGCTCGTCCCGCTCAATTACCGTTTGGCCTCAGCTGAGCTCGATTACCTGCTTAAAGACAGTGCACCTAAGCTGGTGATCTGTGAAGATAAGTTTGAGGCAACCCTCAAGGCCGGTGAGGTGCTGGCAAAAGTGCCCCACTACCTGCCCTGGGCCACTTTACAGGCCTTCTGTGAGGCTCAGAAAGACGAAACGCAGCCTCCTTTCCCCTTGCAACCGGTAGGGGAGGACCACCCGGCCTTCATCCTTTACACTTCGGGCACTACCGGTTTTCCTAAAGGCGCTATTTACAGCCACAAGATGCTCTTTTGGAACAGCATCAATACGGCTATGAGCCTCATCGTCAATACGGAAAGCCGTACCGTTAACGTCATGCCGCCCTTCCACACAGGCGGGTGGAACGTGCTGACCACGCCCTTCCTGCATCATGGCGCTTACACGGTACTCATGCGCAAATTTGACCCGGAGCAGGCGCTGAAGCTCTTACAGGAGGAACGGGCAACGCTTTTCATGGGCGTCCCTACCATTCTGAAAATGATGGCGGATGCACCGGGCTTTGAAGTCGCGCGATTCCCTGACCTTTACTACCTGATCGTCGGCGGAGAGCCCATGCCGATCCCGCTTATTGAAAAATGGGATGAAAAAGGCGTGCCGGTGCGTCAGGGGTACGGTATGACGGAAGTCGGCCCTAATTTATTCTCCCTTCATCAGGATGATGCCATCCGGAAGAAAGGTTCAATTGGGCGGCCTAACTTTTACGTACAAACCCGAGTAGTGGATGCCGAAGGGCAGGATGTTGCGCCTGGCACTGCTGGTGAGCTTTGGCTCAAAGGGCCTATGGTTACCCCGGGCTACTGGCAAAATGAAGCTGCTACACAAAAATCAATTACCGATGGCTGGTTCCACACCGGGGATATGGTAAGGGCGGACGAAGGGCACTACTTCTTTGTGGTGGACCGCATCAAGAATATGTACATTTCCGGGGGCGAGAACGTCTATCCGGCAGAAGTGGAGCGCGTCCTGCAGGCGCACCCTGCAGTGGCCGAAGCGGCGGTGATCGGTGTGCCGGATGAGAAATGGGGGGAGTCCGGTCGGGCTTTTGTTGTCCTGCATGCTTCAGGCTATACCGAGGATGAGGAAACCCTGCGTGCCCACTGCAAAGCGCACCTGGCCAAATTCAAAGTGCCTCGGGATATCGTCTTTCTGGATGAACTGCCCAAAAACGATACCGGTAAAATCAACCGGGCCGCGCTGAAGGGATAACAGGGGGCGCAGGACCTGGCATTTGAGAGGCAAGATCGTGGTCTTTACCGCAGCGCAGTTGCGAAAACTCCCTTTTCAGATGAGAAAAAATCCCTACCTTAACCGCTCTCAAACAGAGCGCCTATGAAAAATATCTATGTCGCTGCGACCGGGCAGCATATTGGAAAGACCACGTCCACACTGGGCATCGTAGCTAATCTGCAAAAAATGGGCTACAACACCGGCTATTGCAAGCCGGTTGGCCAGCAGCACCTTACGGTCAATGGGAAGACCGCCGATAAAGATGCGGTCCTCTTTTCCCAGGTGATCGGCTTTGAACTGATGCCGGAGTACCATAGCCCGGTCATTCTCGGGCGGGGCGCTACCAAAGCTTATCTGGCTAATCCGGAAGATTTCAATTACCCGCAAGCCATCCACGCAGCGGCTAGCAAGCTGGAGCCTGATTTTGATATTATGGTTTATGAAGGGACCGGCCACCCGGGCGTGGGCGGCGTGGTGGACCTCTCCAATGCTGATGTGGCCAAGATGCTCGATGCGGCAGTGGTCATGGTGGTGGAAGGGGGCATTGGGCGTACCATTGACCGTCTGATTATGAGCATGGCGCTGTTCCGGGAGCAAAACCTCCCGCTGCTCGGCGTGATTGTCAACAAGGTCATCCCGGAAAAGCACGATGAGGTCACGCAATTCGTCGGCAAGAAGCTAGAGCGGATGGGTATCCCCTTGCTCGGGGTCGTCCCTTTTGATAAGACCTTGTTGTTTCCCATCATGGAAACGGTTAACGAAGTCGTTGGCGGCCGGGTGGTCTTCAACGGGCACCGCCTCAATAACCGGGTGGAGGACATCATGGCAGGCTCATTGGTTGACCTCAATGAATTCAGTGCTTTTCGGAATATTCTTCTGGTGGTGAGCCACAAGCGCCTGAACGAGGCCATCGAAAAGGTCAAGCATATTGCCAAAGTGAAAAACCTGAAGCGTACCCCATTGTCCGGTGTAATCGTGACCGGCGATGGCAAGCAGGCCAACTGGTATAAGCCTGAAGAAATGGAGCACCCCTACTTCATTAAAAATGAGATTCCGGTCATCACGACACAGCTTGATACTTATGGTTCAGTGGTCAAGGTGAGCCGCATCGAGGTAAAGATCAATACCCGTACGCCCTGGAAAATCAAACGGGCCATTACTTTGATCCGCGAGCATGTGAATTTTGACCTGATGATCGAGGAACTGCAGAAATTGAGTTGATCTTGCCTACCTTTGCGGCATGAAGCAAGTAGTAATTCGGAAAAAGAAAGCGGCAGCCCTGCGCCGCCGCCACCCCTGGGTTTTTAGCGGAGCCATCAAAAGCACACCGGAAGGCGTTCAGGATGGCGACCTGGTGCAGGTAGTTGGAGAAGATGGGGAAGTTTTTGGTGCCGGGCACTTCCAGCACGGCAGCATTATGGTGCGTATGATCGGCTTTGGGGATACTGCGCCCGATCAGGACTTCTGGAATCAACGCCTGCAAAATGCGTATGCTTACCGGTCCACGCTGGGGCTTACGCAGCGGGATGACCTCAATGCCTACCGGCTTATTCATGCCGAGGGTGATGGGCTGCCCGGGCTGATTATTGACTACTATGCTGGTACCGCAGTGGTGCAATGCCACTCTATTGGTATGCACCGGGCGATGGAGCAGATTGTTAATGCCCTGCGCCACGCGATGGGGACTCAGCTCAGCGCTGTTTACGATAAAAGCGCCGAAACCCTGCCCCGCAACTACAGCGAAAACGTAAAGAATGCCTATATCTGGGGCGAAGGCGCCCCCACTGAGGTGCTGGAATATGGACATACTTTTCAGGTCGACTGGGAAACCGGGCAAAAAACCGGTTTCTTTCTGGATCAGCGGGAAAACCGGCAACTGCTGGCACGGTATGCACCAGGTAAGAAAGTGCTCAACACCTTTTGCTATACCGGAGGCTTTTCCATCTACGCGCTACAGGCTGGTGCGCGGCAGGTGGAATCGGTAGATGTTTCTCAAACCGCTATGGCGCTGACCGACCGGAATGTGGAACTGGGGAACTTCGAGTCGGGGCTTCACCAAAGCCACACTCAGGATGTCATGGCATTCCTGAAAGAAGCGCCCGCAGACTACGATATCGTGATTGTAGACCCGCCGGCTTTCGCCAAAAACATCAAAAAACGCCACAATGCTGTGCAGGGGTACAAACGCCTGAATGCGCTAGCTCTTCAAAAAGTAAAGCCGGGGGGACTACTCTTTACTTTCTCCTGCTCTCAGGTGGTAGACCGGGCCTTGTTCAATAATACCATCGTGGCAGCTGCTCACGAAGCCGGCCGTAATGCCCGTATTATGCATCAGCTTTCGCAGCCGGCCGACCACCCGGTGGGGATTTTCCATCCGGAAGGGGAGTACCTTAAAGGATTGGTGCTTTATGTGGACTGATTCAGCCCCAGCCGGTGGTCGAAGCTTTCGATGATACGGTCGCGCAGGTACTGTGCCACTTTCGCCTGAATGCCGGAGCGGAAGAGTGAAATCTGGGTAGCAGATAGCTTCGGCAGGCCCGTTTTCACCATCACACAATCCTCAGGCACCAGGCTTTGTGGCAATGCCGCCAGGCCCAGCCCTGCTCGTATGGCCAGTAATTTGCTGCTGTAGCTCTCGCTCACATAAGCCAGGTCAATTGAGAACTGCTCCGCGTTCAGTTGGTGCAGTACCTGTCGCCGGTAGACACAAGGCTCGGGGGAGACAATCACGGGGACGTGCTTAGCAAACTGCCAGGCATTGCACTCTTCCTCGCTTCTGCCCACCCATACGAGCGGGTCGTACCAGGTCTTCACGATGCGGTCGGGGTAAGCCACATTGAGCTGCTCATGCTTGAGGATAACCAGCTCGTACTCGTTGGCTTTGAAGTTTTTGTAGAGGTTTTCCGTCAGGTCGCATTCCACAGAGAGCTGAATGCGCGGGTACTGTTCCCGAAACCGTGCCAATATAGGAAGCAGGTAGTGGATGGCCAGATCCTCCGGAATACCCAGGCGCACCCGCCCTTCAATTTCCTCACTGTAAAGCTCCTCTCTAAGCTGTTGTTCCACGCGCAGCATCTCCATCCCATGCCGGTAGACCACCTCGCCAGCTTCCGTCATTTGGAGCTGCCTGCCCTGTTTTCTGACCAGTTGCTGCCCCGCCAAATGTTCTAGTTTTTTGATTTGCTGACTGATTGCAGACTGTGTGCGCCCCAGTTCATTGGCCGCCAGGCTATACCCCTGCTGATCGATAACGGTAATAAAAGTTCGAATTAGCGGTAGGTCGAGATATAATATTTTGGGATCTGTCATTCTGCTTGGTGTTTACTTAAGGGGGCAATTATCCAACTTAAAGGTATTAGTTTTTCTTATGATTTAAATCAAAATTTTTAATTTTATTTATAGTTTAACTCCTTTTACCTTGTAGCCCGAAATCAATCCATATCAAAATGATTTTAATCGGACTGCTTACTTTATCATTACTTGGGCTCCTTAGCCCGCTGCCCAAAGCGGAGCGACTGAGCACCTCCCTTACCGGGGCAGGGTTTTTGCTTAGTCTGTTTGGACTGTACGCACCGGCCTTGCTAACAGATGGGCTGGGGCTGGTCTTTTCTCCCACACATACCTTGTTATCAGCAGTTGTCTGCTTCATAAGTCTGGCGATTCAGGCTTACGGGTTGCGGCATTTCGGTGGCCATCGTAGTCAGCGGGAAGTCTTTCGTTACCTGATGGCGCTCACCCTGTCGCTGGTCTTTTTCAGTACCGCTGACCACCTGTTGATTATGGCAATTGGGCTGATGGTGAGCAATGGGTTATTAGCCCGCCTCATCGGTTTCCAGCTGGAATGGAAAGCGGCGGCGGCTTCGGCCCGTTATGCCCTTTTGCACCTTGGAGGGGGAGCATTGCTTTTGCTGGCAGCTGTCGGTTTGGTCTACCACACACAGGGGCACTGGTCGCTGGAGCGCCTTTTCCTTTCTGTAGAAGCTACGCCCTGGCTTCCGGTCATCGGTGGGCTCGTTTTAGTGTCTGCCCTTGCTCAGTCCGCTGTCTGGCCTTTCCACCGCTGGTTAATCGCTTCTGCTAATGCACCTACGCCGGTATCTGCTTTTATGCACGCCGGGTTGGTGAATGGAGGAGCGGTCGTCCTGTATAAATTGTACCCGGTATGGAGCACTCTGGGCTGGAGTGCCACACTTCTGGTGGTACTGGGCGGGCTAACCGCAATTGCGGGCACCCTCTGGATGCTGGTACAAAGCGATGTGAAGCGCACCCTCACCTGTTCCACGATGGGTCAGATGGGCTTCATGATCATGCAGTGTGGCATGGGGCTCTTTCCGGCCGCTATCGCGCACATGATCTGGCACGGATTTTTCAAAGCCTCTTTATTTCTCAGTGCGGGCTCAACGGTAAAAGCCGCCCGCAATAAAAGCCTCAGTTTGTATGGCCCCAAAGCCCTACCCGTTTTCATCTTCGGACTGGTAATGGGTGGCTTGGGGGCCTTTATCTTTTGGATGTTTACAGGGGCTACCGGAGGACTGGGCAGCACTTATGTACTCCTGCTGCTGTTCTGCGGCATCACCTGTGCCCATGCCGTTATGACGATTGCGGAGTCTTCGCCCACTGCCGGGCGGTTGTTACTGGCGGCGGTCCTCGGGCTTTTGGGTTCAATGGTATACGGGCTGTCTGTCTGGGCGGTCGAATCGCAGCTGGCGCACTTTACTGCCCCTGGCCTCAATGGGCTGCACATCGGTATTGGTCTCTTCTTCGTACTTGGCTGGTTGCTGATGATCTTCCGGGACTACCTGCCTGATCCGGTCGGTGATGGCTGGATTACCCGGATTTATGCCTGGGCGCTGCGTTCCAGTCAACCGCTGCGCCAAACGTTAAATATACGCCGCAGTGCTTACCGTCTTTAAACCTCACGTTCCAAAAAAGTAAGACATGACAATGACCAAGACTTTCACACAACAGCATACCGATAAGGGTTTCCAAACGCTACAGCAGCACCTGGATCAACTCGGCACCCTTATTGCTCCCACCTGGTCCCTTGCGCATGCCGTGGCCTGTAATCCCCTGCAGGGGTTGGAGCGCCTGTCTTTTGCGAAAGCGGTACGCCGCGGGCAGGAGCTTTTCGATGCCAATACCTTGCCGGCTCTCTGGCAAATTCGCAATGCGGTAAAAGATGGGGAAGTACAGGAAAAGGCGATGGCGCAGGCGGTCAGCCGGGCGCTGGAAACCCTGCCGGCTACCTTGCCTTTTGGCAAAAGCGCTGTCAACCTGGAGGCCTTGCTTACCGCTATGGTACAGGAGCTGGATGAGCGCACTATGCAGCAACCTGTTGATGCGTTATTGTCGGAAACCCTCAACGAAATGGGGCAGCAGCGCCCCTGGCAGCCCACGCTGGAGCCGGTCAACCAAGAGGTGATCACCTGGCTGGGCGCTTTCCTGGATGAAGGTCAGGCCGCCTGGCCGATGCCTTTCCGCGAGCGGGGCTTTTACCGGTCGGTGAAGATGCTGTTGCTGCACCAGGTGGGGCAGACGAACTTCATTAAGCGGTTGCCGGAAGCCACCGGGCCTGCACTGCTGATGTTGCTGCGTCATTTGGGCATTGAAGCAGCGGAGCAGGGAGACTTCCTGCGCGACCACCTGATGGCACTGCCGGGCTGGGCTTCTTACATCCGCTGGCGGAGTGAACAAACAGATTATGCGCCTCAGCAGCGGTATCCTATTGATTTGGAAGATTATCTGGCGGTACGCTTACTGGTTGCCGCTGTACAAGTGCCGGACGGGTCAATGGATGCCCCCGCACCTGCCAAAGAATGGGCGATGCTCCACCACTGGGCGGCAGCACAAATAGACCCTGCCCTGGGTACAACAGCGGTAGAATGGGCACCCCTGCTCAAAGCGCTGCGGGAAGCCTACTACCTGATGCGCCTGTCCCTATTGGAATCCTGGGAGCAGTCCTTCCGCCGCCGGATGACGGCCGACCTGCAGTCGCAACTTAAAGCCCCGGCGGTTGAGGGCCGCCCGGAGGCGCAGCTGGCTTTCTGTATTGATGTGCGCTCCGAGCCGTTCCGCCGGCAATTGGAAAGCTGCGGTGACTACGAAACATTCGGTTTTGCAGGCTTCTTCGGCTTGCCGATTGCTTACCAGACCGTGCTGGGCAAGCGCGTGAAGTCGCTGCCGGTGCTGCTGCAGCCCGCGCACGAGCTGAAGGAAGTGGCTGGCAGCTGCTGTAGCCACGATCTGGAAAAGCATCAAAGCGGATTGAAGCTACTCAAAGAACTCAAGCAAGCCTATAAATCACTGAAATACAATATCGCCACGCCCTTTGCGGCGGTGGAAGCCTTGGGCTTGCCTGCCGGGCTGATCACGATTGGGCGTAGCCTGATCCCCGGCCCCTTGTCCCGGTTGCGCCGTATGGGCCGCCGCTGGTTCCGCCCGGAGGTGGACCTGTTGCCCGATGTAGCGCAGGTTGGCAATTGGGGTATCCCAATGGAGCAGCAGGTCGCCTACGCTGGCAATGCGCTGCGCATGATGGGGCTGACCCGGAACTTTGCGCCCCTCGTTGTCCTCTGCGGGCACGGTAGCCAAACCGAGAACAACCCCTACGCCGCCGCACTCGATTGTGGTGCCTGTGGGGGCAGCCACGGTGGGCCCAATGCAGCAGCTATGGCGAGCATGCTCAATCAGAAAGCAGTGCGGGAAGCGCTGGCAGAGGAAGGGATTGCGATACCGGAAGACACCCTCTTTGTGGGGGCTCAGCACAATACAACGACTGATGCCGTCCAACTCATCAATCTGCCGGAACTGGATACAGAAAAGCAGGCGCAGGTTGCCGGTTTACAAGCGGGCCTGGCTAAAGCTCAGCAGCGCAACCTGGAAGTCCGCTCAACCCAGTTTGGCTTAACCAATAGCAAGGATATGCTGCGCCGCAGTGCCGATTGGTCGGAAGTACGCCCGGAGTGGGGCCTTGCTGGTAATGCGGGCTTCGTCGTGGCACCCCGTCACATGACCGCCGACCTCGATCTCAAGGGGCGTTGCTTCCTGCACTCCTATGACTGGTCGCAGGACCCTGAAAGCAAGAGCCTTGAGGTCATCCTCACCGCTCCCCTTGTTGTGGCGCAATGGATCAACAGTCAGTACTTCTTCTCTACGGTGGATAACACGGCCTTCGGCAGCGGCAGCAAAGTCACGCACAACGTCGTCGGTAAAATCGGTATCATGCAGGGCAATGGATCCGATTTGATGCACGGCCTGCCCTGGCAGTCGGTGATGAAAAACGATGAGGAGCTGTACCATAAGCCCCTACGCCTTACCGCCTTTGTAGTGGCCCCCAAAGCTGCCGTACAGCAACTGGTGGAGAGGCATGAGGTACTACAGAAGCTGTTCTACAATGAATGGGTATTCCTGAAGGTACTTGATCCGGAGACGGGCGTAACCTGGGGGTTGGAAGCGGATGGTAGTTGGGTAAGCTAAGATTGGTTTAGTCGGTTCCGAAGGCTTTATGTAAAGCTTACCATCGAACCCCTGACTGGCAGTAGTAGCTGGTCAGGGGTTTTTTCATCCTTTGTGCTCGGTTTTGCCTGTCAAATACGATGTGGCAGGGAAGCGAAAAAAATATTCATATCTTTCAAAAAGTATTGAAAGTTATGAATAAAGTGGTTATCTTTGATGTAACCAAAACCACCAAACATGAAAAGGACCCTAATGACCGTCGATGCGTTAATACAGTTTCTGCTAATGGTTAGTTGTTTGATTTATCCATTTACCCTCTTTGCCGCCTTTTTTCTGGGTATCTGGCAATTAAGCAGTAGCCTGCTGAAAGGTCTGATTATGCAGAGCTGGATTCATATTCAATATTTTCTTGCCGCTGCAGTGTATTGTGTGCTCCTCATTGCTGCCGCAAAATTCGGGGACCAGCTTTGGTTGTCGGAGTGGTCAGGCGAAATGTATCTTTGGATAGTCCTTGCCGTACCTCCTCTGATCGGCGCAGTATGGTACTTTCTGCGGAGCATACAGGATCTGGTAAGTCTTAATGAGGCGCCATCGGAATTGGTTTAAGCCTCCCGGAATAACCTGCGCGTAGCAGTGAGCCCCAGGACCGGGCCTAAGACAAGTATCCAAAGGCTGTTCGATATGCCCCAGTATTGGTTCAGAAAAGTCAGGCCCTGAATGCTGAATATGGTCACCGCAAAACCAATGCTGTTGACAATAGTCAGGGCGGAACCGCGGGATTCGGGCGGTGCATTTTGCGCTACCAGCGTAGAAAACTGTGGGGAATCACCAACTACCGCAAAGCCCCAAAGGAAAAGCAGGGCCGTGAAAGCCTATCCCGGCAGCTGAAAGAGCAGGGGAGAGGCCAGGCATAGGAGCCCGGAGATCAGCAGCATGGCGTAAGCCACCTTGGCGCTGCCAGTGCGCAGTGACCAATACCCACCCAGGATACAGCCAAGTGCGCCTACACCAATGGCCCCGAAGGCAAAAAGAGCTGTTGAGGCAGGGGAGAGTTCCGGAAACCTGGCAAGCAAGATAACCGGGACAAACGTCCAAAAGGCATACAGTTCCCACATGTGCCCGAAGTAGCCCAGGGCGGCCGCCCGGAAATCCGGGATACGAAAGATGGCAACGATGGCAGCCGGCTTGAAGGCGGTGCCGGATTGCCGGTAGGGGCCATCGGGAATCAGCCACTGAATCATCAGCCCACCCATTACCGCCAGGAAAGAAGTGCCCTGCATGACGCGCTGCCAGGGCACTTCCGCAGCGGAAAAGCGCAACAAATGCGGGAAAGCGGTACCTAAAACCAATGCGCCAACCAAATATCCCAGTGCTTTCCCCAAATCCGCAGCGTACCAGTCAGCGGCTATTTTCATCCCAACCGGATAAATCCCCGCCAGGAATAAGCCCGTAAGAAAACGGAGCGCCAGAATACTGGCATAACCTTCTGTCACCGCCCCAATGCCCAGGTTGAACAAAGCGCCCAGCATCGCAGAGAACAGGAAGACTTGTGAGGGAGAGAAACGATCTGCCAACATCAGGATAGCGTAAAGCAGTGTGCCAGCGATAAAGCCAAGTTGCACCGCAGAGGTCAGCCCGCCGAGCGCGCCCCCGGGCAGCCCGTATGCCGTCTGCAGATCCGGGAGGACTGCGTTGCCTGCAAACCACAGGGAAGTGCCGGTGAACTGGGCGAAGATGATAACGGGCAGGGTGTATTGGGGCGGGGTCAGCTGATTTGTCATAGGGCAAAGCATTACCAGGATTCGTTATGAAGTTTGGTTTCAAAAAACCTTTGGGAACAATTATTTGAGCTCGTCTGGAAATACAAACGGATCGAAGCCCCACGCGTAGGGCAAAAGCAGGTAAACCATCAGGCTGAGCAGAAGGATAGAGATTAAATTCAGCCATACGCCTGTTTTGACCATATCCGGTATTTTGAGGTACCCCGAGCCAAAAACAATGGCATTGGGCGGGGTAGCAACCGGCAGCATAAACGCGCAGGAAGCCGCCAGGGTCGCGCCCACCATCAGTACATAGGGGTGCACGCCGATGACCATGGCCAGAGGGGCCAGTATGGGAAGGAGCATGGCAGTGGTGGCCAGGTTGGAGGTGATTTCGGTCAGGAAGTTGACTGCAGCCACCAGGATAAGCAGCAGTAGAAAAAGCGGTAGCCCTTCAAGCAAAGACAATTGCCCCCCGATCCATCCTGCGAGCCCTGTGGTTTTGAACCCTTCCGCCAGTGCAAGCCCTCCGCCGAATAGCAGCAACACGCCCCAGGGCAGCCTGACGGCTTCGGCCCATTCCACCAAAGGGCGCTTGTGCGCCTTGCCTGCCGGTAAAATAAAGAGGGTGGTAGCCGCCATGATCGCAATTATCGTATCGTCCAGAGCAGGTAAGAATTGATTCAGAAGGAAAGAGCGGGTAATCCAGGCTACTGCGGTAAGCACGAAAACCCCCAGGACCAGTTTTTCCTCATACGAGACAGGGCCGAGCTGATTCATCTGCCGTTGTATTTCCTGTTTGCCGCCCGGGAAAGACTTTTGTTCAAAGGAGGCGGCAAAATGGGTGAGGTAGTACCAACAAATGATCAGCATGATGATGGAAATAGGCAGCCCGATGAGTATCCATTGAGAAAAGGTGATCTCTATGCCATAAATTTCCTGCACAATCCCTGCCAGGACCAGGTTGGGCGGTGTGCCAATCAGGGTGGCTACGCCTCCAATGGAAGCGCTGTAGGCAATGGCCAGCATAAGTATCTTGCCAAAGATTCGGTTTTCATCCGCCCGGGTGTTGGGGTTATCTTCAAGTTGTGTGACAACAGCGAGCCCAATGGGCAGCATCATGACGGCTGTAGCAGTATTGGAAATCCACATGGATAGAAATGCAGTCGCTACCATAAAGCCCAGGATAATACTTCTGACATTCGTGCCGATATAGCGGATAATATGAAGGGCTATACGCCGGTGCAGGTTCCACCGCTCGATGGCAATGGCCAGGATAAACCCGCCGGCGTACAGGAAGATATACCGATGGCCAAAGGAAGTGGTAGTGGCTTTTAGGTCCAGTGCGCCGGTAAGTGGAAAAAGTACGATGGGCAGCAGAGCGGTAGCGGCAATAGGGATGACCTCCAGTATCCACCAGGTGGCAATCCACAGGGTAGAGGCAAGAACTGCATTGGCTTCGCGGCTCAACCCTTCCGGATGGGCAAAAATCAGGGTGGCGACAAAAAGTAAAGGGCCTAGCAGGAGCCCGATTTGCTGTTTTTTCATAGGGTTTTATACTTTTCCGGAGTGGCAACTGCAGGTAGCCCCGGGCAGATCTCGCTAAGGTAACCCGAAAAGGGGAGTTGCCAGCATTGCTTTCCAGGGTAAATACCGGTGTATAAAACAGCGGCACCGTAATCTTCCTTGGCGAAGATTACGGTGCCATCCATATCAGAGTCTGTCGATTCTGTTATCCAAGATAAGCCGAATACATCCAAACCAGTTTTTCCTGTTCGCGGATGTAGTCGCTCATGAGGGCATTGGTGCCTTCGTCTCCGGATTCGCCGGCCAGCTCCAGCAGCTCCCGCTCCAGTGGCAGGAGGACTTCGTAGCCTTTGAGGATTTCTTTCACGGCTTCCACACCATCTGAGATGTTTTTGACCTGACGGATAGCCGAAATTTGGGTGTAATCGTCATAAGTATGCAGGGGGGTAAATCCAAGCGTCAGGATACGCTCTGCGATCTCATCGATTTTGATCAGGGAGTCGTTGTACAATTCTTCGAACTTCAGGTGGAGCTCAAAAAACTTATTCCCTTTGATGTTCCAGTGAAAGCCACGGGCGTTCATGTAGAAGAGCTGGTAGTTAGCCAGCAGGGTGTTGAGTTTGTTGGACAGTACTTGTGATTGTTCCTGATCGAGGCCGATGCGGCTTAAGGTATTGGTCATGTTGACTTTTTTGTGATGAATTAACGGTTATCAGCGGTCGAGCACGTCATAGCTTAGCCGCTGTTGATGTCTACAAGTTGCAATTTTTAGGCATGAAAGTCAGTGCGTTATATCACTGATTGGGGAGTTTTGAACGCCTTTTTGGAGGCACTTCGGGCATTGTGTACATTTATACCTAAATTGTTGGGCCATCAACGAAAACCAAGTACCATGAGCCCACAAGACCTGCCGGAAGAACTCAAAAACATGCTGCTCAACGATGAGCTAAAGGAAGTGATTGACCGGCTTCGGGCGCACCTGCCGGAACTCAGGGGGCAGGTCACCGAAGAAGAGCTGCTGCAATACGCCGCCCGTCTGAATGCCGTGGAGCGGGAGTGGAAGCTGGGCATCATCACAGCAGAGCGCTACGGGATTGAGAAGAATCAACTTCGGCAGATTCTCATTCAAACCATTACTCAGCTCAGGAAAGCAGGGGATGCCCCGGTACCAGAACCCCCTAAGTCTCCGGATGGGCCGGAGCGGCTGCTCGAAAAAGGTCGCCAACAGCATCAGGATGGGGAATATCAACAGGCGGTAGTTACGCTTCAGCAGGCGATAGCCCACCCGGGGATTCAAAAAGGGGATTTGGCGCAAGCCTATGCTGTACTCGGCAATACTTACAATCAGCTCGGCTACTATCAGGAAGCCATTGATGCGCATCAGCAGGCACTGGAAATCCGGCCGGATACGGCCTCTTACTGGACCAATCTTGGCATCTGTTACCGGCTGACCGGGCAGTATGATAAAGCTGCTTCCTGCTACGAGAAAGCCATAAGCCTCGACCCGGGCTATGCAGAAACCTACACCAGTCTCGGGGCGCTCCATCTGACCCACACGATGCAGTTTGAGCAAGCCGTTCACTATCTCGAAAAGGCTATAGCGCTTGACCCTGGCCAGGCCATCGCCTACGCCAATATGGCGATCGCTAAAGCTTCCCTGGGGTTCTTTGATGAAGCGGATGCGCTACTGCGGCAAGCTGTAATGAAGGGCTACCGCAATGCGAAGAATGCCCGGCAGATGATTGATAATTTGCGGGCGTTGTAGGGTGCCTTGCATTCCAGTCCTGATTTCTGTATTTTGCAACAAAGACCAAACTATGACTTCCCGGACCACAGAAATAACCGATACCCACCGCTTCTCCGCAGAAGCCTACCATCGTATGGGGGAGGCCGGCGTTTTCGGGGAGCAGCGTGTCGAACTGCTCTATGGCAAAATTGTGGATATGAGCCCGATAAAAAGTAATCATGCAGGCACGGTGAATGAATTGATCCGTCACTTATCCTTAAATCTTCCGCACGAAGCTTATGTGTTTACTGCACAAAATCCAATTCATCTGGACGATTATTCCGAGCCCGAACCAGATATCAGTATTTTACAATACCGGTCAGACCTTTACAAGCGTTCTCATCCAACAGCTGAAGAGACGGTTGTTCTCATAGAAGTTGCTGACAGCAGCCTGGAAAAAGACCGGGATATCAAGCTGCCTCTTTACGCCAGCCATGGCATTCCAGAGGTTTGGATCGTCAACCTGCAGGATAAGCAGATAGAGCGTTACCGCAGCCCTGGACCAAAGGGTTATACCGATATCCATATCTTCCTGCCGGGTGATGAAATAGCTACGGATTTTATGAAAGCGGTGGAGGTTTCGGCCGTGTTGGGCGTTTAGTTTTTTTGGCAAGATTGGCAGGCTAAACCTGGCTTGCCCTTTTCCTGGGAAAACCGTACTTTAATTTGCAAGAAAAAAAATAACCAATGGCAGAGGCAACCACCGTACTATCCCCATCCGCCTACCTGGAGTGGGAAGCAGAACAGGAAGAACGCCATGAATACGAAAATGGAAAACTGATTGCTATGGGCGGAAGTAGTAAAGAACACAATAAAATCACCTCTAACCTGCATGGGCTTATTTGGATGTATCTCAGGGGTGCAACAGGTACAATGAGTATCTATCAAGCGGATATGCGGGTGCAATCGCCACTTTCTGATAAATATTATTACCCGGATCTCGTGCTCACGGAAGGAGAAGAGCATTATCTGGAAAATGCCCCTGACACCCTGCTCAATCCCCTCCTGTTAATCGAAGTGCTATCCGATTCCACAGCAGCCCGTGACCGCGGTCCTAAATTCGAAGCTTACCGGGCTATCAACAGCCTGCGGGAGTATGTACTGGTCGCACAGGACCAATGCCAGATAGAGGGTTTCTACCGGAACGATGCGGGCGAGTGGATCATCCGGGAGCCGGTGGCTGGGCAGGATAATGCCTTTTCCTTCATCACACTGGATTTGGAGCTGAAGCTGGGAGAGGTATATCAGGGGGTGGAGGTGTAGGTTTGATTTCAAGTCTTTCCCTTTGGTCAGCACCTTATCTATTCTTCGACTTTATTTATTCAGCACATCCGTTTTGATAAAATCATTGCGCAGTACCGGTTGCCAATCGAATTCTGGTAGTGAAGTGACTTCGAAGAGTTGCTCCGGGGGCGTACGTAAAATCAGGTCCGTAAACGCATCTTCCAGCCGCTTAAGCTCTTGCAGTCCTTCCTTTGATAGTTGCTGCTGTTCGGCAAGTGCCGACAGACGGATGATTTCTGCGGGCTTCACGCCAGGTTTCAGCTGAATGCCCAGCGTTTGACCATTGTCTGTACGCTGAACGATGAACAGGTAAGGTATGTCCCGGGTGGTATAGAAGGTGTTGAAGGGATAGCGTGCTCCAGTCATGTACGTGGCAGCATCCACAAGACAGGGCGTCGGCTTACTGACTGTCCGGAGGCTGGTGCGGTCAATGATGGAATCAGGAAAGAGTTCGTAGAGGGCTGTTTTTAATCCGACGAAACCAACTGCTAATCCATCGCAGCGGTGCCCATGGAAACGGGTGAGATCTTCGAGGCTTACCAATTGATGATGCCGCAATTTTCCTTTGGAAAAGTCGGTATCGAGCACGCTCAACGGTGCCCGGTTACCTGTGGCCGGCAGGTACACGGTGTAGTGGCCATTGTGCTGTAGCCCATCGAGGTGTCCGGTGGTACTGCGGTCGGCTGCCAGGAAGTGCGGATGGATAAACTGGCCTTTGTGGGTGAATACCCCTTGATGATTACGGGAAAAGAAGCCTACAATATCGCCTGCTGCCTGCTCCAAAGTAAAGCGTCGTTTGGCACGGTCATGAGCAGCATGGCTGTGCCGATCTTCTGTCTTGTCCCGCATGATAATATGATACTCCACCTGGTCCCATTGACCGGATAAGCGGAAGGGGAACGCTTCCTCTGCCCCATAACCATGGGCTTGCCCCAAACTGTCGATCAGCGCTTCCAGTGCTTTTGGCCCGTCAATGTGGCGGTCCATCTCGTAGGCAGCCCAACGTGGGACGTAGGCGTACACCAGGAATGGCGCCCGTATACCGGGACTGACCTGAGTTATGATGCCAGAGGGGGTAGCAGTTGCGGTAAACGCTTGCCCATCGAATACGGTGATTTCGCCCTGCAGGTCTTCTACTGGCCCCAGTGCGAAAAGGTGGGGATGCTCTAAAAGCGTATCGAGTCGAACATGGGGCGAAAGATCGGTGCCCATCATCACATTACGGGCGGCCCCAGCGGTAAAGACCTGCTGAGCCTGTGCCGAAAAGCTGATTGTAGTTGCAAGGGTAAATGCAATAAAGCAACGCATAGATTAAACTAGATTTGTCTAAAGAATAAGGTTGAACAATAGCCCGGACAAGATGATAAAGGTGGTCACCACCCCGAAAAAGATCAGGATCAGCTTCATGGTCATTACCTTTTTGAGCAGGGTCGCTTCCGGCAGGGAAAGTCCGATTGTGCCCATCATAAAAGCGATGGCTGTACCCAGGGGGATACCCTTCGCGACAAAGACCTGAATGACCGGTACGATACCGGCAGCGTTAGCATACATCGGGACAGCGAGTATTACAGCCAGTGGAACGGTCCACCATTGGCCTCCGCCCAGGTATTGCTCAAAAAAGTCTTCCGGGACATAACCATGCATGGCTGCACCGATCCCAATACCAACAAGAACATAAAGTAAAACGCCCCTCACGATACTCAGGGCTTCCTGTGTGATGCCAGGCAGGCGCTGCCGGAAAGTCTGCCCGTTTTCTTCAAAATCCCCTGCCAGCGCAGGCTGCTCCGCCATTTTTTGCACCCAGTCACTGAGGTAGCGCTCTACGCCCAGCCTTCCGAGTACCCATCCGCCGACCGCACCCAGCAAAATACCGGAGCCGGCGTAAATCAGCGTCGTTTCGAGCCCAAACATGCCGAGGAATAAAGCTAATGCCACTTCATTGACCAGAGGGGAGGTGATGAGAAAGGCAAAGGTGACGCCAATCGGTATGCCTCCGCGTACGAACCCGATAAACAAGGGCACAGAGGAGCAGGAACAAAATGGCGTCACCGCTCCAAAAATGGAGGCTAACAGGTGCTCTAATCCGAATAGCCGGTTGCGCTGTAGAAAGCTGCGCAGCCGTTCAACCGGAAAGTAGGCATTGACTATGCCCATAACAAAGGTGATGAGAAACAGCAGCAGCAGGATTTTGACGGTGTCGTACACGAAAAAATGCAGGGCTGCTCCCAGATGAGTGTCCGGTGCGAGCCCCAGCAAGCCAAAAATCAGCTGATCCGCCAGCCATTCTATCCAGGTGAACATAGATTAGGCTTTTAGCAATGCTTCTAATTCAGCAGCCTTGGGCACACGACCTTTAATTTGCACCACCTCGTCGATTACCACCGCAGGAGTGCTCAGGATGTTGTACTGCATAATGTCCTGAATGTCTTCCACTTTCTGAATGTCAGCATCAGTGCCCAGATCAGCTACTGCTTTGCGGACGACAGCTTCGGTTTGTTTGCACTTTGGGCAGCCAGTGCCCAGGATTTTGATGGTTTTCATGTTTTTCTTATTTATAGTTTATCGTCGATTAACGATGAATAGAGGTAAAAAAAGTTTTATTCTTCAAAGAAATGGGTGAAAAGCAGTTTGGCTTTCCGCCAATTCTCCTTGTTGATGCAGTATTTCACCCGTGGCGGATTGATCTCGCCCTGTATCAGCCCTGCATTCTTAAGCTCACGCAAATGCTGGGAAATGGTAGATTGTGCCGCAGGAATGACTTCAACCAGGTCGCCGGTAAAGCAGCAAGCCTGAGAATCCAGCAATTGCAGGATTTGCAGCCGGGTAGGATGCCCTAATGCCTTGGCAAATCGGGCCAGCTCCTGGTTAGCGTTTTCAGAAATGGGCTGCTCGGCAAGTACTTTCATGCTCTTTAATTTGCTTCATCGTAAAACTACGATAAACGATGAAAGGATGCAAGTTTTAAGGTGCCAAACTGTCCCACGGAGCCCTGTTTCTACTCAATCACTTTTCTAAACTGATCAATGCTTTCCTGGGAGCCGGTAACGTAAAGGATATCCCGCTGTAGGATTACCTCGTCAGGGCCGGTGTGTGTGAGGAGCTCGTCTTTTCTGGAGAGGCCAAGGATATTGATCCCAAATCGGTTTCTCACATCAAGTTCGCTTAGCGTTTTTCCCACAATGCGGTAGCTGTCCGTTCTGACCTTCAGGCTGGTGATGTCAAACTCCGGATATTGGCTGGGGCGGAAAGTGCGGGGGATGCTCTTCTTGTTTTGGAAGAGGCTGTAGTTATCCGAGCGGGTGATCTCCGCAAAGTGCTCGATGTCGTCCTCAGGGATCAGGAAGTAGTGGAGGGCCCGGGAAAAGATTTCGATGGAGGTCTCGAATTCCTCCGGGATAACGTCATCGGCACCGTGGGCAATAAGCTCGGGTATCTCATTGACAAATCGCGTACGTACGATAAGGTGGACCGACTGACTGATGGTGCGGATGTTTTGCAGGATCACCTTGGTGCCTTCAGGGTCTGAAATCGCGATGACTACCACCCTGGCTTTGGAAATGTTGACGGCTTCAAGGATAGGGTCTTTTGCAGCATCCCCAAAAATAATGGGTACGCCCTTTTTTTGTTCTGCTGAAACCGTTTCGGCATTCAACTCCACCGCTACATACGGGATATTGCTAAAAGCAGCCGCTCTGGCCAGGTTCCTGCCATTGATGCCGTAGCCGATGATCACCAAATGGTTATTGAGCTGATCTGTAGCAACGGCATGTTTGGCTTCCTGTGAAGCGAGCAGTTTTTCATCCCAGGCCTTTAAAGGACGAAACTTCAGCACCCCAAAAGCGATACGCTCCGAAAGAATAATGACGAAGGGCGTCAGCAGCATGGAAACAATGGAGACCGCCAGGAAATACTGATTGGTCGATGGATTGAGCAGGTTGTACTGAATGCCGACTTTTGAAAGGATAAAGGCAAACTCGCCCACCTGAAAGAGCGCAAGTCCGGTCAGCAGGAAGGTGCGCGGCGGGTATTTCAATACAGCAATTGCCAGGGAAGCAATGAACGACTTGACTACAAAAACGATTAGGACGACCAGCAGCACAATGCCTATGTTGGCCCAAAAGAATTGTAAGTTCAGCAGCATGCCAACCGAGATGAAAAAGAAGCTGGTAAATAGCTCCCGGAAGGGCAGGATCACACTTGTAGCCTGATGGCTGTATTCAGATTCTGAAATGACCAGTCCTGCCAGGAATGCGCCCAGTGCCAGCGAGAGGCCTGCTTCAGCAGTCAGGAAAGCGACGGCAAAGCAAATGGTAATCGTGGTAATCAGGAAGAGTTCCTTGCTGTCGGTTTTTGCGATGCTGTGCATCAGCCGTGGCACCAGGTAGCGCGCACTTACGATGGTAATCGCCACCACCACAGCCGTCTTCAGCAGCAGGATGAGGATGCTGCTTGTGATATCCCCGGACTGCCCGGCAATAATGGGCGTAAACAGCATCATCGGCACTACGATGATATCCTGGAAGATGAGAATAGCGAGGGCATTCCGCCCCTGAGGAGCCGACATTTCATTGCGGTCCTGCAGTACCTTCAGCACAATAGCCGTGCTCGACAGCGAAAACAGGAAACCCACGAAAAGGGATTCTTCCCAGCTGTTGCCTAACAGATAATATATCAGCCCAGCTACGACAACTGTCAGCCCTACCTGAAGAGACCCGCCTATGAAGACCGAGTATTTGATGGACACCAGATGCTTGATGGACAATTCCATGCCAATCACAAAGAGCAGGAGGATCACACCGATTTCCGAGATGAGTTCGATCTGTTCGGATTCGCTCACCAGCCCCAACCCATGCGGCCCGATCAGAATGCCAGTCACCAGAAAGCCCAGGATAGAGGGCAGCCGAATGCGCTGCAGTGCGTACACGACGATTGCCGAGAAGCCCATGAAGATGAGCAGGTCCTGCAATAAGGGAAAATGCATGGCCGTTGGATTTTTGGGTGAGGGTTAGGTCGGTATTCAGGCATTTAAGCTAACGAAGTGGGATTTGGTTTGCCAGAGTGGCTTGCTTTTTTTGAAAAGTTGGGGTTCAGTATGCTCAAGTAAGACCAATGTTGATTTCGAATAATTAATTATATTGATCGAATAGAAATCATGATTATAAATTTTGGTGCTCAGCTCGGTCACACTAGTGCGACTAGACCGAAATATTTGACAGTCTTTTCACGCTTGAGCGCTTACTGGTGCTGGGCGTAAACTGTCAAGCATCTACGGCTCAATTCACTAGGTGAGGCACATTGCCATAGAAAGCAAATGGGGTCAAGTGTATAGCCACTGAAAATAGAGATATCAATGCGATTTTTTCCTGAACTTTTACTTTTGCTCACGAGCTTATCCTTAAATTATATCCCACCTAATGGCTTATCAAGCGGTAGGCCTTATACTTTACAAAAAGGTTATACAGCAGCAGGAGCGGACGAGCTTATAAAGATTGGTGATTATAGTGTTCGCCTAGAAGAGTTTAACTCTGGAATTGACTTCAAATACGATGATTTTCAGCACTCTCATGGAACATGTTATGCCCAGGTGAAAAAATGGGATAAGTCCTCAGCGAATTACAAGAACTATTTGATTGACAGGACCGGAAAAGCGTACCCTGTGGTTTACAGTGTTGAGGATCTTACAGATACAACTTTGGCTATAAACCTGAGTAACCAGCAGTTGGACAGCTTGCCAAGCGAGATTTTTGAGTATCCAGCGTTACAGGTCTTAATAGCCTCTTATAATCGTATTCAGAAACTACCTGCCGAAATCGGACAGTTGAGTAATCTGAACAAACTTGATATCAAGGGTAATCAAGTTAGTGACCTACCTGCTGAAATTTCGCAATTAAGCAACCTAAATACGCTTATCCTTCGAGAAAACCAACTGGAAACTTTGCCTCCTGAAATTGGACATTTGCGAAACTTAGCATTGATTGACCTTTTTGGCAACAAATTAAATGCCTTGCCTCCTGAAATTGGGCAATTAGAGAACTTAACCAAACTTGACTTATTAGGTAATAAGCTCAGCAGTCTTCCAGTTGAAATAGGGCAGTTAAGAAAGCTGACTGAGCTAAATCTTACCAGTAATGATCTCATTGAGCTGCCTGTGGAATTGGAACAGTTGCAAGATTTGACCACGCTTAGTATTTCAGGTAATCAATTTAGTGCCTTTCCCGCTGTAGTCACCAAGTTACGGAACTTAATCTCATTAAATCTTTCTAACAATGGTTTTAGTGATATACCGCCCGAAATAGGTGCACTAAAAAGCTTAACCTATTTAAATTTATCCTTCAATAATCTTCAGTCCCTTCCAATCGAAATTGGTGCGCTGCAAAATTTGACTTGGCTTTATTTATTCAGCAACAAACTCTACAACCTTCCCGCTGAAATTGGGTATTTACAAAACCTGACAGAGCTTAACATTTCCTACAATGACTTCAGTAAACTGCCAGCTGTAGTAACCCGCTTGCAAAACTTAAAATTACTGAACTTAACCTTCAATCACATTCGTGCCCTTCCCAGTGAGATAGGAAAACTAAAGAACTTGACAACGCTTGAGCTTTTTGGCAACCAGCTCATCTCACTACCTCCTGAGATAGGACAGTTAGAAAACTTAATCAAACTGGAACTTGGAGCCAACGAACTCAGTGAGCTGCCACCGGAAATAGGGCAGTTAAATAGTTTAGCTCTGCTATACCTTAGAAAAAATAATCTTAATGTTTTACCAGTGGAAATTAGTGAGCTAAAAGCACTTCGGTTCCTTAACCTGAAAGAAAATAATTTTTCAGAAGATTATATTCAGCAGTTACGGCAGACCATACCTTGGTGTTTGATAAAGTAAAAGTGCGGTATTTTTTAATACCGCCCCGCAGCCAAAATGCCCCCGACACCATACTCAACCTCATTCTGCTCATTGAAGTGTTCTCCGGCTCTACCGAAGCGCGCGACCGCGGCCCCAAATTCGAAGCCTACCGGGCTATCGGCAGCCTGCGGGAGTACGTGCTGGCGGCACAGGAGCAATACAAGATAGAAAGCTTTTACCGCGACGACGCAGGCAAATGGA
Source organism: uncultured Phaeodactylibacter sp. (assembly GCA_913057245.1). Taxonomy (GTDB): domain Bacteria; phylum Bacteroidota; class Bacteroidia; order Chitinophagales; family Saprospiraceae; genus Phaeodactylibacter. The sequence continues at coordinate 31,956 of CAJXNH010000014.1, forward strand.
TTGTCCGGGAGACTGTGGCTGGGTTGGATGCAAACTTCTCTTTTACCACGCTGGATTTAGAATTGAAATTGCATGAGGTGTATCAGGGGTTGAAAGTGTAGGTGTTGGCATCTGATTTCATTCAAAAACCTCAGCCAGTGGCAGTTCAATATCCAGCACCGCGTCTCTGAGCGTTTCTTCCGGGCGGTATATTTCGTAGGTATCCTTGCCGGAAAAAACATAAACATTGCCCAGTTCCAAAAATACGACCCATACCGAGCGCACGCCATGATCAAAGTATCGGCCTGCCTTGATGATCAGTTCTCCTAAAGGCTGGGTAGGCGAGCTGATTTCAATTGCACAGAGTGGTGGCTCCAGCGTCTTGGTCTGATCATTGCGCAGGTCGAGTGGTTGTTTAGGATAAATGCAGAGGTCGGGGACGGAGAGCCAGTCGTCGAGTTGTAAGCTTAGCTCGGAAAGAATTCGATACTTTTCCTTGTAGCGTAGTTTCAGCTCAAATCCTAAATTAAGCTGCACGGTAGCATGGTTAAAAGAGGGCATAGGCTTCTGGCGTTCGACTTCGTATTCGTGTTGGCTCACCTCCGGCATAAAGGATTCTTTTTTGTAAAAATACGGAAATACGGGGGGATTGTCAATCTTTGGTACACTCCGCTGCTTAGTGCTTGTTGGGATGTGGAATGGCTCTTTTCTTAAAGGTGCCTCGTATTTCATCGTTTGACTGACGGCTCGGCTCATGCTGTATAATACCGCCGCCGCAGCCAAAACGCCACAGTCACCAGCACAATCAAAGCCGGCACTTCCACCAGCGGCCCGATCACCCCGGCAAAGGCCTGCCCGGAATTCAGCCCGAAGACCGCGATCGCTACAGCAATCGCCAGCTCAAAGTTATTCCCCGCTGCCGTGAAGGAAATCGCAGCGTTGCGGGGGTAGTCTGCCCCCAGCCATTTTCCCACAAAAAAGCTGATGAGGAAAATCAGGGCGAAGTAAATCAGCAGTGGAATTGCAATGCGGATTACGTCCATGGGTATTTCCACGATCAGCTCGCCCTTAAGGCTAAACATGACTACAATCGTAAACAGCAGGGCGATGAGGGTTATGGGGGAAATCACGGGCACAAATTGGTGTTGGTACCATTCTTCACCTTTGGCCCGCACCAGCAGCACCCGGCTTAGTAGCCCCGCCAGGAAGGGGATGCCCAGGTAGAGGGCTACGCTTTCCGCCACCGTAGCGATGGAGATATCCACAATTGCCCCTTCAAACCCCAATACCGGAGGCAATACCGTAATGAAGAGCCACGCATAAAAGCTGTAGAAGAAGACTTGGAAGATGCTGTTCAGCGCCACGAGCCCGGCCCCGTACTCCCGGCTGCCCTCCGCCAGGTCGTTCCACACAATGACCATCGCAATGCAGCGCGCCAGCCCGATGAGGATGAGCCCGGTCATATACTCCGGATAGTCGCGTAGAAAAACAATAGCCAGCACAAACATTAGGATTGGCCCCACAATCCAGTTGAGGAACAACGATAAACCCAGGATCTTTACATTGCGGAAGACCTGAGGCAGCATGCGGTAGTTGACCTTTGCCAGCGGTGGGTACATCATCAGGATGAGGCCGATGGCAATCGGGATATTGGTGCTGCCCCGGGAAAAGGAATTGACTAAATCGGCTGTACCAGGCAAAAAGTAGCCCAACCCGACACCCACTGCCATGGCCAGGAAAATCCAAAGCGTCAGGTAGCGGTCGAGGAAGGAAAGGCTTTTGCGAGTCTTGGTGGTGCTTTTTGAAGTCATGCGGATTTCATTTTTTGAGCTGCCATACTGACGATTAAGTGGTTTGCCACAGCAAACCTACTCAATGTCAGCATTTACGCTGAGAAGTGGCTAGCTCCGATGTCGCAAACCACTTCGTATTGCGTATAATTGCATAGCGTACAGGATTTCCCGCCCAATCTGCCGGACGCGCTCGTCGTATCGGGTCGTTTCCTCCGGCGTACCATCGGCAACCTTAGGGTCATCGTAGGTTAGCGGCAGGCGGAAAGCTGCTCCTGGGATAAAAGGGCAATTCTCGTCTGCATCCGAGCAGGTCATAATGGCCGCAAATCCGGATTGAGGATTGACCGGCGCATCAAAAGTCTTGGAGTAGCAGATCAGTGGGGCATGCGTTTCCGCGAAAGCAACCTGATAATGCGGATTCTCACCGCCCGGGTTGTGGATTTGGAAGCCCGCCCGTTGCAGCGCCGCCACCGCCCTGGGGTTGAAAGCCGTGGCCTCCGTTCCGCCAGAGTAAGTTTGCACGCCCGGGATTCCGAAATACGCGGCCCCGGCGTCCGCCCAAATCTGAGCGATATGGCTGCGGCGGGAATTATGGGTGCAAATGAAATTTAGTTTCACCGGCGTACTTTTTGACTGCACCAGATAATCCGCAAGTTGTTGTAGCAGTGCTTTCCGTTCGTCCGGTATCTGTTGAGCTTCCTGCAATAGCGATTCGGCGTAAGCCTTCAGTTTTGGTAATAAACCCATGGTCGTCTTCAATTTTGAATTTTAGCAGCAGCCACTGCCCGGTGCACAATTGTTAGCAGCGGACAAAGGCAGTGAAGCTATTTCGGGCATGCACGTTTCCTTAGCCAGGCAGTCGGTCTGCTTTGGCATCAGCACAAATTTCCCCTGTTTGAAGTCCAGCGCATACCGGCCGATGGTATCGGTTTGGTATTCGATTTCCACCTCTGGGTTTTGAGCCTGGAGCAGGGGAGTGGCCATATCGATAATGCCGATCAGCTTATCCGGGCTTAGCCGATGGTCGTAGTCCTCGGCCACCCAAATTTGCAGGCTGGCGTGCGCTTCTGTGCGGGTAGTGCCGCCGCAGTCAACAAAGTGCTTGGTGGTCAGCCCCATCTCTGTGATGTGAAAATGCAGCGGTACGACCTGCCCGTTAGGCTGCTGGAAAACCAGTTGGTCAACGGATTGAAGGTGTGTTTTAAATTCAGAAACCGTCATAGTGAAAAGGAATTATTGATTTAAAGATAACTTTATTGCAATATTGCAATATTAGCGTTCAGGGTTTTTTAATCATCCTCGCAAAACGGGTACTTGTTTCAACAGCACTGCTCACCCGGCTCCATACCCAGCAGCCCGCCCAGCATCTGACGGATTTCGCGCCAGCGGTGGGCATTGATGCAGTAGTTCATGCTTGAGCCTTCGATGGTGCCCTTTATGATGCCGACTTTTTTCAGCTCCGACAAGTGGCGGGAGATGGTAGGCTGGGAGAGGGGCAGTACGTCCATCAGATCGTTGCCGATACAGGCGTTGATTTCCAGCAAATGCTGCACGATGGCAACACGCGCCGGGTGGCCCAGCACTTTGGCAACGGTGGCCAGCTCGATTTGCGCTTGTGTGTAGCCTTCTGTTTTGGTAAGCCCCATAGCGTTCTTGTTTTTTAATATTGCAATATTGCTATATAGTAACCATTTTTCAAAATATATGCCCAACTTTCTTGTACCGGTAGTGGTGAAATACTGATTTTCCCGCAACAAAAGAGCTGGAATTCCATTTTGCTATTCAAAATTCACAGAAATGATTGATGCTGTAGTTGTTTGATAGTCAGTGCTTTTACAGACTGGCTTAAAAAGAATTCAAAAAAAGTAGAGTACGGTTGCAACGTTTCCATCACCACATCACAATAGATAAGCAAAAACAATGATCATGCAACGAATTACAATCTGTTTTTGCTTAGTCGCATTTTTTACGCTGACCAACTGCGAGCGGGAAAATTTCAATGAAACCATTGATATCCCCGAGGAGGTTACGCCCGCCGAGGTGGAATTCCAACAAGGTCTTGCCCTGAAAGCGCAGGAAGAGGATGTTTTTGTGTCTGAGGGAGATGCCCGGCGATTGGTTGGGGCAGGTAACTTCCTTTCCTATGTATTAACCTCTGGCACAATTACATGTACCGGAGGGACTTCATACAGTGCAAGCGCCAATGGCGACGACTTCTTTATTTTAGAGTTTTACGTTTTCGAGGGTGAGGAATACGTTACCCAGGTGGGTATTACTGCGGAAGTCGATGGGCAACCTACGGCATTATTCAGCCTTTTCTCTCCAGGTACAGGTTGTGAACACCAAAAGGCTGAATTAACGATTACGGAAATTACCGAGACGGAAATCACGGGGACCTTTACTGGTGACTTCTTTAGAATAGACGGGCCTTTAGGCAATGATTTGCCCTGTAGTGGGTATGTCTATGTCGGGGAGTATACGGCTTCATTCAGCATGGCTTACGAAGATTGCGAATAAAGAGCGCCCATGAATACCGCTACCCTCATCAAAAAATGCCTGAAAGGCAACGCCCGGGCGCAGCAGCTGCTTTACGAGCAATACCTGCCGTACGTACTGTCTATCGTGCGCAGGTTTGGCGTGAGGCAGGCTGAAGAACGTGACCTTATTCAGGATATTTTCATTGCGGTATTCCAGGGCCTGGAGCGATTTGACCCCAATAAAGGGGATTTACACCACTGGATTCGGGGATTAGCGATTCATAAAACTATTGCTTTCCAACGCAAACAACAGCGGCTTCGGGCGGAGGAGCTCATGATTTCGGAACAATCTTCCCACACCACGACCATTGACCTATCGCACTACGATGCGGAGTATCTTCTTGACCTGATTGCCCAATTGCCGGCAGGCGCCCGCACGGTGTTTAACCTTTATGTAGTGGACGGGTACAGCCACGAGGAAATCGGTAAGATGCTGGATATTAGCCCGGTAGGGTCGTGGTCGCAATTATAACGCGCCAAAAAACTATTAAGAGAAGCGTTGGAAGCACAACAAATAAAGGGTCATTATGGAAACATTTGATCAACGTGGCGGGCTCAACGATAAGCTGGGCCGGCATAAATCAGCAGATATTCCAGCCAACCTGAGCTGGGAACAAATGGGGCCAAATATCAGGGCAGGTCTGGAGCAGAAAAAACGCCGGCGACTGCTTTTCTGGTGGTGGCTGCCGGTTGGTACATCAGTGTTGTTGGCTATCGGTTACTTTGGCCTGTTTGGTGGTACAACTGAGCTGGGCTATTTCCCGATGCCCGGCCATTTAGCGGACGAAAATTCAGCTATAGCTGAAACTGCAACGGAGATGTCAGAAGACATAAAGGGGGCTAATGAGACGGATATTGCCTTCTCAACGGATGATTCGAAAGCGAAAGACGGCACAAATGTACTGGTTGCTTCGTCCAACCCCAAGGAGAGAAAAGCCTTAGCGCCATCAGCCTCAGAGGCTACATCAACACCAACACAATCAGTTCCTTTAAACGAATTTAAAGAAGCTCAGCACACTACTAGACATTTTTCAAAAGGGATTGATTTTTTCAGCCTCCGCACGCCCCCTAGCCCCCTAAAGGCGGGAACTGCAGCCCGCAAAAATCAATCCCTTTTACTCATGAAATCCAGTTTGTCTAGTGGTTTGGAAGCTCAGGCTGTGTCAGCTGATAAGGCACAGGATAAACTGGTCGGTTTAGACCTGCTAAATCAAATTGAAGCGTTGGCACCGGGACCGGTGGTCAGCCTCGATTCAACTACCCCATATCCGGAAGTGCCGGAAATGCAAGCTGCTCGACATCCCTGGATTGTGGAAGCCGGGATGGGGCTTGCCTTCAACCTTAATCCTAATGTTTACGGCACGAAGTTGCCCAATACTACTATTGACCCACTAACCGGGCTTGCGGCAAGCCTCCGGATAGGATACGTGCTTCCGCAACGCCCTTACACCTTTTGGGCAGGCGTCGAAATGGAAGAACTGGTGCAGCGCGAGCGATTGCAGGAAGCTTTCCCCATACAGCTGTACCATCCCAATACCGTAGATACCATTTTTCGGAATACCATCACCGGAGAAGAATTTACTTCCACCACTGATTCTATACCCGGCATCCGTAGGGTAAATATTCAACAACATAGTACCTTCCGCTCCTGGTCGATGCCTATACTACTCGGGAGGACCTGGTCAGCAGCCGGCTGGCAACTGGAAGGTAAAGCCGGAGTGGACTTCAACTTGTCATCCTGGCATTCGGGCGGCTACCTGGTCGAGGGCTATGAACTAGTGGACGCCAGCACCCAATACCAGGCAGGATGGGCGGTACGCCTGGAGGGGCAAGTGCTTTTGCCGCCTGTACGGTTTGGGCGGTTGTTTGTTCGGGGTAGCTACCGCCGTTTTATGAGTCAGCCGGAAGGGCTGGTGCAGGGAAGTCTTTTCCGCCCGGAAGCTATGAGTTTGACGATGGGGTGGCGGGTGGAGTGGTAAATCTCATTGGACCTAATACCTTTGCAGATAATTTTATACAGCGCTACCTCAATTGCCTCCCCAGCCCACTCTTCTCTAAATATTCCTGTAAAATATACTCCAACGGCAGCGGCACATCCGCATCCGGAGCAAGCAGGGGGACGGGGATGGCAGGCAGTGCTTCCCCCAGGGCTACGGCCCAAACATTGGCCAGGCTGTCGCCGGCGCGCTGCAAAGTTATCACATAATCGGCTTGGTCGACCCGTTCGTCCCGCCAGCGGCGCTTGCCTTGTTTTAGCAAATCAATTTCCACCAGGTAGATCCCTTTCTCAGCAAGCTGCTCCTGCTTGCGGCGGAAATCCTCGTAGCCGTCTCCCATTTTGTTGGCCGGGGAAAGTACCTCGATGGTCGTGACCAAGCGCTCGCCTCCGTCCCGAATGGCGACATACCGCTGGGGTTGGTCCGGAATATCCACAGTAAAAGAGGGCGGCTGCACAGCGATAGTTTCAGCGTAGGAAGTTTCAGGCGATTCAGCGCGGTCGATCCTTGCATCCGGGCGGTAGGGCTTGGAGGCGCCGGATGCATCCGTCATGGACAGCCCGCGCTCTACGGAAATAGTGTAGCGCTCGGGAAGGCGGGGTGACAGCCAATCACGGATGTATACACTAAGGGACGCGTGCAGGTCCGGGAAGTACCTGGGCTGTTCTAGGGTGGGGTGCATGCCGGTGTGTTGTGCTTTGCGCTTGAGCATAATTATAAATATAGGGGGGATGGGGCAGATAGTCAAATAAGCGGTAATCCTATATGTTTCATAAATAGCCATTGCCGCACGCAGTCTTCTACGGCGAATAGCATATACTGTAGGCTTTTTCGTGCCACACAAGAATTTAGGGAGTGTATTAAATCCAAAAGAACACATTGTAAAATGACTTTCGAGCCAAAAGGGGGGAAGAAGCCTAATTGTAAAGATCCGATTCTGCTGCTCGATGCTTGTTCTGTACCTTTGTGCTCAAATATATAATCCATCTGTTATGCCAAGATACAAGACCCGCTTCACCTACAACCATCCCCTCATCCCTTATGCCGTGGAGCATGATACCATGGAAGATGCTAGTGTCACCGAAGAAGAGGCTGAATTGATGAATGCGCTCTATCCGGAGGTCTTAGCAGGCAACCCGAAGGCGATTAAGCCGCTGGAAGAACTCGTAAGGACGTGCCCGCATTTACCGCGGGCTCAAAACCACCTCTACACGCTGTATATGATGCGTGGCAAGCGCCGTAAAGCCAGGGGCCTGCTCCGTGAGCTCCGCAAAAATCACCCTGATTACCTGTTTGGGATTACCAATGAATCAAACCTGCTGGTACAGGAAAAAAAGGACACGGCTGCCGCACGGCGTTTGATGGGTGAGCGTTTGCTGCTTCAGGATCTGTACCCTGAACGCAAAGTTTTCCATGTTAGCGAAGTGATGAATTATTACCAATCTGCTGTGCTGTTGCTGCTCGAAAAATGATGGAAATCCTAATGCAGTCCGGTGGCATGGTTCCTGAAAAAGAGCCGGCAGATAAACCTTTGTCTCCCCCGGTGCAATCCCCCTCAAAAAGCAAAACTAAGATAGGGCGCAATGAGCCATGCCCCTGCCAAAGTGGGCGAAAGTATAAGCATTGCTGTGGGAAAAAGTAAAGGGGTTAAAACGCCTGCTCTCCAAATTCACGCTCCGGCAACTTTGATTTGCCAAGCGACCGGTTACAATACAGCCACCCTTACAATTTCCCAGTGTTTGCCAGTGCTTACTTTAAGCCAGTATATACCGGGGCGCTCTATAAATAGCTGCCTGCCGCTGATGACTCCGCTTTGTACGAGCCGCCCATCGACTGCGTACAGCTCGTAGGGTGCAGAAGGCGGAGCCCCTTCAATATTAATAAGACCGGAGGATGGGTTGGGAAAGATGTTGATCGCGCCCTGCGTGACTTCTGAGGTGGAAGTGATGACAAAAGTACTATCACAAGAGTAGCCAACAAAGTTATATTGCAAGCTGTCATTTTCAAAGCAGCGAAGCTGAGTGACTTCCCGGACCGGGTCGCACAATCCATAGCCCAGGGGCAGACGTAGCCCACCCGATTGCTGCCCTATACCAGCGTATACGTTGGTAAGCAGGTCTCCTTCAATCGTGCCATTATTTTCTATGCGTAAATGTTGTACCGGCAGCGTATCCCCCATTACGGTTTCCTGCGTGACGCTATCCACTTCTATCATCGCAATTCCCCCTCCGCTGCTGCACTGACTGGTCCATTGCGTACCATACTGACTATTGACTGAAAAGTCATAATTCAATTGGTACATTTCCAGATCAGCGTCCCAGAGGTAGACTAAGCTGCCCTCCTGCCGCAGGTACTGAAGATTGCCCGTTGAGCCTTCTTCTACTGCAAAAGCAGTCTGCCCGCCTACTGTTGCGGTATCCACAATTTCATAAGTTTCGAAGCTGACGCTCTTCGCCGGGCCTCCAGAAGCAGTCTCTACTTCGTAGGTCCAGCGGGTGCCGATATCAAATACAGGTAAAGCCGTGTTGGCACCGTCCAATACGATAACATCCTGGCATTCCTCACCAGCTAAGCAACCATTCGCATCTACTGCAAGCAGCCAAAGCCTGGATGACAGCTCCAAGTCCTGTATGGCACTAAGTTGGAAAGGGGAATACCTGGCGTGTCCACAAGCAATGATTTGACCAGTAGGGGTCTCTATGACTTTGTTTAGCTTCCCCTGCCGGTAAAGACCAAATTCATCAACTGGTAGTGCATCTACATTGGGGTGTCGGTATATCTTGGTCCATTTTAATTCCCCACCGGGGCTGATACGGGCAATGAAGCCGTTGTGGCTATCGTCCGGATGCCAGCCACCGCCGGTTGCCTCGCCACAAAAAATAATATCACCATTAGCAGCCTCTATAAAGTCCAGTACATTGTACTTCCAATTGTTAGAAAACGGTTCTGACGGCAAGGGGGTACGCCATTCCACTTCTTCCATTTCAGGGTTCAATTTGTTGATCCAGCCGTTGTCTGAAGCCCAGATGTCCTCTGGATTGACTACAGAGAAATAGTAATAACTACCACTTTCAGAAACGTGCATGCTTGTGGGTTTGCCGACTGGACCTTCAAATTCAAACGAATCAAGCTTCTCTCCGTTTGGTAGCAGTTTTACAATTTGAGAGCCATATTCTCCCCCAGCGCCTTGATTGTCAAAATAGCTATTTAAATAAACTAAGTTTCCATCTGATGTGAATTGCAAGTCATCGCAATTATTACTGGTAACTCCTCTTCTGTATTTTCGATCCCAATTTGTTGTCAAATGACTTTTATCAACGCTTTGTATGAGCACTTGAGATCTTCCATCTGAAACTGTATTGCCGTATAAGTATACTGTATTGTTATTGCATATCATGCCATTACAAATCACAGTTTCGTTATTAGACGGACTTAGGACATCATATGTCTGTATATCTTGGAAGTGGGAATCAATTAAGTGTATTCTTGTTGGACGCCCTTGAAAAAGACCATGCGGATGCCCAATGAGTATGATAGTATCACCCATACTTGCAAGCCTGTTGCTTCCTTCAGGAAATAATGATGGATATAGACGAGATTGAATATGTTGCCCTGAAGGCAAAAAGGAAGACACGTAAGAGCATGACCTAAACACAGTATCGTAATCACAGAAATTTCCCGAAAGAAGCACAATGCTACTATCAACATATTTAAGGTCAATATATTCGTCTGTTATACCGCTTTCAAAGCTATGCAGTTGACTGTAGGTGTCCACGGATTGTGCAGCCACTATGCTAAAAGTGAAAATTGACAATAGAATGATAAATAAACGCATATTACAAAGTTATATACGTGCAGCTCCAGAGTCGGAGCTGCACGTTTGTGGGTTACAATTTACTTAGCAAGCATCACTTTGCGGCGGTGCAGTATTTCTTTATTCTTGCTTATCGTCACGATATACAAGCCTTCCGCCCAGTCCATAAATTGAAAAAAGGCGCAAGTAGGTCAAATCATATGTTGACCTGTTTAAGGATTACTTATAAATATACCCCCCCCCCGCAGAGTTCCAAATATTTCTGAATATTTTACCAAACACCGGATTGTTCATTCCCCCATTTTCTCATAGTCAGAGTCTATCACTCTCCCGCCATCAACTCCCGCACCTGCATCTGCAACAGCGCCTCCGCAATCCCATCCCGAAAAACATTAAACTCACTTTCCGTAAATGTAAATTGTAAGTTAGCCTTGCCCGTATCCAGGATGATGCGGAACTGTCCGTCGTGAAACAAGCTGGAGTTGGGCGCAAACTCAATATGCAGCAGCCATTCCGCCCAGCGCTTGAATTCGGCTTGGCTGAAGCCCGCCAGCAGGTTGTTGAAGTGGACGCCCACCCGTTTACAGCCGGTACATTGCCCGACGCTCATGCTGCCGTTCATTAGCAGCACCTCGGTTTTACATTTCATACTGTTTTCGGTTTGTTTTACACTACCACCCCAAATCCACCATCATCCGCACAAACACATTCCGGCCCGGGCTCACCGGCGCGCTGCCGGTGCCACCGCTGTGCGCCCCGCCGCTCGCTGCGCCCTGTATGTTGGCCCGCCGTGCATCGAGTAGGTTGCGGGCACCCAGCGTCAGGTCGATGCGCTCTTTCCAGAAGGATTTGGTGAGGGTAAAGTCTGCCATCGTAAAGCCATCTTGTATGCGCTGCCCGGCAATGGTGTTGCCCTCCGCATCCGTGGTGGGGAAGAAATTGACCTGCCGGTCATTGACGCGCACGAAAAGAGAAGCGCTCAAACCGGCCTTCAGCCAGCGGTAGGTGGCGCTGCCGCTGTACTCCATAGCGTAGGTGAACGCATCCAGCTCCGGCAAGTCCTCGCTCGCCGGGTTGTAGTAGCCGATAGTGGAGGCATTGGCAGACAGTTCCAGCCGGGGCGTGCTGTAGCTGAGGGAAAAGTTGATGCCCTGTGTTTTGTACACCGCCTGATTGAAATAGGCAAAGCGCAGGGTGGAGGTGTCAATAGCCGGGGCGATGCCTTCGTCGGTCTCGATGTACTCAAACAGCTCAATCTTGTCGCGGATGTCGTTGTAGAAGCCTTTGATTTTGCCCTTGAGGCGCCATTCGTCCCCGCGCTGCTCGTAGAATAGGCCTAACTGCAGATTGTCCGAGCGCTCCGCCCGCAGATTGGGGTTGCCGAGGATGAAGTGGTTGATATCGATAAATTCGAAAAACAACTCCTTCAAGTCCGGGCTGCGGAAGCCTTGGCTGTAGGAGCCGCGTAGGGCCCACTGCTCATTCAGCCGGTACTTCAGGTGGAAGGAAGGCACGAGCGGGGCTTCGTAGCGGGTATTGTAAGCGTAGCGCAGCCCGGCTTCTGCGGTCAGCGCTTCCCATGGCTGATAGCGCAGGCTGCCGAATGCCGCGTAGTCGCCAATTTGCGAAAAGCCTTCCCGGCTGCTCAGGCTGTCTTGTATGCGTTGGCCCGTGGCATCATCGTACCGCAGGTCCACGCCTACCTGAAAATTCAATGGGCTGTCGGCGTACTGACTGGCGAAGGTGGCGCGCAGCATGGCTCCTGAAAAGCGGGCCGTGTCCTGCATGCCGGGTACTTCTAGCTGTTCGTTTTCCTCAAAATTGTTGCGCAAAGTACGCTTGTAGCGGCGGAACTGATTGTAGCCGGTGGTCGCCTGTAGGTAGTAGTGCGTCCCAACTTGCCCCTCGTAGGCCAGACTATGGTTGACCCGCCGGGTGAGGTAAAAGTCGTCAAAGGCGTAGGGCTTGAACTGCGGGCGGCGGATGTTGCCGAGATTCTGCACCTCCTCATCAAAGAAACTGCCGGTGTAAAACAACTTGCGCTTATCGTCCAACCGGTAGCCAAGGTAAGCATCCGCAAACCACTGCTCCTTGGGGTTCCAAAGCACGGAGCGCAGGCTGTCGTTTTCACTAAAGCCGCCAAACACATCGTAGCCGCCGTTGATGCGCAGGATGATATCATCGGTCAGGCGGGCACCGAAGGCAGCAGCGTAGCGGTTCTCGCCCCGGGCTTCCACCTGACTCGTGAGATTCAGGTCGTAGCGGTCGAGCTGCGATTTTTTGGTGATCAGGTTGATGACGCCGCCCAGGGCATCCGTGCCGTAGCTGACCGACATCGGGCCTTCTACGATCTCCACCCGCTCGATGTTGTTGAGGTTGAGCTGACTGAGGTCGATATTGCCATCCTGTCGGCCGATCACCGGCACCCCGTCCACCATAATTTTGACGTTCTGCCCGTCGATGCCCAGCAGGCTCATACTGCTGCCCAACACCATATCCTGACGGATGCGGATATTGGCTTCCTGCTGCAGCAGCTGTTCCAGATTGGTAGCGCCCCGCTGCTCAATCACTTCCTCCCGTATGGTGATCACATCGTGCACGGCGTTGCGGCTGTCGGTGGGCGCGTACTGCGCCGTCACGATTACATCCTGCAACTGCAGCGCCCAAAGCGACGAATCGGGCGGCAGCGAAGCTTGGCCATACAGCGGGGGGCAAGTACCAATCGTAATGAAGAAACAACAAACAAAAAATATCATCCTCATGTGCTCTTGTAGGTTACTTCGCGATTGCTTGACCATCGAATATTATCCATTTGCTTTTCTTCTGGTAAGTGTGACACCTACGGCGTCAATTAAAAGATGAAAGCTGTTTTTACGAATAGTCGACCCCATTGGGGTCGTACAATAGTAACTCAAACTTAAATAGTGGCTTCGACTCCAGCGGACCTGCCTGCCATGCGCAAGCAGGCAGGGTCGCACGTTTCATCAATAATCTCCCGCCAGCTTTCCAACTCCGGAATACCGGGCTTGCGCTTGCCAAAGAAGTACACGATGAGCTCACCCTGTGCATCGTAGACTTCCAGACCGGTAACGATGCCATCCTTGGTCGGCTTTTTCACCACCCAACTCTCCGCGATGCCCTCAAGGTTGAGGTGCAGGTTGAAGTCGGGGTCCATCACATTGAACCACTGCTCCATCGGGATCAGCTTTTTCACGGGCCCGGTGTGGATTTGGATGCAGCCGGGGCTGTTGACGAAGACCATAATCGGCACTTCGTTTTTTGCCGCCGCTTCCAGCACTTTAACCACCGCTTCGTTGGGCACCTTTTGGGTAAAGCCTTCCGGCGCCAGGCGCAGGGCCTGTGTCCGTTGCAGCTCGTACTTTTTCAGCAGGGGGAAGAAGTCATGCGTGTCCTGCAGGTTGCGCCATTCCTCCTGAAAAGCGGCTACGTCGATTTTTGAGTCCGGGATCACGTTAGGCGCCGCTACCGGGTTATGGTCTACGGTTGCAGGCGTACTTTGGTCTTCCGCCCGGTACTTGTTGACTAATGCATCGTAGGCGGCTTGGTCCGACTTATTGGTCAGGTATATTTTGTGGACTGCCGTACCTCGTTGATTGAAAAACTGCAGGCTGTGCAGCACTTTGCCCCGGCCCGGCACTTCCACGGCATAGCCATATTCCCATTCCCACATGAACAGCCGCAGGTCGATATCGGGATTGACGACCACGCCCATCTTGCCGTCGTGCATAAAGGAGACGTTGTGGTATACCCCTTTACGCTCGTGCACAACGTATTCATTGCGCGTAAGCGCCATCACATGGCCGAGGCTCTCCACCTCCTGCAGCAGGCTCTGCCAGCCCCCGCTGAGGCGCGTGGCGGTGCTTCCCAGTTGCAGCTCGAGTAATTCCATTTCGCTTACGCCCAGCGCCTCTGCTGCATTACGGATGCGCAGTTTGGGCTGTTCTGACTTCAGCGCTTCGTACCGCGCCTGTAATTCCGGATTAATGCTTATTGTTGTCTTCATGGTATAGCTGTTTCTTCATTTTGAAAAAGATCCACCGCCGTAGGGCAGGTGAGAATATGTGGCAAGGCTTCTCCCGGCGTCCGCACCACCCGGGCTTTAAGCCCAAACCCTTGTGCAATCCCCTCGGGGGTGAGCACCGTTTCGGGTGAGCCGCTTTTCAGCAAATGCCCCCTGCGCAGAAGCACGACCCGGTCGGCGTACTGCATCGCCAGGTTGAGGTCGTGGAGGATCGTAAGAATGCCAAGGCCTGCCTCATTCGCCAGCTTTCGCAAAAGGCTGAGCAATTGCTGCTTTTGCGCGATATCCTGACTGGCGGTGGGCTCATCTAGCAACAGGAAACGCTCTTCTGCAGGCTGCTCCCGGTACACCTGCGCCAGCACCCGCGCCAATTGCGCCCGCTGCTGTTCTCCACCGGAAAGCGTGCAGATGTCCCGGTCATCATACCCGCTCAGTCCCACCTGTTTGAGGCAAAGCCGGGCAATCTCCCGGGTGCGCCCGCCCGGTTCCTGCCCCTGATACGGATAGCGCCCCATTTCCACCAGGTCGATCACGGGCATGGAGAAGGGCAGTTGGACTGATTGGCTGAGCACAGCCCGGACTTTTGCCAACCCGGCAGCCGGCCAGTCTGCCAAAATCTTGCTGTTGATGCTTACCGCACCTTCATCCGGCGTAACCTCTCCCGCCACGGCTTTCAGCAGGGTCGATTTGCCTGCCCCGTTGGCACCGATGAGCGCTACCAGTTCTCCGGCACGTACCTGTACCCTTGCTTTCCGCAGAATCCAGCGGCCGGACTTCCGTACCCCAATGTGGTTCGCTTCGATCATAAGCTGCGTTTGGTTTTGAGCAATAGCCAGATAAAAAACGGCGCACCGAGCAGAGCCGTCAGGATGCCAATTGGCAATTCAGCGGGTGCAATCAGCGTGCGGGCAGCAGTGTCCGCCCAGACCATCAGTAATCCACCGAGCAGGGCGGAGCCTAACAGCAAACTGCGGTGGCGCGGCCCCTGTATCAGCCGTACCAGGTGAGGGACGACCAGCGCCACAAAGGCAATCACCCCGCTCACCGCCACGCAGGCACCTACGATAAGCGCCGCGCAGCCGATGACGATCCATTTGGTGCGCTGCGTATTCACACCGGTGTAGGCCGCTTCCCGCTCGCCCAGCAGCAGCAGGTCGAGTTGGCTCGACTGCCGCCAGAGGATAAAGGCAGGCAGGAGCACCAGCGGTATCAGCAGCGCGAGCATCTGCCAGTTGGCACCGCCCAGGCTGCCCAGTGTCCAGAAGATGATATCGCGCAGCTCGTCCTCGTCAGAGAAGTAGGTCATCAGCCCGGTGAGGGCACCGCCCAGGGCTGTTATGGCCACGCCCGCCAGCAGCATCGTCACTACGGAGGTGTAGCCCTTGCTGCTCGCCAGCCAGTAGACCAGGAAGGTGGTCAGCAGGCTGCCGGTGAACGCCATCACCGTGACTGTTGCGTAACCCAACCAGCTGCCAATCGCGCCCAGAACGGAGGCGGAAAACAGAATGCCTGCTACTGCAAACACCATTGCCCCGCTCGTCACACCAATCAGCGCCGGGTCGGCCAGCGGATTACGGAAAAGCCCCTGCACCGCTGCCCCGGCAATGGCCAGCCCGCCGCCTACGAATACACTCAGCAGGATGCGGGGCAGGCGGATGTCCCAGACCAGATAGCTCAGGGTCTGTGGCAGGCCGGCTTCCAGGCCAAATAACTGCTCGCCCATCACCAGCCCGACCTGCTGTACCGGCAGGCTGTACGCCCCGATTAGCAGGGCGCAGAGCGCAGAAATGGCCAGCAACAGCGTTAGCACGGGAGGCGACAGCAAACGGGACAGCGAGCGGTATTTGGGCAGGCTTTGTATCATGGTTTCTTAATTCAGCGTGTAGGCATCCGGCAACGCCTGCAGGCGCTCCGATAAGTCCACCGCTGCACGGGCAGCTCGTGGGGTAAAGCCCAGCAGGTATAAGCCATCCATGCCAATGATATGGCCTTGCTGCCCCGCTGGCGTTTGCGCCAGCCCGGGGATTTGCAACAGACCTTCCACACCGCCCAGGCTTTGCAGCCCGCTGTCGAACAGCAGCAATACCTCGGGCTGTGCCTCCATCAGGCCTTCTGCGGATAGGGCGCGGAAGCCTTCAAAGGACTGTACGGCATTCTGCCCGCCTGCCAGTTCAATCATGGCGGAGGCGGCGGTGTTTTTCCCGGCCACCATCAGGCTGCCCTTGCCGCGGGCGTAGATGAAAAGCACTGTGGGGGTCTCTTCCATCGCCTGCCGGGCTTGCTGCAACCTGGCTTTGTCGGCTTCGTAGGTTTTGCGCAGGCTTTCGAGTTCCTCGTTGAGCCCCAGCTTTTTACCGATTTGTTCGGCTTGCGCCAGGGGTTTATCCAGCGTAAAGGAGCCGTCGAGCCAGAGCACTTCCACGCCTGCTGCTTCCAGTTGCTGCAGGGCGGCGGAGGCTTCATCCGTCCGCTCCGCCAGCACCAGGTCGGGCTGCAGGCTGAGCAGCGCCTCTACGTTGAGCTGACGCACGTGCCCCAGTTTAGGCACTTGGGTTACCTGCTCCGCCGGGTAAGTACTCGTCACGTCAACGCCTACGATTTTATCGCCCTGCTCCAACTCGTACAGCAGCTCCGTGACACTGCCGGAAAGAGAGACGAGGCGCTCATAGGAAGCCTCCTGTGTGGCTTGTTCGGTCGCGGACGGGGCGTTTTGACAAGCATTCAGGCTTAGCCCCAGGGTAAGTATGCCCAGAAAATGGATTAGAAACCGGTTCATGGGGCTACGATTAAAGGTTGGGAGATCGGTGCCGTGCCGGGCGTTTGTACCTGCAGCCAGTAGGTGCCGGCGGGCAGGTGGCTGACCGGAATGCTTACCGTTTGAAAACCGGCAGGCTCTTCACTTACCGCCGACCAAACGGACTGTCCGGTGGCATTGAACACATTCAGCTGTACCGGGGCGGCTTGTTTTAGCGTCAGTGCTACAGTAGCGCTCTCCCGGGCAGGGTTAGGGAAAACACTCAGGTCTTTAAACAGGGTGTGATCAACAGTGTTGACGACGCCCATATTGGTTTCCTGAAAGACAATATTGCCGGTGCTCGACCCTTCAAAGTCGACAAAGAAGAGCTTCCAGACTTTTCCATTAGCTGCCTTGACAAAATAGACGCGGTCAGCAGGCAGTGCCCAGGAAAAAGTGCCGAGGTCAAAGTTCTTCCAGTCATGACCAATGATGTCGAGGTCGGTGCTCAGGGAATCTTCGTACCCTTCAAAGGTAATGGTGGCAGGGTCGATGCCATCGACCTGAGCGACCTCCACGCCAGGACCGGAAAGGGTGCCGGTGAGGAGATAGTTGAGGGTACTCCCTTCATTATCATCTAATGGGGTGGAGTAGCGGGTGAAAAGCAAGTCCCATTCGCCAGCCTTAGGGATAAAGTCCACCACAGCATTACTGCTGAATGACCAGTATACTAAATCGTTATCCGGAAAGTCTGCTTTGTTAAGGGTATGCGACTGTTCATCGCTGCCGTTCAGATTGGCATAGCGGAAGTGATAAGTGGTGCCGTCCAGGCTGATGATCTCCAGTTTTTTGAAAGTCTCATTGCGCAGTTTGAGCACAAAAAGGGCTTGCCCCTCGACAGACTGCGTGGCCGGATTATATTGCCCCCAGCCATAGTCCAGCGGATTGCCGGGGTCGCGCATTTGGTTGAAAGCACCTCCGCTGGTCCAGTTGGTTTCATCATTGAGGAGCCGTTCGCCCAGCTGCGTGAGGTCGATGTTGTCCGAAAATTCAGCACCGGGGATCAGGAATAATTCCAGCTCCGTGCCTTCCAGCCCAGCCGCTTCATTGAGGAAGATGCCCGCATCCTGCAGGCCTTGTGCGGTAAAGGCAATGTCCCAGGCATTGTGCTCGAGGCTGATGCTCTCTTGGTTCCCAAACTTAAAATAAGTGGATAAGGTATAATTCGGCCCGCAGGTGACTTCCCGAAACTGCTGCGCACTTAGGCTTGATGCAACGGCTATCAGACCGAATAGGAGTAAAGGTATTCGCATGGCTTTTATTTAGACTAAATTTAAATAGATTGACTTTTGCAAATTAAGCACATGGGCGGGAAGAGGTCAATACCGTCTGTTAGGCAAAATCTGGCGCTGTCAACTCTGGGTATTCGTTACCTAAAATAAGGTAATATGC
This sequence comes from uncultured Phaeodactylibacter sp., assembly GCA_913057245.1. GTDB lineage: Bacteria > Bacteroidota > Bacteroidia > Chitinophagales > Saprospiraceae > Phaeodactylibacter. The sequence continues at coordinate 50,304 of CAJXNH010000014.1, forward strand.
CGTTGATGTTACCTAATTCCGGGTAAGAAGTAACCTCCCTGCCAGCATGTGCAACCTCATTGCCAACGCAAATGAGCAGGGCTTCCCACCTTTGCGAAGCGACAAAAACAAAAAGACTGATGAAGAAAGTAACCCTCCTCGTTTGGGTATCGATGCTCTCCCTGTTGAGCCTTGCGCAGCCCCCGGAGAAGAACCTGCCCCCTGAGCATTTGCAAATTCGCTACGAGCCGCAGTGGTGGCCCGACCGTATCTTGCTCACGCCTGCAGCCGACCCTGCCACCTCAGTAACGGTCACCTGGCGTACCCGGGCGGAGGTACGGACAGCTTTCGCTGAAATCGCGCTGGCAGACCCCTCTCCGGAGTTTGACGAGTATGAAAAGGATTATCAGGCAGAGACCGAGCTGCTGATCTCTGAATTTGCCCGGGCGGCCTATCATAAGGTCACCTTCACGGACCTCCAACCGGCCACTCTGTATGCTTACCGGGTAGGTGCAGGCGACTACTGGAGCGAGTGGGTGCAGTTTCGCACAGCCGCGGCGGGGTCGGAGCCTTTCACCTTTTTATATCTTGGCGATGCTCAAAACGATCTGCATGAGCATTGGTCAAGAGCGATACGTGCCGCCTACCGGGAAGCACCACAGGCCGATTGGGTACTGCACGCCGGAGACCTCATCAATCACAGCCAAAACGACTACGAGTGGGGCGAATGGTTTCAGGCGGGCGGCTTTATTCACCGTTCGATACCGGTGGTGGTACCTCCGGGCAACCATGAATACATCAAAAATGCCGAAAAGCGCAAGGTAGGCATCTCCCCGTTTTGGGGCGCACAGTTCAACTTCCCGGATAACGGGCCGGAAGGGCTGGAAGACCGGTGTTTCTATGTGGACTATCAGGGCGCAAGGATCATTTCCATGGACTCGAATGCCGATTTTGAAAGACAAGCGGACTGGCTCGCTGACGTGCTCGAAGATAACTCCAACCAATGGACGATTGTCACCTTTCACCATCCGGTCATTTCTCCTTCCGGTGACCGGCAGTGTGAGGAGGTACAGCAGCTTTGGAAACCGCTGCTCGATCAGTATCAGGTAGACCTCGTGCTGCAGGGGCATGACCATTCCTACGCCCGGGGTCAGGGGCTGATTACCGGTACCAATCCCTATGAGAATGATTCAAAGGTAGTGTATGTCGTTTCTGTGAGCGGCCCAAAGATGTATTCCATTACCGAGCAGCAGTGGATGGACCGGGCGGCTGAGAATACGCAGCTTTTTCAGGTAATAGAGGTCATGGAGAAGGAAATCCGGTACCGGGCCTACACGGTAGATGGGATGCTGTACGATGGTTTTGAGATACACAAACGCCCAGGCAAGACCAATAGGGTTAAAGCTCTGAAGGTCAGTCCTGGAAAAGAACGCCGTTTCAAGAATACCCTAAACGATCCGGACGAACGATAAAAAATGAAAATTTTGAATCCTTTTTTGAACTAATTGGAAGTATGGGTTGTCTAAGATATAGTTTTACTATTATTAACAAAAGCTAAACTAATTAAACACAATGAAGTACACGTTTTTCACTTTCGCAATGCTGCTCTGCAGCCTGTTAGTTGTTCAGGCACAAGACAACACTCCCAAAACGCTCTTTGGGAATAACGGCAGTGGTGCCGAGCTCGGATTTTACGTAGCGCCGGGCTATCAGCTTACGCAGGCTGCCGGCCAAACGGTGCACAGTTTTCAGGGCAGTGCGGGGGTGATTTTCAACAAGCGTTTTGCGCTGGGCGCGGCTTTCTACACCACGCTAAATGAGTTTACCCCTGAGATGGAAATGGACGACCGCCTTTACCTTGACCTGCGCTACGGTGGCGTGCGCGCGGAGTACATCCTCAACTCTGACAACCTCGTGCACTTTAGCTTTCCGCTGACGATTGGCGGTGGGGAAGCCTCTATGGACTACAAGAGAGACTTAGATTTCAGCGAGGATCCCTTTGGCGAAGATTATTTCTTTTTTGTGGAACCGGGCGTAGAGGCTGAGGTTAATCTGATCAAAAATGCCCGCCTATTTGCAGGTGCGTCTTACCGTTTTACTTCAGGTTTGGATTATGAGTACAGTAACCCGGCCAACGAGCTGGTCAACATTCAGAGCAGCGATATCAACGGGTTGGCCCTGAACCTGGGCATCCGCTTTGGGCTGTTCTAGGGTAGAGTATTAGTGAATGACAATACAGCCGGGCTGTCCGATTTGGGCACCCGGTCTTTTTTTTGATAGTATTACTATTTTATTGCTTTCCTTTTTTACTGATCTGTTGCATCATCCAGGGTTTTTCCCGGAAGGTTTTGGCGGTCTCCACCTCAGCACCCAGCTCAAATACCTTTTTCAGGTCGCCGGGGATAAGCCCCAACAACCGTCGGGTAAACTGTACCAGCAACAAGTAGTGCTCCCGGTGGTAACCCACATCTTTATGCCGTTGCAGGTACACTCGCATACGCTCCAGCAGGCTGTCTACGGCATCCCACTCTTCCTGTTCGTAGAGCACTTTTAGCTGCAGGGTTTTGGTGCCCAGGTAGAGGAATGGCTGCCGGGCTTCGATTTTGGCGCAGAGCTGCAGTACGCGACCGGTATCTCCGAGTTCGTATGCGAGCTTTGCGGAAGTATACCAGGGTAAGGCCTCCCGGAAAGCCGGTTTTAGTTTGTCCGAATGATTACCGATAAACGCCTCCACCCATTCATAATATTCAAGTTTAAGGGCCAGAGACACCATATTGCTGAAAGTGGACTCCGGCAGGTAACCATCTTCGAGCAGGTAACCTTCCTCCAGGCTTTCCTCATAGAGCTGCAGGGCTTCCTGTGCGAAGGCAGTGTCCCCGAAATTGAGGGCCCGTATGCAGTAGTTGATGGCCAGCAAATACAAATCCCGGATTTCCTGTCTGGGGAAGCCTTCCTTGTACGCGCTGATGTATTGGCGCAGCAACTGGAAACTACGCTGTGCGCCCGTTACCACTACGCCCTGGTAGCAGGCATAGTAAAGCAGTACTGCCGGATGCTCCAACAGGCTGGGCCGTTTTTTAATTTCCGCTTCAATAGCAGGGATCATGCCGATTTGGTAAGTCTCCCGGTTGATGACCGAGCGGGTATGCGCCAGGCAGGCTTGTTTCAGCTTCTCCGCGAAGTAGTAGGCATCGAGCAAATCAGTGGCCCGTTGCAGGTTGGTGGGCTTGCTGCGGTCGTGGCTGTCGATAAAGTCGTACTGCTCCCGCTCCAGGTGGTAGGCGAAATGCAGGCTGTCGGCAGCGTGGTTGTCCTGAGGTTTGTTCAGGCTTCGCGCCTTTTTCATACTGCGCTGGAAAAGTGGCTGCTGCTGTCGCTGCCGGAGTGCTTGCAGCAGGTAGGTGTAATGCGCCTGCTCATTCTGCTGAAAAGCCTGCCAGGCCAGGAACTGCTCGGCCAGTTTGTGAAAACGGCTAAGCAGCAGATAGTAATCTTGCTTCCGGAAGGGCTGCCCGGGGCAGGCCGCTTTAAAAATGGCCCGGGCGTCTGGTGGTTCAGCCCGGTTTTGCCGCCAGTAATCCAGCAGCCGAACCAATCCGCCTTTTGGCACAGGGTTGCCTGGTGCCTTTGGATACGGGTATAGTCACCGCCTTTCCCAACGACAACGGGAATATCTTTGAAGTAGAGTAATGCCGCCCGGTCATAGGAGCTTATGACCCCAATATAAAGGAAGCACATCCCCGAGGGTTTGGTCCCGACCACCTCATCCCGGCAGCGCAAGCGTTGCAGTACACCATCCACTTTCAGAATGTTGGTACTGATATGGCCCGGAACGTGACCATCCGGGATACCCTGTCGCCTGAGCTTGATCTGAGCACATTCCGGGCGGAGGGTGGTTCGCATGAGCATCAGTGGCATTTATTGCCGGATCGGATATTGGTGGTCGAATACCCGGAGATTTTGCTGCCCGACAGCACCAGCAATGAGCCGGAAAGCCACGGCTTCTTTGCCTTCTCCATTCAACCCCGTGCAGGCATTGTACCGGCTGCCCTCATTGAAAACCATGCGGGCATTTATTTCGATTTCAATCCACCCATCATTACGAATACAGTAACCCATCAAATTGAAAAGCCGGTTGTGGCTTCCGTGGTGTATGCCAGCCTTTGCCCGGGAGCGGTTTACCTGGGGCAGGCGCTATATGCAGAAGCAGGCTGGTGGGAAGGAGTGCTTATACAAGGCGATACGGCCATAACGAAGGTCTATCTCAGCCATGCCGGTTGCGATAGCCTGGTGCGCTACGAAATAAGTATACTCACCGCCCTGTCTGAATCAGTAGGGATTGGCGGGTGGTCTCTGGCGCCCAATCCCGCCCGGAGTTTTTGTACCTTGTCCGGCCCGGCAGCCCCGGCGGCTATCCGGATACTCACTGCTCAGGGACAGTGCCTTCGAACGCTGTCTGCGGGGCGTTCAAGACAGAATCAGCAATTGCCCCTGGAGTGGCTGCCGCAGGGTTTTTACTGGGTGGAAGTGCGGCAGAACGCAGAGATTGTCCGCTTGCCGTTGGTTGTGGTAAGGGAGTAGCCGGTACCCTTCAGGAATCTTCCTATTTTTGGCTTATCACAAATGGTCGCAAAACAGGAACATTCATGCAATGGAATAATAAAGTCGTCCTCATCACCGGGTCAAGTATTGGTATTGGACGGGAGCTGGCAGCACAACTACTCGCAAAAGGAGCACATGTGGTGCTCAACGCCCGTAATGCCAGCCGCCTTTCGCAAACGCTACAGGCTTTTCAGGAACAGGGGTATCAGGTAATTGCAGCGGTGCCCGGTGATGTCTCCAAGCCAGCGGACTGTGCCCGTTTGGTGGAAGCTGCCCAACAGCACTTCGGACAGCTTGATGTTGTGATCAACAACGCCGGCATTTCAGCAGAAGGCGATGTGGGGGAGCTGTCCACAGAAGTCTTCCGAAAGGTGACGGAAGTCAACTACCTGGGCAGCGTATACGTGACGCAGCAGGCATTGCCTTACCTCAGGCAAAACAAGGGTACCGTATTCTTTGTTTCGAGCATTGCAGCGTTCCGCGGTGTTCCGGGTCATGCGGTGTATAGCGCCTCCAAAGTTGCGCTCAAAACACTATCCGAAGCCCTCAGTGTGGAAGAGGAGCGGCATGGCGTCCACGTAGGTATTGCCTTCGTCGGGTTCACCGAAAACGACCCCCAAAAGGCCATTTATGATAAAGATGGAGTGCTTATCCCGCAACCATCCCGCGATTTTGTCAGGCAGGAACCCGTAGAAGTGGTTGCTGCCCGTATCATCCGGATGATTGAGAAGAGAGAGGATAAGCGTATTTTTTCTCTGTTGGGAAAGCTGAATGGCTTTGCCAATCGTTTTGTGCCTGCGTTGGCGGGGTGGGTGTTACGCCGTTCTTACCATCAACAGAAGATGGTGGACTGACCTGCTCCCCGGTGCGTTAAATTCAGTTAGATTACCCCTGAAAACTGTATTTTGCCTGATGTGTGCAAAGTAAAGAGAACGAGTTATTTCCATTATTCCCCTTCCGGATGAAGGTTCTGTTTGTCCTTGCCGCTTTTGTAGCCTTCGGTGAGGGGCTGGCTGCGCAGGATATACCCGTTTTTCGCCTGCAAAATGCGCTGGAAGCAAAGGTGGAGCTGGAAGACACCCTGTACAGCTTCCCTGGTGGTGAGGAAGCGCTGGCATCCCTTCAGCCTTATTTGAATAATGGGCAGGATGTAGGGGCCGAAGGTTCCTGGTCTGCTATTCGATTACTCAATGCCACTGATCATACGCTGCGTGGGGCCTTAAGTTTTTGCATGTACGCAGATGCCGTTCGCCTCTTTGTCATACAGGACAGCAGCCTGATCGATGAGCAGTTCAACAGCCGCTTTACAACCGGCAGGAGTGCCCGGCTACCTTCTTTTTATCAGTACCTGTGGCTCCATATTGACCCCGGGCAAACTCAAACCCTCTTTTTTCAGACCTACTTTCAGGGAGATACACCGGAGGGTCATTACCGTCATTTGTCCATTCATCCGGTATTGCCAACCGTGAATAGAATGATTGACCGGCTCTCCTGGCAGGCTTTTTACTCTGGTTTGCTGGTACTGCTTGCAATGCTGGGCGGGCTGGTGGCCTGGATTTTCCGGGAACGGGTCTTTTGGTTCTATGCTGGGATGATGCTGAGTGCGGCCCTTTACTTTGCTGACCGGTACGGTCTTCTTGGGTTGTTGGGGCAATTTCCGAAGCCTACCGATCCTTTACCTACGTTGGTCTATGCGCTTTCCGGGATCGTGGTTTTTACGGGCCTTTTTGTGTCGGATTTTATCCAAATGCGGCAGCAAATACCGCGGTATTATAAAGTTTACGCCTGGTTTTCCGGATGGACGGCAGTATCGCCCTATTTACTGATTTTGATACGCAACGATTTACAGATGGCCCGACAGATTACTGATACCTGCCTGGGGTTGTGGGCGCTACTCTGCATCTGGCCGATTGCCCGTTTGGCCTGGAAAGGGCAAGGCCCTGCCCGGACTTTGGTTTGGCCTTTTGGGATATTGTTTGCGGGCGGCATTCTGTTCCTGCTGGGCAATTCGGACATACTGCCTGGCAGTTTTGGGCTGCGGTACAGTTTTCAGATTGGGTTGCTGCTGTTCTCCGGGTTTTTATTTTTATACGGCAGCAGAAATTTTAAAAAGGATTCGCAGTCGTGATTTTGAGAGACTTTATCCAGCCGTCTGTCTTGTTGCTATATTCTTGCAGGCTTTTGGCAGAATATTGGTATTGTTTTGAGGCATGAGGTTCCCGGTTAAAGTCAGGCTGGAAATAAGGGGGCATAGCATGTGTGGCATGTGGTTAAAAACACATAGGCACATAGGTGCACATAGTGTGCGTCATTGTAAACCTACGTATTTATGTATTAAGCACAGCGCCGAAGGCGCAAACTGTACAGCGATGATTGAAGGAAGTGTTTTGGTAACACCCAGGGACTCAGGTTCGAGAGGACAGTAATAGCAAAGCCTATGTGTCCTATGTCCCTATGTGTTAAGCACGGCGCCGAAGGCGCAAACGGCACAGCGATGATTGAAGAAAGTGTTTTGAAACACAAAGGCACATAGGATCACATAGTGTGCATCATTGTGAACTTATGTGTTCTATGTCCCTATGTGTTAAGCACAGGGGCGCAGGCGCAAACGGTACAGCGATGATTGAAAAAAATGTTATGGAAACACAAAGGCAATGTTACGTAGGTTGCTCTTTACTTCAAGCTTTTTGGCAACTTTGATCCCGATAGCTATACGGGGCGACCTGACAGGCGGGCTTATAGCATCACTTCCTAATCGGCACCGTCCCATACATCTTCCCCTTTTTCGTGTTTTTAATAAGCCAATTCAGCCGCTTCTGCGCCTCCTCCCGCCGCCGCTCCCCGCATTCTTTGATCCAGCCAATTTTCAAGCGCTGGTAGAGGTGGGGGAAGGACTGGAAGTTGACCCAGACCTCCTCGTCTTCGCGCAGTTGGGCTTCCACCCAATCGGGGATGTCCCAGGGATCGTCTGGACTACCGATCTGGTCTTCGATGGGCGTGATGCCGGCGGGTGTCATCAGCCCTTCACGTTGCAGTTTCCATACCCGCTGCCGGTTGAGCTCTGAGAGAAACGTTTTCTTTTTACGGCGGGGGGTGATGCGCTGCACGTTGCTCTCCTCATCCAGCTTTTTCACCACTCCGTCGATCCAGCCGAAACAAAGGCATTCCTCCACCAGCTCGTCGTAGGTGATGCAGGGCTTTCCGGTGGTTTTTTTGAAGCGGCGCAGCCAGATTTCGGTTTTGGTCTTATGATGGGTTTCCAGCCATTGCCGCCATTCCGGACGGGCTTTGGGATAGAAGATTTCGGTGATTTCTATAGGCATGATGGGCGTTGTTTCGCTTCAATTTACAAAAGCTCGTTAAGATATCTTAAAAAAATCCTAAGGGTTTCAATCCGCCGCGACTCCACCTTCCGTAAGTATTACTGAAATCACGAAAAAAATACAGCTGCAGACCCACCTGGGTTGACCGGGATGCCGGTATGATGGCAACTTCCGGCTAGCCACTGTGATGTTTGTCCGGTTCGTGATGCTTGAATTTTCTCACCTAAATCAGACAGTATGAATGTATTTAGACTTGCGGTTTGCGCTTTGCTGTGCCTGCTGCTCGGTAGCGACCTGCTGGCATCGAGCCACCGTGAAGCTCCGCTGATTGCAAACGATCCGCTGGCAGATAATACGGACGTTTACGCTTTCAGAAGCCCCGACAACCCTAACACGATTACCATCATTGCCAACTACATCCCGGCAGAACTGCCCCACGGTGGCCCCAATTACTATACTTTTGGGGAGAACATCCGGTATGAAATCCATATCGATAATGATGCAGGCATGCCCGGTGATGAGATCATCTACCGGTTTACTTTCCAAAAGGTCAACGAAGACCCGACAACGTTCTTCAATATCCGGCTGGGGCAGCAAAACCTCAAGACCACTTATACCATGGAGCGGAGTTTGGACGGGGGCGCCACCTTTCAGGCCATTGTGACCGGAGGCGTAGTGCCGCCAAATGATATTGGGCCGCGTTCCATTGAAAGCGGTGTTGGTCTGGGGGCTACCTATGCCAGCCTGATGAGCGAAGCAATCACTCAAACACCGGACGGAGAGCAGGTGTTCTGCGGTCCGGTAGACGATCCTTTTTTCGTCGACCTGGGCGGTATTTTCGATCTGGGTAATGCCCCTCGCCAGAACGGTCCGTCCAGAGATGGGCTGGGCGAATTTAATATCCATACTATTGCCATTCAGGTGCCAATCGAAATGCTCCTGAAGGATAGTGCACCGGATACCCCTTCCAATATTCTGGACCCGAACTACGTGATCGGTGTATGGGCATCTGCAAGCCGCCCCGCTGTACGTACTTTAGGTATGATGGGCGAAGCGCCCGAGGACAGCGGTGACTGGATTCAGGTATCCCGCCTGGGCATGCCCCTAACTAACGAGGTGGTCATTCCCATTGGTATGAAGGATTACTGGAATGCCTTAACGCCTTACGAAGAGATTACCGACACCATTCTGGACCAGTTTTTTTACAATCCTGAACTGGCGCTATATATGGATGATGACCAGTTTGGTCCGGCTGTCCCTGCCTTTGCACCGTTACGTATACAGCGTAATGCTCTTCAGGCTTTTGATTTTGGAAATGGTCAGGATGGATTGTTTGCTCTGAAAGGGACTGCTGCGATAGCCGGTACTGCATTGGATGATCAGGTCTTTGGCGAACTGCTGCTCCCTGGTCCGGGCATGCCCCGTTCTGTTGACCTTTGGCCTATTTTCCATACGGGAGTGCCCAATGTAGTTCCTTACCAACTGGCAACAGGCAAGGAAGGCAACCCACTGGCAGAAGGCAAACCCTTCATCAACAACTTCCTGCCCAATGGTGGCGATATGCTCCGCCTGAATATGGCCGTGCCGGTGACGGACCGGGCAAGTGCTGAGTTTAGTCCCCTTGGTATCGTAGCAGCGGCTGTGGCTGGATTGACTAACCCCACTTATAATGGCACTGCTGACCTGGAGTTCATCCCTAACATGGATGGTTTTCCAAATGGGCGTCGTCTGGAGGATGATGTTACGCGTATTGAGCTGCAGGCTGTTGCTGGCGTTGCGTTAGCGGCTATTGGGCTCTGGTACGACGACTACACGGCCGGTGACCCGAATCCCGTGACAGACGACTTGCTCGGCGTGCTCACTTACTCGACCGGGGTGGAGGAAAACGATAAGCCATTTACCAATTCCTTCCCTTATCTGGCAGCGCCCTGGCGCGGTACGGAAACGGACCAGTAAAAGCCCATTCACTCATTCAAAAAAACGTTTATGTTACACCATAGATTTAAATTTATATTTACGGCAGTGCTTGTGCTACTGTTTTGCGGAAGCGAAGCATTGCAGGCTTCCAGCCACCGGGAAGCTCCTCTCATCTCCAATGACCCACTAGCGGATAATGTGGATGTGTACGCTTTTCGAAGCCCCGACAATCCGCGCAATATTGTGCTGATTGCGACCTACGTACCCATGCAATTGCCGCACGGCGGGCCGAACTACTATCAGTTTGGGGAGAACATCCGGTACGAAATCCATATCGACAATGACGCCAGTCGTCCCGGTGATGAGATTGTCTACCGCTTCACTTTTGAGAAAAAGAATAAAGACCCGAGTACTTTTTTCAACATCCGGCTGGGGCAGGAAAACCTCATGACCCGCTATACCGTAGAGAAAAGTATTAACGGAGGCGGCTTCATTCCTATCCTTGTGAATGGCAAGGTGCCGCCTAGTAATGTTGGTGAGCGGTCCATCTCTTCTCCGGTAGGCCTAAATGCGGACTACGCTGAGCTCTTCGAAGATGCAGTGCGTTCTGCCCACACCGGGGAGAAAATTTTCGCCGGACCAGTGGATGACCCCTTCTTTGTAGACCTTGGCGGTATTTTTGACCTGGGGGATGCGCCACGGCAGATGGGCGACCCACGCGATGGGCTGGCTTGTTTGAATACCAGTGCAATTGCGCTGGAGATTCCGATCCAGTTTTTGCTTAAGAAAGGTGCGCCCCGCAGTCCGGAGAATATCCTGGACCCCAACTACGTGATTGGCGTGTGGGCTTCGGCCAGCCGCCCGCAAATCCGTACACTCGAACCCGGCAGCGAATCTTACGATGGTGACTGGGTACAAGTTTCCCGCCTGGGTATGCCGCTGACCAATGAAGCGGTGATTCCCGTGGGGATGAAAGACTACTGGAATGCACTGACGCCTTATCAGGAGTTAGAAGATACCCTGCTGGACAACTACTTCTACAATCCGGAACTGGCGCTGTATATGGATGACAGCCTGTTCGGAGGTGCCGTACCTGCCTTTGGCCCACTGCGCATTCAGCGCAACGCCCTGCAGTCTTTTGACTTTGGTAATGGTCAGGACGGGCTGTTTCCATTGAAGGGGACTGCTGCGGTGGAAGGGACTGCGCTGGATGATGATATCTTTGGCACTTTGCTCTTGCCCGGTCCTGGTATGCCCCGCTCGGTCGACCTGTGGCCAGCCTTCCACACCGGAGTGCCCAACTTTCCGCCCTATCAGTTAGCCACTGGCAAAGAGGGGAATCCGCTGGCAGCAGGCAAGCCTTTTGTCAACAACTTCCTGCCCAATGGGGGAGATATGCTCCGGTTGAATATGGCGGTGCCAGCTACTCCGCGTGATAATCCAGCCTTCAGTTCGCTGGGGCTTATTCAGGCTGCCGTGCTTGGGCTGACCGACCCTGCCTACAACGGTACAGCTGATCTGGAATTCATCCCCAATATGGATGGCTTCCCCAACGGACGGCGACTGGAGGATGATGTGACGCGCATCGAACTGCAGGCAGTTTCCGGTGTCGTGCTGGCCGCTATTGGCCTTTGGTACGATGACTACACTGCCGGCGACCCCAACCCGGTAACGGATGACCTGCTGGGCGTGCTGACCTACACTACAGGTGTGGAAGCCAACGACAAGCCCTTCCGTCCGGAATTCCCTTACCTCGCCATGCCTTTTGCAGGCGATGGCGATTGCAGTGGCACGATAGCCGGACTGACCAGCCCGGGGCCTCAGGCATCTGCCCTGAACCTTACAACAAATATGACCGGACAGGTGCAAATGATGGCTGCAGCGCCTAATCCTTTCCAGGGGCAAACCACCCTTCAGTACCGCCTGGAAGCTCCGCAGCAAATCAACATCAGCCTGTATGATGTCAACGGCAGGCAGTTGGCCACTTTAGTTGATCAGCCACAGGAAGCAGGTACCTATACGGTGGACTGGCAGGCCGGACAGTATCCTGAAGGCGTCTACTTCGCCAGAGCTGTTTCCGGTAGTGGTGAAACGCTACAGATTATCAAACTGGTGAAGAGGAATTAGTAGCTGGGGGATCTTTGAATTTTTTCAAAGACCACTCTGATTTTGAGATTGTGTGTGGGGTGGACAGCCCCGCACACCTCTTTTCCAAAAAAAATACAATGACATGAAATCTATCAACTCCTTATTGATTTTAGCCCTGCTGGTCCTCCTGATTACCAATTGCCAGCAAGCGCCCCAACCTAAAGAAGATCAAAAAACCGCTGCTGCTGCAGAGGTGCCCAGCCTCTTAGACCGCAATGAAGCGCTGCGCAATGGCAAGGAATGGGAAACCGTTCAGAATCAATATGTCAGCCTGCGTAATACCATCCAAAAAGAAAATGAAGCCGAAGCCCGGATCAAAATGGCACATCTCTTCATCAATGAAGCGCGCGTAACCGGCGAGCATGGGCATTATTATCCGGCTGCCCTGACGGTCCTGGCTGAAATTCCGGCAGACCATTCAGATAAGGATATCCGTTTTCGGAAACTCGCGACCCGGGCAAGCGTGGAGCTCTCGCTGCATGATTTTCAAAAGGCGCTGGAAACAGCACAAGCAGCTGTGCAATTGAACCCCTACAATGCACAGATTTACGGTGCCCTGGTAGATGCCAACGTGGAGCTGGGGCGATACGAAATTGCAGTGGCCATGGCAGACAAAATGGTCAGCATCCGGCCGGACATACGTTCCTACGCCCGGGTGGCTTACCTGCGGGAAATCCATGGTCAGGTAAAGGGCGCATTCGAAGCCATGCAGCTGGCAGTAGAAGCCGGCTACCCTGGTTACGAAGCCACTGCCTGGGCAAGGCTGACGCTGGGCGAAATGTACGAGCGATACGGCAAAACCGATGCTGCCCGGCAGGCCTATCAGCAAATACTGGCAGAGCGCCCGAATTACCCCTTCGCCATCGCCGCGCTGGCTAACCTGGAAGCGGAGGCAGGCCATTATGAAAAAGCCGAACAGCTGCTGAAAGAAGCCTGTACAGCAATTCCCGAGTTCGGCTTCTACGAACAGCTGGCGGAAATTTACAAGTCCACTGGCCGTGAAGCAGACTATCAGCAAACGATGGACGAGTTATGGGTAATGCTACAGGAAGATACGGATAGTGGCCATGATATGAGCCTGGAGTACGCCAACCTGTATTCTGATCTGGCGGAGGACCACCAAAAAGCCCTGACTTACGCACTGGGCGAGTATGAGAAGCGCCCCGCCAATATTGATGTCAACCAGGTGCTGGCTAAAATTTACACCCGTATGGGCAACGCTAAAAAAGCAGGCCTGCACCTTGAAAAAGCCAAAGCCACACAGGCGCAGTACCCTGAGCTGAAAGCACTCACTCAACAGCTGGCCAGCCGGTAAGGAAAAATATAAGGTTGGATGGAATTTGCCCTGAATGGTGTCTCCCACTGTTTGGGGCATTTTTTTGTGGTGTAGAGAAAGAGGGCTTATCTTACTGCCCCTGACCAACCGCTACCTGAAATGCCAATCTTCAATTGCCGGACGCTTTGGAATGTTTTGCCCGTTGCTGTCTTCTGTATTGGTTTGAATTTTCCACTGGTTTCCGCCCATGCGCAGCCCACAGCCCTTATCCGGGGCGACACGACCAAGCCTCATATGGCACTGATCTTTACCGGGCATGAATATGCCGATGGTGGCGACCATATACGGCAGGTACTACGCGAGCAGGAGGTGCCCGGCAGTTTCTTCTTTACAGGTATCTTTTACGAGCGGTACGCGCCATTGGTGCGGCTGCTCAAAGCTGATAGGCATTACCTCGGCGCGCATTCTGATCAACATCTGCTGTATGCACCCTGGTCGGCGCGGGACAGCCTGCTCGTTTCCCGTGATAGCTTCCTGCATGATCTGAATGCCAACTACGCCAAAATGGAAAAGCTGGGCATCGCCCGCCCGGAGGCGCCCTGGTTTCTACCGCCCTATGAGTGGTACAACGATAGCATTGTGCAGTGGACAGCAGATGCCGGGCTGCAACTCATCAATATGACCTATGGCACCCTCTCGCATGCCGATTACACCACGCCGGATATGCCTAACTACCAGAATAGTGCGCAGATTTTCCAAAGTATCATGGACTATGAAGCAGCGCAGGAGCATGGGCTAAATGGCTTTTTATTGCTCCTCCACATTGGCACTAATCCGGCCCGGACTGACAAATTTTACCTACATTTAGAGGCGCTGATTGGCGAGCTGCAGGAGCGTGGCTACCGGTTGGCAACTTTGCAGGAACTATTTCAAAACGATTAACGAATGTACCGACTTTCCCTTCTCCTTGCCGGGTGGTGCCTGTGCCTGGTTGCCTATGCTCAGGATTATCATATCCGGATCAACCAAACGGGGTATCTGCCTTCGGAAACTAAGCAGGCGATTGTGTTTAGCCATAGTGCGAAGGCGCCTGTGATGCAACTTATCGCGCAGCAAACCGGAGCGGTCACAGCAGAGCTGTCTGCGAAGTCTGTTGAAGCGGACGGCTGGGGCACTTTCCCTTACCACTGGCAAGCCGATTTCACGAAAGTAGAAAAACCTGGCTGGTACTACCTGGCCACAGCAGACGGCAAGGCGCAGTCCATACCTTTTCAAATCAGTGCGCAGGCTTTCGGAGGCTACGCGGATACCCTGCTGATTTTTATGCGGCAGCAGCGGTGCGGTTACAACCCCCATCTGGATATGGTCTGCCATCAGCGCGACGGGCGGGCGATGTTTGGGCCCATGCCGGATTCCACTTTCGTGGATGTGTCCGGCGGCTGGCACGATGCCGGCGATCAGCTGAAGTACCTCATCACCGGGAGTTATGCCACCGCGCACATGCTCAAAGCCTGGGAATTGTACCCGGAGGCTTTCTCAGATAAGGTGAATGCTCTGGGGCAGCCCGGCTCTAACAATATCCCGGATGTGCTGGACGAAGCCCGCTGGGGCCTGGACTGGATACACAAGCTCCACCCTGCACCCGATCAGCTGTTCCATCAGGTAGCGGACGACCGTGATCACCGGGGCTGGAAGATGCCCGATCAGGACAACTCCGACTACGGCTGGGGCGCCAATAGCTACCGGGTTGCCTATTTCGCCACGGGTGAGCCACAGGGGCTGCGGGAGCACAAAAGTCAGGCTACCGGTCTTGCCAACCTCGCCGGGCGGAGTGCAGCGGCTATGGCGATGGCAGCCAGGCTTTGGGCCAAAATGGCAGCGGACAGTGCCTATTCTGACAAATGTGCTCAGGCCGCCCGGTCGCTCTACGCCCTCGGGCGGTTAAAAGAAGGCTTTCAGCAGGGTAATTCCTACGGTGCGCCCTATCGCTACAGCGAAGATACCTGGGCTGATGATATGGAATGGGGTGCTGCCGAACTCTACCGCCTGACGGGGGAGGAAGCCTACCTGGAACAAGCCAAAGCCTACGCCCGGCAGGCGGGTACCGTATCCTGGATGCCGCTGGATACGGCGGAGCATTACCGGTATTACCCTTTCGTCAATATGGGGCACTATGCGCTTTACGATCTGGTGGATGCAGGTTTTCAGGATACGCTGGCGGGCTACTACCGTAGCGGCATAGAGCATACGCTGGAGCGGGCACAATCCAATGCCTACGGGGTAGGGGTACCCTTTATCTGGTGTTCCAACAACCTGGTGACTGCCCTCATCACCCAAATCATCCTGTACGAAGATATGACAGGGGACTACCGCTACCACGACCTGCTTGTGCAGCAGCGCGACTGGCTGATGGGGCGGAACCCCTGGGGTACTTCCATGTTTACCAGTCTGCCTGCTCATGGAGAGTATCCCTTGGATGTGCACACAAGCGTCTGGGCGCTCACCCGGGAGAAAGTGCCCGGTGGGCTGCTGGACGGGCCGGTCTATGCCACGATTTTCGGATCGCTGCGCGGGCTAAAACTCAATGAGCCGGATGAGTTTGCGGCTTTTCAAAACCCCTACGTGGTGTATCACGATGATATCGGGGATTATTCCACTAATGAGCCTACGATGGATGGTACGGCCGGGGCAATTTTGATGATGGCGTATTGGGGGCGGTAAACCTGATCAGTACCAGATCGCTTCCTGCAACTGATCAGGGTTGAAAATATCTTCTGTCAGTTCCGGCCCTGTATCAATATCCCGGTACACTTCCGTTTGGATCAGCTGACCGTCGATGTAGAAGGCCATATGGCCTGTGCAGCAAAAGGCAGGGTCAGAAAGGACAACAGTAAAAGCGTGGGGCTAAGTTTTTCATAATCGGGTGATTTATACCCAAAATTAGCGCCGTTCCCTTATTTTGGAGGGTGGATTATTGTGAACAGAAAACGAACCACTTGTTATGCTCAAAGCCTGTCTGATTGGATTGCTCCTTTTGCTGGGTGCGATACCGGCAATCGTTGCTCAGCAAGCCACGCCCGCTACGCCTCCCAACATCATCTACATCCTGGCTGACGATCTCGGCTACGGCGAGTTGGGGGCTTACGGTCAGGACAAAATCGAAACGCCAAATATTGATGCCCTTGCCAGGGAAGGCATGCGCTTCACCGACCACTACAGCAGTGCGCCGGTTTGTGCGCCCGCCCGTTATATGCTGCTTACCGGGCAGCATGCCGGCCATGCCTACATCCGGAATAATGACGAAGGCAAGGCCCGCGGCGATGTCTGGGATTACCGGGCGATGCTCCGCGATTCCGTACTGGAAGGGCAACGGGCGATGCCGTCGGATACCCGCACTTTAGCCCACTACCTGAAAGCAGAGGGTTATGCGACCGGGATGGTGGGCAAATGGGGGCTTGGTCATCCCGGTTCAGTCAGCACACCCAACAAAATGGGGTTTGACTTCTTCTTCGGCTACAATTGTCAGCGGCAGGCGCATACTTACTATCCGGTGCATTTGTACAAAAATGAGTCGCGCGTATACCTGCGCAATGACACCGTGGCGCCACATACGCCTTTACCGCAAGGTGCCGATCCTTATGATGCAGCGAGTTACGCCCCTTATCAGCTTGCAGATTATGCACCGGATGTCATGTTTGAGGAAATGGTGGGGTTTGTGCAGCAGCAGGATCAACCCTTCTTTTTGTACTGGGCCACGCCCATCCCGCACGTAGCCCTGCAGGCTCCGCAGCGTTGGGTGGACTACTACGTGAATAAGTTTGGCGATGAGGAGCCCTACACCGGCAAAAGTTATTTCCCCAGCCGCTATCCGTGGGCTACCTACGCCGCCATGATTTCTTACCTCGACGAAAATGTAGGGAAACTCGTAGCCCATCTGAAAGCCACCGGGCAGTACGACAACACCCTGATCGTCTTTACCTCTGACAACGGGCCGACCTTCGCCGGTGGTGCCGACCCGGTTTTCTTCGATAGTGCTGCGCCCTTTGAGGGTACGAAGGGCAGAGGCAAAGCCTATCTGTACGAGGGCGGCATCCGGGTGCCCATGATTGCCACCTGGCCCGGGCAGATTCCGGCAGGCACTTCCACTGCGCATCCCTCTGCCCACTACGATTTTCTGGCTACGGTTGCTGATCTGCTGGGGTTTGAAGTGGAAGGCGGGACCGATGGCATCAGCTTTCTGCCCACGCTGCTGCAACAAGGATCCCAAAAAAAGCACGATGCCCTCATCTGGGCTTTCCCCGGCTATGGCGGGCAAGCGGCGGTACGCATGGGCGACTGGAAGCTGCTGCGCCGGCACCTGATCGGTGAAGAGCCACCCACGCTGGAGCTTTACCATCTGGGAAAAGACCCTGCTGAGCGGCAAAATGTGGCTAAGGATTATCCTGAGGTCGTACAGCAGTTGGCGGAGCGGTTTGATCAGGCTTACCGCCCGAGTCATTTGGAAAAGCATCGGATTCCGGCCTTGGAGGATGGGCTGCTTTCTGACTAACCCCGCCTCCCCCTCATTCAAACTAGCCCGGCTGGAGCAAATTCGGGATGGCTGCTGGTGTAGAGCTTTCTGCTCTGCTCCAGCTTACCCACAAAGAAAGAGGATACTAAGTGGTGGTGGGCGTGTTGGCACTATAGTTTTTCTTATCAGAATGAGATGGGCTCCGCCAGAGGAAAATCGTTTGCCCATGAAAGCTCAGCGTTTGCTATTGCTTGCCTCGGGAGGGTTTAGCTTGGGAGCAAATTTTACATGTTCTTTTCCTTGATGAAAAGAACCAAAAATCACGGCTGTGCAGCGTTTTTAACGCGGATTGAACTGGCAAAACCTAAACTGCTCAAACTCGCCTTATTGCTAAGTAATACCGCAAATTGTGGAGAACAGCATAGCGCTAATTTTTCAAGCTGATTGTGCGTACTGGCTCAAACAGTGAGCCGTTCTTCACGGTTTTGCCAGCCCAATCCGCTAAACGCTGCAATGCCGAGGGGCAACCCTTGTGCTCCTAAGCGTTGGCTTGGGCTGAGCAGTGCCACCGGTATGGCAACCACAGCGGTGCTAGCCTGACCAATCTGCCTCCCCCCCTTGGCACCAAGCAGGTTTTTCCCTTCCAGCACGGCAAGTGAGCAAAACGATCATGGGTAAAAAGGAAGAAAAGCGCTAAGTGTGGATACGGGCCTTGTAGGTTTTTGCTTTGTACCCAGACCATCAAGGACTGAGTTCCAAAGTGGGCTTATGATCGGGTGAAGGGGCTAAGGCTCATCCGCAGCAAGATACACAGCAACCGGGAAAAAGCTATTGCATCTCTGAAAGCTCACCTCCGCCTCCCCCGCATCCAAACCGGCCCGGCCGTAAACCAAAGTACCATACCCAGTGCCATGAGCTGTTTTTGCAACGGTGCCTCCATCTGATTGGCAAATACGAGCAGGGCAGGGATGAGCGTCAGCCCCAGCCCGGCAATAGCAATGATCGGAATCAGGATGTTTTTCATGATAGTTTAGATTGGAGTGAAGCAGAGGGTTTGAGCAGATAGCTGAAGCCGATGTACAGCAGCACAGCGATAAACCACCCGGGCAGTCTGTTTGTTTTTGGCAAAGGTGAACATGCCCACGCCCGGGTACAGGATGACGACCGGGTTGGGGTCGCGCATCGCCGGGCTGTCGGGGTGTTTGCAGCTTTCGTAGTATTCAGCGTAGTCTTTCCGATACTGTTCGAATGCCGGTTCCAGTTGTGTTTTGATGGCCTCCGGATTGGAGAGGTCGGCATCTGATGGCATTTCCAGCACCAGTGGTTTGATCTTGGTGCGCAGGAAATGGTCGGGGCAGGAGGTGCCCAGCGGTGCCAGCTTGTCCAGGTCGTGGCTGTTGATGAATTGCAGCACCCGCTCATCATCGGTGAAGTGCCCGATCATACGCTTATGGCTGGAGCATAAACCCCGCAGGATGGGCGCCATTTTTGCGGCCTGCTTTTTACGTCCGGCATCAGGGAGGCTTTCCATACGGGCGCCTCCAAATACCGGGCGGTCTTTGCCTTCGCGCTCGGCAATGTAACGGGAGGCCTGTTCAATGACTTCCAGGCTATTCATGTAGCATTCGTAGGAGGTGTCTCCCCAGGTGAATAAGCCATGACTGCCGAGTACGATGCCCCGGATGCCCGGATTGTCATTCAGGCACTTTTCCAGTTGCATCCCGAGGTCAAACCCGGGGCGCTGCCAGGGCACCCAGCCCATGGTGTCGCCCCATATTTCTTTGGTGACGGCTTCACTGTCTTCCGCAGCAGCCACAGCGATCAGGGCATCGGGGTGCAGGTGGTCGATGTGCTTGAAAGGCAGTAGCCCGTGCAAAGGTGTATCAATAGACGGGGCACGGCTGTCCAGGTCGTACAGGCAGTGGTAAAACAGCCCGACCATCTCATCCTCATGCTCAATGTCGCGGTATACGTTCTTCAGGTCACGCAGGCGGCTTGTGTACAAACCGGCGATGCCCGAGCGGGTCAGGGTGCCAATATCACCACCGGATCCTTTTACCCACATCACTTCCACTTCCTCACCGGTCAGCGGGTCTTTTTCGATGGTTTTGCAGCTCGTATTGCCCCCTCCGAAGTTGGTGATCCGCAAATCGGCACCAAGAATATTAGAGCGGTAGAGGAATAAGCCTACTTCGTCTCCTTCCAGCGCTGCGGCTTTTTGCTCGTCCCACAAATAATCAACATGGGAGAATTGATCGGTGGCTGTCATGTTCAGGTTTTTTCTGTTTTCGATAAATGGATGATCTGAAAGTACGGTTGTAATGCCGTTTGAGTGTCCTGTGCTTTCCGGTAAGAATGGCACGGAGGGCCCCTGTTGCCTCCGCCATCAAATTACAGGAAAAGGGGCAATAGCCAAAGTATAGCATAACGTCCATGCTACCCGGTAGTGGGCAAGCCTGCTCAGTTCGCCGGAGCGGTCATCTTCCTGGCAACCCTTACGAACACACTGGTCAAATACGGCTTCTGTCAGGGTTCGGGAATAGCCGTTTGCGCCAACAGTCTTCTATCGGCTTTGCCTTGATTTTGCTGATGGAAGGAGGGTCTATCTGGTGGCAGATGTAGGTTTAAATTCTAAATTTTTATTTTACTCATTCAGAAATTTCTTAGGCTTTTAAAATTACTAAAATACTGTGTTCATTTTGGCCGGTAGCCCGGCGGGGCTTGGGTGCCGTTTCCGGAAAGGCAGGGGGGAGGTGCACAACAAATTGCACTTTTTGATTAGCCTGGCAGCATTTGCTGTTAGCCTACTTTGGTGCATTGCCCAAAAATCTTGGATAAGCTGTAGCAGAGCGGGAAGCTCTACCCCGGCAACCTTTGTCATACACACTGGCAGGGGAGGGGTTTGTCCGAATGTTTACTATTTTCGTAGCTTTAGGCGGCAGCCTCAAAAGTGGGTGCTAAAATTCCAATATCATCGAACCGAACAAAACATAAACCATGAACCAGCGGATTTTAATCAAGGGCTCCACCATCGTAAACGAAGGAAAAACAGTTGTTGCGGATGTACTTCTGTCAGAGGGGCGGATTGCGCAGATAGGGGAGATTGAAGCACAGCCGGACGATCAAATCATCGACGGCACCGGCAAGCACCTCTTCCCGGGCATTATCGACGGGCAGGTGCACTTCCGGGACCCGGGCGCAACCCATAAAGCCGACCTGCATACCGAAAGCAAAGCGGCAGTGGCCGGGGGCGTCACTTCCTTCATCGATATGCCCAACACCATCCCCAATACCCTGACGATGGAGCGCCTGAACGAGAAGTACGAAATCGCATCCAAAAAATCCCTGGCCAATTACTCCTTTTTCCTGGGGGTCAACGGTGACAACCTGGATGAAGTGATCCAAACCGATACTACCAAGCTGATGGGCGTTTCCGATGACGGGCTGTACTTCACCAAAAAGGGCAACCTGCTGGCGGACAACCCGGAGACGATGGAGAAGCTGTTCGCCAATTGCAAGTCCATCATTGCTATCCACTCGGAGAAAGAGCAGATCGTGGAGCAAAACGAGGAAAAGTACCGCGAAATGTACGGCGATGACGTACCGGTGAAGTTCCACCCCATCATCCGCAGCACACAAGCCTGCTACGAAGCCACCGAGCGCGCCATCGGCCTGGCGGAGAAGCACGGCGCCCGTTTGCACATCCTGCACCTGACCACCGAGGCGGAAACCCACCTGTTCCGCAACGACATCCCGCTGGAAGAAAAGAAAATCACCACGGAAGTCTCAGTACACCACCTCTGGTTCTCCGATGAGGACTACGAGCGCCTGGGCGTCCTCATCAAATGGAACCCTGCCATCAAGACCAAAAAGGATAAGGAAGGCCTGCTGCAGGCCCTGCTCGATGACCGCATTGACCTCGTGACCACCGACCATGCGCCCCATACTCTGGAAGAAAAGCAGAAGCCTTATTTCCAGTCTATGTCAGGTGCGCCCATGGTACAGCACACCCTCAACTGCATGCTGGAGTTCCACCATCAGGGCAAGATTTCGCTGGAGAAAATTGCCGAGAAGATGTGCCACAACCCGGCCCGCCTCTACCGCATGTCCAGGCGCGGCTACATCCGCGAAGGCTACTACGCCGACCTGACTTTGGTCGACCTAAACCAATCCTGGACGGTCTCGAAAGAGAACGTACTATACAAATGCGGCTGGTCGCCTCTGGAGGGCACCACTTTCCACAACAAAGTCCTCAAGACTTTCGTCAATGGCAACCTGGTGTACGACGAGGGCACCTTTGCGGAAGATACTTTTGGGATGGCGATTGAGGTGGGGGAATAAGGGCGGAGAACAAGAGCCAAAACGCTTACCCCGCCTCCGCGTTCCGGTTGATCGCATCGATAATGCTGATGATTTTCACCCGCTCCGCATCATCGTCAAAAATGCCGAAGATGCCCATGTCGTGCAGATCCGTAAATGGCGGTCGCGCCAGCATCCGCTTTTGGATCGTGCCGTTGACCGCCAGGTAGTCGATCAGGCGGTTGAGGAAGGTCATTTGATCCGCGCGGAGTTGGCTTTGGTGGAGCAAATCTGCGAAGGCTTCCTTGGCAGCCCTGGTGTCGAGCCCCACGAGGCTGCGGATGAATGCGCCAAGGGGTTGGTCGCCCAGTTCCTTTTCGAGGGCTTCCCGGGCCACCGGGTCGTCTTCAAAGAGCAGGCGCTCCAGCTCCTGTAGCTCAGCGGCTGTAATCGGCTGATTGGTGCGGAGTTTTTGAATGGCAATGTGTTCCCGGTTGTCCCGCACGTAGCGTTCCACGCGCTGCCGGTAGTTGTCCATGGACTCGATACCCCGCAGCACTTCTGCCGCCTCCGTCCCGTCGATCTGATCCTTAAAGTTCGTTTCGTAGACCTTCCGTTCCCGCCGGGGGATGATGTGCAGCAGCCCGCGCAGGGCTTTGCGGATGTTTTCCAGCTCCGGCAGCGTAGCTTCCTGCAAAAAAGCAGCATCCTGCGCCCGCTGAATGTGGGGCATGGCCTTTTGTATGGCAGGGATATTATGCATGCCAGCCAGTTGATCAGCCAGGCGCTGTATTTTGCGCAGGTAGGGTTCCTGTGCCTCATCGCCACTGATGCGCAGGGCATAAAGCTCATGCATCAGCAGGTCAAAGCGTTTGGCGGCTTCGTCCGGGTCGTCCAGCTCAATCAGTGGGCCAAGGGAATCGGTGATGCGCTCTATCTCGCTGTTGCCCAGTTCATTCCATTGGGCGCGGTCACGCAGCGGGTCGATTTCGCCCAGCTTCATCTGTATGCGGAAGTGGTCCCGTTGCGCATAGAGTGCACTGACGGCACTATGGCAAAAGTCAAGTTGTTCCTGTCGGAAAGCATCGGCAGGATCCTGCTGTTTGATTAGCTGTGCCAGTTGCAAGCGGGCCTGGAAAATGCGGTGGGAGAGGCGCAGCGGTACTTTGGTTTGCAGCCCGTCCGGATTGTGCTCAAAGAACTCCAGGTTGCCACAAAAGTCGAAAATGTAGAAAAACGCCTTGTCCTCACCGGGCGCAAACAAATCAGGACACAGGCGGGTACCACGGCCCACCATCTGCCAGTACTTGGCGCGGGAGTAGACCGGCTTGAAAAAGACCAGATTGAGCAGCTCGGGAATGTCGATGCCGGTATCGAGCATATCCACCGAAACGGCAATTTGCGGGTACTTGTTGATGTCCGAGAGGTCTTCGATAAGCTGCTGCGCAAAGCGGTCGTAATTGTCAATCACCCGGCAAAATTTGCTGCCGTACTGTGGGTATAGTTTGTCAAATCGCTGCTCGATGAGCTTGGCGTGTTTGTGGTTCTTGGCGAAAATGATACTCTTGCCCATCTTGTCCCCACCGGCTACCCGTTGCCCCTTCTGCATGAGGTGGTCAATGACTTTATCAATGGTGTCATGGTTGTACAGCCAGCTGTTGATGGCGGAAGCGTCGATGTGCTCCGGGACTTCCCCGGCCTCATCCCGAAAAGTGGACTCGTATTCAGCTTGTTCTTCTTCGGAAAGGTCATTGTAGTGGATGCCCCGGCGGACAAATCCGAGGTTGACTTTTTCGCCCCGGGGCGGCACCAGATAGCCGTCGCGGACGGCTTCCTCGATATCGTAGGAGAAGGTGGGGTTGCGCACTTCGCAGTCAAACAGCTCGTAGGTGTCTTTATCTGCCTGATCTTTGGGCGTAGCGGTCAGGCCCAGCAGCAGCGCGTCGAAGTACTCAAAGATGGCATTGTATTTCTGGTAAACCGAGCGGTGGGCCTCATCCACGATAATGAGGTCGAAGTGGCCGGGCGTAAACAAACGGGCGTCTCCGCTGCGGGCACCATCTATACGGTTCATCATCGTAGGGTAGGTGGAGAAAACAAGGCGGGTGTCCGTTTCTTCCTTTTCCTGCGTAAGGTCGATGGCGCTGAGGTGGGGCGTATGTTGTTTAAAAGCTTTCTTCGCCTGTTTGACCAGCGCGCTGCGGTCGGCCAGGAAGAGTACCCGTTTGACCCAGTTGGCTTTGGAAAGAAGCTCTACGATTGCCGCCGCCGTCCTGGTTTTGCCCGCTCCGGTTGCCATCACGATGAGGGCGGAGCGTTTGCCACCCCGCAGTTGGCCATCGGCTTCCTTCGCATAGGTTTCCATGACGCGCTGAATGCCTTCCATCTGATAATGGCGCCCGGCAATCTCGGTATTGGGCCTGAGCTTGCGGATATCCTGCCGGCTTTGCCGCCGGTCTATAAGCAGTTGCAGTTCGTCACGGGTCAGAAAACCGGAAATTGGGCGGGCACTGTAGAAGGTGTCATCCCAAATCCAGTTATCGTAGCCATTGGTGAAAAAGATGATCGGGCGTTGCCCGTGCATGCGCTCCAGGCAGTCGGCATAGAGCTCCGCCTGATGCTGCCCCTGATAGGCCTCCTTGCTCGTGCGCTTGGCCTCAATGACCGCCAGTGGCTTACCATTTTGGCCCCAGAGGACATAGTCGGCATTGCCCCGCCCTGTTTTGTTGACCGCCACGGGCAGGCCCTCCACCGGGTACTCCCGCACATTCGGTGCATCAATATCCCATCCGGCTTCCCGGAGCAGCACATCGATGAAGATTTCCCGGGTTTCCTTTTCGCTCATTGGCGGTGGCGGCAGCACGTTGCCCGCGGCTTTATTCTGTGATTTGACCGCCTGCAGGGCTTCCAGCTGCGCTTTCAGGCGGGCGGCTTCCTCTTCGGCCTGCAGCCGGCGGCGGCGTTCCTTTTGCAGCTCCTCCACCCGTTCCTCCACCTGCTGTTGCATGCGCTCCAACTGTGCCTTACTTTTCTCTGCCGTGCCTTTGGCGGGTATAAAGTGGTCTTCGAAGGTCGGTACCTCAGGCCGCTCTTCGCTGTACAGGCGGGCGCACCAGCCCAGGAAGCGGTGCAGGTACTTAAGCATGGCCAGCGCTTTGTACTGAGAGGTTTTGCCGGTATGCACGGCATTATTGCCCTCTTTGCGGATGATGTGCAGCTCCTTGTACATGCTCGGTGGCAAAATCTCCCGGAAGGTCCGCTCGTACATACGGGAGGACAGGGCCGTATCATAAGGCGCTTCCAGCTCCCCGTCATTTTCGTACAGCCAGTTGACCATCAGCTCCAGTGTCAGGCGGCTGTAGAAGACAGAGGTAACGGGCGCGGTGATGCCGTGGGCTTCGGCCTGCTGTGCGTTTTGGAATACTTCGGGCCAGCCCTCACGAAGGAATTGGAAGTTGGAGTCCATAGATGTCCTGCTGTTTAGAGACGGAAACAAAATAAGATAGACCGTTTGAGGTTTGGCGAAATTTTATAAGCAACTGAAAACTTGGAAGTTGCGTTAAAATATCGCCAAAGCCTAAAAAGAGAACGGTCTAACTTATTTCCGTCAGACTACTTAGTCGGGAATATAAATAAAATTAATGGGTTGCAGAATAAAAGCCGGGAAAATGAAAGCTACGAGCGCAACTACATCAAAGGGAAGTATGGCGCCATACCGTTTCTGGGCGATTTTGAGGGTGTGATAAATAGCCCAGACTTCTTTCTAGATTTTATCCAGTCTTGCAAGGGGCCTTCTCCCTGTATTTCATCAAATACTAAAGTTGAGCTGGCAATGATGTCTGCCTGAGTTTGCTGGTCGATCCACTCCCAAAATGCAGGAAATACATCCATGTTGTAGGGGCCATTTTGAGCTTGAATGAACACGTTAGCATCTAAAATATAATCTGGCATAATACATCAATGTATTTCAAGATGGTCTGCCACTTTTTTCAAGGTCTCGACCTTTACATTCAGCATACGCGATGCGTCCCGGTAGAGCGTTTGCCCTTCCAGCGTAGCTGCAATAAGCGCGGAGGTGAGCAACTTGCTGTTTCTGGCGGGGAGGGTGTTATTAAAATTGCCCCCGCTGCTACGTTTTCGGTTCTTATACCAGCTGATGCGGGTAGCGTACACTTGCTGAAATTCAGTACTACTGATCCTGCGCAGCTGCCGGGCACGAATAAGCAAGACCAAGTCGCTCACTTTATAATGCCGGTACTGTTGTAGGTTTTCTTCAAGGGAAAGATCAGATTGCCAGATGGATTGAAAGTCTTCAGCAGGAATCAACACTTCTGCCGCTACCTGATTACAGAAGCGTTCCAACTGATCAAAGTCGTTCTCTACGGCAGATTTTACTTCCACATTGGAAACGCCGGAAGCGCCTACCCAAAGATGTGCCAGTTCATGTACAAAAGTGAAGAGTTTAGCAGCTTCTGTATCATTACCGTTGATGAAAACGAGTGGTGCAACAGCGTCACTTAGTACAAAGCCCCGGAATTCTTCCACAGTTAGTTTGCGATGGTTATTGTTTTTTACCACGCCGCTGATCAGTATCAGTATGCCTGCTTCTTCGGCCTGCTGCACCAGTTTAGACAAAAAATCAGATTTACTGCGCGCTGATTTCCGAAGCTCTTCATCCAGGCTAAGTACCGCCTGAATATCTCTGGCTACGGTCTTTACATCCGACTCCACGGAGTATTTACCGATAAATTCCAAAGGGCTTGCCTGCCCGGTGTTTTGCAAATATTCTCTGTACCAGTTTTGCTTTTGTAGGGAGTCATTCAGTACTTCTTTGAAGTCCAGGCTAAAAGTAGCTCGTGCTTCATTGCGCAGTGTGCGTAGATCCGCAATAGGGGAGTTCTCTTCAGGGGGAGATGCCAAAAAAAGGTAAGGCAAAGGAACCCTCAGGCGTTCAGCCAGCTTTTGTGCCTGCCGGAAAGTGGGCTGTTCTTCCCCGGTTTCCCAAGCCGCAATTTTATCTTCCGCCAGCTGCAGGGCTTTAGACAGATCGGACAGCTGCAAACCTGCCCGTTCCCTCGCCCATCTGACCTGATTGCTGTTTATGCCTGCTTTTTCCATTGTATCATTCCTTAGAGCTTTACAATATACTCAAATTGTTGGTGAAAAGCTAAATAGAATCAACAGACTATGAGCAATTATAGCCCAAACCGTTTTCTTTAGGTAAATCAACATTTCACCCTTCTTTAATCTTCCCAACTTTATTCTTTACCCCAGCATCCTTACCCCGCCCGAGCCCTGCCCCAATCGTTTCCTCCCTCGGGGGAGGTGCCCGCAGGGCGGAGGGGGACCCAAGTATTCTACATTTAGCCTTCTACATTTTACCCGCCTTCGCCTTCAGGCTTCGGCGGGCGGGGCATTTCAAACGTCCCCTGCAACACCCCACCAAACACCGCCTCCACCTGCCGCTGTGCCTCTATGTTCGCCACCATGGCCGCAAAACGGGTTTGGAGGGGGGGCGGGATGAGTATATAGAGACTTATTTACCTCTAAGGTCAATCCGGAGTATCTTTGATCTTTCCTCTTTAGAATGCAATAGTGCAGACTCAATCAGCGGTACCTTAGATTGAAGGGTTTTATACCGGTTGTCATGGGTAATCAGGACAGCTAAACGCAGATTGAAACCCTCAAGATGCTGCTGATATTCAAGATTCCGGTCAGCGGTCATCAAAAAATCTATACCTTCTTCATCTATCGCCTGCAAGAGCGCTCCGTTTTTCTTGGATTGCCAACCTTTGTCGTAAACCGTAAATACCAGAAACGCATCTGAAAAATCTTTTTTAGCGGCGCAGGCAGGTTCTCATTAAGCAAAATGGTTGTCATGGCTATTGACGCTTAGCTGAAAAAAGTTCTCAAAAAAAGTAAGCAATTCTACCACCTGCTCCTTACGGACAGAGGGGGAATCATGTAAAAACGCTTCCAGCGTATCGCCTGCCTTCAGGTAGTCAAACAGGTTTTTGACCGGCACCCGGGTGTGCGTAAATACCGGCTCCCCACTTTGGATATCCGGTGCAATCGTAATGATCTGTGAAATATTCATGTGTCCCTGATTTGCTTTCAGGTTATGGCTTTACAGTCAATAATGCCAACAGCCGCTTTTCTTTGAACGTGCTGCACACTACTAGACATTTTTCAAAAGGGGTTGATTTTTTCAGCCTCCGCACGCCCCCTAGCCCCCTAAAGGCGGGAACTGCAGCCCGCAAAAATCAATCCCTTTTACTCATGAAATCCAGTTTGTCTAGTGGTTTGAACGTGCTGCCTAATTGCATGGTTCCGCCACCCTTTACCTTTCACCTCGCCCTAAATGGCTTTTCCATTTTACCCGCCTTCTCCTCAGGCTTCAGCAGGCAGCGCATTTCCACAAGGCCCGCATGGATACATTTCGCCTTTTACATTTTACCCCGCCCGAGCCCTGCCCCAATCGGCCTTTTACATTTCGCCTTTTTTACATTTTACATTCTACATTTTACCATTCCCCCGCCCGAGCCCTGCCCCAATCGTTTCCTCCCTCGGGGGAGGTGCCCGCAGGGCGGAGGGGGATCCAAGTATTCTACATTTAGCCTTCTACATTTTACCCGCCTTCGCCTTCAGGCTTCGGCGGGCGGAGCATTCTACATTCCCCATTATACGGTTTACCTTTCAACCCCGCCCGAGCCATGACCTAAATGGCTTTTACATTTTACATTTCACATTTTACCTTTCCCCCCGCCCGAGCCATGACCTGAATGGCTTTTACATTTTACATTCAACATTTTACATTTTACCTTTCAAAAGTCCCCTGCAACACCCCACCAAACACCGCCTCCGCCGCCTTCAACTGCCGCTCCGCCAACCGCCGCTGTGCCTCTATGTTCGCCACCATGGCCGCAAAACGGGTTTGGAGGGGGAGGGGCGGGAGTGGGATTTGGAGTTTTTTTAAAAAAGATGTGGGAATCCTTTTTTGTCCAGCACTTCCAGTCATTTGAGTAACTCCTTTCTGAAGAAATGACTCACTCATAAATACATACTTGATGAATTCCTTTGTGATTCTCTCTTGTGGGATAACTACGTGAAATTCAGTAGATCCAAAACCGATCACTGTATCCAAGTCTGCAATTGCAACCTTCCCATTCTCAAAACATGGTGTTATTTTGGCAAGAATGACACTTTGATTAGGAATAAACGTATAGCCTTTTGTTACTGCTGACAACGGTTTTTGCTCAACCTCTATTAGCTGTTTAGATATGTCTGATACATTTGCCATTCCAATAAAATCTACCTTAGAGGATGGCTCAATGTCATCGAGGTTTTTTCTAGGATTAATCGTAGCGACATCCTTTAACGCCACCACTTCCCACCCCCGCTCATTCCGCACCGGGTCCCCAAACACCTCCAAAAACACCGAGCGCCCCAGCTCGGCATACGCGTCCACCAGCGCGCGGCTCTTTTGGCGCACCGCATCGGCCTTGTCCAGGCGGGCGGTCAGGCGGCGCTGCTCGGAGAGGGGCGGGAGGGGGATTTGGAGGGATTCGAATCTTTTTTTTGTGATATGTTTCATCGTAGCTCCATGAACACTACGCTTCATTTCCTCCAGCTTATGTTCGATAAGGTATTTGAAGAAGGATTTATCAAATTCAGCTTTGTCAAATACTACTTTGAAAATATGTTGATTCAACCAGCCGTCTTGTTTTTCCCATTCAAAAACACCAAGTGTTGCAGACCAAGCTATGAGGATATCTCCTTTTTTTACTAGATATTTATCAGCGATGGTGCCGCTGTAGTAGTTTGCTTTTTTGCTTGAGCCTGTCAGGTTTTGTATCCTAATAATTTCTTTTCCATCATTTTCCCAATCTGAGGGCTTAAAAGCGTAGCCGTTGATAAATGAAGCTGCATCTCCTAGTTTTATTTTTTCCCATTTCATATCGCTGTTGTTTTGGTCCACAGATGTTCACGAATTTTTGGCACTAATGGGCACAAATGCTGCCTCAGTCGAGCAGGTTTTCCAGTTCCTGCATCAGCTGTGCGCGCTCGGCCTCCAGTTGGCGGATGCGGGCCAGCAGTTCCTGCGGCGGGTCGTAGGCCACGGCTTCGTACTCGATCTCCTTGTAGCGGTTGATGCTGAGGTCGTAGGCGTTGTCGCGTATCTCCTGCACGGGCACGTAGAAGGATTGGGCGGTGCGGGGGCGTTTGGCTTCGCCTTCGGGGGTGCGCCAGCGGTGGAGAATGTCGGGGATGTTGTTCTCTTCGTGCTTTTGC
Organism: uncultured Phaeodactylibacter sp.; assembly: GCA_913057245.1. Lineage (GTDB taxonomy): Bacteria > Bacteroidota > Bacteroidia > Chitinophagales > Saprospiraceae > Phaeodactylibacter. Next base: position 80,650 of record CAJXNH010000014.1, read on the forward strand.
ACCCGGTACTCGATCACCTGCCCGTGGGGGTCGGTGAGGGTGGAGAGGTGCTCGTCTTTGGCCAGCTTTTCGGGTTGTTCCGGCATGCGCCGGCCCAGTTCGCTGCGCTTGTCGTCCAGGCTGTAGCCATCGGCCTGCATATCGTAAAACCAGACCTGATCCGTACCCCCGGAGTTGGTCTTGGTGAACAGCAGTATGGCGGTGCTTACCCCGGCGTAGGGCTTGAATACCCCGGAGGGCATGCTCACCACGCCCTGCAGTTGGTGCTCCTCCACGATGGCTTCCCGTATGGCTTTGTGGGCGCGGCTCGAGCCGAAGAGCACCCCGTCGGGCACAATCACGGCGGCCCGCCCGCCCGGGCGCATCATCCGCAGCATCAGGGCCAGGAAGAGCAGCTCGGTCTTTTTGGTCTTGGCCACCTTGAGCAGGCTGGGCTCCACAAAGTCGTAGTCGAGACTGCCCTTGAAGGGCGGATTGGCGAGCATCAGGCTGTAGCGGTCGGTAATGCCGGCGTTTTCCTCGCTCAGGGCGTCCACGTGCAGCAGATTGGGTCGCTCAATGCCGTGCAGCATCAGGTTCATCGCGCCTATGCGCATCATGCTGCTGTCGAATTCCAGCCCGTTGAACATCGCGCTGTTGTAGTGGGCGCGGAATTCCTTTTTGTAGAATGCATCCCGGTGCTCCCGCCTCAGGTACTCATCGGCAGCCACGAGGAAGCCGCAGGTGCCGGCCGAGGGGTCGCAGATGGTATCAGTAGGCGTGGGCAGGGTCATGTCCACCATCAGCTGTATGATGTGGCGGGGCGTGCGGAACTGCCCGTTTTGCCCGGCCGAGGCGATCTTGGACAGCAGGTACTCGTACAGGTCGCCCTTGGTGTCGCGGTCGTCCATATCGAGCTTATCGATGAGCTGCACCGCCCGGTCGAGCAGGCGGGGCGTGGAGATCATAAACGTCGCCCCCTTCATGTGGTTGGCGAAAGCTGTATCCTCCGGGGCCAGCTGCTTCATATAGTCGAAGACATTGGTCTGCTCCCCATTGAGGGTGATGCCGCGGGTGAAGCGGTCGATCATCGCCTCCGGGTCCAGGTTTTTGAAGCTGCTCCAGCGCAGGGGCGTGGCGGCTTCCGGAAAGATGGGGTCGGTGATCGGCATATCGAGTTCGCTCGCCTGTTTTTCCTTGAGCAGCTGCTGTTGGTCGAGCCGCCGCAGGAAGAGCAGGTAGGTGATCTGCTCGATGACGGTGAGCGGGTTGGTGATGCCTCCGGTCCAGAAGGTTTCCCAGAGTTTGTCGACTTCGTTGCGGAGTTGTCCGGTGAGCATGCGCGGTGTTTTGGTTCGGGTGGGAAGATAGGGAATTTTGGGAAATGGGAGGAGGTTGAGGTTGAGGATGAGGATGAGGTTCAGGCTGAGGTTCAGACTAAGGTTGAGGTTAAGGTTCAGGGCGGGGGCACCCGTGCGGCGACAGCTTGCTGTCGCGCCCTGCGGAGGAACTCCGGCTGTCTCAACCTCATCCTCAACCTGGGGCTTGACCCAGCCCCGCTCTCAGCCTCAATCTTGCCAGGCCCTGGTCACAGCACATAACTCGCCAGCATCTGCTGCACTTGATAGATATTGACCGACTTATTGAACTGCTTGCTCACGGCAGGCTCGGTGGCGCTGGAAATCCAGATTTTCAGCTCGGCATCGAGATCGAAAGTACCGGCTGATTCGATACTGAAACGGGAAATGCTTTTGTAGGGGAGAGAAAGGTATTCCACTTTTCGGCCTGTAATGCCCTGTACATCCACGAGGATGAGGCGTTTATTGGTGAAAATGAAGACATCGCGCAGGAGCTGAAACCCGATGTCAAAGTTTTCCCCTTCAATGAGGAGGTCGCCGTATTTGGTTTCGAGGTCTTCCGGTTTGGCGGTGCCGGCATTGCCTAATAACTTGTTGAGGAGTCCCATAGAGTAGAGATTTTGGTTTGGCGCCTGAATGGCACTACTAAATTAAACATAAAGTAGCTGCCAGCCAACCGCCGGCAGCCGTAGAAAATTGCGTGTTACATACGCAAAAGTTAGATGTCTAGGGGTTTGCAGTATCCGTAAACGCTACACCAGCGATTGCACGAATCAGCGCATCCGCCACCTTCTCCGCCTGCTGCTGATGGTTTTCTGCGATATAGGTATAATCTCCGGAAACCGCTTTGGCAGTTGCGCTGCCCTCCCAGGCTACATCACCATCTGACTGCCATATTTTGGCGAAAGCCGATACCGCCTGGGTCTCAGTGGAAGAGATACCACCGGTTAGGTAATTGTAGCCAACATCCCGGCTTTGTTCGGGTTGCCCCAGGCGTACGTAAAGCAGGTATTCCACCTGTAGTGTTTCAGTTAGCTTACGGGTGATTGACTGATCCAGAATAGCTGTTTCGTTGTAGGTCTTAATCAGTTGCTGATAATCCTGAACCATTTCCGCTTGGTTGAGGAGCAGCATGGTCGAGTCCCATGGGATTACATTTTTAAATATACCGGTGGCGGTTTGGTTGAGCTTGTCGCCAAAAGGACGGCGGTATCCTTCCAGATCGGCTCCTGCAGTAACCGGTAGGATAGCAAAACCCGCCTGATCCATTCTTCGGGGGCTGAAGGTGTCATTTTGATAAGTAGATCCGGCAGATACTGTAGAGCTTACGGCACAGCTTTGAAGTAAGGATAAACCAGCCATCAAGCTAAGGACCATAATTAAATTAACTTTTTTCATTGGAGCTATGTATTTTTCCACAAACCTACCCCGGCCCTGCGTACTCTAGCTACGCAGGCTACCCCGGTCTGCGAAAAAAATGTTAGTATTGGCTAAAGAAAAGGGATTCCCGTTTAGCGCAAAACCCTGAGCTGCGTGCCTTTGGGTACGCCATATCGGTAAAAAGGGAGCTTTGGAAAGTCCGTGCCGTAGGTACGGAACGTGTTTTCGAAAAGAAGGCTATTTCCAAAAGAGATAATCAAGGATACCGAGAATGCGCTACGTTTGTCCTAAACGGAGAATCCTGCTCAAACGACACCAATATGGCAACCAATCGGCACGCAATGATCCGCTACCGGACAATCGACCGGTGCCTGAGCCGCCGCAATAAGCGCTACTGGACCTGGCAAGAGCTGGCACAAGCCTGCGGGGAGGAACTGCGGGAGTACGAAGGCGAAGACCGCGCCGCTCCATCGAGAGATACCATCAAAAAGGATATTCGAAATATGCGGAGTGGTATACTCGGATACCGGGCCCCCATCCAATGGGACCCGAGGGAGGCAGGCTATGCGTATAGCGACCCGGGTTTTTCCATCACTCAAATGCCACTGGGCACGGCAGACGTGGAAGCACTGCGGGAGGCTATGAGTTTGCTGCGGCAGTTCCGTGGCTTCCCACAGGTGCAGGGCGTGGAGCAGGTGGTTGCCAAAGTCTCGGAGGCCCTGCGGGTCCGGCCGGCCTCGGAGCGCACCGTGCTGCAGTTGGAGGACAATATGGTGGGGCTTGGACTGGAATGGCTTGATCTGCTGTACCGCGCCTGCCGCGATCAGCGTTGCCTTTTGCTCGACTATCACCCGTTTAAGGTGCCGGAAGGGTATACATTTCGCCGCATCGTCAGCCCACACCTGGTCAAGGAGTATAACAACCGCTGGTTTTTGTTTGCCCACGACCATGAGGCGCACTGCATCCGGACCTATGCCTTTGACCGTATCCGGCAGGCAGAGGTTTACCTGCTCGCTGATTTTATCGAAAATCCGGGTTTTCAGCCACAGCAATTCTTCGAGGCGGTCATTGGAGTGTCCGTTCCTACCGGTCGGCAACCGGAGCCGGTACTGCTCAAGGCGACTCCGGAGCGGGCTCGTTACATTGAGACCAAGCCGCTTCACCCGTCACAGCGCGTGCATGAACGGGCTGCTGATGGAAGCGTGGTCTTTGCTTACTACCTCGTGCATAATGTAGAGCTGGAAAATCAGCTCCTGTCCTTTGGGGAAACGGTGGAGGTGCTTTCCCCACTGTCCCTGCGTAAGGCGATTACCCTTAGGGCACAGGCACTCTGCCGCCTTTATGCTGCAATTTGGGCAGACAAAACAAAATAATGAAACAAAAAAGATAAAATTCCGTATTAACTTAGCGTTACAGGTTTGCGAAGCACTACAATGGGGTTTGTGGCTTATCTGCCTTTTCCTTTTACCTTGAGCGCTGCTATTGAATTAGCATCCATCCCGCTGGTTTCAAAAGCGCAGTTGGGACTGATACGAAATTTCCATAAAGTTAGACATTTATGCACATCCAAATCGCCAAATCAGGAGGAGCTGGTATTCGTTATTTCGATAACCATACAGTTCTGGAAATTCCACTTGAGATTTCCACGCTCAGAGAGGATCCTTCCTATTATCTGAAGCGGATGGTGATCCATTTCGGTAAGAAAGCGGAGTCAGTCGATATCCCCGCTCAGCTAATGGATGAAGACCGCTCGAGTAGCGGTACGGGACAAGTACTGGATCCGGGCATTCGGCGTACGTATCGCCTGCAGTGCGATCTTCCCCTTCAATATGCAGATCATGTGGGGATTCGGGCACTCAAGTCATTTTCCTTTGTAATCAAACCTGAAGAGGGCCAGGATTTAGAATATGCCTTTAGTTATCAATTTCCTGCCATTGATTACCTGGGTAAGGCTCATAATGGGCAGCGAAAATTACGGTTTAAGAAACAAACCCTGAAAAAGACAGAGTCCAATGGGTGGGCGATTGGTTTCATATCAGCTATCGCAGTGATGACCTTGATGGGGCGGCACTGGCTCAATGCTTCACAGGGTATGGATGGGAGTGGAGCCTTTTTTTCCTGGATGCAATATGCTGCAGAAGGCATAGTGGCAGCGGGTATGGGGTTTTTAGGCGTAAGCCTGGCGAAGGTCTGGAAGTTAGCTTCTTTGTCCAACTGGTTTAATACCAAGGATATATGGTTTGCCCCTACCCTGTATATTGCCCCCAAGACCTGGCATTTTATCCGAAATGGAAAGGTCGCAGCAGGGGCTATGACACTGTGTGGTCTGGTCATGGCAGGCGTATATCAGTATTATCCCGTCACTTTGGAGTTGCCCAAATCTTTACAGCAAGAAGAGATTGGGGTGACTTTGATACATAACGATGGTAGGCAATGGGAAGCCACAGACCGCTCAAAGTGCTTCTTCCGGGACCTACCTGATTACGCTCTGGGAGACACCAACGGCAAAGGACAGTATGTACCGGTCAGGAGATTTGTTCTGGGCAGCAAAGGTCCCATGAGTGAAAATAATGTTTCCGGTACGGGCTTTTCCGAACTCACCCGGCAGCTCAATGGATTGCTGAGTAATAATGTAGGCTATGCCATGTATGATTACCATTCGATTGAGAAGACGAAGCAACGAATTGACGGCAGTGATGACTTAAAGCAGCTGTTGCCCAAACTAATTTGGAAAAGGGGGAAATTGATAGAAGACCCTAATAGCATCAACCTGATGCATATCTGCGATACCCCAAAGCAGAGTCTGGTTCAGCTTTATAAAGAACAAATCTGGACGGAGACCATGGACTCCTGGAAGGCTATTTTAGAAGGTAAGCCTGGTGCAGGCCGCTGTGGTTTGGATCAGGAAATAGATGCTGTCAACCAGTTCCTTCGATCAGCATTAGAGGAGCCTGCTTTGTTTAATGAGGGGGATACGACCATGGTAAATCGGGCAGCCGCCCTCTACGATGACTTTTTTAGGAGTGATAAGCTTGACTTAGAGAGCGAAGCCCGCAATGCAGGGCCGGAAAGCAGAAAGCGCTATTACCAGCTGGAGATCAGAAACTACCTTTTCATGGCGTCTGTTGTGAATAAGAAGGGAAAGACCGACCTCGTGAGGTCTGCCTTATTCTCAGACGTAACAGAAGAAGATTTCCCGGAACTGGTTTTTGGTGCTATGGTTGAGGTTTACAAAGAAGGGCTCAATTACAAATATCTTGATGAACTGTTAGAATTATACGCTTATTGTCTTAAGAAAGAGCTGTTAACTACTGATGCCCGTAAGGAAGGGCTTCGGAGGTTGGGGGCGCTTAACTATTATGATTACCATGAAGTAAGGTCGAAGAGATCCCGTGATATTTTCTATGAAGTATTGAAAGCAATCAGAAACGATAAGATCTTTCAGAGTTATATCGGCACCCCCGAAAGAGATTTTCTCTTAGGAATATTGGAAGCATCCCTGAAAGAGGGTGCGAATAGCATGGACAGGTTTTGCGCAGCCGTGCGTTTTATCGCAGACAGGAGCGAGAAAAACGGAAGGGTTAATGAGCCTTCCTTTAATTTTAATGAAGGGGCGAGAGCCGCATTTACAAGGGTTCTCCATGCGCACCAGCTTCCATATGAGCAATTTAGTTGCATTGGTGGTACTATTGAGGACCCGGTTTCATTTGGTCCCAGAGTGGGGGAATACGAAAAATCGCACATAGATACTCTACCGAAAGAAACCAGTCAGCAGGTGCATTCTTACACTGAACACGATCAGTAACAGTACCTATGATTCTTAGAACTATTAATGCTCAGGAGGGGGCATTAACAAAGGAGAAAAAACCGGCGATCAGTGTTACCCGATACATGCAGCAAGGATTTGGCAGAGGAATTTAACTGAGTGCTGGGTAGAATCAGCTGTTCTGCGACTTTTGCAATATTGCTGAGTGAGAACAGCAGTCAGGTGTAACATCTGATCGACCGGATTGACCAAACTAGGGCAAATAGGTGTAAATATACTCGGAACGGAGAGGTTTGGGCGTCCACCCGACGTACGAGTATGCCGGTACGCACAGGTATGCCGACACGAAGTCATGTTTGGTCCCAAACTACTTCGTCGTCGGTATAGCTTAGCAGCGAAAAATGAATGGAAAACTGAAATCGCTTGATAAACAAACGTTATTGAACTTATGGAAATGTAGTGCTTTTATATTTGGTTAGGGGGCAGCTTTAAATACAAAAACAGTGCCATTGCTGTAATGATAGTAGTTTTGATCAGGAAGTCAGCATCGAGCCATTTCGAAGAGGAAGATACCTCTGTTTCGGAGTCTTCCTCAGCAAAGGGACAACCAGCTACTCCGCGGCGCGAGCTATTGGTATAGAGCATTTTTTTATCAGCCACTTTTCTCTCCTGACCTGGCATGGGGATATCTGAGTTGCCCAACGGGACAAAAATGGAGTCTCCCGCATATTTGACGTAGGTGAACTGACTTTGGGAGATTGACCATTTGTTAGCAGAGGATTTTCCGATAAACCCAAATAGACAAAAAACCAGGGTTAGACCGCTGATAAGGTAGACAGACAATTTAGAAGTAGATTTAAATCGCACTAATTTCATTGTCTTTGAATTGTTAATTGGTTAGGAGTAGGAAGCTTTACATTTGATATGACAAAAATAATAATCTTACCATGTTGGATTTGGAATTTGTGATCAACGCTGTCTTTGGAGTGACTAACAGGTGTTTTTTTGTGAGCACCTGGTTTTAACTAATGAGGCACTAGTGCTTCCATATTCATTCGTACGCTCAAAATATAAGGCGCTTCCCCTTCCGCCCAGTGCCCGTAGGTAGTCGCCACGATGGTCCCATCCGGCAGGCATTCCAGCGCAGGATAGGCACAGTCACTGCCTTTGGTATTGTCCTTCAGCCGGATACGGTACTGCCCCTCCCGGCCTTCAACGAGATCTTCGTAGGTGCCTATCCAGGCGACCCAGTCGCCGGTGGTGGGGCTGGCAGGTCCGGCCTGAGCTTTCAGCTGAGCTGTATCACAATCCTGGCATTCGGCTTTCAGTGCCTGATAGCGCCAGTAGGCTGGTGCCATATCGCGGAAGGAAATCAGCAGCCGCCCGTCAGGAGTGTAGATGGCCTGATGCCGGTCGCCGTTGAGGCTGTTGGGCAGGGCGCGGGGGCGGGTCCAGGTTTGGCCTTCGTCATTGGAGAACATAATCTGACTGTTCATCCGGCGGCTGTTTTCCCGCAGCAGCATAGCAATTTGCCGGCCATCCGGCGAGCGGATAAGCCCGGGCTCGCAGAGATGGAGGAAACGGGATTGCAGCATGGCTTCCGGCTCTGTCCAGGTCAGCCCGCCATCGTATGAGAAAGTCTTGAAAAGCGTAAACTCGGCCTGATTGTTGGCCCTTTCAGCCGCCGGCTCGTCGGATCTGCCGCGGTGGCTAAAGTAGCGCCCGTCGTCGTGGAAGACGGCCATGTAGTGACCCTTGCCGGAACGCAGAGGGACCAGGTCGCCCATGACTACAATACCGCCCCAGTTGCCCAGCGGTTGCAGTTCGGTCCAGGTGCTGCCCTGATCTTCGGAGTAAGCCATTCGGGCGGGGTAGAGACCGGAAAAGAGCAGCAGCCGTTTGGTGCCATCGGGCCCTTCGGCGGGGTAAAGGGTGGGCACTTCCAGCGAACTTTCCCAGCTTGCGGGCACGGGCAGGCGCTCGCTCCAGGTTTGGCCACCGTCATCGCTGCGCTTGAGTACGATAGGCCCGCGGCCATGCCCTTTGGGATAGGTGCAGTAGAGGGTTTGCCCGTCTTCCAGAAGTACCGTGGTTGGATGCCCGAGGTATACACCTGGCTCCCGGTCTACGGTTACCTGCCGGCTACTCATTGTATCCAGGTCGATAAAAGAGAGGCTGTGGTAGTCAGTGGAGAAGCCGCTGAGGTCGATGCCTCTGTTGGTGATTTGTGCATTGGATAGCAACGGTAAGCAAACCGCACTAAGGAATAGAAATCGGAACATGTGCTTTTTCCGGGAAAGATACAAAACGGTCTTTATTGTCTGGCGAAAATCATCGTTTCCGGGTTGCCTGCCTGCTAAGAAAAAATATTGTCAATTGGATATCTATTTGTGACAGGTTTATAACATTATGTTTGATTTTGCATTGTTTGTATGTCACGAAAAAAGAATTGCCGGGGATTATTTAACTGTAGAAACATTTTTATTGACCTATCTCGGGGTTTTTCGATCTCTTAACACTTACAACACTCTGCTAAGTTTAGTTATTTAGGAACGTTAAAAAAATAGATTCGACATTTTGAGTCGGTTATTTTTGTGCTGGGCAAGGCGCGAAGAAAGAAGATAGCAAAAGCTACCTGACTGATGAGCAACGCAGACCAGCGCGAAAAGAAGCAGTCATAAATGGTGAAGTTATTATTTAAACGTTCCTTAGGTTAAAAAATCCGGTGATCAGGCATGCCTGATGGAAAGCTATGATGGGAAGTATGGATTGTTTTTGGGGTTATCTATATCATAGCTTAGCAAAGTAATGGGAGAATTGCACCATTTTCAGGTAACCTGACCAACCGGATCATGTAGCTTAAATTGAATCGCTCGCTACGTCGCAAAAAATGAGAAACTCATTTTTGTAAAACAAATCGAAACCTATGGAAATAGTTAATGCTGCTTTTACTACGGACTTAAAACACAGATCACTCCTTCGCATATGTTATAATTTTATATTTAGTGCCCAATCCCTTTTGTTATGATTGCTCCGGCAATTTATAATTAACCCGATGGCAAGCAGCAGCATTGTGATGTATGCACTGTTATTGGTGACGAATATCCGGATTTTTGTGATAAAGAAAAATGTAGAATTGGCACTTCGGAGGCAAATGAGTATCTTCCCAGTAGTAAAATCCCGAGGTAAAAATCAACTCTTTTTTAGATCAGCGGTTCTACAAATCATCAGTTGTGGTATTTCGTTTGCTTTGTAAATAGTCAGTGGAAATGAGAAACAGTACGGTCTGTGTTTACTGAAGAGTAGCCAAAACAGAAAACGCGCTGGTTTCTTTCTCAAAGTAGTGAATTCCCTTCCTGTTTCTTAGTTTCACAGCTCTGGCAGGACTGTCTACGAGCTTAAATAAAGGACGCCCGCAGAAACTAAACAATATGCACCAGTTACTAACTACCAATAGTCCGTGGCAAATCAGGCGGCAATTTTGCCTATAGCCCTGAAGCGCTCGCGGATGGAATTAATTTTTGAAAG
>CAJXNH010000015.1 GCA_913057245.1 uncultured Phaeodactylibacter sp.
GCTGGCTGACTACCATGATCATCACCCTGCCGGTGGTCCTTTTTCCGCACGAATTGCTGTACCCGCTTCTGGGCGGGTCTGATATGTCGCTGATCACCGAAGCGCAACCGGTTTTTTATGTATTAGTAGGCATTCTTACAGCCTTCAGCATCGGCAGTGTTTACTTCAACGGGCTGGCCGGTACGGGAGCGACTTTCTTCGGGCTGATCATTCAAACCATCTGCGCCGTTGTCTACCTGGCATACATCTACATCGTTGTCAACCATACCAACCTGGGGCTGTCCTGGGCGTGGGCTTCTGAAATCCTCTATTGGATTGTGATGATGGGCATTGTCCTTTGGTATATGCGCTCTCAGCGCTGGCACGGGCTGGAAGTGTAGCCCAATGGTTTTTTATTGCCGGAATTCCCCGTACTTTTACCTCAAAATAAAGCTTGCTATGAAACGATCCTTACTGCTTTTTTGCCTTTTTGTTTTGACTCTGCCGCTGCTGGCACAGGAGATTGAAGTCCCGCAGACCCATCACCCGTTGATCACCAAGCGTACGGCGACCTGGTGTCCCAAATGCGGTGGCTACGGTTGGGAACTATTCCGTGACCTGCTGGCGGACAATCAATCAGAGGCGCTGGTGGTTGCCGCCCACTTTGGCAGCAGCAGCCTGACCAACAGTGTCTCCAATGAACTCACCACTGCACTCGGTGGCTTCGGGCAGCCGGTTTTCTTCCTGAATACCGAAAACCTGGGCGTTACGAGTACCAATATTGCGACGGTTCGTCAGGACGCCGCCGCTGCAGTCGACGATTTCAATGAAATGCCGCCTGTAGCCCAAACCGGTTTGTTGGCGCAAGCCACGGAGGACAGCCTTATCGTACGGACCAAAACGCATTTCTTCGAAGGCATTGACGGGGAGTCGGTTAACCTGGCTGTATATCTCATTGAGCCTACGGTCATCGCAATGCAATCCGGTCAGGGCGCTATGGCAGAGCACAAGAACATCCTACGCCATTCCATGACTGGCACGGCCTTTGGGGAAACCATTGCTGATGGTGGCGCCAATGCCGGCGATGAGGTTGACAGGCGCTACAGCATAGCCATCTCTGACCTGCAGGCACAGGAGATCAATACGGATAACCTGGGCAACAACAGCCTTATCGTGGCTGCGGTTTTATGGCGAGGCAATGCGGCAGGGTTTGAGGTACTCAATACCAATCAGGTGCGGGAGTCTATGCTGACAGCGGTCCCTGATTTGGAATACCGGGCCAGCCTTGAGGTATTCCCTACGCCGGCTGTATCGGATATGACGGTATCCCTTGAGCTCCAACAGCCGCTCCCTGGTGCTCAGCTGGTGCTCATGAACAGCAATGGGCAGCGGGTGCGCAATATATTCAGCGGGGCACTGTCAGCTGGGGAACATACCTTTGCGCTGCCCCGTTTGCAGTTGGCTGCTGGTACTTACTGGCTTCAGCTAACCGATGGATTGGAAACCATAAGCCGTAAACTGATCATCCACTAGTATGAAATCTATCATTTGGATAGGGCTGCTGTCCCTGTTGATTTTACAAAGCGCCTGGTCACAGGATACCTTCTCCATTGTGGCGGTTGATCCGGCTACGGGTGAGGTAGGCAGTGCCGGTGCCACTTGCGTGGAAGGCATTGGCAGCCTGGGCGGGGTGATTTTGCTGAGTGGAATTATTCCGGGCAGAGGCGGGGTGAATGCGCAGGCCTATATTTGCATCAACCCCCATATCAACCTGGATAACGGCGTTGCCCGTTTATCTGAAGGCAATACGCCGCAGGAAGTCATCGACTGGCTGGTGGCGAATGATGCCTGTTTTTCGCAAAATTTCAACCCGGAATACCGGCAATATGGTGTAGCGGCCCTGAATGCTGTGGGGGAACCGGAAGTAGCAGCTTTCACTGGTCAGAATGCAGACGATTGGAAGGGACATCTCCTCGGAGCCAACTATGCGATACAGGGAAATATCCTGCTAGGCCCGGAAGTACTGGAGGGTATGGAATCAGGTTTCCTAAATACACAAGGCACCCTTGCGGAACGCCTGATGGCCGCCATGCAGGGCGCCAATATCCCCGGAGCGGATGCCCGCTGCCTGGATGCCGGTACGTCTTCCACTTCTGCCTTTTTGCGGGTATTTAAGCCCGATGATGACCCGGATAATCCCTGGCTGGAGCTCAATGTAGCGGAAGCGCCCGCTGGCGTGGAGCCAATAGATTCCCTGCAGGCGTTGTTTGATGCCTGGCTGCTGACCTCTGATGAGGAGGTGACAGATTCCTACGACTTCAGTGTTTTTCCAAACCCTACTCAATCGGTAGTTGAGGTCATCATTAGCGGAGTTGGACGGCAAGAGGCCCTTTCAGTTGCCTGGTACAATGCCGCCGGGCAGCAGTTGGGGCAGCAACCGGTACGAGCCGGCCGCAGCACGGTAACCTTACCTAAGCAAGCCGGTATATACTGGATTTGTCTTCGGGGCCCACAGGGACAGGTGCTGCGACAGGAAAAAGTAATCGTACGATAACCGGGCTGTATGGAGATAAATATTGACTTACTCCGTTACAAAGATCAGCTTCGGGTGAAGCGGCAGACCGATAAACGGCTTATCTTTGACCGCATCCGCAAAAAGTGGCTGGTGTTGCAGCCCGAAGAGATGGTCCGCCAATTGGTGGTGGAGTACCTCTTGGAGGAACGGGGATACAACAGCAACCGCATTTCTATGGAGCGGGGGCTGAAAGTCAATACCCTGGACCGTAGGTTCGACCTGCTGGTTTATGACAAAGACGTAAAGCCCTACCTGCTCATCGAGTGCAAGGCACCACAGGTAAAGATCAGTCAGGCCGTATTTGAGCAGGTCTCCTGGTACAATTCCAGCCTGCAGGTCCCCTACCTGATGGTGACCAACGGGCGGGAGAATTATTGCTGCTGGATGGATTATGAAGCAAAGCATTACCGGTTCCTGGATGCCGTTCCGGACCCGGAATAAGATCAGTAAAAACCGCAGCTGTATTGCTGCGTTATTAAACTGTAGGCGATTCAATTAACCATGTATGAGCCACAGTATTTTATAGCACTGACCAAATTATATGAAAACCGAAACCATCCTCATTACGGGCGCAAACGGCCAGATCGGCACGGTGCTCGGACAAGCCCTTCGTGAACGGTTTGGCACTGCCAATGTCCTGTCTACAGACATCCGCGAGCCAGCTGCTTACGATTTTCCTTTCGAAACCCTTGATGTGCTCGACCGCAATGCGATGTTCGAGCTTGTCGGGAGCAGGGGCGTCACCCAGATTTATCACCTCGCTGCTATTCTATCGGCCAAAGGCGAGCTGAATCCACAGTGGGCCTGGGAGGTCAATATGTCGGGCCTGTTCAATGTCCTGGAAGCGGCTAAAAAATTTGGCTGTAAAGTTTTCAACCCCAGCTCTATTGCAGTGTACGGTGGGGAAACGCCCAAAATTGACACGCCTCAGCATGCAGTCCTGCAGCCGCAAACCGTTTATGGCATCAGTAAAGTCGCCGGCGAGCATTGGGGCAACTACTTCTACAAAAAATTCGGCGTGGATGTCCGCTCCGTCCGCTATCCGGGCATTGTGGGCTATCAGTCGATGCCAGGGGGCGGCACTACGGACTATGCAGTGGATATTTTCCACCATGCGGTACGCGGGGAGCGCTATACCTGTTTCCTGGCTGATCACGCCCGCCTGCCCATGATGTATATGGAAGATGCCGTTCGGGCGACCATTGAGATTATGGATGCGCCAGCAGAACAGCTCAAAATCCGGACCTCCTACAACATCTCTGGCATGAACTTCACACCCGCAGAGATTACTGCTGCCATACAGGCAGAAATGCCCGGTTTTGAAGTCGCCTACGAGCCCGATTTCCGGCAGCAGATTGCCGAAAGCTGGCCGGAAAATATTGATGACGCAGAGGCGCGGGCGGACTGGGGCTGGAAGCCTGCCTATGACCTTCCGGGCATGACCAGGGATATGCTTGCTAATTTGCGGGAAATGGCATCCGCAGCATTGTAATTTTAATTCTTAAAGCACTCAACTTCAACTTATGTATAAAAATGTAGAGCCTGCCCTGGAGCAGGAACTGAGCGAAATCAAAGAAGCCGGCCTGTACAAGGAAGAGCGGATCATCACGACGCCGCAATCAGCGGCTATCAAGACACAGAGCACTGGGGAAGTCCTGAACTTTTGTGCCAATAATTACCTCGGGCTATCGTCCCATCCGGATATCCTCAAAGCCGCCAAGGATGCCATCGACACCCATGGGTTTGGAATGTCTAGCGTGCGGTTTATCTGCGGCACACAGGACATCCATAAGGAGCTGGAGCGTAAAATCGCCGATTTCCTTGGCATGGAGGACACCATCCTCTACGCAGCGGCTTTTGATGCCAATGGCGGGTTATTTGAGCCCCTGCTCACTAAAGAGGACGCCATCATCTCGGACGAGCTCAACCATGCCTCCATTATTGACGGCATCCGTCTGTGCAAAGCAGCCCGTTACCGCTACAAGCACAGCGACATGGCTGACCTGGAGGAAAAACTCAAGGAAGCGCAGTCTTCCCGCCGCCGCCTGATCGCTACGGATGGAGTGTTCTCTATGGACGGGGATATTGCCAAACTCAATGAGATTTGCGACCTCGCAGATAAGTATGACGCCATGGTAATGGTCGATGACTGCCACGCCACCGGCTTTATCGGCAAGACCGGCCGGGGTACTCATGAATTCCATAATGTTATGGGCCGGGTGGACATCATCACCGGTACGCTTGGTAAGGCGCTGGGTGGTGCTTCCGGCGGCTTCACGGCAGCAAAGAAAGAAATTGTGGACATGCTGCGGCAGCGTTCCCGCCCGTACCTGTTTTCCAATACCCTGGCACCGGCCATTGTGGGGGCTTCCATTGAGGTATTTGACATCCTGAGCAAGTCTACGGAGCTGCGCGACAAGCTGGAGGACAATACCACCTACTTCCGCAAAGAAATGACTGCTGCTGGTTTCGATATTCTGCCCGGGGAGGCGCCCATCGTGCCCATTATGCTGTACGATGCCAAGCTGTCGCAAGACTTCGCCAACCGCCTGCTCGATGAAGGTATCTACGTGATTGGTTTCTTCTATCCGGTAGTGCCTAAAGGCAAAGCCCGTATCCGGACGCAACTGTCGGCTGCTCATGACCGGGTGCACCTGGACAAGGCGATTGCTGCCTTCACGAAAGTAGGGAAGGAGCTGGGGGTGATTTAACAGATTCCTTATTGTAGCGGGATACTGGCGGGCTGCTTTTAAAAGGGAGCCCGCCAGTTTTGTTTTCTAAGTGTAATTAAAACACTATCCTTTCCCGCCCTCAAAAAATCCCTTATCTTAGGGCGCAAATACTAATCCATAAGTATGATCAAAGCTTTTATTTTTGATTTGGACGGTGTGATTGTAGACACCGCCAAATACCATTTCATCGCCTGGAGGCGAATGGCGAACGCAGTAGGCTCGGATTTTACGGAAGAAGAAAACGAGAAGCTCAAAGGCGTCAGCCGTATGGACTCCCTGGACCTCATCCTGGAGTGGGGGGGCGTTGAAAAAACAGCAGCCGAAAAGCAGGAGCTGGCCACCCAAAAGAACGAATGGTACCGGGAGTACATTCTGAAGATGGACGAATCTGAAATACTGGACGGCACATTGCCCTTCCTTGATGCAGCTGAGGCGCAGGGGCTAAAACTGGCGGTAGGCTCAAGCAGTAAGAACGCCACTACCATTCTGGAGCGGATCGGGTTGAAAGACCGCTTTGAAGTCATCATCGATGGCAACAAACTCACCCGCAGCAAGCCTGACCCGCAGGTTTTTCAAATGGGCGCGGATGCCATGGGGCTGAAACCCAGCGAATGCGTGGTCTTTGAAGATGCCGAAAAAGGCGTGGACGCTGCACTTTCCGGTGGTTTCTATGCCGTTGGCGTAGGTGGCGACAACCTGAAGCATGCTCACCATGTGGTACCGGATTTTAAAACCCTCACCCCTAATGATATCCTGCAGGTGCTGCCCGCAGCAGCCATTCAATAATACGAAAAGCCTAAACCAACATGAAGGAATATTTGAAACACGACGAGTGGAGCATCATCGAAGAAGGCTTCATCCCGGAATACAACCGTATTTCCGAAAGTATTTTCAGCATCGGCAACGGCCGCTTCGGGCAACGCGCCAACTTCGAGGAGCAGTACTCCGGCGACACCCTGCCGGGCAACTACCTGGCGGGCATTTACTACCCCGACAAAACCAAGGTAGGCTGGTGGAAGATCGGCTATCCGGAATACTTTGCCAAAGTACTCAACGCTTCCAATTGGGCGGGCATTAACATCGACTTTGATGGGGAAGCCCTTGACCTGGCGGAATGCAAAGTGGAAGACTTCCGCCGCGAACTGAACATGAAGGAGGGCTATTTGCTGCGTACCTTTACGGCAAAAATGAAGAGCGGGCGGCGGGTAAAAGTGGAAGCCAAACGCTTTTGCAGTATCGTCCGTGATGAGATCGCCGCTCTGGAGTATCGCATCACACCACTGGACTTTTCCAGCCCTATCAATATTACGCCTTACGTGGATTTTGACGTAGAAAACGAAGATTCCAACTACGATGAGAAATTCTGGGTGGAGGTCGACAAAAAGGTAAAACGCCGGCAGGGCTATGTGACGGCTGAAACGAAGAAAACGGCTTTCCAGGCCTGTACGGGTATGAAGTTCAGCATCGAACAAGGCGGAAAGGAAGTGGACTTCGACGCCTACCGCATCGAAAAGGAGAAGTATGTGGCCTGCTCGGTAGACCTGGCCTGCAAAGAAGGGGAGACCACAGTGATCTACAAGTACGCTGCTAACGTCACTTCCCTAAATTACAAGAAAAAAGAACTGATGGACCGCTGCAAATCGGCGGTGAAAGAAGCTTACAAAGAAGGCTTTAAGTCCCTGCTTCATGAGCAGGCGATTGCCTGGGGCAACAAATGGGAAGAAGCGGATATCCGCATCGAAGGCGATGTAGCGGCTCAGCAGGGCATCCGGTTCAATATTTTCCAGCTGTACCAAACTTATACCGGCGAGGACGAGCGCCTGAATATCGGTCCGAAAGGCTTCACCGGTGAGAAGTACGGGGGCAGCACCTACTGGGATACCGAAGCCTACTGCTTCCCCTTCTACCTGGCTACTGCGGATCAGTCCGTAGCCCGTAACCTGCTGGTCTACCGGTACAAGCACCTGCAGAAAGCAATCGAAAACGCCGAAAAACTTGGCTTCACCGATGGCGCTGCGCTCTACCCCATGGTGACGATGAACGGGGAGGAATCCCACAACGAATGGGAAATTACCTTTGAGGAAATCCATCGGAATGGTGCCATTGCCTATGCGATTTACGATTACATCCGCTACACCGGCGAGCAGGAGTACCTCAGTGAGTACGGGCTGGAAGTCCTCATCGGCATCGCCCGCTTCTGGGCACAGCGGGTGCACTTCTCCAAGCGCAACGGACAGTACATGATGCATGGTGTTACCGGGCCGAACGAGTACGAGAACAACGTCAACAACAACTGGTATACCAACTATATCGCCAAGTGGTGTTTGGAGTATGCCATGGAGGCGATTGAATACGTGGCGCAAAACCACCCGGAGCGCTATCAGGTGATTGAAGAAAAAATCAAGTTTTACCGGCACACCGAAACCAACAAATGGAAAGACATTGCCGGGAATATCTACCTGCCGAAGGACGATGAACTGGGCATTTTAGTGCAGCACGATGGCTTTCTCGACAAGGAACTGCTCACGGTGGATGACCTGAAGCCGGAAGACCGCCCCATTAACCAAAACTGGTCCTGGGACCGTATTCTGCGCTCGGTCTTTATCAAGCAGGCCGATGTGTTGCAGGGGCTTTATTTCTTCGAAGACCACTTCGATACGGATACCATCCGCCGCAATTTCGATTTCTACGAGCCACGCACGGTGCATGAGTCGTCACTGTCCCCCTGTGTGCATGTGATTCTGGGCGCACTGCTGGGCAGAGAGGAGAAAGCCTACGAGATGTATCTGCGCACCGCCCGTCTCGACCTTGATGATTACAACAACGATACCGAAGACGGCTGCCACATTACGAGTATGGCGGGTACCTGGATGGCTTTCGTCAAAGGCTTCGGTGGCATGCGGGTCTTTAATGATACGGTGCAGTTCAGCCCGTTCATTACCAAGAACTGGCAATCTTATGCCTTTAAGGTGCGCTTCCGTGGGTACTATCTGGAGGTAAAAGTAGCCGGTGAGCAGACGCAAATTATCAATCACACCCATAAGCCATTGGAAATCATGCTTTACGGCGAGCGCAGGGAGCTTCCTGCCAACGGTACGGTCGAAGCCGCAGTGGTACACCGGCAGGGGTAGTGTTAATTCACCTGTATTTGTAAAACAAACCTGAAGCCTCTGCTTTGTAAAGTGGGGGCTTCATTTTATCTTCCCGACTTAAATTTAAAACCATCATCGCGATATGAAACGATTAAGCTGGTCCATGCTTTTGATTTTAGGGTTACTGACATCCTGCACGGATGATAAGCCCGCAGGTGAATCCGGTACGGAGGTGGCTACAGCGCCAGCAGCGGCTGAAACGAATACACCTGGCGAAAGCATAGCTATGAACGGTTCTTTCCAGCCTCCGGTAGCAGCAGAGCCCTCCGCATTGGTTAATACCCTGACTACAGATTTCTGGGTGTGGGAATACTATGTGGTAGACGACAAAGCCACCCGCCTGGCTAATAAAGGGCGATGGTTTAAGCTGTCTGCAGATGGCACCTATGAGAATGGACGCTGGCAGGACAAAACAGGCTATGGCTCCTGGCGCCTGCTGAATCAGGATGGCAAGCAGATCTTGCAATTCGATAATATTGATGACCGTCAGGATGAGCAGTGGGAGATTCAGGGCATCAACCAGGAAAACGATACTATGACCTGGGCTGGTGTGAAAGACACGAAGTCTGAAGGTGCGATCCTGAAAGCGATTTCCCTGCTGACCCGCCCCACCCGTCAGCAATTTGGCGTTGCAGAATAACAAGGTATAAATTCAATCGCTATGAGAAGCCTGTTCTTTGTCCTGATGGTTTCGACCCTGGCTGCCTGCGGCGGTGAAACGGGGGCAGCCTCAGCTGAAAATGAATCCGAGCCTATGGAACAGCCGGACCTGTTGCCTTCTGCTGCCACGCCTGAGTGGGCGGCACAAGCCAATATCTACGAAGTCAATGTACGGCAGTACACGCCTTCAGGTACGCTGGAGGCTTTTGCCAAACACCTGCCCCGCCTGAAAGAAATGGGGGTGGATATCCTGTGGTTTATGCCGATTTATCCTATCTCTGAGGCGAAACGGAAGGGCAGTCTGGGTAGCTATTACGCTATAGCGGATTATACGGCAGTCAACCCGGCCTTCGGTACGATGGAGGAATTTAAGGCACTCGTCAATCAAATTCACGATATGGACATGCGGGTGATATTGGATTGGGTCCCGAATCATACCGGCTGGGACCATCCCTGGATTACCGAGCACCCGGAGTACTACACACATGACAGCCTCGGCAATGTGATTGACCCCATTGATCCGAAAACCGGAGAGTCCTGGGGCTGGACCGATGTAGCCGATTTGAACTATGATAATGCGGCGCTTCGCGAGGCTATGATCGGTGAGATGTTGTTTTGGCTGGAAGAGGTGGGGGTAGATGGATTTCGTTGTGATGTGGCAGGTGAAGTGCCAGATGATTTTTGGGCACAGGCCGTTCCACAGTTAAGAGCTGCAAACCCAGAGCTGTTTATGCTGGCGGAGTCTGACCACCCGCCTCACCGGAATGAGGAATGGTTTGCTATGAATTATGGCTGGGAATTTCACCATCTGATGAACGCCATTGCCCAGGGAGAGCAGTCGCCACTGGCGATTGATACGGTCCTGGCTAAAAAAGCAGCAGTTTATAACCGGGGCTACTTCATGAACTTTCTGACGAACCACGATGAAAACTCCTGGCAGGGCACGATAGAGGAGCGCATGGGGCCCGCAGCAGATGCTATGGCTGTTCTGGCTTTCACCATCGATGGAATGCCCTTGATGTACAGCGGGCAGGAAGCCGGGCTCAACCACCGCCTGAGGTTTTTTGAAAAAGATACTATACCCTGGGATGGGTTTAAAAAGACCAGGTTTTATAAAACACTGCTCGATCTAAAGCATAGCAACCCAGCCTTAGGCAATGGGCTTGCGGGAGGTGTTCTGGAGCGCATTACCGTTGAAAATGCAACGGAAGAAGTCTACGCCTATCGGCGCGTAAAAGGGGCGCATCAGGTCGTGGTCTTGCTCAACCTGAGCGAGGAGCCTCAAACCTTCACCCTGAGCCAGGAAGACCTGGCCGGAGAATACACCAACGTCTTTGCAAACAGTACGGTTAAGCTTACTCCTGGGATGAGCATGAACCTCAATCCCTGGTCTTACTTGCTGCTGGAACAGTAAATGAGCTTAAGGCGTTAGTTCATCTCTATGCTCCAGGAAAAAGGTGTTGAGTGATTTTGGGGGGCGATGGAGCAGGCGTTGCAAGGTGTGCCGGTACTGATCCGAGGCAGGGACACGGTTGAACCGGTAAAGCACTACCTGAATAAAAGCAAACATTAGCTTGCGCCCCTGCATCAGTTTCCGGATGATGAACCACAACGGGTTGGGGTTGCTGTAGCGTATGGGACGCCCCAGTGACTCTGAAGCTATGGTCGCGACCCGGTAATAGTCCATAGGTGACGTGCCTGTAAGGGTAAACTTCTGAGGCTCTTCAGACCCTTCCAGCAAAAGTTTAGCGGCAACCTCCGCCAGTTCCTCCGTGTCAATAAAAGAAAAGCGGTTACTCCCCGCCGGCACGAATAGCTCATCGCGCTCCACTATGTCTTCTCTTATTTCCTGAAGAAAGTTTTGCATAAAAAAACCAGGGCGCAGAAAGATGTAATTCAGCCCGCTCTGCTCAATCGCCTGTTCAATTTTATAGTGAGGCGTCCACTTATTTTTATCCGCACTCTGAATGGATAGAAAAACGATCAGCTTGACCTCCGCTTTGCGGGCAGCTTTGAGCAGCGGCAAAATGTAGCCCTTGATATCCGTCAGATTCGGCGGGCGGAGCAAAAAAAGCCGGTCGATGTCCTTTAGCGCAGGTTGGTAACTGTAAATATCCTCAAAATCAAACTGCCTCAATTGCCAGGTTTTGGCGGCAATTTCATGGCGCGCAATCGCCGGGCGTCTCACTGCAAAGAACAAGCGATGCTCCGATGAAGCTTCCTGCAGGTATTGAACAATTGGCTTTCCTACGGTTCCTGTAGCGCCGGTTATGAGGATATTCATGGTTAATCTTTTCGGTAAATTAATATACCATTTTCTAGTAGCTTACAAAAGGCATTTGGTGAATGTACTTATCACTTTCGACTTGTGTAAGTATAAAATCTGCTAAATCAGCCCGCCCAATACTGGTACTGGCATTGACACCTACCCACCCTACGCGGTAGGTTCCCTTCTCGGGCTAGTCTGTCAGGCGCGGCCCACGCACAATCACCCATTCCAGGCCGCTTTCCTCTAAAACTTCAGCATGGCGCACGGCGTCGTTCAACACCTTGGGTACCGCTACTTTCATGATAAACCGGATGAGTTTGTCCGGAAACTTAGGCTGGTCTTGCTCAAAAGGCAGCCCACCTCCTGATAAACTTATGATTTTGTTGATATCCTGGTCTTTCATGGCACTGATGATGTTGTGTGTGCCGTCGCTCTGTAACCATTTCGGAGAACCCTTTACATGGCCAAAAAGGCTAACTACGATATCCGTGCCTTCAACCGTCCGGTGTACGTCTTCGGCATTGAGCACATCGCCCTCCACGATTTCCAGCTGTGGCGAAGTGGTCTCCACCTTTGAAGGGGTACGGGCCAGCATTTTCACCTGATAGCCTTCCTCTAAAGCCTTTTTCAGAAATTCCTTCCCCGTACCTCCGGTTCCTCCGAATAATGCGATTTTCATAGTTCTTTTTTGTTGTTCGCTACAAAAGTAATAGCTTTACTTACCTTTTGTAAGTTTTGAGCTGCTAACAAATTTGTAAGCAATGGAAGAAAGAAAAGTAAACTCCACGAACTATGAGAACGAGCAGGAGCTACTACAGTGCCCGGTAACTTATACCTTATCCATGATAGGGGGGCGGTGGAAGGCAGCCATCATCTGGCAGCTATCGGAAGGTCCCGTACGGTTTGGCACCCTGCGCGACCGG
The DNA here is from genome assembly GCA_913057245.1 of uncultured Phaeodactylibacter sp. Taxonomy (GTDB): domain Bacteria; phylum Bacteroidota; class Bacteroidia; order Chitinophagales; family Saprospiraceae; genus Phaeodactylibacter. The sequence goes on from CAJXNH010000015.1 coordinate 12,291, forward strand.
GTGGGGAAGGTTTCCGACCGGATGCTGTCCAAGCAGCTTGGGGAGTTGCAGGAGGACGGACTGGTGTGCAGGGAAGCCTATCCGGAAGTACCGCCGCGCGTGGAATACCGGCTGACGGAGAAGGGACAGTCTTTGGAACCGGTTTTGGAAGAAATTCTAAAGTGGGGCCTGGCTAACCGTGGGGCATAAAAAAAACCGCCTCCGTGGGCGGTCTTCGCGAGAATTTTAATTTTCATCCTCTTGTTTCTTCAAAATGTAGGCGGCTTTAAGCACTTCTTTGCGGCGTTCTACAGAGGGTTTGGTAAAATGCTTGCGCCTGCGGACTTCCTGAAGGACGCCTACTTTACGGTGCTTCCGCTTATAGCGCTTCAGGGCGCGGTCAATATTTTCTCCGCTTTTTACATCAATAATGAGCATAGATTCGATTTTCTATTCAAAAAAATTGGGCAACGCTGTCTTTTGGAGTAAAGCTCCATACACAAAAAAGCATACTTGTCAGGAGACAGCATTGACCCTTTGTATTATAACCAACAGAAAATCAAAGCGTAAAGTTCCATTGGTGACTTATTCCGTTGATAAACCCTGGCTTTTGCCCATGAGGTTAGCGAGTTTATACAGCACACGAGCCCCGACATTGGCGTCCCATTCGTGGGGATGGCCGGCGGTTTCGCAAAGGTCGAAGCCAATGATGGTGCGGCCGCTTTCCACGACCGCTTGCAGCAGGTAGATCGCCTGATCGAACGTAAGCCCGCCGGGTACCGGTGTGCCGGTATGCGGGCAGAGTTCCGGCAATAGCCCGTCGATATCGAAGCTGATGTACACTTTTTCGGGCAGGGTATCCACCATTTCCCGGCACAGGTCGGCCCAGGTGATACCTTCAAAGGCGCTTCTGTTCAGGTCGTGATTGAAAAATACCGTACAGCGGTTATCCTGATCTGCCAGTCGTGCCTCCGCCTCACAGTAGTCGCGTATGCCCACCTGTGTGAGTTGCGCCAGGCCTTCCAACCGAAGGGCATTGTAGAAAATAGACGCATGAGAGTAGGTGAAGCCTTCGTAGGCGGCCCTGAGGTCCATGTGCGCATCAATTTGCAGCACGCCAAAGCCCGGATGGCGCTCGGAAAGGGCTTCCAGAAAGCCAAGGGGCACGCTATGCTCTCCCCCCACGATGCCAACGGCTTTGCCCTGTTCGAGCAGGGCAGTTGTTTCTGCTTTCACCCAGGCTTTGAGTTCAGTGCAGGCTTGGTTGATGTGCGTGAGGGTAGCTTCATCCACAGGTAGCCCTTCTTCCAGTTGCTCGATGTAGCGGGCAGCCCCCGGGCGAAGTTCCTGAGAACGATGGAGCCAGGTTTCGTCCGGCAGCCGCATGAATAAACCCATCTTCCAGGCCTCCGGTACATCCGGATCGTAAAGATCGAGCTGTGGGGAGGCCTCGAGAATATTACCTGGCCCGGTAGCTGTACCCGCCCCGTAGGAAACGGTCACATCCCAGGGCACCGGTAGCAGCACGATCTGCGCGTCCTGCTCCTCGAAGGGCAGCCCGATAAAATGGCCGTTTTTCAGCCCGACACCGTTGGGGTCGAAGTTTTTGATTTTTTCTGCTTTGGAGTTGCTATTTCCCATTTATCTTTGTTAATAGTGTGACTGCTTCAGCAATGAAGGTGCAATATCTGTAAAATACCGGATTATGGAAGAAGAGACTATTCTGGAGCGTATTGTAATTGATCCTAAGGTCTGTCATGGTAAGCCATGTATCCGCGGCATGAGGTATCCGGTTGGGGCCATTTTGGAATACCTGGCGGGTGGAGATCGTATTGCTGATATCCTGGAAGCGTTTCCGGATTTAGAAGAGGCAGATATTCAAGCATGCCAGCTTTATGCAAATGGGAAATTAAGAAGCAATCCATACATTGGATAAAAACCAAAAATAGATAATGTCAAAAGTACTCATCATCGGGGCCGGCGGAGTAGGCCGGGTCGTCACTTACAAATGTGCACAGCATCCGGAAGTGTTTTCCGAGATCATGCTCGCCAGCCGTACCAAATCCAAGTGTGATGCTATTGTAGCGGATGCACAGAAAGCCACCGGGCACACCAAAATGCAGACCGCACAGGTGGATGCAGATAATGTACCGGAACTGGTCGCGCTGATCAACTCCTTCCAACCGGCATTGGTGCTGCACGTTGCGCTGCCCTATCAGGACCTGACCATTATGGAGGCCTGCCTGCAAACCGGGGTTCATTACCTCGATACCGCCAACTACGAGCCCAAAGATGAGGCGAAGTTTGAATACAGCTGGCAGTGGGCTTATCAGGACCGGTTTAAGGAAGCCGGCCTGACCGCGGTTTTGGGCTGTGGTTTTGACCCTGGCGTGACGAGCATCTTCACCGCCCGTGCCGCTAAGCACCACTTTGATGAGATGCACTACCTCGATATTGTGGACTGCAATGCGGGCGATCACGGCAAGGCTTTCGCCACCAACTTCAACCCCGAGATCAACATCCGGGAAGTCACCCAAAAAGGCCGCTACTGGGAAAACGGGCAGTGGGTGGAAACCGAGCCTCATGAAATCATGAAGGTGCTCAACTACCCGGAGATCGGCCCCAAAGATTCCTACCTCATCTATCACGAGGAACTGGAGTCGCTGGTCAAGAACTTCCCAACCCTCAAGCGCGCCCGCTTCTGGATGACCTTTGGGCAGGAATACCTGACCCACTTGCGCGTGATTCAGAATATCGGTATGGCGGGCATTGAGCCTGTGAAGTACAAAGGTATGGACGTGATCCCGCTCGAATTCCTCAAAGCCGTATTGCCTGACCCCGGTGGGCTGGGCGAGAACTATACGGGGCAGACCTCCATCGGCTGCCGCATTAAAGGCATCAAGGACGGCAAAGAGAAGACCTACTATATCTGGAACAACTGCAGCCATCAGGCCGCCTTCGACGAGACGGGCGCGCAGGGCGTTTCCTACACGACCGGTGTGCCCGCTGCACTTGGCGCTATGATGGTGCTGACCGGACAATGGGGCGGTGCCGGCGTTTTCAACGTAGAAGAATTCAACCCGGATCCGTTCCTGGACAAGCTGGGAGAGATGGGCCTGCCCTGGCAGGAGGAAGTTGGGATTGATTTGGAACTTTAAAAAATAACATGATCAACTACGCCCAAGCCCCCTCCCCGTCCTTTCTGCTCGACGAAAGCCGCCTGCGCCGCAACCTTGAGCTCATTAGCAGCGTGCAGGAGCGCGCCGGTGTGTCGGTAATACTGGCCCTCAAAGGATTTTCCATGTGGCGGGTCTTCCCGCTGGTGAAGCAGTACCTGAAAGGTGCTACCGCCAGTTCCCTGCATGAAGCCCGGCTGATTTACGAAGAGATGGGCGTGCGGGCGCATACTTATTCCCCGGCGTACATCCCGGGCGAACTGGAAGAAATCCTGAAGTACAGCAGCCACCTTACCTTCAATTCGGTAGCGGAATACGAACGGCACGCCGGGCATTTGGCGAAAGCCGGTCATAAGGTATCCGCCGGCCTGCGTGTCAACCCGGAATATTCCGAGGTGGAAACGGACCTCTACAACCCGGCCGCACCCGGTTCCCGCTTAGGCATCGCGCCGGACGGGTTGGGTGAGCGCCTGCCGGAAGGCGTGGAGGGGCTGCACTTCCATACGCTTTGTGAGTCAAGCTCCTTTGATTTGGAGAAAGTCCTGGCTGCTTTTGAACACCACTTTGGGCGCTTCTTCCCTCAGCTCAAATGGGTCAACTTTGGCGGTGGCCACCTGATGACGCGGCAGGGGTACGACATCCCCCATCTTATTCAGCTGTTGCAAAAATTCCGCGAGCGCACCGGTCTGGAAGTTATCATGGAGCCGGGCAGTGCCATCGCCTGGGAGACGGGCGAGCTGGTGACCACTGTGCTGGATGTGGTGGAAAACCGGGGCGTACGCACAGCCATCATTGACGCCTCCTTCACCGCGCACATGCCGGATACGCTGGAGATGCCCTACCTGCCGAAGATTATCGGCAGTAAGCCGGAAGGGGAGGGGCTGTATACCTACCGCATCGGTGGGGTGAGCTGCCTGGCCGGCGATTATAAGCAGGCCTATCACTTCGACCGCCCCCTTGAGCCGGGCGACCGCCTGGTGTTCTGGGATATGATTCACTACACCATGGTGAAGACCACGACCTTCAATGGCGTTAAGCACCCTGATATCTGCATGTGGCGGGAAGATGGCGAGCTGGAGGTGGTCAAGCGCTTCGGGTATGAGGATTTTAAGGGACGGTTGTCTTAATGGACAGAACTAACGCAGTGGATTGAGTGGGTTTCAAATACCGGAGTTATACTCTTGGTGGACAGATCCGTTCAATCCCCTGCTGGCCGAAGCACCTGCACCTTATCTTTCAAGACCTCAACCGAAATCGAACGGGCTTCCCCCACCAATTCCCCGTCCACCTGTAATGGCATTGGGCGGTCTGCCTCAAGCTGCAGGGTGCGGCATGGGATAATCTTCACGTAGCGCGATTTATCGATTTGCCCAATAAAGAACAGTACGCTCATCCATACCAGATACCAACGTGGCCAGGGCAGGAAGAGGCATAGCTCGAACTGACCGTCGTCGGTCCGGCCATCCGGGTTGACGATAGCGCCGGTGCCATAGCGGCGGGCATTGGCAAAGGTAGCCATCACGCCCCGGCGGCTGAAAGTTTTCTGGTCGGTCTTAATTTTGAATTTGGCCAGGGGGCGGTTGCGGGCGACCCGGAGAAAGCTACGGGCATACCCCAGTTGACCGCGTTGATCGCCGGATTCGAACTCCTGGACCAGGCGGGCATTATACCCCACATCCGCGAGGTGGAACGCATGATGGTCTCCATTAATGAGCAGCCCGTCTAGCGGTAAAGGGCGACCGTGCAGTAGAACATCGAGCGCCTCATCTACGTTTTCGGGAATACAGAGTTCTGTAGCAAGGCCGTTGGCAGAGCCCAGTGGCAGAATCCCCATATTGATGGGTGTCCCAAGCAGGGTACGGGCTACGAGATTGACGGTGCCATCCCCTCCGCAGGCGACTACTGCTTCAGGTTTTTCCTTCTGGATCAGGGTGTTGAGCTGTTCCAGGTCACCGGCTCCGGTGGTTTCCATCCACTGCCCGTTGAGTTGATGCTGTTGCCACCACTGTTCCACGGTTGCCTTACAGTCCTCTTTTTCATTGCCCCCGCTAATGGGGTTGATCACGAAAAGTATTTTTTCCATAATTATAAAACCGGTATGGCCTGCACTTGTGCACAGGTCGCTGATATGAGTTTACTGAGCCGACATATAAGCCTGAATATCAAGAAATGGATAGGCATGGAAACCCCGCCGGTGGTGTTGGCCTATCGGGGGTATGGTACACCGGATCAAGTATTCGTGAGAGGGCATGTGCTCGATGACCGCCTGCTTTATGAGCCGGAGCCCGGCGACAGCCTTTGGCGCAATCTTCGCGCTATGTTGAGCCGCTACCTTAGTACAACCATACCCGACACCCAAGTGGACATTGAGTTTAACGGGCAGAATTATCAGGTGAAGACTGATGAGCGGGGGCAGTTCGAACTGCTGGCAGAGGGGCCGCACAAGCTTGAGGAAGGCTGGCACCCGGTGGCGTTCCGGGTGCATAACCCATTAGACGAAGGTCCGCCCTTTCTGGAGCAGCAAGAGGAAGTGTACATCAGTCATAGCACCCACGAGTTTGGGGTGATCTCTGATGTGGACGATACGATTCTGGTTTCCCACGCTACGGAGACTTTCCGGAAACTGAGGCTGATTCTTACCAAAAATGCGGCTACCCGTTTACCTTTTCCGGGCGTCCCTGCGTTTTATCAGGCGCTATGTGCGGGTAAGGAAGGTGGCTGCGACAACCCCATTTTCTTCATTAGCAGCAGCGAGTGGAATTTGTATGATTTTCTGGTCGACTTCTGCCAGGCCAGGAGCATCCCCAAAGGCGTCTTTCTGTTGCAGGCCCTCAAGTCGGGGTTAAAAGACTTTTTCAGGACAGGTGGCGGCACGCATTCGCATAAACTGGATAAAGCCCGCCACCTGATGGAAGTCTTTCCGGATCTGAAGTTCATTCTGATAGGGGATAGCGGGCAGCATGATGCACAACTGTATGCTCAGCTATCAGCGTCTCACCCCGACCGGGTACTGGCTGTCTACATCCGGGATGTAACCAACCGCAAAAATAGCGAGACCATACATGCGCTCTATGCTGACCACCCTCATCTGAAGGGCAAGGTTTGTATATCAGATGATACCCTTAGGGTGGCCCGGCATGCCTTTGAACATGGTTGGATTTCGGAAGAGGGGCTGCAAGCTGTTGCGGAGCAAATTGAAGGCCATCAATCCAAATAGGCAAAAATCTTGTTAATCTCTAACTGAAACGGCCCTGCTTGTTTATCAGCGATCAGGAAGCCCACTTCCCGGATATCATCAGGCGTGATCGGAGGCACATCGCTTAGTATTCGCCCCCTGAAGGTGGGTTGGAAGGTGCTCCACGGCAATTCTACCGTATGCCAGTCGCCATCATTTGCTGTAAAGCCCGCCCGGTAAGAGACCCGGCGGTAAGGACCACTCAGCCGCACCCTGAAATCATAACGTTGCCCGTCACCCCGAACCCGGATGCGTACGCCTTTTGTCCCACTCAGATCAATCTTTTCAACACCTGCCCGGCAGGAAGCAAAGCCACCGTTGTTTTCCAGTGAAACAGTCCCGGAGAACTGCCCGTAACCCTCAGCATTTACAGTCATCTGGCTTTTGGAAATGCCTCCCATTACCCCATCGTTCACGATTTGCCAGTCGAGCTGGGTAGGATTAAAGGTTTCAATGGTGGTTTGTCCGGTCATCATAGTACTCATGATTAGAAAAAGCCAAAAAAGCGGTCTCATCTTTTTTCTGGCTCCAACAGTCTATCGCACCACAAGTTCATGAAAGCCAGCGGGAAGGGTGCAGGCAAATCCGCCCTGCTCCAGCGCTTCCATCGTCAGTTCTTCTCCATCACAGGTTGCTTTTGCGGGCTTGCCTGACAGGCCAAAGAGTTCGACCCGGTAGGTGAGATAGCCGGGTTCGTAAGTCCCTGTCTGTACCTGCCTCAGGGTAAGTTGCCTCTTCTCCTGTTGCATATTGAAACTGCTAAGACGAAAAGCTTCTTCCTGATAGGCATAACCATCGCCTGCATCCTCATACAGCTCGCTTTGGCCGTTGCCGGCAAAAGCTTTGAGGGTGATTTGGTCAAAATTCTTCTCACCGGTATATTGCTGTACAGGATAGTGGGGGATGACTGCACCCGCCTTCACATATAGCGGGATGCGCTCCAACCCGCAGGCGTTCTTCACCAATTGCCGCCCCTGATAGCGCACACCGCTGTAGTAATCATACCACTCGCCGGCCGGGAGATAGCCCTCGGCCTGGGTAGCGCCTGCTTCCATTACCGGCACAACCAGCAGGTGTTCTCCAAATAGGAATTCTGCCTCCCGGTCTTTGACTTCCGGGTTGGACTGATCCGCAAAAGCCAGGCTGCGCAGCACCGGGCGGCCATCCTGTGTGTACTGCCGGAATGCTGTGTACAGATAGGGTAGCAGCTGGTACCTGAGCTCAATTGCAGCTTTAGATATACTCGTATAAGGCTCCCCAAAGGTCCAGGGCTCCTGGTCCATGCGGTTGTTGCGCTCTGCTTCGTGTATCGCATCCGCATCGGCTTCGGCGGCTCCATCTACATTATTGCCCATGGAGTGTACGCGGTAGAGGGGGTGGAAAGCTGCCAGCTGCATCCAACGTGCGAAGAGTTCTCCGTCCGGTTGCTGACTGAAGCCTCCTACATCCGTGCCCACAAAGGAAAAACCGGAGATGCTCAGCCGCTGACATTGAATGTTGGCCAGGCGGAGGTGTTCCCAGCTGGCGATATTGTCACCTGTCCAGACACTGGCGTAGCGCTGCCCGCCGCTGTAGGTGGCCCGGGTGAGTACGAAAGGGCGTTTTTGCGGCTGCAGCGCTTTTAGCCCATTGAAGGTAGCGCGGGACATCTGCTGACCGTACACATTATGGGCTTTGCGGTGGTCGCAGGGGTGCCCGTCGTAATCGTGGCGCACATTATCCGGGAAGGTGGCGATGTTGACCTTGAAAACAGCTGGCTCATTCATATCATTCCAAAAGCCGCTGATCCCCTGCTCGTTGTACAATTGCTCGTAGAGTGGTCCCCACCATTCGCGCACTTCCGGCCGGGTAAAGTCCGGGAAAACACAATCCTGCGGCCATACAGGGCCACGCATGATTTCACCGGAGGTGCGGTAACAGAACATATCCTTTTCCATACCGTCCTGGTACACATGGTAGTCCGGGTCCACCCGAATACCCGGGTCAATCATGACGATGGTGTGAAAACCCTGATCGCGCAGGTCTTTGATCATTTTTCCTGGTTTGGGGAAATGCTCCTCATCCCAGGTAAAGCAGCGGTAGCCATCCATATAGTCGATATCCAGATAGATGGCATCGCAGGGGATTTGCCGGTCGCGGAATTCCTTTGCGATTTCATAGACCCGTTCTTCCGGGTAGTAGCTCCAGCGGCATTGGTGAAAGCCCAGTGCCCACATCGGGGGCATCTCCGGGCGGCCGGTCAGCCAGGCATAACGCTGGGCGACCTCCGTGAGACCGGGGCCGGCGATAAAAAAGTAGTCCATCTCCCCGCCATCTGCCTGAAAGGTAACCTGGTCTTGGGTGGTCTTGGCGAAGTCAAAATGCGTGCGGTAAGAATTATGCAGGAAAATACCATAGCCTTTTCCTTGCTGAAGCCCAAAGAAAAATGGGATGGTCCGGTAAAGTGGGTCGGTGTCTTTTCCGTAACCAAAGGAGTCGGTGTTCCAATGCTGCAGCCGTTGCCCACGCAGATTTAGGGCGCCGCTCTTGTCGCCCAGCCCATAGTAGGCGGTTTCAGCGGGTGCTTTTTGGGTAATGCTCACCTGTTCTATGCCGTTAAGGATGCTTTTCCGGCAGGCATAGGGGGCAGCGTCTTCGCAGAGCAGGGTGTTACCGGGATTATCATACATGGCGACCTTAAGCCCGTCCTTAGCAATCTGGCAAATCAGGCTGCTGGTCCGGAGTGTAAGATGCGCTTCGTCTTCACTTACTGTAAGTTCCGGAGACTCGTAAGCAGCATGAGGGTCAAGAGCGTAGGAAAAGTCTGCTTCAAATTGTCCTTCCGGGGCATAACGGAACCGCAGGATATCCTCTGACAGGGCCTGAACGCGCAGCGCCACCCCATTTTTTGCAGTAATGAGCAAGGTATTGCCCTTCTGATGCATTTGGTCAAAAGTATCTGGTGACAGGATATCATAAACATCAGGGTATCGCTCTCCGGTGGTGGTTTTGGAAACGTGTACAGGGTATGTTGCCTTTGGAGGCTGCTGCTTGGCCATTTTTTATTGGTTACCAGTTAAAAAAATCACAGTACCGTGGTAGCTGCTGTGGTTGGCAAATATAGGGTATGTTTTGTATTTGGGGCGGGTTCAGATTGCCAGTATCAGTGTCATCAGTCAGATCAGAGTCATCAGTGTGCCCTTGTCTTGCGTAGCGGGAAGGAACACAGATTAGACTGATTGCGCGGATTTTCACGGATTGCGAGCGGTGGCATGTAAGTATGGCGGCACCGGGTTGCAAGATCAGTATCATCAGTCAGATCAGCGTCATCAGTATCCTATTGTTGTATGTGGACATCGTCCTGTCCATAAATTCCGTTAAAAGCTGTCACTACCAGACCACTACCTACCCATAAAAAATTTCAGCCCATCCGGGATAAGATTCCGCCTACAAGGCTCGTTATGAAGGAAATCAAAAAACGAGTACATGCGCTATCCCATCCTCTTACTTACCGTTTTCGCCTTTTTGCTGTCTATGCCAGCCGCTCATGCCCAGCTGTTTAAAGGTAAAAAGGACACCACGGAACAAGCACCGGAAGCTGAACCGGTAAGCCTGAAAGAGCGCCTCTTCGGCAATAAAGCCAGGCAACAGGACTTCAAAGCGGATCACCGGGAGGCCAAAGACGACCACCGCGCCGCCAGAAAAGACCGAAAAGCTGCTGAATCCAGAGAACGGGCCGCAAGATTGCGCAAGGAAGCCATTAAAGCTGAACGCCGTGCCACCCGTGCCGAAAAACGCGCCATGAAAAAGACCGATAAAGCGGAAAATGCGCAGCAACAGGCAGCCGGGGAGCACGAGTCCTTCTTTGAGCGGATATTCAAAAATGATTAACCCTTCCGCAGCGCCTCAATTTCCTCGATGGTCTTCGGAATGGGCGGGCCCAGCACCCGGTAGCCGTCTTCGGTAACGAGTACGTTGTCCTCAATCCGGATGCCGCCAAAGCCAAGGTAAGTTTCGACCTTTTCATAGTCGATAAATTCAGCGTGTTTGCCTTCTGCTTTCCATTGGGCGATAAGCTCCGGAATGAAGTAAATGCCGGGCTCTACGGTGAGGACAAAACCGGGTTGCAGTGCACGGCCCAGGCGCAGGGATTTTAGGCCGAACTGTGGGCTGCGCTTTAAGTCATCGGTGTATCCTACGTAATTTTCGCCCAAGTCTTCCATATCATGCACATCCAGCCCCATCATGTGGCCCAGGCCATGGGGGAAAAACAGGGCGTGCGCGCCGGCTTCCACGGCAGCATCGGTATCGCCTTTCATTAGCCCCAGCTGAGTCAGTCCGGTAGTGATGATCTTCGCCGCCAGCAAGTGGATGTCTTTATATGGAACGCCGGGTCGGATGGCCTGAATGGCTTGTTCCTCCGCATCCAAAACGATCTGGTAAATCGCTTTCTGCCGGTCCGTAAAGTTGGGGCTCACCGGGAAGGTCCGGGTGATATCACTGGCGTAGTCGGTCCTGGGAGCCGCTGCTCCAAAGTCGCAGAGGACGAGGTCGCCTTCTTTCATGATATTGCCGTGGTAGTGGTTGTGAAGGGTCTGGCCATTAACCGTAAGAATAGCGGGGTAGGCAAGGGCCCCTTCTGTGGCCAGCGCAATGCCTTCCACCATGCCCGCCAGTTGGGCTTCCTTCATACCAGGTTGGGCGGTTTTGGTCGCCTGAACGTGCATTTGGCGGGTAATTGCCAGTGCGGATTCGATTTCGGCAATTTCCTCTGCCGACTTGACAGACCGCTGGGCAACGATGGCTTGGATCAATGGTTCAGAGGGTTGTAGGTCCTCAACGGGCGTGCTCAGCCACCGGCTCAACTGCAGGCTGCGGTCAGCCCGGTAGGGGGGGAGGAAGTGAATACTACGCCCGTCTGCCTTGGCTTTTTTCAGCAATTCCTCCAATTGCTCAGCGGGCAGTGCCTGATCAGTACCCGAAAGCGTTTTGAGATCACTCAGCCCGGGCTGCGGGCCCATCCATACCACGTGCTCCACGGTCATTTCAGGAGCGAACAAAAGGGCTTCTCCGGAATCGGCATCCAATACACCGGCTACCCCGGGCTGATTGATCCCAAAGTAGTACAAAAAACTGCTGTCCTGCCGGAAACGGTAGACGTTGTCGGCGCAATTCATCGGGCTCTCGTTGTTGCCTGGGAGTAAAATAAGGCCACAGGGAACGGAGGCTTGCAATTGCTTTCGGCGTTCCTGATAAATGCTGGCTTTGAACATATTGACTGTATTTTTGAAGCAGGATATAACCATAGGCCTGCTTTGATGACAAATTTCCGTGGATGGGAATATATTGAATCCTCCTCATTTATTCGCCAAGTTCTTACCCTATTCCTTTACCTTTGTTGAAGCAAATCGAAAAGCCACAATGAATCAACTGGAACAATTCAAGGACATTGAGACCTTTATTTTCGATGTCGATGGGGTACTCACCAATAGTCAGGTCCTGGTCACAGAGGATGGGCAGCTCCTCCGCAGCATGAGCATCCGTGACGGGTATGCGCTCAAAACTGCCGTACGGCAGGGCTTTAACGTGGCGGTGATTACCGGAGGACGGTCAGAAGGCGTCCGCTTGCGGCTGGAAGGCCTGGGGATCAAGGATATTTATACCGGGATAAGCGACAAATTGTCGGCCTACGAGGCCTACATCGATAAATACGGGCTGGATGAGCGAAAAATCCTGTATATGGGAGACGACCTGCCTGATTTGCCGGTGATGCGCCGGGTGTGGGTGCCTACCTGCCCAACCGATGCTCAGCCGGAGCTTTTTGAAGTGGCGACCTACATTTCTCCGCTGAAAGGGGGAGCCGGTTGCGCCCGCGATGTGATTGAGAAAGTCCTTCGCCTCAATCAGGAATGGCCAGAAGCGTAGATGATGAATGTATTTTATGCCTTTCTGCGCCTGATCCGCCTGCCTAATCTTGTTATCGTGGGGGTGACTCAGTACCTGGTTTACGGAGCACTGTTACAACCTGCATTTGAGCAATACGGCATCGGATTAACCCTGCCACCGAGGACTTTCTGGTTATTTGTGCTCGATACGATCATGATCACCGCAGCGGGCTACATCATTAACGACGTTATCGATTTCCGCATTGACCTGCAAAACCGTCCCGAAAAAGTAGTGCTTGGGCGGTACATCCGGAAGCAAACGGCCTATTGGCTTTATTTTTCCACTATTCTGCTGGGGTTCTTTCTGGCGTTTTACCTGGCGCTGAGTGTACAAAATATGCCGCTGGTAGCGATTTATCCGGCAGGGGCAGGGCTGTTGTTTTGGTATTCCTACCAGCTTAAGAAATCACCATTGTGGGGGAACCTGCTGGTTTCGCTGTTTTGTGCGGGGGTGCCCGGTGTAGTCTGGTTTGCCGAGCGTGAGGGGTTTGCCGAGCTGGCTGCCGTTGATCCGAAGCTGGCCGCTCAGCTGGCCGTGATCATGGTGTGGTACCTGATTTTTGCGTTCGGGTCCAATCTTTACCGGGAGCTGATCAAGGATATGGAAGACGTGGAAGGAGACCGGAGTGCACAATGCCGCACTGTACCGGTGCTCTGGGGTATGAATACCGCAAAAGGACTGGCGGCAGCCATTGGCGTGGGGTTGCTGATCTTGATTGTGGCGATGGTGGTGCATCAGGGCGAACTTTTCACGCTCTTAAGCCATCTATACGTGACCGTAGCGTTGATCGCCCCGCTTGGGCTGAGTTTGTTTTGGTTGTTCCGGGCAAAGGTGCCTTCCGATTACCACCGGGTGAGCACAATGGCCAAACTGATCATGCTCAGTGGGCTGGTTTTATTATTGTTTTTTGCTGTAACTTAAATGATTAACTGACCTATGCAAACATTGGAACTCCCGATCATTCTGGTGTCCAAGTCTCCCCGCCGCCGCCAACTTTTGGAGCAGGCGGGCTTTCAATTTACCATCAAGCCACAGGATGTGCCCGAAGATTATCCGGATGATATGCTGGTAGAGGAAGTCGCCCCCTTTCTGGCTCAGAAAAAGGTCCGGGCCTCCATGCATGCGCTGGAAGGCAATGGGGTGCTGTTGGGTGCCGATTCCGTAGTGATTCTTGATGGCGTGATCTACGAAAAGCCTAAAGACCGGGCTGATGCGCAGCGGATACTCAGGGAGTTGTCAGGCCGCGAGCATACCGTCATTACCGGGGTATGCCTGGCAAATGGGCAACAGGAGCGGGTCTTTTCCGGTGTTTCCCGCGTCCATTTCGATAAGCTTTCGGATGAGGAGATCGACTTTTACATCGACAAGTATCAACCTTACGATAAGGCAGGGGCTTACGCCATTCAGGAATGGATCGGACTTTGCAAGATCAACAAAATTGAAGGCACTTACGCCAATATTATGGGGCTGCCGGTAGACCTGGTGTACCAGGAGCTACAGCATTTCCTGTAAGGCTTTATTCCTCTTCTGCTTCAGGAGGTGCCGAATCGCTCGCAACAGAGGCCTGAAGGGCTTCCAGCCTGGCCGTAATATCTGCACTGCGGGCGGTGAGTTTCTCAATCTGCTCGCCTTCCTTTTCCAGCAGCAGGTCGAATTTGACGAAGTTCTCATCAATGCGGCTGCGCAGGTTGGTAATGTAGGTTTTGAGGTTGGTACTGACTTCCTCCTCCAGCCGGGTGCCGCCTTTTTCAATTTCCTTGCGGAACTCCCGCAGCACCTGCTTGCGCTTGGAGGAGGTGGTGATGCCTGCGAAAATCAGCCCCACTGTGGTGAGAATGCCGCCGGTGATGTCAAAAACCGCCCCCTGCGTTACCGCCGCCAGGACAATCCCAATCACCGCCAGGCCACTGCTTGCCGCCAGGCTTGGTGAAACGGAGCTTTTGTCCGGGAAGAGGCTTTCGTCCGTGAAGTTCTCGGTGCGGCTTACGAAGCGGGCAAATTGTTCCTGTAGCTCGCGGAGCACATTATTACGCTTCTCGGCGATGTCGCTAAATAGCTCATGGTCATCCCGAAGGATGGTCTCGCTGCTTCTGATTTTCAGGTCGATCATCTTAGCCATTTGCTGAATGCTGTCGGCCAGATCCACCACGCCGTCATTGAGTTTCGCTTTGAGCTCTTTATTCAGGTCGGTTTCGAGCTCCCTGGCCAGGTCTTCCAGCCATTCCTTCAGGGATGCTTTTTTGCTGAAAATGGAAGCGATGGAGCGGCGGAGTAGCGGGAAGAAAGATAGCCCGTCACTCAGTTCCTGCTCTTTGCTGCGGGTAATGCGTTCGTACCCGGCGATCATGTTTTCCACGAGCACGTCCACCTGTTTCAGGCTTTTGGCTTCCTGCTTCACCAAGGTCTCCCGGATGTCGCTGCGGAATTCAGTGTCGGCCTCGTACTGTTTCTGACGAAGGGCCACCCCGGCGGCAATCCGGTCGTTGATATTCTCAGCCGTATCGATGTTGTTGTTGAGCTTTAGGATGGGCGCTCTGCCTCCGGTGATGTGCTGATTGATGTAAGAACGGACTGGCGCGAAGCCACTCTCTTCCTTTTGTCCTTCCTGCTCCTGCTTGGCGGAAACGGTGAATACGACCGGGTCTTTAATACCCTGCTTTTCCGCATATTCCGTCACCCCTTTGCGGTTGACTTCGAGGTCTTCGGCGGGCATGAGGTCTTTCTGCTGCAGCACAAAAATGATTTTCTTGCGCCAGTCGCTGTGGATGTAGTCAAAAAACTGCCATGCGGATTGCCGGTAGGGGTTCTTGGCTTCAAATACAAAGACGATCAGGTCGGAAGCCGGGATGAAACTCTCGGTGATCTCCTGATGGTGCTCCACGATGGTGTTGGTGCCCGGAGTGTCTACGATGGCAATTTCCTTTAAAATCTCAACGGGCAACAGGATTTTCTTTAGGTAAGGGTTGATCTGCACCTGTTCGGCTTCCTCCCCGTAGAGAATCTGCTGTATGGTGTCAGTCATCGGCTGAGGGGCGACTTTGGTTACCTCCTTGCCGGTATCGAGCAGGGCGTTGATGAAACTGCTTTTTCCTGCCTTTACCTCACCGACGATCACAAACATGAAGGGTTCGTGAATGCGGCTTCGGAGGTCGCTAACGGTCTGCGTCAACTCCTCGCTGTCTATTCGGATGGCCAGTTCGTGCAGGTCTTTGACGATTTCATCAACCTGTGCCCGGTAGGCCTGTAAATGTTTATTGATCAGTGGTGTCACACGATGGGGTTTTGATCAGCAAATTGCTTTAACAACAGCGGCGCCTGAGGGCCGGTGCAAAAAAGCAGGTCTAAAATACTCAAATTCGGGATAAACCCATGCCGTTCCTGAAATACCTGTGGGTAGGGCAGGGGGGCGAAATCCAGCTTTGGGTGTTTGGGGTGAATGGCTTGGCGCAAGTCGAGGGTGCCTTCCGGTACGGCTCCGTAATCGGCCGTCTCCCGGATGTCCACCTCCAACTGCAACGTCCGGAGTAGCTGCAGAAGCAACGCCCGGTTGAGGTCAAAGAGCTTATCTGGTTTACTGCGCAGGATGGCCTCTATGGGCTCGGCGTAAAATTCGAAGAACGGGGATTTCCCGTAAGCAGATTTGATACTGTGCCAGTGTTCGCCAAACCAGGGCTTTTTGTAGTCCACGCTTACCTGATGAATCGGCATCTGCTGGTGCTTGCCTTTTTTGAGCGGCACAGAAAGCAGCATCGGCCCGTTGGCGCCAACCAAATGTGCCCGGTTTCGGTAGCTGCGTTTTTGATAGTGCTCCTGCGCTTCGAGATAAACCGTTTTCACTTGTGCCAGTACCGAAAAGTACTGTACAGGCGGCAGGTATTGCGCTTCGATAAGTATGGATAAGTCGGCCATCGTTCACTATTTAGACGCTGGTTGCAGCTGGCGGTCACAAAGTATGGAATTTTAAACCAGTTATCCATTCCCGCGTTTGGCAAATGATGGTTTTCTTTGCACCGTCAAATCCAAATCCACATGACAGCCAAGACATCATCTTATTTATACGCTATCGCACTGCTTTTGCTGGTCGTCAACCTGCTGGTTGGCAATGGCATGACGACCATCTGGGATGGGGTGGAAGCTATGCTTGCCTGGCAAATTCAGCATGATGCAGCAGGCTTCACCTTTCACGAGCAGCTGGCTGCCTTGCTGATGGGCGATACACTTGACCCTTTCTTTCTCAGGTTTTCCGGAGCTCTAGCGGTGATTCTTGGATTGACCGCTTACTATATTTTTGCCCGCCGTCTGGTGGGTACAGAAATTGTACTGAATACGCTGGCGCTGGTTGCCTCTTCCCTGCTGATGGCAAACCTGGCGAAAGTCGCTTCCGGTGATGTTTGGGCGATGATGTTGCAGTGGCTGGCGTATGCGGCTATGATCCGTTACCTGAAGCAGCCGCAGCTGAGCTGGCAGTTGAGTTTCTATGCCCTTGCTGCACTGGCCATATGGGTGCAGCCTTTGCAGTCGCTGATTTTTCTGTTGGGTACAGCCGCCTTTCTCTACTTTATGCACGCAGATGGGCGGCGGCTCCTGCGCCTTAATCCCTGGGTAATGGGCTTGCTGACGGCGGGCGGGCTTTATGCCTTGCAATGGCTGGATACTGGTGGAGACACCTTTTATATTGGTTTCCGCACAGGAAGATTCCTTTGGGTGAATGCTGTGGGGATATTGCCCTTTCTCGGGCTTGTGCTGGGTGGCATAGCAGAGCATAGCCAACGGCTGGGCAAGCGGGACGAGCAGGCGGTGCTTTACATGGGGGCATTGATTTTCGCCTTGCTGGGTCATAGTCTGGCGCTGCAGCCGCTGCTGGCCATGGTTGCCGCCCGGCAGATGCGCAACTATTTCCACAAAGGCTATCCGCACCGGGGGCTGGTCAAAGCGGGGGCCGTGCTGCACCTTGTTGCTGCAGCTTGTTTCCTGATCCTGTTTATGATTGGTAGCTTTGTACAGTTTCGCGGGCTGGGCTTTCAGGCCGGGCTGGCTACGGGTGGACTGTATTGGGTATGGAGTTTTGTCGCGGTGGTGGGTTTTGTGGGCGCACGTGCTTCTTATGCCCGCCTTGGAACCATAATGAGCGGCGTACTGCTGACCACCTTCTTCTGGATTCAATTTAGCCCCTTGCTGGAAGTGCAGCGGAACTGGGCGCAGGAAATCACAGAGCCGGAAGGGCCTTTCCCCAAGCCGGCAGATCAGTTTGTCGTTGGCAGGGGAGAAGGGGCTTTCCCGGGAGTAGCGGCTTACGCCTATGCGGAAAATGCCAATACGGCAGTTTTGAGCAATGCCACTTCCCTGCAGCAGGCAGTCAGCGAGCAGCAGGCCGGAACGGTGATCCTGGCGCCTCAGAGCTGGCTCCCGCCGCAACTGGATACCATGCAGACCGATACCACAGTCTACAAAGGCTGGAATGCGCCCCTGCAACCTGCAGTATGGGTCCGCTGTGAAGTAAAACCTAAGCTGTCTGGAAAATAATGTACATCAGCGCCAGCAAAGCCAGCGTGGAAATCAGGAAAATGTTCAGAATACGCTTCCCTTCCCGTTTGTCTTTAGCTGCAATCTTTTGTTGTCTTCTCGAACGTGCCATAGTATCTTGGTTTTGGTTGGTGTGATAAAGAATTAGGTTTGGTAAAATAAGGTTTATACCGAAACTTCACAAGTTTTGCTGGCAGAGGCTGATTGCAGGCGCTGCGATTTGCACGCTAATTTTTCTATTTTTACCCGCAAATCAAATCACACCTATCTCTTGGCACTTATCAAATCAATCTCAGGCATACGGGGTACAATTGGCGGCAAAGCCGGCGACAACCTAACCCCTCAGGATATCGTAGAATCCACAGCGGCCTTTGGTCACTGGCTGCTCAGCAAAGGAGCAACACCTAAAGTGGTTATTGGCCGGGATGGCCGGATTTCAGGCTCTATCGTTACCGAACTTGCCAGCGCCACCCTGCGCGCTATGGGCATCGATGTAGTCGACCTGGGCCTTTCCACCACCCCAACGGTGGAAATGGCAGTGACTATGGAAGAAGCTGGCGCTGGTATCGTCATTACAGCCAGCCACAACCCGCGGGAGTGGAATGCCCTGAAGTTCCTCAACGATAAAGGCGAGTTTATCTCCAAAGCAGACGGGGAAGCCTTGCTGAAAATCATCGAAAGTGGTGATATTGAATATGCTCAAGTAGACGAATTGGGTAAAGTCATGCAGGATGACCGCTACATCAAGCGGCATGTACAGGCGATCCTGGATTTACCTTATGTGGACGCGGCGCTGGTCAAAAGCAAAAAGTACCGCGTGGTGGTCGACTGCATCAACAGTTCCGGATCGGTAGCAATGCCGCCACTGCTCAAAGCCCTGGGCTGCGAAGTGGAACTGCTCAACAAAAAGCCCAACGGCCGTTTCGCGCACAACCCGGAGCCCCTCCCCAAACACCTTAAAGACCTGAGCCGGGAGGTGGTTGAGGTCAAAGCGGACCTTGGGGTTGCCGTAGATCCGGATGTGGACCGATTAGCTTTTGTGTGCGAAGATGGCAGCATGTTTGGCGAAGAATATACCCTGGTGGCCGTAGCGGATTACATCCTGCAGCAGCAACCGGGGAATACCGTTTCCAACCTGTCTTCCACCCGTGCCCTTCGTGACATCACGGAGCGCCACGGCGGGCAATACTTTGCCAGTGCAGTGGGCGAAGTGAATGTGGTCACGGAAATGAAAAACCGCAATGCCGTTATCGGTGGGGAAGGCAACGGCGGGGTCATTGTGCCGGGCCTGCACTACGGCCGGGATGCGATGGCCGGCGTGGCGATCTTCCTGACCCTCCTGGCAAAGTCTGGCCAAACGGCAAGCGCCCTAAAAGCCAGCTACCCGGAATACCACATGGTCAAAGACCGCATTGAGCTAACGCCACAGATTGACGTGGATGGCCTGCTGAAAGACCTGGAAAATAAGTTTAAGTCGGAAGATTACAATACCATCGATGGCCTGAAGATCGATTTTAATGACGGATGGGTACATTTACGGAAGTCGAACACCGAGCCTATCATCCGGGTGTATGCCGAAGGGCAAAGCCCGGAAGCTGCCCAGGCTTTTGCGGACCGGATGAAAACAGCCGCTCTTGAATTGATCAGCTAAAACCTTTAGTTATGGAAGCCCTAACCACTACTTCTTTAGAAACGTATTTCGCTCCGTACCGGAAAAATGTCATCGGGCAGGACTTTGTCTTTGATACCCCCGATGGCCCCAGGCGGATCCTCTATGCTGACTGGACAGCAAGCGGCCGCCTCTACAGGCCTATCGAAGAACGGCTGATGCAGGAAATTGGCCCTTTTGTTGCCAATACGCATACCGAAACCTCTGTGACAGGGACTTCCATGACGATGGCTTACCACAAAGCCAAGGAGATCATCAAGGCGCACGTGGGCGCCCGGCCAAAGGACGTGCTGATCTCCTCTAATTCCGGTATGACCGGAGTGGTCAATAAATTTCAGCGTATCCTCGGGCTGAAGGTGCATGAGAAGTTCCGTGACCGGGTAGAGGTACCAGAAGAAGAACGGCCCATTATTTTCTGCACCCACATGGAGCACCATTCCAATCAAACCTCCTGGCTGGAAACGCTGGCGGACGTAGAGGTCATCAGGCCTACGGCGGAGGGTTTGGTGGACCTGGAGCACCTGAAGACACTGCTGCAGCAGTACCAAAACCGGAAGACTAAGATTGCTGCCATTACGTCCTGTTCCAATGTGACCGGGCTGAAAACCCCTTACCACGAGATTGCCGGTCTGATGCACGAACAGGGTGGGCTTTGTTTTGTGGATTTTGCCTGTTCCGCACCCTACATCGACATCAATATGCGCCCGGAGGAGCCGCTGCAGCACCTCGATGCCATCTACTTCTCGCCCCACAAATTCCTGGGCGGGCCCGGCTCTACTGGCATCCTGGTGTTTGACCCAAAACTATACACCAACCGGGTGCCCGATAACCCAGGCGGAGGCACCGTAGACTGGACCAACCCCTGGGGCGGCCATAAGTACATCGACGAAATTGAAGCGCGGGAGGATGGGGGTACACCAGCTTTCCTACAGACCATTAAAGTGGCTTATTGTATCCGGCTTAAGGAGGAAATGGGTGTAGATAAAATCCTGGCCCGGGAGCATGAACTGCTGAACCGGGTTTGGAAGCGCCTGGATCAACTGCCCAAGCTGCATATCCTTGCGCCTCACCTGCGAGACCGCCTTGGCGTGGTCTCCTTTTATATAGACGGGCTGCACTATAACCTGGGCGTCAAGCTGCTCAATGATAAATTTGGGGTTCAGACCCGCGGGGGCTGCTCCTGTGCCGGCACCTACGGGCATTACCTGCTCAATGTGGATCAGCAATATTCCAAGTCCATCACCGATGAAATCAGTCAGGGCGTGCTTACCCACAAGCCCGGCTGGATACGGATGTCCATACACCCGGTCATGACCGATGCGGAGATGGATGCTATTCTTGATGCCATTGAGGCGGTGCACAATCATCATGAGGAATGGGCGCAGGACTACGAATATAATTCTCAGACAAACGAATTTCAGCATAAAGACTTTGCAGGCGATGAAACCGAACGGGTCGCTCGCTGGTTTAGTGCAAAAATGGCATAATATGGACCGCATTTATTTTGACAACGCTGCGACCACCCCCTTACTTCCGGAAGTCATACAGGCGATGACCGAAGCGATGGGCACTTACTACGGTAACCCTTCCTCCATCCATAACGAGGGGCGTACGGCCCGGTCGGTGATTGAACAGGCCCGGCGGACGATTGCGGAGCAGATGGGCGCTTCGATTGGTGAAATTTTCTTCACTTCCGGCGGCTCAGAGTCGAATAATATGGCACTGAAATGCGCGGTTAGAGACCTTGGCGTCACCCGTATCATCAGCAGCCCGTTGGAGCACCACTGCGTGCTGCACTCCATTGATGCGCTGCAGCGGGAGCATAAAATCGAGCGCGTTGACGTAAATACCGATCAGGCGGGCCGGGTAGATATGGCACACCTCCGGGAACTCTTGTCGGGCAGTGATCAGAAAACCCTCGTCTCCCTCATGTACGCCAATAACGAAATTGGTACCCTGATTGACCTGGAAGGCATAGCTGACTTATGCCAGGAGCATGGTGCGCTCTTTCATTCCGATACCGTACAGGCGATCGGCTACTACCCGATCAATGTATCTAAAACCCCCATGGCTTTTTTGACTGGGGCGGCGCACAAATTCCATGGGCCTAAAGGTGTGGGCTTCGTGTACATCAATGGCGACAACGCCGTGAAGCCTTTTATCGACGGGGGGGCACAGGAACGCAATATGCGGGGCGGTACCGAAAACATCTACGGCATTCTTGGGATGGCAAAAGCCCTGGAGCTGGCCTACGCGGCATTGCCGGAGCGCCGGGCCAAAATAACCGAACTGCGCGATTACCTGCGCGAACAGCTGGAGGCCCACTTCGATGACCTTGAGTTTAACGGAGATCCTCAAAACGGGCATTATAAGCTTTTGAGCGTTAGTTTTCCACCCTCGCCCAAAGCGGAGCTGTTATTGCTGAACCTGGATATTGCGGGTATCAGCGTTTCCGGGGGCAGTGCGTGCAGCTCAGGGGCCGATGCTGGCTCTCATGTGGTTAACGCCCTTCATGGGGATTCACCCCGGAAGACCATGCGGTTCAGCTTTTCTCACCTGAATACCAAGGCTGAAGTGGATCAGGTTGTGGCCAAGCTCAGGGAAATTCTTCCGGTTGGAGTAGCTGGCTGAAAAATGCAACAGGCCATCCGGAAGGATCCGGACAGCCTGTTTAAGTGTGTTGTGTCTGTTGGCTTTAGTTGCCGATAACCTGCTCGATAGGTACCCGTACGCCATTTTCATAAGAAGCGATCCAGGCATCTTTAATGCCCAGGTTTTGGATTTGGGTTTGCAGTTGCTTGGCTTTCTGGTAATCCCGGAAACGGCCCAGGACGATTTTCTGGAGGCCGTCCATGGTTTTGACGCCCAAGCCGTCCTCGTTGGTCTGTAAATCAGAGTCGATCTTTGGATCCTGGTAGGCACCAATCTGTACACGGAACCATGTACCATAGTCATCAGAAGTCGCCTGTAGTTCGCGGGTTACGGATTCGAGTGCTGCCTGCGCCTCAGCGAGTTCATTGCGCATATTTCCATACTCCCGCTGCATTTCGGTCATCTTTACCTGATAGCTGTTGGCCTCCCGGGTCATGTCTTCGGCCTTGGTCGCATAGTGGTCTGCTTTTTCGCGGCAGTTGTCCAGTTCCTGCTGTGCGGTTTCGTACTTCTGCGCCAGCTCGGCTGATGATTTGCAGGAGAAAGTGAAAAAGCCAAGGCTAAGAGCGAAAAGGGTCAGTTTAATCTTCATATTAATTTTCATTGATGTTTGGCCCACTAAACTAGGCAAGATTTTTCGATTTTCCCATCAGTAAATTTTCAGGGTAAATCTTGGATATTAGCGGGGAGGTTATTTATCTTTGCCAACCAATTCAAAATGGGGGCATTTAGCTCAGTTGGTTTAGAGCGCTGCCTTGACAGGGCAGAGGTCACTGGTTCGAATCCAGTAATGCCCACTACCACAGGGCCCGGCAAAACCGGGCCCTGTTCATTTGGTCTTGTTTATCCGTTCCTATGCCTTCAACCGGGAAATTAATTATCTACTTTGGTCTTTTTATCGTTTTGGTAGGCGTGATTGTTTACTTCTTCGGTGACAAACTGTCGTGGTTAGGCCGGTTGCCAGGTGACATTCGGGTGGAGGGGGAAAACGGGCGGTTCTATTTTCCCATTACAACGATGATCCTGATCAGCGTCTTGCTTTCTCTGCTCATCCGTTTGATACAGCGCACCTTGTAGCGGCAGGCGATGAAGTTATCAACATTTTGTGGAAAACTACTACCACTCCTTGCACGCATTTTTGAAATAAGGCCCTTACATTTATCGTAGATAAAGAGTTCCCCAACTTCAAGCAAGAACAACCACCCTAAGCGAGAGAAGACCTGAGCCCTTTGATTAGCCTAACTTCAGGCTTGCTCATGGACTGAGGTCCGGGCTTCCGCCCTTGAACGGCCAAAAACGGTCACCAATTTAAATAACCATTGCTTATTCAATTCCAGGCGAATCGGGCCTGAGGATTGCTGATATAGTATTACCAAAACCAGCCAAACAGATATCAAAATGGAGACGCCAGCAGTTTCGACCCCAAAAGTTAAATCTTACACTAAGAAGTACACCTTCGAAGAAGCCCTGAAAGCTTCGGTAGTGTACTTTAATGGCGATGACCTCGCCGCTAACGTATGGGTAAATAAATACGCCCTCAAAGACTCCTACGGTAATATTTACGAGCGTACACCGGATGATATGCATCGCCGTATCGCTGCTGAAATTGCCCGTATTGAGACCCGCTACCCCGAGCCATTAAGTGA
Organism: uncultured Phaeodactylibacter sp.; assembly: GCA_913057245.1. Classification (GTDB taxonomy): domain Bacteria; phylum Bacteroidota; class Bacteroidia; order Chitinophagales; family Saprospiraceae; genus Phaeodactylibacter. The sequence goes on from CAJXNH010000015.1 coordinate 36,096, forward strand.
GGAAGAAGTGTATGCGGTACTAAAAGATTTTAAATATATCGTTCCGCAGGGCAGCCCAATGGCTGGCATTGGCAACCCTTTCCAGATTTCTTCCCTCTCCAATTGCTTCGTCATTGGTAGTGGTGCGGATTCCTACGGCGGTATTGCCAAAGCGGACGAAGAGCAGGTACAGCTGATGAAGCGCCGGGGCGGTGTGGGGCAGGATCTTTCCCACCTGCGGCCCAAAGGCTCGCCGGTTATGAACAGCGCCCTTTCTTCCACTGGTATTGTGCCTTTTATGGAGCGCTACTCGAACTCCACCCGTGAGGTGGCACAGGACGGTCGCCGGGGAGCGTTGATGCTGACGGTTTCCAGCCGCCACCCGGATGCAGAAGGCTTTATTGATGCCAAACTGGAGCAGGGCAAAGTGACCGGTGCTAACGTTTCAGTCCGTATCGATGATGCCTTTATGGAAGCGGCTATTGAAGGTAAGCCCTATCAGCAGCAGTACCCCGTAGACGCTCAGAATCCGGATTTCAAGAAGGATGTTGATGCTCAGAAGCTTTGGAAGAAAATTATTCAGAACGCCTGGAAGTCGGCTGAGCCCGGGGTGCTGTTCTGGGATACGATTATCCGGGAGTCGGTGCCGGACTGCTATTCCGACCTGGGCTACCGTACCATTTCTACGAACCCGTGCGGGGAAATTCCGCTTTGCCCGTACGATAGTTGCCGCCTGTTGGCCATCAACCTGTACAGTTACGTGGAAAACCCGTTCACGCCTGAAGCCAAATTCAACTTTGAAAAGTTCGGGCAGCACGTGCAGATGGCTCAGCGGATCATGGATGATATTATTGATCTGGAAATTGAGAAGATCGACCGGATTCTGGAGAAAATCGAGAAGGACCCGGAAGCTGAAGATATCAAAGCGACCGAATACGAGCTTTGGAAAAAGATCCGTAAAACCTGTGTGCAGGGGCGCCGGACCGGTGTGGGGATTACTGCTGAAGGCGATATGCTGGCGTCGCTGGGGCTGCGTTATGGCAGCGATGAGGCGATTAGCTTCTCCGTTGATGTCCACCGTACGTTGGCGGTCAACGCCTACCGCTCCTCTGCAATCATGGCAAAAGAGCGGGGTGCCTTCCCCATTTTCGATGCCGAACGGGAAGCAGAGAATCCTTTTATCAACCGCCTGCGCGAAGCAGATCCGGCACTATATGAAGAAATGCTGGCTCACGGCCGCCGCAATATAGCTTTGCTGACCATCGCACCAACGGGTACGACCAGCCTGATGACGCAAACGGCCAGCGGTATCGAACCCGCCTTCCTGATCACGTACAAGCGTCGCCGCAAGGTTAATCCCAATGATAAGGAAGCCAACGTAACCTTTATCGATGAAGTTGGCGACCACTGGGAAGAATACAATGTCTTCCACCATAAGTTCCTGGTTTGGCTGGAAGCCAATGGTTACGATGTGGACAAGGTCCGCCGGATGCCCACTGACGAACTGACCCCCATTATCGAGCAGTCGCCCTACCATTTAGCCACCGCCAACGATGTGGACTGGGTGCAAAAGGTGAAAATGCAGGGGGCGATTCAGAAATGGGTGGACCATTCGATTAGCGTAACGGTCAATATCCCGGAAGAAACTTCTGTGGAAATGGTACAGAAGATTTACGAAACGGCCTGGAAAGAAGGCTGCAAAGGCTGTACGATCTACCGCGATGGCTCCCGTTCGGGCGTGTTGGTATCCGATAAGGAAAAGAAAACCGGTGCCGCCAATGAGTTTCAGGAAACTATGCCGCCTAAGCGCCCTGAGGTCCTTGAAGCAGCTGTGGTCCGGTTCAAGAACAACGCAGAGGATTGGATAGCAGTAATTGGTTTGTATGCCAACCGGCCCTACGAGATCTTTACCGGTAAGTCGGAGGATATTTTCATCATCCCAGGCTATGTGACAAAAGGCTGGGTGATGAAGAATACAGATGATGAGGGCCACAATCGTTATGACCTGCAGTTTGAAGACAAGCAGGGCTACCGGGTGACCATCGAGGGCCTGTCCCGCTCTTTCGATAAGGAATACTGGAACTATGCCAAGCTGATTTCCGGCGTGCTTCGCCATGGCATGCCGATCCCGTATGTGGTGGATTTGGTAGAGGGGCTCAATGTTGAGGAAGACTACATCAATACCTGGAAAAATGGCGTGGTGCGTGCACTCAAGCAATTCGTACCTGATGGTACCAAAGCCGCTGAAAGCGCCTGCCCCAGCTGTAACGATGACGATGGGCTGATCTACAAGGAAGGCTGCCTCATCTGCAAGAGCTGCGGGTACTCTGAGTGTGGCTAATCAAGCGTTAAGCTTATGGCCTGCAGTACCTCATGCTGGCTTTGGGTATATCCTTTCTGATTAACGAAATAAATCTACAGGCACTATCTGATAAACTCGGGTAGTGCCTCTCTTTTTCAACTGCCGGAAAGTACGTTTATCAGTCGGATAGCGGATGGACTCTAAAGGGGAAGCAGGGAGGATTTGCCGATCAGCATGAGCACACGCTCATGGTTGCCAAAGATAAGCCTTTCGTGCTCATTTCCGCCAACGGCAGAGCTTGGTTTTAAGCCGGCTTGCTGGCTATTTCCTCAAGGACTTGCACTTCCTTTTTGATGTGCTCGGAAAGCACCTCTGCCGCCTCTGCATCTTAGGGAGAAAGCTTTTCCAGTTCAATAGCGTACTTAGCCAACCGGTCAAAGGAAGCATTCAGTCCAGTGCCTTTTATTTTATGTGCGTGCGCTTTGATCTCCTGCTCCGGGGCACCGTTTTCAAAGGCCAACTGAAGTGCTTCCGCATCTTTCCGGAGCTCGCCAGACCGTATTATGCTCCATATCTCCTCGATGACTTCCTGCACTATCGCTTCGTTCCCGCCAAAACGCTCCAGGAGGGTGCTTCGGTTAAAAACAGCTGTTGAAGCTTTCGGAGCTATGATCGAAGATGCTTCGCCAGGTTCCTCAGTATCTTGTTCCTGTCGCAGCTTGAGCCATTTTTCCAGCATCTCCTTTAGCTGATTAGCGGTAATGGGTTTGCTCAGGTAGTCATCCATGCCCGCCTCCAGGTACCGTTCCCGCTCTCCTTTGATGGTGCCGGCAGTCAGTGCAATGATTGGGGTACGACCGTTACGCTCAGACTCCCGGATCGCCTGCGTTGCCTGATACCCGTTGAGAATCGGCATTTGGATATCCATAAGCACCAGGTCAGGTTGAACCTCCTGGAATTGATCCACCGCAGATTTACCGTTGGCTGCGGTATGGATTTCTACCTGATCCAGTATATTGTTGACGAGTTCACGAGCCAGGATGACGTTGACGTGGTTGTCATCAACAATCAGTATGCTAAGCGATTGGCCTTTTGCCGTAGCGGAGGGAGCGGGGGCGCTTGCAACTACTGTTGGTATGTCCTCCTGTTGCTGGTTGACTTGCGATAAGGCATCGAAGAGGCGTTGAATGGTAATCGGCTTATTGATTTGCTGGAAAACTTTATATTTTTTGCAAGCTCTGTTGATCAGCCGGTCATTCTGAGCGCTGCTGTTGTATTCGTATCTGTTTACAACTTCATCCATGCCTGATAGGAAGAGGCGTTGGTCCTTGAATAGCATTGCTAAACGGGAGGGTTCTTTTTCTCCATCAAAACCAATCGAATAAGCGTTAGTAATGAGTCTTTGGCGGGCATCTTCAATGGAAGCAAAATAGGCCAGCGTAAGAGAATCATTCAAAGTGTTATCCACCCCTACGTCTTTAGCAGGGTCCAATAAAGTATAGTGCGCATTAGTAAATCTGGCAAGTGTAGCAGACAGGTCTTTTTGGACAGTGTGGGTGCTTTTTTCTGAGGTGTCATAAAACAGCCTCAGTGTCAGTTGGGTGATTTTTTGTGAAAACATGCGTTGCCGGCCAGCAACATTAATAATAGCGGCATTGTCCTTGTTTTGATTTAGCGCATTCTGGAGGGATAGAAAATAGAAAATAAACATGGCCCCAATAAAGGAGACAGAGACAAAGAAGGTTAATCGATACTTCCTGGAATTCATCGTGCATATTCGTTTGGGGGAGTAGGGGAACTCCATTATCGCTATAAAATAGGCTTTTTTTGCAGAAGTGTAAAGCCCTGCAAGGAAAAGAAGGCCTGAGTTTTTCCAGAAATTTGACAAAAAATCAGGGTTTAATGTTGCAACTTTAGGTTGTCTTTAAATCATTTTGCGAATGTAAACTATAGTATGAAAAAGCAACTATTCTTCCTGTTGAGTATAGCCATGGTTCTGGGGTTTGGGTTCCGGCAGCTGCCTTCCGGTCCGGCTTTGGCAGATAACCCGTTTGTCCCGGTTGAAGGCCACCCAAACTGGCTGCGGGTCAGGCCTGGTTTTTCACTTGGAGCAGAAGAAGCCCTGCGCCATTTTCAAAACATGCAAAACTGGCCACAGGGTGCAGTGTGGCAACGGGTGAAAACCCGGGAAGAAGGAGAGAGAAGCCACCATCTCTATCAGCTGTTTTACCAGGAACGACCAGTTCAAAGCAGTCAGTTGCAGGTACACGCTAATGGCGGGCAAGCCACGCTGATCAATGGTCAATGGCCCACGGATTTGCATTCCGTGCAGGGTGTGCCGGTCTTGTCCCCGGAGGAAGCACTGGAAAAGGCGCTGTCGGTCGTCCCGGCTGAAGTGTACGCCTGGGAAAACCAAGGGCTGGAGCGAATGCTGAGAAAGGTGCGCCGCGACTCCAACGCTACCTACCTGCCAAAGCCTGAACTGGTCTGGGCGGGTGCCCGCGCGAGTGCCCGCAGCGGATTGACATTGGCTTACCGAATGACCATAAACGCTCAGCGACCGCTGCAACGGGAGCTGGTTTTTATCAATGCAACGGACGGTACGGTACTCAACCGCATCAACCTATTGCATACCCATAATACACCGGGCACCGCCGAAACCAAATACAGCGGGCAGCGCACCATTATGACCGACTCTATGGACAATGGGCAGTTCCGGTTGGTGGAAACCACCCGCGGGCACGGTATTGAAACCTACAACATGCTGCGCGGTGATGATGCCGAACAAGCCGAAGATTTTCTGGACGACGATAACTTCTGGGATAATTTTAATGCCAATCAGGATGAAGTAGCAACCGATGCGCACTGGGCTGCCGCCGCTACCTTTGACTACTTCGCAGAGCACTTCGATTACATCGGGGTGGATGGTGACAGCATGGCGCTGATCAGCTACGTGCATTACGAGCGGGATGTGATCAATGCCTTTTGGAATGGCGACTGGGCACTCTTTGGCGATGGCAATGGCACAAGCTTTACCTCACTGGCCACGACCGATGTGGTTGCCCACGAATTTATGCACGGCATTACCCAAAGCAACGCCAACCTGATTTATCAGGACGAAAGCGGCGCACTGAACGAGTCCTACAGCGATATTTTTGGCACCGTCATCGAATTCTACGCCTCCCCGGAGCTGGCAGACTGGACCATTGCGGAGGATGCGGATCAGGAAGGCAACGGCTTCCGGAATATGCGGGACACCAAGGAAGACGGCCATCCCGATACCTACCTGGGGCAGCATTGGTTTACCAGCTCGGGCGATAACGGCGGGGTGCATACCAACAGCGGCGTGCAAAACCACTGGTTTTACCTCCTGACTGAAGGGGGGAGTGGAGTCAATGACTGTTTAGACTCTTTCAATGTGGCTGGTCTGGGCATGGATACGGCTGCTTTGATCGCTTTTCATAACCTTCAGTACTACCTCACAGAGTCTTCCAATCATAACGATGCCCGCCTTGGGGCTATTCAGTCGGCGGAGGACCTGTTTGAGCCTTGCTCGGCCCCGGTGGTTCAGGTCACCAATGCCTGGTACGCAGTAGGAGTAGGTTCGCCTTTTGCCGATTCAGACCTGCAGCCGCTGTCTATATCTAATTTGGACTCCCTTTCCTGTGGCTTACCGGAAGAAACCTTCTTAACCGTCGAACTGGCCTACACCAGCTGCTTCACGGATGCGGATGCAGGAACGGCAATCCCACTAGCCTTTCAGGTAAATAATGGCGCTGTTTTGGAGGATACTTTGGTCCTGGAAGAAGCTTTGGTGCATCAGGACATCCTGAATTTTACGTTCAGTGTGCCGGCTACCGCACTTGCCGAGCCGGCAACGCATGAAATTAAGGTGTGGGCCGCCTATGAGCCAGACAATATTGCCGCGAATGATACGCTCACTGTTGTGATCGAGAATATCCTGGCTCAAAACTCCGACCTCAGTGTGGAATCAGTCCGCCAGCCGGTTTCCGCCTGCTTCATGGGGGCAGAGCCTGTCGAAGTGGAGGTGCGGTTTAATGGCTGCGATTCTATAGCGGCTGGTACGCCCATCACCTTGCATTACCAGCTGAATGATGGGGCCATCGTTGCTGAAGAAGGCACGGTACCGGTGACGACTTATCGGGGAGAAAGCTTTTTCTACACCTTCCAGACTCCGGTTGATATTCCCATTCAGAATGCTAATGCGATTGATGCCTGGGTGGCTTACCCTTCTGACTTTCTCAATCAGAATGATACGCTTGCATTAGCGCCGGCCTCCAATCCGGTCCCGGTGGTCGACTACGGCGTACTCACCTTTGAAGCAGGAGCAGCATCACAGGATTCTTTCTTTGTTGATGCGGGCCCTTATGTTCAGGTCAGCTTCTCAGAAAGTGCCGCCTTCACAGGTGGGTTCGGGCTGCTGATAACCGGTACAAACAGCTTTGAAGCCTATCAGCAGGGGGCGTACACCTTACCAATAGGCAGTAATGTTTGGCAAGTGAATCCTGATTATGGGGCGCGGGTATGTTTCTGTGCGGACCTGAATAATGTGGAGGACCCGCTGCTGCAATTCGACTTGCAGCAAAGCTGGTCGCCGGTATTCCTGGCCAATGGGGTGCAGGGCAGTACCCCTTTTGCTTCCGCGCTCCGGGTGTTGGTGAATGGCGACTCGGCTTCTCTTACGCTCAAGCCGGAAACCATAGTGCCTGGCCCCTTCGAGCCCCGGCAGGTAAGCCTTTCGCCCTACGCTGGTCAGCAGGTAGAGGTTTGTTTTGAGACCCGCACCGGGATGAGTCAGGAAGCCGACCCTTTTAACCGGGGCGATAAAATCCATCTGGACAACATCGTGATTGGGGAGGCGCTGGTTAATACATCAGCTCCTGCTGGCCTGGGGAATCAACTCAAGGTTTATCCCAATCCCGGAGGCGAGGCGGTCACGGTAGAAGTAGCCGTAGCGAAGGCCGGGCTGGCAGCCATTAGCGTAACGGCTCTTACCGGACAAGAGGTGCTGCGGCAGGAACTGACATTAAGCCCCGGCACACAACTACTGGACCTAAATACGGAAAGCTGGCCCGCTGGTGTATATCAGGTGGTGCTGAATGGACAAAGCTACCGTATCGTCCAAAAGTGGGTGAAGCTCTGATCCCTTTGGTGAAGGATCAAAATAACGAAACCGCCTGGTGCATTGCGCGCCAGGCGGTTTTGTTAGTCAAATAGAGCTATGTCAGGCTTTACTGAATGCTAAACCGGCCACTGCCTTGCCGCTGATGGCTGCTCAGGCGGTAAAAGTACAAGCCGGCGGGCCATTGCGCAGTAGGCAACTCAACAGAGTTGCCCGCGATGGACTGAGCATAGAGCAACTGCCCGTTGGCGTTCCGCACCTCCAGTTGGTAAACATCTCCGGCAGGGTTCTTAAACTGAAGCGTAGCCGGTCCGGAAGTGGGGTTGGGAACGACCTTTGCCTCCAGCTGTTGGATCAGGTTGCGGGTGCCGGTAGGGGCCTCGTATTCTACGCAAGGGTCCAGCAGGTACGTGACGGTCTGCTCCTGATCGAGGTTGATGATCTCATCAATAGCAGAGATGCAAATGAAATCCTCCGTGACTTCACTGAAGTGCACCCGGCAGAGTGGCTGGAAAGCATTGCTTTTATTAATAGTGGAGTCCTGGTAGGAAATACCGATGACGGTTTGCCCGGCACCATAGGGTGAGATCGGATAAATAGTATCATCCACCAGGTTTTCGACCTGCTGTACGACCACGCCCTCCATCGTAAATTGGTAAGCATTGATCCGGGCAGAGGAATTGTGAAGCCCGATATCTACGTAGCCTTCCTCGAAATTGGTATCCATGATGGTGAGCAGGGTAGTGTCTGTGGTGTTGAGCACGCCCGCCGGGAAGTTGCAGTGGTCATGCGCGCCTCCTCCGGTATGCGGGTGCAGCGTACCGTACAGGTAGCAGTTGGACAACAGGCTGGCATCGTAAACGGTGATACGGCCATCTTCGTTGAGGTCATTACATGGTGTAGGCGTCAGGTCGCCATCCAGTGCATGCCCAACGTAGGCGTAAGCATCGGCCGTTTCCTGATTGCCGTTTTGATCGAGGTCGCCGCGCAGGGCCGTGCCGCCACAGTTGCCTTCACAGTCAATTACAGCATTACCATAGGGGGTGCCTTCGCAGTCGATGTACGGATCGCATTCCTCATCGAGGCTCATTTCAAGGCTGCCCGAAGAGCGGTCGAGGAGTATGCAGACCTGTGCCCAGTTATTGAGGGTGTCTTTTTCAATGCGGCCTAGCTTGTCAGGGGCATTATCCCAGTTGACACGGGTGACGAAAGTGTAGCGCCCGTCCGGCACATCGGTCACGTCTATCCATTGGCACTCCAGAGCGGAACTGTATATATCATGACAACCAGCTGTGATACCCATGTTGTTGCAGCCATACTGCGGGGAGCCGGTGGTGCAGCCAAGGTCAATGACGCAGAATCCGTTTTTGAAGCCAATTGGGATTTCTGTGCCATCTTCCTGGTAGAGTACGTATTCGGCATAGCCATCGTAGTGGAAGTGTTCATGGCAGTTGTCGTAAGTGAACTGTGTATTGTCTGTACTGGGTTGCCCAATAAAGTAGTCGAGCTCCCCTTCATTGGCAATCCAGGTGGTAAAGCGGACAATATCGCGCTGCCCATAGCCATGCAGGCAGCCCTCTTCGATCAGGCAGGGGTCGGTGGAGTTGATGGTGGACAGATAAATACTGGAAGCCAGTATGCCCTGATCGACAACGAGGTCAGGCGCAGCCGGGCAATTGGGGTCCCCCTGTGGCAGGCAGGAGCCATCGTCAACGGTGGCCAGTGGGTTGAAGTTACAGGAGTTAGGATCCGTACAGCCTACCACCGGGCCAAGGTAGGTCAATTCCCAGTTGATGCTGTCTGCACAGGCGTTTTCGTGGTCTCCGATCCGGATGTAATAGGTGAATGCCGGGTCAAAAAAAGCTTCCACCGTAGCTGTGGGCGCACAATCTCCCTCATCGTTGTTATAAAATATGGTGCCTTGGTTATCCTCGGCTATCTCCCCCCCACAGCCATCATAAATCCAAATCTTGGTATCACAGTCATTCAGGCCACAGGTGGAAATGAGGTACGTACCCACCGAATCCGGGGTGAAGGTATACCAGCTGTCGTCATAATGAGCGGTATAAAACCCTTCCGAGACCGGCACGGCAGAATCACATTCTTCGCCGGGCGCGCAGTTGAAACTGTGGGCGGCTTCCTCTGTAAAGTTCTGTCCACCCTCGGCAATCGTATCCTGCCCAACGATCAGCCGGTAGAAGCCAGGGGCAAAAATGCCGTCTCCAAAGCTGTCCTGAATCCGAAACCGAAGGCAGGTGGAATCAGGCACACAAAAAGTAGACTGATAAAAACTGTGGTTGTCGTAATCAAAAAAGCTGGCCGATCCGTACACTGTGCCGGCCTGATCGGATACGGTCCATGCCGTTTCGTAGCCATAGCTGTCGGTTTGCACTTCAACCGTGACTGAAATTTGCCCATCGGCACAAGGGTCTTGCCCAAAGGCAATAGTTTGTAAGAGTAGCAGTAGCAGGGGGTAGAGTATTTGTCGCTTCATATTTTGTGGGTATTTTGACAAAAGTAAGGTTTCATACCGGTTTAGGAAGACATATATAAATGTATGTCTGGCTAAAGTCTTTTTTTCAGGCGCTCTGTCTTGATTATCAGGTGTCTAACAAAAAGCGCACGATTTTTTCATCTGCAAGCTTGCATAGGAAAAATATCCCTCTTATATTTGCAGTCCGCTACGAAAGATGTGGCGCGCATAAATCAAAATCGCGGGGTAGAGCAGTAGGTAGCTCGTCGGGCTCATAACCCGGAGGTCGCAGGTTCGAGTCCTGCTCCCGCTACTAAGTAAAAGCGTAACAGTCTCACTGATTGTTGCGCTTTTTTTGTGCCCCTTACCTTCCTTACGGGTTTCCAAGCCTGCTATTACCTGCCAACGTTTGCATAACAAATTGCACTTTTTTGAATAGCCTTGCAGCATTTGCTGTTTGCCTCTCTTGGATAAGCTGGAGCAAAGCGGGAAGCTCTACCCCAGCAGCCATGGCGCTCCAATACAGAGGGTTGCCGGCCCCGGTATTGATGGCTAGTGGTCACTTGGTATGGCGTTTATAATCTGCGGTATCACTTTCTGTTTTGTGGGACTTGTTATGCAAATCCTGCCCACCTCAAAATTGGAAAATCCAATTTTTCTTCTAAATTGCTGGCAGTCAATGATTCTTAACCAAATCCAACCTTTTGGACCAGTGGAAACGGTGCCTGTACTGTGGGGCAGAAAACAAGACCGCCAACTACACCTGCTCCTGTATTGCAGAGGAGCCGGCGCATGCCTACCGCGCCCTTGGGCTGCGCTTTCAGCTCAACCGGCAAGAGATAGCGGAAGTGAAAGCAGCTTTTCAGAATTATTGCTTCGACGATGAGCGGGGGATGTTGCAGTATCCATTATTGCCCAACCGGGAATACGCTGGTGGCATCAACCTGAAAGTCGGGCTAACGCCCCTTCATCTCCTAAAATCCTTTAGTAAAAAGTCTGGCGTACAGGTATTTATCAAGGATGAGGGGCAAAACCCAAGTGGCTGCTTTAAGGACCGGGAGACCTTATCCTGCCTGCTCAATACCCGGCGGCGCAAGCGAAGAAAGGCGGTAATTTACTCTTCGGGAAACGCGGCAGCTAGTGCGGCATTGTTTGCCCGGCAGCAAGGTTTGCAGCTCATCACCTTCGTGCCCGGAGACACCTACGCGGAAAAGATCATTTACATTCAGAAATGCGGCTCAGACGTGGTGGTGTTGGGCAAAGCAAGCACGTCTTTTGAGGAGGGCTTCCGGCTGTTTGTAGGCCTGAACGAAGCCAATGTTTTCGAAGAAGCCGGCTTCGACAACTGGGCCGTCCGCAATCCTTACCGGATACAGGGTGATAAAACCACGGCCGTGGAAATAGCCAGGCAATTGGAAGAGCAGGTGCATGACCCGATCCCTGATGTCGTCATTGTACCCTCCGCCAATGGCAGCAATCTGGCGGGCATATGGGAAGGCTTCAAAGAGCTTAAGCACCTCGGGATAACAGATAAACTGCCCCGAATGGTGGTAGCAGGCATCGCTAATGCCAATCCCATTTGCAAAGCGGTCCGGATGCAGGAACAGAAAGCTCCGGTTGCGTGCGATCTTTCAGACTTGCAGGAACAGGATGCAAAAATTGGCAGCATTATCGTGGCCGAAGAAGGGTACGACTCGGTGGAAGCCGCCAAAGCTGTCCTTGAATCCGGGGGCAATGCGGTGGAAGTAGGGACGCACAGTATCCGCAAGGTGATGGTCCGCTTCTTGCACCGGGAGCGCAGACTGGCGCTAAAGCATGGGGTATTACCGGAGCCGGCCTCCTATATCGCCATGGCCGCGGTGGAACAGTTGAGGAGCCACCGGAAATTATGCTTTGGGGAATCCGCCGTAGCTATTGTGACCGGGCACGGCATTAAGGCGCAGGGCACTACCCGAAGACTGCTAAAAGGATACCCGGGGCTGCTCCGTACCACACAGCAAATCATTGGGCGGAAACGCCACGAAAGCCCGGTGCTCGGCGGGAAAGCTCGGGCCGGGCAGCGTCGTGTGGTTGCCGCTAATTTATCCGCCGTACAGCAGGCATTCTATGATCTGGCAGAGGCCGCCCCTGCTTTGGCGCCTTATTAAATGAATAGCTTTTTTACCACATGACACAGAACGCTTTCCAGCAATACGCAGAGACCGCACCATTAAGAGAAGTGCTTATTGGCCGTTACGAAGGCTACCGGGCGCATTCCGCCTATGAGGAAATTGTGAATGAAGACCAGAAAAAAGGGCTGCCCGATGAAGCCGCCCTTCGGTCTGAATTCCAGGCTTTCCGCTCGGCCCTTGAGGCAGAAGGGGTTACGGTTTACGAACCGGCTTACGTAGGCAAAATGGTGTACGATCAGCTGACACCCCGCGATATTGGTGTGACGATAGGGCAGCGTTTTTTGATGTGCAATATGGCGCGCCGCAGCCGGCGGTACGAAATTACCGGCGTATTCCCATTCATTCTCAGTCGGGGAGGGGAGGAGCCTAATCTGATCATTCCCGACGACCCTGTTGCCCTGATGGAAGGCGGAGACCTCATGGTAGACAAAGGCCGCTTGCTGGTGGGCATTTCCCAGCGTACAAATGAGGCCGGCCTGGCTTTCCTGCAGGCCACCTTCGGGCAGGAATTTGAAGTCGTTCCGGTGCATTGCAAGCCTCTTTCTGAAGGCGAAAACGTGTTGCATCTCGATTGCACCTTCAACCCGGTAGGCCAAAACCACTGCCTGATCTACCCGGATGGGTTCCGCGAAGTGCCTGAGGTGATACGAAAAGATTACCAATGGATTGAGGTCCGAAAAGAAGAGCAGGCGGCCCTGGCGACTAACGTCCTCAGCATCAGCCCGGAGGTGGTCATCAGCCGCGACCACCCGGCCTGCGAGCGGGTCAATCAGGAAATGGAGCGTATCGGGCTGCGGGTTATCCGCATTCCTTTTGACGGAGCGCCGGCTACGGGCGGTTCCTTTCGGTGTTGCTCTTTACCGTTAGTGCGTGGAGAGCGCTAGTCTTCCAGCTCGGCAAGCTTTTCTTTGAGCCAGTTGAGGCTGGCGACATTTTTCGTCTCTTTCAGTTCCTTCTTGAATTTGTCGACAGCAGACTGATCGCCAGGCATAATCCGGGTAAGTTTCCGGGTGAAGCGGATGAGGTTGCCATAGTTTTTTCGGCGGTTGACCGGTATGTCTTTATGCCGGTTGAGGTAGGCGCGGAAACTTTCGAAAAGGCTGTACAGCGGTTCCATTTCATCTGTTTCGTAGTAGGTGGCCAGGAGCATGGCTTTGGAGCCGAGGTTGTAGGCAACGTCTTCGTATTCTAGCTCCCTCAGGAGCTCGATCACCTTCTCATGCTTTTTTTGATAGAAATAGACCTGAGCCAGGTTGTAAGAGATGGCGTTTTGGCGGAAGGCAAGAGGAAGTTTTTCTGAGTACTTGTTAATAAAGTGCTCTGCCCATGAGTAATTACCTAGCCTGAGGGCCAGAACAACGATATTTTTAAAGTCCCAGGCCCTGAGCCGGTCCTCCCGGAAAAGAATTTTTGTATCAATGAGTTCCTTGAATATTTTAAAACATTCCTCGACATATTTGGATTGGCCCTGATTGATCCGGCCAATACAAAAGTTGATAGCATAACTGTACATATTGTAAGCCTCCTCACGGGAGAACTCCATGTTGTTTTCCTTCAGGATTTTGATAAGCCCGTAAAAATAATCCTCGTTTTCTTTGTCGTTTAACAGGAGGAAAATCTGGAAATAAACAGCTATAGCAGGAGACCTTGATAGATTGTATTTGGTTACGCTAGAAGTGATCTCATCAATCATTTTGATATCATAGTCCTCCTCAACAATAGACTTTTGCATGAGTACCAAGCAGTAGTATTTGAGCTTTTCTGCAACGTAGAAATAGTCTAAGTTGATCGAAATTTTCTCAACATTGTTCCGTTCAGTACGTTTAATATCAGAGTCTTTAAGCTCATAAAGGGCTTTTTCAACCAGATAATTGTTGAGGTAGAATTGAGCAGATTTATTGGGGTAATTTTTTAAGTGCCGCCCGGCTTCTCTTATGACAGTTGGAGTCAGGACTTTTGCTCGTCTTTTTTCAATGGCTTCCATCCTGTTTACTGTCTTTTGGAGGTCGCGTTTTTCGTAAATTTCCTGCCCAAGGTATCCTTCCACTAATTTTAGCAAGTCTGAGCAGTACTTCCGAAACCGCACATCATCGTAGGGCTTATCCGGCTGGAGCAATGACCACAAATAGGTTTTATCCAGCCCGCCGTTCTTTTTACTGCTGTTGATGGTCTTGAGAAAGGCCTCGTACAGGGTAAGTAGTTCCTCGCTTCTGTTGAAATAGGGCGACTGAATGTACTTCCGGCACCGGTTCTGTTCGTACTTATCGAAGTGCTGTAAAATTGCAAACAGCTTACTATTGTACATGTCCATCAGATTGTATATATTTGTCGGTAGCAACGAATAGGAAACTACATCAAATCTACTCAGGCGCACCCTCTAAAGTCTGAGCATTACAAAAGTAACGATATTTTTTTCACAACTGATACCTTTTTTGGCATCAAATGCCATTTAGGAGGTTTGATTTTAGGGCCAGGGGAGAAAAAATTCAGGTCCTATTTCGAAACAGAGCCTCTTAAATAGCGTAGAATTAACAGAATTGTTGTATTTTAGTCATACAATAGCAATGCACGTCTCTTTGAGTCCACGGCAAAGAGAACAAATTCACAATCCATGAATGTATTTTTACGAAAGCAAAATCTAATCCTGCTCCTCGTTCTGCTGGGGCTCCCTGCGTTGGGGCTTAGTCAGACTACGGTGAGGGACACGATTTACGAGTCCCAGGGGTACCATCAGATCAGCACCACACTTTCCTTTACCTCTGAGCCAAACGACCCGGCATTGGTTTCTGCACCTGAGTATGGCTCTGTAAGCTGGACGGAAGTTTCTCCTTTCAACTACGAGTTGACCTACACGCGTACGGATGGGCAGATGGGGTCAGATAATTTCACGATGCTGGTCTGGACCAATGTCTTTTCTTACGAGCAAGTTAATTTTCACATTGTCGTTAAGGCTTCAGCGGTGGAGTGCCTTCACGATCACGCGACCACCAACGTCAACACACCGGTTAGTATCGATGTGCTGCAGAATGATCTGACGACCACCGGAATCATTTACATCAAGAATATTCCGCTGGCCAACAACGGCTTCGCCACTTATTCAGCAACGGATGGTACAATTACCTTTACCCCGAGTACAGATTTTGAAGGTACAGCCTACCTTAACTATGTCGCCTGCGACAGTACAGGGACCTGTGATAATGGCACCGTAAGCATTAGCGTATTGGGCCAGAATGCAGGGCAATCAGACACAACAAGACTTTTTACGAAAAAGAATACCACGCTCCCGGTTTTTATTCCTCAGGAGTATACACTGACTCAGTCACCTGCTGAAGGTACTTTTACGAATGATGGGTTTATCCCATATTATGAGCCAAACACCGACTTTGTCGGTACTGATTACCTCGCCTTTGATTATCAGGGCGCCGATAAGGTTATTGAAATTGACGTGATGGACCTGGAGGACAATTCCTTCGCGGTTGATGACGAGTTCCACATGACGCCTTTTGAAGGGCAGGTGGAAATTGATGCTTTGGAGAATGACTTCTTTGGTTCAGATGCCAGCTGTGTGCAGTTGCAGGCTCAGCCAGAGTATGGGACCGCGTCTTACAATCCCCAGGCTGACGGGCGGGGCGTATTCCGCTACACACCGCCAGCAGGCTTTACCGGCGTAGATTGGTTTACTTACACTTCCTGTCCTCCGGGCGGTACCGGCAGTCAATCCGAAACAGCAACAGTTTACGTCTTTGTAAGCAAATACGAGCCTTCTGCTACCAACTTCCGGATGAGTACGCCCAAGCTGACCCCGCTTGTGGTGGGCTACAGCGTGCCTATTCAGTCCTATTCCTTTGATATTATTGAGAGCGGTAACCTGGGATCTACTATTTTCCTTGAGGGTGACGTGGATACGACCATATTGGGTCAACCAATTACCGGTCATAACCTCATCATCTATACCCCTAATGATGGCATAGACAGCGGACTGGATGAAATTGAACTGGAATACTGCGTTAAGATTAATGGCAGCTGCGCTTACCTAAAGACAGTAAAAATTGATATCGATATCCTGGATATAGGAGGCGGCTCCGAACCCATGTGCTTTGATGATTGTATCTGGTCTGGTGATGCCAACTTTGATGGCATTGTAGATATGGAGGACCTGCTGACAATTGGCTGGGCGATCGGTGAGGTAGGTGTCCCACGTGCAGATGCTAACCCCGATCTTTGGTATGGCAAATATGGTGATGACTGGAATGATCCATTCCAAAGCCTGCCTATTGACCTGAAACACCTCGATACAGATGGGGATAGCCTGATCACTGCTGCGGATACGACGGCCATTAGCAACTTCTATGGTAATGCCCACTCTATGACGGCTTCCGTTATCCCGTTTTATGAAGATGAGATCGTGCTGGAGGGTGACCTTTATGTCAGCCCTGGCGACCTCGTAGAACTGAAAATGAAAATGGGAACGCCCGATAATCCGGCAGAGAATGTTTATGGGTTCACTTTCCCATTCTCTTATAACCCAGACTTGGTCGTACCAGGCTCTGTATTTGTTGATTTTGAATCCAATAGCTGGCTGACTTACAACTCGCCCATTTTGTATATGCAGCGGGATGATCAGGAGGGAACGCTTAATGCTGGCTTTACACGCACGAATGCCATTGCTGCAAATGGTTATGGGGTGGTAGGATCAGTTAGCTTCGTTATTAATGATGATATAGACGGTTTCCGCGACGACGATGGCGCACTAGCCCTGCAGGTTGGCGGCGGGTCCTCTACCGTGATGAATGGCGGTGGCAGTTCTTACGGCATTAATATTGGTGGAGCAACGATCCACATCCGCTTGGACGAGGAAGCGAAAGACGAGCCGCTTGATGCCAATCAGCTGAAGCTTTATCCTAACCCCACCAACCGGGACTTCATCAATGTCCACCTGAACGGACAGCAGGACTTCGAACGCATCGTGGTGCATGACCTGACCGGTCGCCCAATGTTCGACTCCGATAATGTGCTGACGAACCGCATGCAGATATCCGTAGGGGACTTTGCCAATGGTATCTACGTTTTATCTGCCTACACCGAGCGTGGCGTGGTCAACAAGAAATTCCAGGTGATCCGGTAAAGCATGCTGGGTTATCTTTTCCCGTTAAGCCTTTCATTTCGTAAATCATCGAAAAAAGAGGGTATATCGGGAAGTATGCAGGAAAAATATATACTATTTTGTACCTGTAAAGCGTTAATAACGTATCAAACTTGGTAATACATTCATTGTATATACATTCGTGGAATTATAATCATTGCTATTGAGTCGCACAGAAGTGTGCGACTTTTTTTTGCGCGATCTCAAGTTTTTTTCACAAATACGCTTCTTGTTTCCTGTTTTTTACTGGATTTCTGCTACAGGTGTGTCGTTTTTGTTTTTCACAAACCCTTGTTTTTGTCTTTGTTCTTCCTTGGATAATGTTGAATATTTGTAGAGTGAGAGGGTAGAAATGTTGTCAACGGGCTGCAAAACACCTTTCACCATTAAGAATTGAATATGTTCATGGGATTATAATTTGTTAGTAGTGAGCCGTTCGCTACGACAGCTGAACGGCTTACTATTTTTTATAATCTCCGATTAAAATACAAGAGTACGATTCCAACTAGGTTAAACAAAGGTCGTTTACGTTTGGATACGTACTATTCGTGAGATTTTTTTAGATATGTTCATGGGATTATAAGCTAAGGCTGTGCTTTTCGCACAGCCTTTTTTAATACCCGTACCAGTCGTCCCACCATTCTTTCAGCTGCCGCTTCAACTTCTGCTCTGCGGCATTATCCTGTGGCTCGAAAAGCTTTTGCCCCTTTAGCTGATCCGGGAGGAAATCCTGCTGCACAAAGTTGCCCGGGAAGTCGTGGCTGTACTTATAGTCTTTGCCATAGTCCAGGTCTTTCATCAGTTTAGTGGGGGCATTGCGCAGGTGCAGGGGCACTGGTAGACTGCCGGTCTGCCGGACGAGCTGCTGGGCCTGATTGATAGCCATATAGGCCGAGTTGCTTTTTGGGGAACTGGCCAGGTAGATGGCCGCCTGAGATAAAATAATCCGGCCTTCGGGCAGTCCGACCGCCTGCACCGCCTGGAAAGTGGTGGTCGCCATCAGTAAGGCATTGGGGTTGGCCAGACCAATATCTTCTGCCGCTGAAATCAGCAGCCGGCGGGCAATAAACTTCACATCTTCCCCTCCTTCGATCATGCGGGCAAGCCAATAGACGGCCCCATTCGGATCGCTGCCCCGGATGGATTTGATAAAGGCCGATATGATATCGTAGTGCTGCTCTCCGCCTTTATCGTACCGGCTGATATTCTGCTGCAGCTTTTGGGTCACCATTTCGTTGGTCACGGTGATGGGCTCGGACGCCTTGCCGTAATTCGTCACCAATTCCAGGATGTTGTAAAGCTTCCTGGCATCTCCACCGGAGTGGAGGAGTATGGCATCGTAATCTTTGATGGTTATTTTCTGCCCTTTCAGAAACTCATCTTCTTTGAGGGCCCGCTCAATAAGCCCGATCAGTTCATCCTTGCTAAGCGATTCCAGCACATACACCTGGCAGCGGGAGAGGAGGGCCGGGATGACCTCAAAGGAAGGGTTTTCCGTAGTGGCTCCAATAAGCGTGATAACACCTTCCTCCACTGCCCCGAGCAGGGAATCCTGCTGGGATTTGCTAAAGCGGTGGATCTCATCGATGAACAGGATGGGGTTGGGGCTATCGAAAAAGCGCTGGCTTTTGGCCCGCTGAATGGTTTCCCGCACATCCTTCACGCCGGAGTTGATAGCCGATAAGGTGTGAAAGGGCCGGTCAAGCTCATTGGCGATGATTTTCGCCAGGGTGGTCTTACCGATGCCCGGCTGCCCCCAAAGAATAAAGGAGGGGATTTGGCCAGACTCAATAGCCTGCCGCAATACCGCACCCGGTCCTACTAAATGTTGCTGCCCTACGTAATCTGCCAATTGGCGGGGGCGCATCCGTTCTGCCAGTGGTCTCATAAAAAAATAACTTTTTTTCTTTTCTCACCCAACGCTTCACCCAAATTGTCCGTGAAGGTAACTGAAAGCTTTGCAAAGCTGAATGAATTATCAACAACTGTAGTACAAAAAACGAACATGAAGAAGATTATTACAATGACAACCGCGCTTTTCCTAAGCGTTTTTGTTTTTGCTCAGAATCAGGTGATCGTCAGTGGAACGGTTGCCAATACAGATGGCACGCCGGTTGAAGCACTGGTCGTTGAAGTCTTTACCGACTCTCTGATAAGCGGCGGCTTTTTATCTGCTGTTGCCCTTACCGATGAAAACGGCGCCTACTCGGTTGAGTTCACCCTCGATGATGCGGATACGCAGGGATGGGCATACGCCAGGATAACCAATTGTGATCAAAACTTCCTCTTTGGTGACGGGACTTGGTTCCCGGGAAATAGTGAGGTGGTTATTGACTTCACTTACTGTGATGTTGAGATTACCTGTCAGGCTTTTGTTTATCCGGACTGGCAGGATAATACAGTGGCGGCCACAATGATTGGAGTAGCGCCGTTTAGCTACGAATGGAGTACGGGAGCAACCACTCAGAGTATTGTGCCAGATGGCAGTGGGCTATACTGCGCTACAGTAACCGATGCCGTAGGGTGTACGTCCACTGCATGTTATGATGCAACCGGAGGCAACGGTTCAGACTCTACCTGCGTAGTAAATCTGGTTTCTACCTCAACCGCTGCCGGGTTGGAAATCGAAGCCTTTGCTTACGGGTTGGGCGCGATTGATTTCTCCTGGAGTACAGGTGAGGCGACTTCCTCTATCGAAGTAACAGAAGCAGGGACCTACTGTGTGACCACTACGGATGCAGAAGGCTGCGAAGCTACAGCCTGCGCAGATTACTTCCCGACTCCATGTGGCGTTAGTATCGAGATAGGTGCATGGGGCATGGAACTACAGGCATTTCCGGAAGGTGTAGCGCCCTTTGCGTATAGCTGGAATACGGGATCCACCTTTTCTTCAACAGATATTGACCCGAATGTAAATTTCTATTCTGTCACTGTTACTGACGCTGCAGGTTGCACCGCTACGGCCACCTACTGGTATCAGGGTGGGGTAGACTCCTGTTCTGTTGAGATTGTCACTGTTCAGGATGGGACTATGCTGCAAGCCGTTGTTTCCGGGGCTACCGGGGCGGTTACCTATAACTGGAGTACCGGAGCGACTACAGCAACCATTCAGGACGTAGAGCCTGGTAACTACTGTGTGACCATAACAACTGACGATGGTTGTACTTCCACGGATTGTATTTTTATCATTAACCCCTCAGCACCCTTCATCATTGACGGGTATGTTTACCTGCCCGACAGTATTAACGGTGGTGAGATGGAAGGTTGGGTTTATCTGATCGTGTACGACGAGGAAGAAGGCACCCTTACGGCCGTAGACACTACGGAAATGGAGAGCCTGGGCTTTGACGGCGCAGCGTACTATAAGTTTGATGAGCAGCCTGCCGGTGAGTACCTGATCAAGGCTGCGCTGGCACCCGGTACGAATGGGTATGAAAACCATCTGCCAACTTACTACAGCCATGTCCTTTGGTGGGACGAAGCCAATACGGTCACCCTGCCCTTCAACGGTTGGGGTTCTTTCAACTTCACCCTGATACCTGGCACCAATCCCGGAGGTCCCGGATTTATCGGTGGCTACGTTGCAGATGGCGCCAATTTACAGTCCGGCGAGATCGAAGTCCGCGGAAGTGGGCCAATGGAAGGTGTTTCTATTATTCTGCTGGACGAAGAAGAAAATCCGGTAAGCTCTACCTATACGGATGCCAATGGCGAATTTATGTTCCCAAGCCTGGCATACGGCACCTACAAAGTGGTCATTGAGCACATCGGATACGAGCAGCAGTACTATTGGGTCACCCTGAGCGAGGATAACCCAGGTGCAGAAGGTCTTTATTTTGAAATCGGAGAAGAAAGCATCACCGATACGGACGAGCTGGTTGCGGAAGCTGTACTGTCTGTTTTCCCTAGCCCGGCAACCTCCACGCTACAGGTAGTTGCTTCTGAAATGCAGGGGCAGGGCGCTATACAAGTGTGGAATGCGCAAGGGCAAATGGTCCTCAGCCGCACGAATGTAGACATGAGCGGCACCACTACAACGCTTGACGTGAGCACACTGCCTGCTGGGATGTACTACCTGCAAGTCACCGCAGAAGGCCAGCTGCTGACTCAAAAGTGGATGAAACAATAACACCCTTTACGATACGGGCTCAATCAGGGAATACCCGGTTGAGCCCGGTTTTTGCTATTTTACACCAGAACAACCCACTATTATAGCTTGGAAATAGACCCGAAGCTGATCAAGGATTGCCAGAATGGAAACCGGAAGGCACAGTTTACCCTTTACCGGCTCTGCTATCCCTTGCTTATGGGCGTTTGTCTTCGCTACCGAAAAAACGAGCCGGATGCGGCAGCCATGCTCAATCAGGCTTTCCTGAAAATCCTGGACAACCTGGACCGGCTACCCGGGCATGTGCCCTTTGCGGCATGGGCTAAGCGGATCACCATCAATACCCTGATTGACGACTTCCGCAAGAACCGGAAGGTCAAAGAGCTTATTGCTTCCACTTCTATCCAAGACCTGCCGGAAGCGCAGGGCGGGGTGGATTACAACGAAGCAGACAAACAGTTTGACGCGGAGCAACTGGAAGGCTTTATCCGCCAATTGCCCCCTATGAGTTCCAAGGTGTTCAACTTATTTGCAATAGATGGTTATCCGCATACGGAAATTAGTAAGATGCTGGACATTAGCGAGGGGACTTCCCGCTGGCATTTGGCTTCAGCCCGTAAAAAACTACAGGAAATGATACGCAATGCTATGAATGCTTCAAAGATCGTGTGATGATGGAACCAATGGACGAATTTTTCAAGAAGAAAATGGAAGAGCGGGACTTGCCCTTCAATGAAGCGCACTGGGCCGATGCTCAGCAACTACTGGATGACCGCGATGCCCGGCGCGGGGCGATCTGGTGGTGGCGGTCCGG
Source organism: uncultured Phaeodactylibacter sp. (assembly GCA_913057245.1). Lineage (GTDB taxonomy): Bacteria > Bacteroidota > Bacteroidia > Chitinophagales > Saprospiraceae > Phaeodactylibacter. The sequence continues at coordinate 58,229 of CAJXNH010000015.1, forward strand.
GTTATTGGCCATTGCACTAGCGGTAGTGGTCGTTGCCCTATGGCCTTCTACATCGAAGCCGGGTGCCACTGCTTCTGCGCCATTATCAGAAAAGCCAGTCGCTAAAAAGAGGGCGGTGGAGCGCTCGCAATCAACTGATGTCCCTGCAGAGTCTGATCAGGCTGCCAGTCTTGAAAAGCTTGCTGATTCAGTAGAGGCCGCTGGCGCTGGCGATGAAAAAGCGTCTGTCTTATCAGCTGCATCTACTGGCAGCGTGAAACCGCCGGAGATAGTAAAACCCGTAAATGGTGCTCCAAAGCCGGTCGAACGCGGTGTTCAGGCTGAAGCTTCCAAAATTGAAAAAGATAGCTCTGAAGCGCCGGCCTTACCGGAAAAAGCGCCTGCCGCTGAATCAATATCCCCGCCCATAGCGAGGGAAGATCAGGAGGAGCAACAGGAGGGAAGGCAAACGGTCGCTGCTTTTGATCTAATTCCTGTGCTTTCGTTTTTGGTGGAAGAAAGTGATCGCGAAGAGGGGAGCGATCTGCCTGACCCTTGCTGGCCGGTCCGGAAGCGCTGGTCTGTACAAACCATACTGGGAGGCAGCCTGCCTGCTCAGGGCAATCAGGCTGGGGCGCTGTTAGGATTGGGCGTGAGCTGGCCGGGGCGTGATGGTTTCGGGCTTTACGCCGAGGGTTTATACAGGATCAGGCCATTGTCTGGCCTGCCAACGCAAGCCTCCCTGCAGCGTACCTACGGATTTGGCGTTACAGAAAATGCGTTTGAACTGAGGGCCAACAGCCTGAACTACGTTGATGTCAATTTTGGGGCAACCTATACGCTTGCCCGTCATCAGTTGCACGCTGGTGCTGGTGCTACGTATCTGGTTGGTGCAAGGGGGCAGCTGGAGCAGGCGCAAAAGGCCGAAGCAGAGGTGGATTACGGGCCGGTTTCTGCTATTTCAGAAGGGTGGATAGCAACAGAGGGGCTTTCCCAATGGCTGTTCCGGGCACAGGCAGGGTATGCATTTGAAATCTTTCCCAATCTGCAACTGGGAGGGCGTGTGCAGTACAGCTTTACCCCCATCCTTGCAGAAATGGCGCCTGAACAGCCCCGGTTATCCCCGGTTTCATTTGATCTGATGCTTAAATATAAACTATGGTAAATTACAGATGGGCAGTGGTGCTTTTGGGAAGTATGGTGCTTGCCTTTATGGCGTGTGATCCGACGGAGCTGCCGGAGCCCACCGATGGCGATCCTGTATTTCGGTTGGAGGGCAATCTCGACAATGCGGCGTTTGAGCTGGCTGCCGGAGTAGATGATTATTTCATGTTCACGGAATTGTCATTGACCAACGATGGAAACCTACAGTCGTTAAGCCGTTTGGAAGAATTAGATTGTTCCACAGACTGTGCGCCCGGCTGGCAGTTCGAATTCAGTGGCAGTATGGCTGCCCTGGATAGTTTGCTGGGCGTAGGGCAAGTCCCATTCATACAGCCCGGAACTATTATTACCGATACGACCTACACGCTTAATCTCACTGCTAATTCCAGCCACTCTGCCGGCGCACCGGTCCTCAGCCATGAATGGGCTTTTTATGATGGTTCCACAGCTGGTACCTCTACCGTGGAAAAAGAGATTCCGGGGCCCGGAACCTATGAAGTGGAGCTAACCACCATTACAGAAGGGGACTGCCAGAGCTATACCAGAAAAAGTTTCTCTTTTAACACCGTTCAGCAGGAGTGTGAGGTGGGCTTTACGATAGATACGACGATTCTTTTCGATTCGCTTATCGTGGCGACTTATGATCAGTTAGGGAACCCTGATCAACTTATTTGGCAAGACTCAATTATTAGTCAACCCGGCGCCATTTTTAGCTTTTTCCCCCCGCAGGGTACCGGTCCGTTTACACTTTGTTTAGAGGGGCTGTTTCCGGATGGCTGCATCGCCGCCTCCTGCCAGACCATCCTTTTACAGCAAGCTTCAGTTTGCCGCAACCGCATAGAAGGGGGCATAGAAACACAAATCAATACAGTGGTGGACCCGGGGCCCTCCAGTGGGGTTGTTATCCGGTATCAGGATGAGCAGGGCAACCTCTATTCCACCGCAGCAGGTAGCCAGGCGCCGTCGTTCAGTTTCAGTATTGAAAGTGCCGGGCCTTACGAAAACAACAACCTCGGACAGCCAACCCTGCAGTTGGGCATTCGTTTTCAGTGCCAGCTATTTGATGAGGCCGGAGCGCCCTGGAAAACAGCCGAGGGAACGGGCACCATCGCCGTTGCCATACCCGACTAAGTGCGGTACTTCAACTGTTCCGGGATATGCGATGCCATCCACTACAACTTACCTGAACAAGGAGAAAATTATTCCTTGAATAACTTTTTTAATCTTAGTATCTTTGAAAGGTACTATGAATCAAACCCTATTTGCTTTAGCGTAGGGAGAAAATGGTGATTTTTTGCAACCTTTGTTATTGCAGCGTCGTAAAAGCTGCTATACCCTCCATATACTCCCCGTTTAAGCATACATTCCTATTCCAGATTTGAAAAAGCAGTAAGCTACGGTTGCACCTTGTGTGCCGATTGTGCATCAATAGCTGCTTAGACATTTACCTCCCTGAATGTGTCCCTGCGCACGCCACAGGCAGCGCATTAGTAATTGTATTGGTCTAATTACCGGACGTATATGGTCTATGCCATGTAGGTTCAACTATGAGAAAACAAAAAAGTATGATACCTGGCCACGTACCCAGGGTGCTGACCTATTCGGGCAGCCCCTATCGGATATTGGAGGAGTTTTTCTTAAAACACCGCCCGCCCGAGCAGGTCTTTTTGATTAATGCCGCCCGAAACAGCACGATTGTGGGGGAGAAAGGGACCCGGCTTACTTTTCCCGCGCACTCGCTATCCACGACCACCGGTCAACGGATTGATGGTCAGATTCAGGTTAGGCTTACGGAAATCAGTAATCCGATTGACCATCTGCTTGCTGCCCGGCCCACGGCCTCGGAAGACCGGGTAGTGGATGCGGTCAGGCAGGTACAGTTTAAAATATTTAAGGACGGAGCACCTCTTCAACTCAGCGAGCCAGTAATGATGGAAATTCCGGTAAGCTCCCAAAGCCCCCACCCACCGGGCAGCGCGAAGCTCTTTGCCCCCAGTCTTGCCACCGTACGTTCTGTAAAGAGTCGCACTTTTCTCGACTGGCGCCCGCTAAAAATTCCGGTGGACGTACGAAAGGTGGGAGACCAGCGCTATTTTGGATTTCCGGTGCAGCGCTGTTCCTGGTATCAATGCGGCCATTTTTTTGCCCGAAGAGATGCCAGGGTAATGGTGACTGCAAAAATTATTGCCAATACCGATAGTTTTGAAAGCCAGGAAGCCTTCCTTTGGCTCGACGATTCCAGTGTCATCACCAAATTGTATTCCAGCGGCCGCCACTTCAGCGGGTTGAATATCCCCAAACGGGCATCAGGGCATGTTATCGCCTATGGGATGTCGAAGGGACAACTGTATTTTGGCGCCGCCCGACTGAAAAAAGCTGCAGACAAATTGCTGAATGTTTATATGCGACCCATGGCGGAAGCCGAAATTATCGAAGCGATATACCATTTATGACTCCTGAATCCTATGTGCGCCTGCTACAGGAAGCCTTTCAGGCTAATGCTAACCCCGGGCAAGCCGCCCAAATGGAGGCGTATATGAAACACAACGCCCGGTTTTATGGGATCAAAACACCGGAGCGCAAAGTCATTGTCAAAGGGCACATCGCATCATGTGGCGTGCCGGAAGGAAAGGAGCTGAAAGCCGTATGCCGGTTGTGTTTCAAGCCTGATGCCCACCGGGAGCTGCAATATGCTGTCAACGATTTGCTGCAAAAGTCACTCCGAAGGCTCACCCCTGATTTTTTGGATCTCGTGGAAGAATTAATTCCCCGGAACTGTTGGTGGGATACCGTCGATTTCCTCTCGCCGAAAATCGCCGGTGGGCTCTTGCTGCGCTTCCCGGATTGCAAAAAAGATTACCCTGACCGGTGGATAGAATCCGAAGACCTTTGGTTTCAACGCGCCGCTATCATTTTCCAGTTAGGTTATAAGGAAAAGACAGACACCGACCGCCTTTTCCGCTACATCCTGCGCAGGGCGGACAGCACGGAGTTTTTCGTGCAAAAGGCCGCTGGCTGGGCGCTCCGGCAGTATGCCCGGACGGCCCCCAGCCTGGTCCGTGATTTTATCCACCAAAGCCCTCACCTGCCCAAACTTACCGTACGCGAAGCTATCAAGCACCTTTAACCCGCCCACTCCTACCGCAAATAAGACCCCCCATTAGCATCCAGCACACATCCCGTCGTATACGCAGCCTGCTCTGATGCCAGAAAAAGGATACAATGCGCCATTTCCTCAGGTTGGGCGACTCTGCCATTTGGGATTTGACTGCGGATGGCAGCCCCGCTTTCGCCCTGTAGGTGCTCCGTTGTCATGTCCGTTTCCACAAAACCGGGTGCCAGTGTGCCGATGAAGATGTTGTGAGGTGCCAGGGCTTGCGCCAGGGACTGTGCCAAAGCATTCATGCCGGCCTTTGAGGCGCCATAGGCAGGATGTGTAGGCTCTCCGCGGAATGCGCCACGGGAGGATACGAAAACAATACGCCCGCCTCCCTGCTCAATCATCTGCTGCGCGACGCAGTAGGTGACATTCGCTGCCCCCGTCAGATTGGTGTCCAGGGTCTGTTGCCAGGCTTCCTGCCATGCCTGATAACTCACTTCGGCAATCGGGTGAGGTATGAAAACACCCGCGTTATTGACCAGGATATCGATACCGCCCATTTCTGCAGCAACTGCTTCTACCATGCGTTCCACGGCTTCCGGATGGCTGATATTAGCCCGGACTGCAAAGTGGCCTTCGCCGTTCAGGCTGTTGACGGCATCGGTCGCAGCAGCTTTGTTGCTGTTGAAATTGATGGCCACGCGTGCACCAGCTTCCGCAAAAGCCTGTGCCGTAGCTTTGCCGATACCACGGGAGCCGCCCGTAATCAGAACTCGTTTGCCTGTAAAATTCATAGACTTGCAGGGTTTATCGCAATAAAGCGAATAGGAATTGAACGTAGACGATTTTGGTGATCAAAGATACGGGCAACATCAACGTGAAGCCAATATTGGGAAGCTTGTTGCCTGCTTTCTCCAGGGCAAAATCGAGTACCGCTGGCTGACTGGCCACCATGCCCGTCAGGAAGCTAAAGGGTATCTTCAGTAGTTTGTAACCAATGAACAGGGTCGCAATAGCCGTAATAAAACTAATGATCGTACCAGCCAGGAAAATAATACCGCCGCCGCCCTGCGCAACGGTATCCACGAAGGTGTGCCCGGAATTCACGCCCACACCCGCCAGGAGCAGGATCAGGCCAATCTGCCGGAGCGTCAGGTTAGCGCTGTAGGGCAATGTCCAGACAATGGGGCCGGTACGCCGCAGCGCCCCAAGGATGAGCGCCACGATGATAGGCCCCCCGGCAAACCCCAGCTTAAACGAAGCATCGCCGGGTAATTGGAAGGTAATCATACCCAACAGCAGCCCCAGGGCCATACCCAGCCCAAAACTTAGCAGGTTGATGCGGCTGAGGGCATCGTAGGAGTCCCCGAAGAGCTTGGAAATCTTTGGGATATCCTGCCTGCGGGCCACAAAGCGGACCCGGTCGCCTAATTCTAATACGAGCCTGGAGTTGGCCAGCAGGTCAATATCGCCTCTTCTTACGCGGGTGATAATGGCTGCAAAACGCTCGTTAAGGTTGAGCGTAGACAGGCGTTCGCCGGCAATATCCGGATTGGAGACAAATATCCGGCGGGTGTCATATTCCGAACGGTCGGAGGACAGCCGGAAGGGCATATTTTTGCCCAGTAGCGGAGTGACCCGCTCAATTTCCTCTTCATCAGCTACCAGTGCTACCTGATCGCCTACCTGCAAGGTCGTATCGTAATTGGTCAGCAGGGTTTCATCTCCTCTGACTAAGCGGCCAAATACAACATTTGCCTGGAGCTGCCGCTTCAAATCGCGCAGGGGGATGCCGGTAACATCGGGCTGAGTAACCTCAACGGTCTTGCTGGTTACCGTCTGCCGTACCGGGTATTCCTGTTTAAGCTCCCGCTCTTCGGCCAGATAGTCGATTTTCAGCAACCGGTGCATGACATTGATCGCAATCATCACCCCGATAACGCCCATAGGGTAGGAGAGGGAGTAGCCAATTACTGCCCGTTCGCTCATCGATTTGGAGTCAGCGCTACCCAGATTGGCATTGCTGATGGCATCCAGCAATCCCGCCAGTGCAGGCGTGTTGGTGGTGCTGCCCGCATAGAGCCCGGCGGTAGTGCTGGCATCAAAATGGAAAAGAAAGTGCAGCCCAAAGGCAATGGAGGCCGACAGGGTGAGCATAACAATCACAAAGATAATGTCCCTCGATCCCCGCTGCCGAAAAGTAGCGAAAAAGCTGGGCCCACTGCTCAGCCCAATCGTGTAGACAAACATCGCCAGCCCCAGAAAGATGATAATATCCGGAATGTGGAGCTCCGGACTAAGCCCGCCAACGCCAAGCCCGACAAAAAGCACCGCTGCCACACCGAGGTTGCTGCCGCGTATCCGGATACTGCCCACACCGTAGCCCAGGCCAGCTACTACGAATAATAGCAAAAGAGGGTTTTCGATGAAGGCGTCAACCATGTAGCTGTTTTATTTCAGGTTGCCTACATACTTGAAGAGGCGGCTCCAGTTGATGCCGTTGCCAATCGACCCTTCCTTGGTAGAGAACCAGATGATGATAGGCTTTCCGACGATGTGGTCTTCAGGGACAAAGCCCCAAACCCGGCTGTCTTCAGAGTTGTGCCGGTTATCGCCCATAGCCCAGTAGTAATTCATTTTGAAGGTGTACTCGTCCGTTTCTTCCCCGTTGATGAAAATCTTTCCGTCCCGGACTGCGAGCTCATTGCCTTCGTACACTCCAATAATGCGTTTGTAGAGGCTAATGTTTTCAGGGCTGACCTTTATTGTGGCGCCTTTTTCAGGCACATATACCGGGCCGTAGTTGTCCACAGTCCAGCCGGGGAAGTTTTTCGGGTCGTGCGGGAAGAGTTTCTCCGGGTTGGTATCCAGTTCGCCAATGTTCATAGGCTCCATGGTGATGCCTTCGTCGAGGCCCTGGACTTTGGCTTTTTGTTCATTGGATAGAACGATAATGAAAGTGGTATTGCCCTGCTGAGCGATGATGTCCTCCGAAGAGATGCCCCAGTCCGAAAACTGACGGGTATTGATAGCTGCATTGGGGAAGGTCACCTGATACATATACTGCAGGTGCTCCGGGTTATCTGCCGGTTGCCCATTGATGTACACCTGCCGGTCGCGGATTTCCAGGCTGTCGCCACCTACGGCAATTGCCCGCTTGATGTAGTGGTCCTTTTTGTCCATTGGGCGTACAACGAGTTTCTTATTGCCCGTCTTGATCTGCCGGGTGTACTGTGGCGGGATAGCACCCCGATTGTAATCGTGTATACTCCAGGTCCGGCCGGGGAAAATGTAGACGCTGTCTCCCTCCGGATAGTTGAAAACAATGGGATCGTTTCGGTCAATGCTTTCGAGGGCAGGCAGGCGGTAGTAAGGCAGCTTGGGCTTCTTCAGGTACGACTCTGCGTCGATAACCGGTGCTCTGTTATGCAGCAGCGGGATCATGGCCACCGTTTCCGGCGTTCGTATGCCATAGTGTGCCTTGCTGACAAACAGAAAATCGCCAACCAGCAGTGAGCCTTCCATAGAAGAAGTTGGGATCACATAGGCTTCAATCAGGAACATCCGGATGAAAGCGGCTGCAAATACAGCAAAAATCACCGCCTCCGCCCATTCCCTGACCTGGGATTTATGGTAAGGGTTGCTGCTCTGTAATTTCTTTAGCTTGCGGGTTTGGTTCTCCTCCTGTGCTTGAAGGAGCTGTTGTTTGTACTCCGCCTCTTTGATCAGTGTGGGGCCATCGTACTGTTCCTCCGGCTTGAAGGCCAGATAAAAAAAGTAAAAAGGCGCGAAAAGCACCGCCAGCACACTGTCCAGAAAGCCATAGTGCCGGAACGAGCGCACCATATCAATAGCCATGCCGGCATAAATGAAAATATTGACAATGGGGAACAGCAACCAGGCCGCATGCGTGCCTTTACGGCCGATGAGTTTGCACCATTCCACGAAATTCAGGCCAGGGACCAGGCCTTTCCACCCGTCCACACCCGCTTTCGGGAACAAAAAGAAAAGGCTGATGCTGAGCAGGATATAGCTGATCAATAAAAAGAGAAAGAAACCCATGCGGTGTTGATTTACTTTTGGTAACGTGCAAATATACTCCTTCGGGACGGAAAAAAAATATACGGCCGCACTTTCGGCCGTTTGTCGCGTTGACAGCAGCCGTTACGGAGGTGCTTGTCAAAGCCGGGAAAGGCTGTTCCGGAGGATTCTTAAGCAAAACGCCACTCAAAGGCTTCCATTGCCGGCGGATGGACGAACGCCAGCGATTATCAGATGAACCGCTGAATTCTGGGTTGATTGTGGTCCGGGTTTTGTATAATACGGAGGGCAGAACCAGGGGGTGTTCCTTTTGTTTACAATAAAGGCAAGGGTGATCCCTTCCCAGCCAGCCAATCGCCGTTTTTCGGATGATGGTCGAAAAAAAGTGGCAGCTTCGGGCAAAAGCGCTTATCATTGAATCTGAATCAATTCAGTCTATGGAACCGAAAGATTTCTTCGATTACGGTATCAAAAAAGTAAAATCGCAGTTTATGAGCGAATCAACAAGCGAGCGTAGTAAGCACGTCGATACAATTATCCGCAACCACGTGGTCTGGTCTATGGGGTCAGGTTTAATTCCGGTTTTGATTGCCGATATTTTTGCAGTCAGTGCGGTACAGCTGGACATGATCCGGCAAATGAGCAAGGTGTACGATGTGGATTTCTCAGAAACGCAGGGAAAGGCCATCGTTACTTCCCTGACGAGCTCCACGCTGGCCCGGATTGGTGCGGGCAGCCTGGCGAAAATGATTCCCGTGGTCGGTTCTGTAGTTGGCGGCATCACGGTGTCGGTATTTGCCGGGGCTTCGACTTATGCCCTTGGGCAGGTCTTCAAGCGCCACTACGAGTCAGGAGGCACTATTTTAGATTTTGACCCCGCCCGCCTGAAGAAGATGTACAAAGAGCAGTTTGAGAAAGGCAAAAAAGTGGCAGAGCAGCTGCGCAAAGACAAAGCCGCCAAACAAGCGGCCGAATCTGCTGCTGAAGGCAATCCGGCAGATTACGCTCAGCCGGGAGCTAATGACCCCACTTCCACTGAGTCTCCAAAAAGCAAAGAGGACGTACTTGACCGCCTGCGGGAGCTGGGCAAACTGCGGGACGAAAGCATCATCTCCGAGGAGGAGTTCCAGTCGATGAAGGCGAAGCTGATTGCTGCATTTTAGCAAAAGATTTTGTAACTACTCAGCATACACGAAAAGATAAGCAGAAAATGCCCTGTTTTGCCCCATCCCTGAAGGGAGCCAGCGCATTTTCTGGCTTTGCACCCTTTGCTCCATCGCTGAAGCGGCTAGTGGTCTGTCAAGGCTAAAACTAAGGGTTGCCTGCGGCGACTTTTGAGGCTACTCTTCGTTGGATAACCCCTTACGTAGCGCTGCTATGCGCGGGAACATCCGCCTTGATTAGCCTCAAAATTCGCTCCCACTCAACCCATAAATTAACACTTGACAGACCACTAGACGCATGGGAGATAAGGTTGGAACAAACAAAGGCAGAAATGCGATTTACAAACAACTATGCTGAATAGTTACAAGATTTTCACGAATCCATCAAAACCGAGCCGCCGGCTGCACCGACTGATCTGTGAATTGCCCGGCCTGGTACTTAAAGTAGCCCGCTACGGCAATCATAGCGGCATTATCGGTACAGTATTCGAATTTGGGAATGTAGGTCTGCCAGCCTTCTTTTTGGCCCATCTCGGCCAGCCCACTGCGTAAGTCCGAGTTGGCGGATACGCCGCCGGCAATTGCGATCTCTTTTATGCCGGTGCGCCGGGCTGCCTTGCGGAGCCGCTTAAGCAGAATGCTTACGATCCGGTCCTGTACGGAAGCACAGATGTCATTCAGGTGATGCTGAATGAAGTCCGGATCCTCTTTAATTTGTTCTTTAAGAAAATAAAGGATGGAGGTTTTCAGCCCGCTGAAGCTGAAATCGAGGTCCGGTATTCTCGGTTCCGGAAAGTCGTAAACGGGTTTGCCCTGTTGCGCCAGCTTGTCGATAATCGGCCCGGCAGGGTATTCCAGTCCAAGTAATTTGCCGGTTTTATCAAAGGCTTCCCCCGCGGCATCGTCCAGCGTTTGTCCGAGTACTTCCATTTGGTCAGGCGCATCCACTTTAACGATTTGGGTATGTCCACCGGAAACAGTCAGGCAGAGGAAAGGAAATCGGGGTTTGGGTTCTTCTGCAAAATGCGCCAGCACATGCGCATCCATATGGTTGACCTCAATAAGCGGGATGTCAAGGCTGAGGGCCAGCGATTTGGCGAAAGCCACCCCTACAATGAGCGAGCCCATCAGGCCCGGCCCGCGGGTGAAAGCCACGGCATTGAGGTCCGTTTTTTTGATACCCGCCTGCCTGATAGCCAGGTCCACAACCGGAATAATATTAATTTGGTGGGCACGGGATGCAACCTCGGGCACGACCCCTCCGTATAAACGATGCGCATCCTGATTGGCAACGCAATTGCTCAGGATTTCCCCATCCATAAGCACAGAAGCAGAAGTATCATCGCAGGAGGACTCTATCGCCAGAATGGTGGTAGGCATAGTACTGAATTCATTTTATTTACCGCAAACATAAGTAACAATCCCAAAATCAGTATAGATTATGGCAGCGCCAGCATTAAGTAAGAAAAAACAACGCTCAGCGTCCAATACTTCATCAGCAGCTCTGCGGAGCACGGATGCGAACTGTGTGGTTTCGCCGGGTACCCACATTGAAGGGGACTTTAAATCAGAGGAGAACATCCGGCTCGACGGCTCCGTCAAAGGGACGGTTCACTGTAGCAAGCGCCTTGTAGTCGGGGAGAGCGGGGCCATTGAAGGCGAAATAAAGGCAGGCACAGCGGTTATTTCCGGGCGGATCACCGGTAACCTTACTGTAGATGGGGCTTTACAGCTTACCAGCACCGCAAGAATTGAAGGAGATATACAGGCGAGGCGTATGTCCGTGGAAGAAGGCGCAACCTACAACGGGGCCTGCCGGATTGGGGAATAAGAAGCTTTTGTCTGTCCTCAGCTAGCAGGCTGAAGGTCAGTAAGATTTGCTGAAGGAAAGTCTAAACCGATACCTTTCTGCCACAGGACGGTAAAATTGCTCGCGGGCTGATACCAGTTTTTCGGGGGAAATTATTTATACTTGCGTCAAAACAAACCGAAAAATGAGAATAGTCATTAACCTGATTCTAGCCGCCATCGTAGTAGGTTTGGTCTGGGTACTGATCAGCAGTATTCAGGAGCCTATCGCTTTTAAAGCCGAAAAAGAAAAGCGGGAAAATGCTGTGATTGACAAACTGATGAAGATCCGTACGGCTCAGGAAGCCTTCCGGAACATCAAGGGTGGTTTTGCGCCTTCCTTTGATTCTTTGTCTTATGTGCTCAAGAACGACAGCTTTGCCATTATCAAAGTGATTGGTGACCCCGATGATCCAAACTTTACCGGCGAAATCATTTATGACACGACTTATCTCCCCGCTTACGATTCCATCCGGGCGGTAATGGGAATGTCATTAGATTCTCTGCAGTACGTGCCTTACGGCCGTGGCAAATCCTTTGACATCAAAGCGGATACCATTACTTATCAAAGTACAACGGTACCTGTTGTAGAAGTAGGGGTGCGCCGTAAGGAGTTTATGGGGGCCTTCAAGGATCCGCGTTTTGCGCGCTACGACAGCGGCTATGACCCCAATAGCGTACTGAAGTTTGGTAACATGAATGCACCAAACCTTTCTGGCAATTGGGAAAGATAGTCCAACAGCTCATATCACCAACTTTTGAACCAAGTCATACAAAAACCTATGAACTGTCCATCCTCGTGGGGGTGGACAGTTTTGGTTTTGCTGTACTTAGCGATCAGCAACGGCTTCTGGCACTTCGGCAGTACAGCCTGGAGGGCAAGCCGCTTAGTACGGAACTGCTGGAGGCGCTGTTCCGGAAGGATGAGTACCTGTCTGCCACTTACCGTAATAGCCGCCTCGCTTTCGCCACTCCCCGGCTGGTGATGGTGCCGGAACGGCTTTACAATCCTGATCATCACCACGTTTACCTGGAGGGGAGTGTACGGCTGTCCGATCATGATGCTGTTCGCGCTGATCATGTTACTTCCTTTCATACCTGCTTTATCTATGCAGTAGATGGGAGGCTTGAAACTAAGGTGCAGCGTTTGTGCTCAGGGTGCAGGGTATTTCACCTGGGGCATGCGCTTTTGGAAGGGCAGCGCCGGTTCACGAATAAGGCCGATGGCGTTTATTTCCATCTGCTGGACGGGCACTTGTTCGCGAGTGTTTTGCAGAATGAGACACTGGCTTTTTTCAACGCTTACCCTTACCGGAGTGCGAAGGATTTCGTTTACTATGCTATGCTGGTTTTCGAGCAGGCTGCCCTGAGTCCTGAATCTACGCCGGTATACCTCAGCGGTCAATTGGTAGAAGCTTCGGAAATCTACCGCCTGCTTTCCCGTTACCTGCCTGTAATGGAGTTCATGGACAGCCGGGCGATCTTCCGGTTTGATCTTGAAAACGATCAGGAAGTTGCTTACCAATACTTTGATTTGCTCAGCCTGAGCTTGCTTTAACCATATACTTATGCGGATTATAGGAGGAGCCTTCAAAGGACGGCGTTTTAACCCACCTGCAAAAAACTGGCCGACCCGGCCTACAACAGACTTCGCCAAGGAGGGCCTGTTTAACGTTTTGTACAATACCCTTGATTTCGAATCCCTCAAAGTCCTTGACCTCTTCGGCGGTACCGGCAACCACAGCTACGAGTTCATCTCCCGTGGCTGCCGTGATGTGACGTACGTAGATAAGTTTCCCGGCTGTGTCAAATTCGTTAAAAAGACTGCACAGGAGATGGGCATTGAGGACCAAATCCGGATCGTGCATAGTGACGTGTTTAAATTCATGCCATTGGACGGGCAGCAGTATGACTATATCTTTGCCGGGCCGCCTTATGGCTTACCGGTCATTGACAGTATTCCTGACCTGGTCTTTGAGCACGGCTTACTGGCACCCGATGGCCTCTTTGTAATGGAGCATAACCCCAACCATAGTTATCAGGATCACCCCAACTACGAGCAGGAGCGGCATTACGGGAAAACGATTTTTAGTTTCTTTGGTCATGCTGCGGATAAAGAGGCCTGATCTTCCTTTTTAGCTCAATGGGAACTACCCACCGGGCTGAAGTGTTGTCCAATCGACGCGGTTCATAAAATCAAAGGAATCTAACTTGCATGCGGCTATGAAATTGTTTTATCTACTACTGTTACTGGCCTTTCCGGCGCTTACCCAAGCTCAATTTGACTTTGCTGGCACCTGGACCGGTACGCTCACTCAAAATACCGGAGGGTATGCCCCGGAGTATGAATTTACGCTCTACTTGCAGCAGGAAGGGAAAAAGATTACCGGTCGGTCCTACGTCAAATACGGAGATATCTTTGCGGAAATGAAGCTGGAAGGGCAGTTGGTTGGCGATAAAGCCATTCACTGGGAGGAGAGTAAGATCATCGACCACTGGAAGCACGAAAACATGGAGTGGTGCTATAAGGAAGCGACGCTGTTCATCGTGGCTCAGGGCAAGGAGGACAAGCTGGAAGGCCCCTGGAGTGGTAATACCGGGGAGTCAGAATGCATCCCCGGCAAAATCATGCTCAGGCGCACTTCCCCCCGTGCGTAAACCTGTTATACAATTGGGCAGCACAAAGCTGCACGAAACTCCTCAAAAATTGATACTTTTGCCGCTTTGCCGCAATACCCTGTTGAATGAATATTACAGATACAATTCAAGCTGGCGTGGTACAGGCTGTTAAGAGCCTGTACGATGCTGACGTTACTGCCGATTCCGTGAATTTGTCCCCCACGCGCAAGGAGTTTGAGGGTGACTACACGGTCGTTGTCTTCCCTTACACCAAGCTGGCACGTAAAAAGCCGGAGCAAATTGGGGAAGAACTGGGGCAGTACCTCAAAGATCAGGTGGCTGAGGTCGCTGACTTCAACGTCATCAAAGGTTTCCTGAATTTAGAGGTCAGCGATAGCTTCTGGACTGCGTTTCTGGATGATATCTACGCGAAGGAGGACTTTGGCCGGCAGCCCGGCAACGGGCAAAAGGTGATGGTCGAGTTCTCTTCTCCCAATACCAACAAGCCCCTGCACCTGGGCCACATCCGGAATATTTTGCTGGGCTGGTCGACTTCCCAAATCCTTGACGCGGCAGGTTACGAAGTCGTGAAGGTGCAAGTCGTCAATGACCGGGGCATTGCCATTTGCAAAAGCATGCTGGCCTGGCAGCGGTTTGGCGGAGGTGCCACACCGGCCTCCACCGGGCAGAAGAGCGACCACTTCGTCGGGCATTACTATGTGAAGTTTGAGCAGGCATTCAAGGAAGAATACCAAGCCTGGCAGGCTTCCGAAGCGGGCCAACAGGCCTTTGCTTCCTGGAAAGCCGATGAAAAAGCGGTGAAAAAAGCCGAAAAAGCGCTGGAAGAGAAAGCCCGGAAAGCTAAAGCCAAAGCAGAACGGGAAGGCAAGGCGTTTGACGCTTCGGAGTACACGCTGGAAAAGCATTTCTTCGGGGCCATTTACAAGAACACCTACTTCAACGAGCACAGCGAGCTCGGGCAGGCCGCCAAAGCCATGTTGCTGAAGTGGGAAGCCGGCGACGAGGAAGTCATCGGGCTCTGGAAGCAGATGAACGGCTGGGTATACGAAGGTTTTGATGAGACCTACGAGCGGCTCGGTGTGGAGTTTGATAAATTGTACTACGAGTCCGATACCTATCTGCTGGGTAAAGATACGATCAAGGCAGGGCTTCAGGAGGGCGTTTTCTATGAAAAGGAAGACGGCTCTGTATGGATTGACCTGACGGATGCCAAGCTTGATCATAAGCTGGTGCTGCGGAGTGATGGCACATCTGTTTACATTACGCAGGATATTGGCACGGCACAGGAGCGGTACAAAGACTTTGGCGTGGACAAAATGGTCTATGTGGTGGCCGATGAGCAGGATTACCATTTTCAGGTCCTGTTCGAAACCCTGAAGCGGCTGGGCGAACCCTATGCTGAAGGGCTTTACCACCTGAGCTATGGCATGGTCGACCTGCCTTCCGGTAAAATGAAAAGCCGGGAAGGGACCGTGGTGGACGCGGATGACCTTATGGCCGAAGTAATCGCCGAGGCCCGGCAGAATACGGAAGAGCGGGATACCCTTAATGACCTGAATAAAGAGGAGCGGGAAGCCATCATCCGGCAGATCGGGCTGGCGGCGCTGAAGTTCTTCATCATCAAGGTGCAGCCGCAGAAGCGGATGGTCTTTGACCCCAAGGAATCGGTGGATATGCAGGGGCAGACCGGGCCCTATGTGCAAAACGCCTATGTGCGGATCCAATCGGTCCTGCGGAAGGGAGGCGAGCAGGATTTGCAGGCTGCTGCCGAATACACCAAACTGGAAACCATTGAAAAGGCACTCGCTGGTCAGTTGTATGCTTTCCCGGGAGTGATTCAGGAAGCCGCAGCCAATTACGATCCTTCAGGGGTGGCCAATTACTGTTATGACCTGGCCAAGCAGTACCACCGGTTTTACCATGACTTTAGCATCCTGAATGCGGAGTCAGATGCCGCTAAAGCCTTCCGGCTAAAACTGTCACAGGCGGTAGCGCATACGCTGAAGACCGGAATGCAACTTCTGGGCATTGAGATGCCGGCCCGGATGTAATTTCCGATTTCAAAAAAGACTATTAGAATCCAAAGATATGAGCAACGAAACCAAAGAATCGCTAAACTTCATTGAGCAAATCATTGAAGAAGATATCAAAAATGGCAAACACGGCGGGCGGGTACATACCCGTTTCCCACCGGAGCCCAATGGCTATCTGCACATTGGGCACGCCAAGGCTATAACGGTCAATTTCGAAATTGCTCAACGCTACGGTGGCAAAACCAACCTCCGCTTTGACGATACGAATCCCACTACCGAAGAAACGGAGTATGTGGAAAGCATCAAGCGCGATGTCAAATGGCTGGGCTTTGACTGGGAAGGGGAGGCTTTGTTCACCTCAGATTATTTCCCGCAATTGTATCAGTTTGCGGTGGACCTCATCCAAAAAGGACTGGCGTATGTGGACGACTCCTCTGCCGAGGAAATTGCGGAGCAGAAGGGCGATATTGGCGTACCCGGTAAGGAAAGCCCATACCGGAACCGCAGCGTGGAAGAAAACCTGGAGCTCTTTGAAGGCATGAAAGACGGGAAGTTCCCGGACGGTTCCAAGGTGCTGCGCGCTAAAATCGACATGGGGCACGACAACCTGTTGCTTCGCGATCCGGTGCTCTACCGTATTAAGCGGGAAGACCACCACCGCACGGGCAGTGATTGGAACATTTATCCTATGTACGACTTTGCCCACGGGCAGTCGGATTCCATAGAGGGCATTACCCATAGCTTGTGTTCGCTGGAGTTTTTCCACCACCGGCCCCTGTACAACTGGCTGATTGAAAAGCTGGAAATTTTCCCCAGCCGGCAGATCGAGTTTGCGCGCATGAACGTGGCCTACATGATCACGAGTAAGCGAAAACTCCTCCGCCTGGTTAAAGAAGATCATGTGCACGGTTGGGATGACCCCCGTATGCCAACGCTGTCCGGTATGCGCCGCCGGGGCTATCCACCCATGGCGATCCGGACCTTCTGCAACAAAGCTGGTACGACCAAGCGGGAAAACCTCATTGACCTCAACCTGCTGGAGTTCTGTGTGCGCGATGAACTGAATAAGACAGCTCCGCGAATTATGGCCGTCCTTGATCCGCTCAAAGTGGTGATTACCAACTATTCGGAAGGGCAGGTGGAACAAATGGAAGTGGAGAACAACCCGGAGGATGAGTCGATGGGCACCCGAGAGATGCCATTCTCCAAAGAGATTTTCATTGAGCGCAAAGACTTTATGGAAGACCCGCCGAAGAAGTTCTTCCGTATGGGCCCCGGCCGAAATGTTCGCCTCAAAGGGGCTTATATTCTGCACTGTGAGGACTATGTAAAGGATGAGTCCACGGGTGAAATTAAGGAAGTACACTGTACGTACTACCCCAACAGCCGCTCCGGTGAGGATACTTCCGGCATCAAGGCAAAGGGTACACTGCACTGGGTTTCCATCGCGCACGCCCGAAAGGCAGAAGTACGGCTCTATGACCGTCTATTTACCGATCCTACGCCGGACCGTCACGAGGACAAGGACTTCCTGGAGTTTCTCAACCCGGAATCACTGAAGGTACTGGAAGAGGCTTATGTGGAGCCGAATGTTGGGCGGATGGAAGCCGGGCAGCAGTTCCAGTTCTTACGGATGGGCTATTACTGCGTTGATCCCGACTCCACGGCTGACCATTGGGTATTCAACCGGACGGTGACGCTGCGGGACACCTGGGCGAAGCTACAGAACAAAGGTTAGCCTGGCTGAAAAGCGAAAGGCATTAAAACCCCGGGGATCATTGATTTTCTCCGGGGTTTTCTTTTGGTGGGTGGCGGTCTTCTTTCTTTTCCATCAGGCGCAGAACCTCCTTGAACTCTTCGATGTCCTGCTCTTTTCGGTCTTCAAACATGCGGGCCATGTTTCTGCCGCTCATGAACTCGCCGCTGCGGTGGATGCCCCGGAGAAAAGAATCGTAGCCTTTGCCGTGGTGGTAATAGCCGAGGGGCGCGATCACGTAACTGGCCACGAATGACCCGCAGGACTGGCACTGCACAAAAACCTTATCTGACTCGCCGATTTTCCGGACCAGGATATTCCTCATATCCGTGGAATCACAGAACTGGCAATGCTGAGCGTGAAGTTCCATAGGTTAGGGTTTAAAAGAATAGGGGAATATAGAAAATACTTGCGATCGCAGTACCGATCAAAGCCAATAAAGTTAGTATTAAGCCTGCAATTAGCATATCCTTCGCCTGCAAGAGCCCGGAACCGAAGGCAATCGCATTGGGCGGAGTACTCACTGGCAGCGCCATAGAGGTAGAGCACATGATGGCGATAGCGATGGAGAACAGCAGTTCATTGCCAGGCAGGGAAACGGCAACCGGGATCAAGAGGTTGGCGGTAGCCGTATTGCTCATCACCGTGGTCATCACAGCTGCCATCAGGAGCAAAATGGCAAAGACGAACATAAAGCCCTGATCCATAGGTATGGCATGAGCGATAGTGTCGGTCAGCCCGCTTTCGTCCAGTACCACGCCCAGGCAGAGGCCGCCACCGAGCATGAAGAGGATGTCCCAGGAAATATTCCGGAAATCAGCTGTGTTGAGCAAGCCAATGCCGAAACTGATGACGATGCACAGGAGCCCCACAAATCCGGTACTAAGCCCTGTCATGCCACCGGTAAGCCATCCCAGAATGGTAAGGACGAAGATGACCATAACTATCTTTTGCCTTACGGTAAAGTTATCTGCTGAAGCCGGGTCTTCATCTATGGTGATTTCAATTGTACCGGGAGGATAAAGCCGCAGCAGCAATTGCCAAAGCGCCGCAAGCAGCAGTAGTAGCAAGGGGATGCTGATAACCATCCAAAGGGCGAAAGATATTTCTATGCCGGCCCGGTTGAGGTATTCCATAGCGATGGCATTAGGTGGCGTACCAATAGGCGTACCCAGTCCGCCGATATTGCAGGCAAAGGGGATAGCCAGCGCAATAGCCTTAGAGAAGGTAGACCCAGCCGGGATTTGGAGAATTAGCGGGCCCACAATAGCAAACATCATTGCGGCCGTAGCCGTATTGCTCATCCACATAGACAAAAGGGCGGAAATAGCAATCAGGCCGAGGAGGACCCGTTCGGGCGCGCTGCCGGTCTTTTGAATCATCCAGTTGGCGATGCGCCTGGCCAGCCCGAACTTATTAAGCAGGGCAGAAAGCACGAAGCCGCCCATGAACAGCAGGGTGATGTCTCCAAAGAAAGCCTGAAGGAAATCATCCTTTTGTGCATCCCTGCCCAGTCCATTGAGCACAGGGAGCAGCCAAAGCACACTCATAGCGAGTACGCCCAGGCTGGTAATGTAGAGGGGGACCGTTTCCGTAATCCATAAAAGTGCGGTGATCAAAAGAATGGTCAGCGCCACAGATTCGCCTGGCCCAAGCCCTAAAACAGCCCGATACAGGCCGAATGAATGGGCCAATAAAAAGGCAATTGCAATGCTTAGTGCAGGCAAGTGAGGCCGGAGTCGTTGGAAAATCAGTTCCATCTCTATAGAATTAAGCGCCAATAATAGGTGATCTCACCGGAATGCCAAAGTTTACCCTGGCTGATATTTATCACTTTGAAAATGAGTGTGTTCTGTATTGTTTTTCCCTAAGGGGGATTTACCAACTATTGACGGGTGAATTGCCAATTTTATCGAAAAAAAACGAAGAGAAATGCAAGCCTGAGAAAATTTACTATATTTATCCCGCGACAAAAAACAGGGCATTATCACAAATCTACACCCCGGTTCATGCCCTTAAGCTTTAAAGTACACAAGAAAAATAGCGATTCATAAGGCAGGATACTGTTGGCTTTTTCAGTTCAGCAGTACTAAAGGTACATATACTACAGACGTATGTGTAGCTCAATTATTATGTCAAAGTGGCTTATGCCGCAATGCTTTGCATTCATTAGTTCATTAAACTCAAAATTGTATGAATTACGCTACAAAGTTCAGCATGCTGCTGGCTTTGCTGTTCACTACTGCAACAGCAATGGCTCAGTTCAATGTGACTGGCAACGTAACCGATGGGAGTGGGGAACCTCTGATTGGGGTTTCTATCATTGTCAAAGGTTCCACAACGGGTACCGTTACTGATTTTAACGGTGATTTCAACCTAAATGTTAAAGGGGAGCGTGCAGTCCTGCTGTTCTCCTACACCGGCTTTGCCTCCCAGGAAATAGAGGCCACTCCGGACAACAACCGTCTGAGTGTTACCCTGGAAGAAGACATTGCCGACCTTGAAGAGGTAGTGGTGACGGGCCTGGCCTCAGGCGTGAAACGCTCTAACCTGGCCAACAACGTATCCACCATTTCGAGCCAGGAACTTACCGAGGTGACCACTCAGCAGACGATTGATGGCGCCTTGTACGGTAAAATGACCGGCGTAAACATCATTTCCAGCTCTGGTGCGCCCGGTGGTGGTATTGCCATGCGCCTGCGGGGTATTTCCTCCCTGACGGGCAACAACCAGCCGCTGTTTATTATTGATGGGGTCTACATCAGCAATGCGGAAATCCCGAGTGGTTTGCGTTTTGCTTCCGGTGCGAACTCCGGCTCTGAGGAGAATGCTTCCAACCGTCTGGCTGACCTGAACCCTGAAGATATTGAAAGCATCGAGGTCCTGAAAGGCGCTTCTGCCGCTGCCATCTATGGTACCCGCGCCAACGCCGGTGTGGTCATCATCACGACCAAGCAGGGGCAGGCGGGTAAAACCAAA
The DNA here is from genome assembly GCA_913057245.1 of uncultured Phaeodactylibacter sp. Lineage (GTDB taxonomy): Bacteria > Bacteroidota > Bacteroidia > Chitinophagales > Saprospiraceae > Phaeodactylibacter. The sequence goes on from CAJXNH010000015.1 coordinate 78,932, forward strand.
GTACGCTTCGAGCAGGACTTTGGTGTGAACACCATTCAGCGTTTCGTAGGCCGTCGTCAATACACGGCAGATGAGGTGGAAGAAGCCTTTGGTCCGGATGAGCGGGCTCGTTTCGAGCGAGCCGTAGCAGATGGTGAAGTGTTTGACTACGAGCAGGAGATTTATGGCAATGACGGTTTCATAACAGATTCCCGTTTGTCCATCTCCGGTGGTAATGAGAAAACGACCTTCTACTTCAACACCAGCTACCGGGATGAGGAAGGTATTATTGAAAATACTGGCTTTGAGCGCTTCTCCATGCGTTTGAATGTGGACCACCGCATTTCTGATAAGATCAAAATGGGCGTTAATGCCAACTACATCAACTCTTTTGCGAGCCGGAGCTTTACCGGTAACGAAAACGAGGGTGGCCTTAGCTACGGTTACAACCTGGCATTTACACGCGACTGGGTGAACCTGTTCCCGGATGCGCTGGGCAACTACCCGACGAACCCTAATGCGGCAGGTAACCCTATTTTTGTTCGCGATAATACCTGGAACGAAGAGCGTAATAACCGCTTCATTTCCGGTGCCAATATGGAGATCAATCTTTATCAGACCGACCGTACGATCTTTAAGCTGACGGGTAATGTAGGTATCGACTTCCTACAGAACGAGACGTCCGTTTATGTGCCGGAAACCCATCAGGCTCAGGCGGGTGGCAATAACGGCTTTATTGGCGAGGGCCGCAATGGTTTGCTGAACTACAACTATCAGGCATTTGCCGTGCTGGATCACTACACCGAAAGCAATATCAATTTTAACACACAGGTAGGGGTGACTTACCTCAATTTCGACCGTGATCTGGTTCTCAACCGGGCCACACAGCTGATTCCGGGACAGACGAACCTGCAGAACTCTGGTGCACAGCAAATCAGCCAGGCTTTGGCTACAGAAGAAGACTTTGGTTTTGTTGCTCAGGAGCAAGTCAACTGGGACGACAAAATCATTGGTACTGTAGGTATCCGCTTTGACAAGTCGAGCCTGAATGGTGACCCCAATCAGTTTTTTGCCTTCCCACGGGCATCGCTGGCGGTCAACGTAGCTAACTTTGACTTCTGGAGCATCAATAGCATGAACCAGTTTAAGCTGCGCGTGGCTTACGGTGAGACAGGAAGCAGTGCCTCCTTTAGGTCGCTGTTTACGACGCTGGCTTCCACCAATATTGGCGGACAGGTTGGTATCCGCGCAGGTGGCAGTCTTGGTGATCCAACTCTGGAGCCGGAAACGTCTCAGGAACTGGAATTCGGTGCTGACTTTGGTATCCTGAACAACAAGCTGAACCTCGGCGTAACTTACTACATTCGCGATGTGGAGAACCTGCTTTATGAGTTTGACATCCCATCATCAAGCGGCTGGGCAGATGAAACCCGTAGCGATTTCGACCTTCGTAATCAGGGGCTTGAGCTACAGCTGGGCTTTACTCCGGTCAACCGTGATAAGTTCCAGTGGAATTCTACTGTCAACTACTGGTACAACCGTTCGGAAGTGACCCGCCTGGGCGTGCCGCCATTTGTTCCGACCGGTGTTGCTTTTGGTCTGGGGCTGGGCACCTTCTTTATTGAGGAAGGAGAGCCTATCACACAGCTGAAAGGAAGTGGTGCAGAAGGGCCTGAAACGATCGGTGATGTGGAGCCTGACTTCCAGTTGGGCTGGTTCAACCAGATTAAGATTGGCAAAAACATCGATTTTACCTTCCTGACCCACTGGAAAGAGGGCGGCGATGTACTGAACCTGTCCCGCCTGCTGACGAACCTCGGTGGTACCACCCCTGAGGAATACGATGATCTGGTCGGTTTTGTGGAGGATGCTTCTTACTTCCGTCTGCGTGAGGTTGGTTTGTACTACACACTGCCTAAGTTCAGCAATACCCTCAGCCGTCTGCGTGTTGGTGTCTCAGGCCGTAACCTGCTTACGCTAACTGACTACAGTAGCTACGACCCTGAAGTGTCCACCAAAGGAACGACGGGCCTGTCTACAGGCATTGAGGTAACGCCTTTCCCAAGTACGCGTCAGGCCTATTTCCACATTACTGCTGAATTTTAATGAGGTCATACCGACCAATTGTTGAACTAAAAAGGAAACATTCCTATGAAAAATATAAATCTGATCATAAGCACATTATGCCTGCTGGTCCTTGGTGCCTGTACCATCGACGAGCAGTTTGATCCCAACGCGCCTAGTGTGAGCGCTATTCTTTCCGAGGCAGAGCCTAATGAGCTGGACCTCTTGGTCTACGGGGCAGAAGCCCGGATGCGTACGGCCTGGGACACGTATATTACCTCCACGGGGTCAGTCGCCCGGGAGCTATATCTGTTTGATGCAGACCCTCGTAATACAGAGGACCTGCTGGGCAAAGAAGGGCGCAGCCTGGATAATAACACCTTTTACCTTACTGCGCCATGGGGGACCCGCTATCAGGTAGTGAAAAACGTAAACCTGCTGCTGGAAGCGCTCCCCAATGCTCAGGGGGCTTCTGAAGCAGAGCTTGCCGGCTACCGTGGCTATGCAAGAACCGTTAAAGCACTGATGTTCCTGCAGGAGCTCATGCGCCTCAACGATAACGGCATTCGTGTGGATGTCGCTGATCCGGAAAACCTGGGGCCATTTGTCAGCAAAGCAGATGCTTTCACTGAAATTTTCAGCCTTCTGGACGATGCTTATGATGATCTTCAGGGTGCCGAATTCCATTTTACACTCTCGGCAGGCTATGCCGGTGGCTTTGACACACCGGAAGGTTATGCTGAGTTCAACCGTGCCATAGCAGCCCGTGCGGCTACTTACGCTGAGCAGTACGGTCAGGCGCTCAGCTATCTGGAAGATTCCTTCCTGGACCTGGATGGCGATATTGCCGTTGGGCCGGAAATGATCTTCAGCACCGCTTCCGGTGATGTACTGAATCCGGTATTCAAAATTCCAGGGCAGAGCGGCGACCAAATTATTGTCCACGACTCCTACATCGAAGATATCCGGGAAGGCGATATGCGGATGTCCAAGTTCCGCCCACGGGTTGATGCTACTTCTCAGGACGGGCTAAACGGTACGCACGAAACGGCTTTGTACGAGTCTGCACTTTCCCCAATCGATATTATTCGCAACGAGGAGCTGATCCTGATTTATGCAGAGGCCAGTATTCAGGAGGGCAACCTTGATGATGCAGTGACGGCACTGAACGTGATCCGCAATGCACATGGATTGGGTGATTATGACGGCGATGTTAACCGCGATGCACTGATCGAAGAGATGTTGTACAACCGCCGCTACTCTTTCTGGGCGGAAGGGCACCGTATGTTCGACCTGCGCCGCTATGGTTTGCTGAATGCGGATAACCTGCCGATTGACCGGCCTGGTGATCAGGTATTCCAGCAGTTCCCGATTCCGCTCAATGAGAATCAGTAATTGACAAGCAGGCGTCTTAAGCGCTAATTGCAGTATGCCCCGGGAGCGAAACAACCGCTTTCGGGGCATTTGTATTTTTATACGTTGCCTGCGCTGAAACTGACCGTTCCGTAAAGCTTCCTTTCAAGCGGGCTGCACTTATGGCAGATTGTTCTATCTTTGCCTGTACTACAGCAACAAATCAAATCTCCAATCTTTATTACCCCGGTCAGCCTTAAATCAATTTCCAGGTATTGGAAACGGGCGGTCTGATCTATGGGACCGGACTCCTTGTGCTTTTTTTCCGAAAAAATGAATCGCTATGAATATTCGCTTAGCAGGTTTTGGTCTCTTTTTGCTGCTGTTTGGAAGGATAGGTTTTGCTCAGGATTGTGATAATTTCACCATCACGGTATCAGCGGACACCACACTGTGTACGCCTGGCGAGCCAGTGCCGGTTGCTGCTTCTTTTTCTACTACTCCATTTAATGTTCAGTGGTCACCCGGTGCCGGGCTGGCTGACCCCTCGGCTGCTGTAACAACTGCAACGCCGGCAACGACCCAAACCTATACCATCACCGCACAGGCCATAGGTGAGAATCTCATTTTCAATGGCGACTTTGCGCTGGGCAATGTAGGGTTCACTACCGATTACGGGCAGGGTAGCGGTGGGCCAAACGGGCCCCTGCATAACGAAGGCGAATACCTGATTAGTAATAACCCGATGTCTACCCACGAAGACTTTGCGCCCTGCGGTGACCACACCACCGGCAACGGCAATATGATGGTGGTGAACAGCTCTGATCAGCAAAACGATGTCTGGTGTCAGGTGGTGAGCGTAACGCCCGGCACGGACTATGCCTTTTCGGCCTGGGTCGCTTCGGTGACTACCGAAAACCCTGCGAACCTGCAGTTCTCCTTCGATGGGGTTTTGTTGGGCAATACCGCAGCAGCCACCCCGGTTACCTGCGAGTGGGTGCCCTTTTACGCCACCTGGAATTCGGGGGGCGCCACTGATGTGGAAATTTGTATCACCAATGTCAACAGTGAGTCTACAGGCAACGACTTTGCACTCGATGACATCAGCTTCGGGCCGGTTTGTGAAGCCACTGCGGAGATGACCGTTACGGTGGGAGAAACGCCGGCCCCGGTACCCTCTGTAGATTGTGAAGCAACCACGAACAGCATACTCTTGTCCTGGTCGCCTACGATGGGGGCAAGCACTTACCAAATGGATGTGCTCGACGGGCCGGTAGGGACCTTCACTTCCGATACGACTTACCTGATCGAAGGGCTGACCGGGAATCAGCCGGTCAATTATGAGCTGTTTGCGGTGTCAGCAGCTGGTTGTGTTAGCGACGTGTTTTCTGGTTCGTGTATAACGCTGGAATGCCCGGATTACCTGTTGGAGCTCGAAGGGGCAACCGAAATTTGCGAAGGGTCGCCTCTGGAACTGGCCCTGTTGATTGAGACAGAAAGTCCGGGCCCTTTTACAGTGGAGTACACTTATAATGGGCTCGCGAATACCCTTCCGGGGCTGCAAGCCGGGATGAACACCTTGTCTGTGCCGGTTCCCGGCAGCGGGAGCATCGCCATTTCCAGCTTTTCTGACAGTAGCGCCCCGGCCTGCACTTACGATGGCTCCTTTCCGGCTCTGGATTTTACTGTCGTGCCATTTCCAGCCGCTGGGGTGGGGAAGGACCTGGACTTTTGTGCGGCACTGGACAGCTTGTTAGACCTGAACGCCATTTTGGCGGGAGCTGACGCAGGCGGGACATGGGCGGTTACCGGAGGGGATGTGCCCGTTGGTGCCCTTAATGCATCCACCGGACAATTAAACCTGGCGCAGCTGGCCACACCGGGAGCGGTTCAAATTGCCTACCTGCAGAACAATGGGGTTTGCCAGCCGGATTCTGCCTTTTTCAATCTGGATATTCTTCCAATTCCTGTAGTGGAAACCGGTGGGCCGTACAGCCTCGACTGCGATAGGGAGGAGGTCGTTATTGGCAGTCCCGCTATGACTGGGTTTGCTTATGCATGGACCCCCCTGAACGGGGGCGTACTTTCTGATATCGGCATCGCTAACCCCATTGCCTCGGAAGCGGGCGATTACGTGCTGGAAGTTACGAATACGAGCACCGGATGTGCCAATGCCGACACTATAACTGTAGCCGACAACCGCGCTACCCCTGAATTGGTCGTCAGTGTCACTAATCCGGGCTGCACGCCAGATGGTACAGGAAGTCTAAGCGTGGATAGTGTTATTGGTGGGCAAGCGCCCTATTTGTTTGGCTTAAATGACCAACCGTTGCAGCAGTCTCCGTCGTTTGCGGGGCTGGAAGCGGGAAGCTACAGCCTCCGTGTTCAGGATGGCGGTGGCTGTGAAGGCGTTACGCTATTTGACTTAGAATCTGAGGCTCCGGCAGGTTTCCGGCTGTTCTCACCCGGGCAGGGCGCTGAGCCCATCATTATCCCGGGCGATTCTATAGACTTGGTAGCGCAACCGCTGGATGCAGGTACGGAGCTGCCCGATAGTTTGGTTTGGAATCCGGCAGTATGCCAGGGTTGTGCAACGGTGCGGGTGAGCCCGGACCGCACCACCACCTACACCGTTACCGGCCTAACAAGTGATGGCTGCACGGTTACCGCAAGCATCACGGTGGAAGTGAATAATGAGGAGCGGATTTACGTGCCTACTGCGTTTTCCCCCAATAACGATGGCATTAATGATGTGCTCCGGCCCTACGCCGGCCCTGAATTTGTCCGGGGTGTCAGCTTCCGCGTTTTCAACCGCTGGGGCAGCCTGGTTTACGAAGCAAGCGATTTCCAGCTTTCTGCCAGTCAGTTGGGGTGGGAAGGCTTGTATAAAGGGGAAACAGCTCCGGCAGGTGTCTACGGGTATCATTTGGTGCTGGAACGAGGCAATGGCATCACCGTTGAGCGGTCAGGCGAAGTGAATTTGATCCGGTAGCCCGTTAGCTAACTCCCCTTTTTGAGGGTGAACCCAAAAGTAGAGCCCAGGCCCGGCGTACTCCGCACGTTGATGGTCTGCTTGTGCGCCTCAATGATGTGCTTTACAATGGACAAGCCCAGGCCCGAACCGCCACGCTCCCGGGAACGGCTTTTGTCCACCCGGTAGAAGCGGTCGAAAACGTGGTTGAGGTGCTTTTTGGGGATGCCCAGCCCATTATCCGCGACTTCGATGAGGATGTTGCCGTCCATATCGTAGAAGCCGATGCGGGTACGGCCATTTTCCTCACCGTACTTGATGGAATTGCTTACCAGGTTGGTAAGTACCTGACGGATGCTCTCCCGGTCAGCCTGTACCTTAAAGCTTTGGGAAGCCCCGTCCTTAAATTCCAGGGTGATGTTCCGCTGTTTGGCTTTGAATTCCAGGTCTTCAAAGACTTCTGCCGCCAGGGCGTAGATGTCGAAGCTTTGAATTTCCAGCATGAGTTCGCCTGATTCGAGGCGGGAGATGGCTTCCAGGTCTTCTACGATAATATGCAGGCGCTCCAGGTTTTTGGCGGCTTTTTTGAGAAAGGTGGTGTTAACGTTCGGGTCTTCCAGTGCGCCATCGAGGAGGGTATGCAGATAGCCCTGAATATTGAAAATAGGCGTTTTGAGTTCGTGGGAGATGTCGCCAACAAAGTTGCGGCGGTACTCCGCCCAGGCTTTGTACTTGTCCAGTTCTTCCTGTTGTTGTTCGGCCCACTCTGCGACTTGTTTCTCTACCTCATCAATGATATTTTCGCGTACATCGATGTTTTTATTTTTTTCCTGCGGGGAGACTTTGTGCTTGTGGATGGTTTTGTAAATGAGTTTAATCTTGCGGTAGATGTACTTGCGCAGGTAAAAGATGGTAATCAGGTAAGCAGAAGCGAACAGGGCAATGCCAAGCAGCGCCAGGGTAAACATCCAGGTGAGCTCAAAGCGGGCACGCAACACCTCAAGCACTCCCCAGACCAATAAGGAGGAGGCGGTGATGTAAAGCGCCACAATTTGTGCGATCTGCTGTGGGGTGGGGTTTTTTAGCATTCGTTTGTCTTATGTTTGATGGGATTACGATATAGCTGTACCGGGGTTAAAATTCAAACTTATAGCCAATCCCCTTAATGGTTTTGATGTAGTGGTCTCCGATTTTTTCCCGGAGTTTCCGGATGTGCACATCAATTGTACGGTTACCGACGATGACGTCTGTACCCCACACCTTATTGAAGATTTCCTCTCTGGAAAAGACTTTTCCGGGTTTGGATACAAGCAGGAAGAGCAGCTCGAATTCCTTTTTAGCCAGTTCTATAACTTCTTCTCCTTTGGTGACCGTGACCCGGTCCCGGTCGATGATGAGATCGCCGATAGACAGGGTGTTCGGTTCCTCCTGTTCTTCCTCCCAGCGTTCGGATCGCCGGAGCAGTGCTTTGATCCGGCTGAGAAATACCCTGGGACGGATGGGTTTGGTGATGTAGTCGTCGCCACCCACATCAAGGGCTGCAATTTGGGAGTAATCCTCCTCCCTTGCAGTCAGGAAGGTGACCAGGGTATTTTCAAATCCTGGTTTACTACGCAATTGCCGGCAGACTTCCACGCCGTCCATTTTTGGCATCATGATATCCAGGATGATCAGGCGGGGTTTGACTTGTTCGGCAGTCTTGATCCCATCTTCTCCATTGGATGCGGTAAAGACTTCAAATCCTTCCTTAACCAGATTATACCGGATAAAATCAAGTATATCTGGTTCATCATCTACGATGAGAATTTTGACAGGGTCCATCTGTGTGAGGATTGGTTGAAAAAGGGGCTATAACAATAGCCTAAGTCGCATGCCGTCAAAGTTAACGGCTTCACGAGGCGGATTCAGCGAAAGGGGCATTAAGTATATGTTAAGAAATGCCGGTCAATCCCGCTCCTCCGGGTCTTTGGACCGGGCGTTGAGCTTTTCCACGCGCTCCATTACCTTATCATAGAGGGCCTTCATTTCTTCTGGTTTTTTCCGCAGGGCCTCCAGGGTTTGCTGCATTTCTACCGAGTCTAGACCATGTATGGTATAGATTTGCTGGTAATACGCCTGAGACATGCTGTCCTTGGTTTGCCCTCTCAGGGCTTGCAAGGCTGCTTCGGCAATATGCACATCTGCAAGCACATTGATCAATTGCTCTTCTGGAATACGGGGTTTTTCCTCCGGTGTTTCACAGCCGCAAAAAAATAAGTTAAGGCAGCAGGTAAGCAGGAGCATGGTGGCGTATCGCATCAGGAGAAATACTGTTTAGGGTAATGAAATTCGCTCAGGCGGCCGGTTTGGGCAGTAAATGCAGCCCAGTCGTCCACCTCCGCATCTACTCTAAACGTCCCGCAGGTTGGAATATTGGGAATAAAGGTTTCGGCAAAGGAATTGGCAAGGGTGGTCCAGGTAGGGTTGTGCCCGAAAAGGTACACCACTTTCCATACCGGATCAAACTTTTCGATCAGCCGCAAAATATCCTCCGGGAATGCTTCGTAAATGAGCGGCTCTTCCTGTATTTCCGTTTCGGGGTATTGCAGGGCGTTTGCGAAATATTTTGCCGTGGTGCGGGCACGCACCGCCGGGCTGCTGATGATACGGTCCGGTGCTAAGCCTTTGGCATGCAGTAGCTTGCCCATGAATGGTGCATCACGCAGCCCCCGCTTATTCAGCGGCCTCTGGAAGTCTCTTAAGCTGGCATCCTCCCAACTGGATTTGGCGTGCCTGACAAAGCAAATGGTCTTCATAGTTAAATGTGCGGATCAGAGGCAGCCCGTTTGCAGGCTCCTCAGGGTTATGCAGACGGGAAATATAAGGCTTTTTGCAAAAGAATAAATCGTTTACAGCTGCAATGTCGACTGGTAGATTTTGGAGGCGGTAGGAGTGGGGAATTTAGAGGCAGAATCTGAGGATTCGACTTTTTTCGGTTTATTTGCATAAAAAAACAGGCATGCATTTCAAGGATAAAGTAATTTGGATTACGGGGGCTTCTTCCGGGATAGGTGAGCATTTGGCTTATGCCTTTGCAGCGCACGGAGCGGACCTGGTGTTGTCGGCCCGTAACGAACAGGAATTGCAGCGTGTGCAGCAAAATTGCCCGCGTAGCAGCCGGGTATTGCTCCTGCCGATGGATGTCACACAATACGATAAAGTTTCAGGTATTACCGCCCGGGCGATCAACCACTTTGGTAAGATTGATGTGCTGGTCAATAACGCAGGGATTTCTCAGCGTTCCCTGGTAGCGGATACCGATTTATCTGTGGACCAGAAGATTATGGATGTCAACTTCATCGGTACGGTGGCGGTAACCAAGGCGGTGTTGCCATACATGTTGCGCCGCAAGCAGGGGCAAATTGTTGCCATAAGTAGTGTGATGGGGAAAATCGGTACACCGAGAAGGTCCGCTTATGCAGCGTCCAAGCACGCATTGCACGGGTTCTTTGACTGCCTCAGGGCTGAAGTCTATGAGAAAAACATTGGGGTGACCCTGATCTGCCCGGGCTACGTGCATACCAATGTCAGCATCAATGCGCTGACCGGTGATGGTTCTCCCAATAACAAGATGGCACAAACGACTAAGCAGGGGCTGGAGCCCAATGATTTTGCCCGCAAAGCCCTACGGGCGATTTACAAAAAGAAAGAAGAAGCTTATATCGGTGGCAAAGAAATTATGGGTATTTACCTGAAGCGTTTTCTGCCCGGTGTGCTGTCCCGTGTGGTACGGGGCATGGATGTAAACTAGTGGTCTGTCAAGGCTAAAACTAAGGGTTGCCTGCGGCGACTTTTGAGGCTACTCTTCGTTGGATAACCCCTTACGTAGCGCTGCTATGCGCGGGAACATC
>CAJXNH010000016.1 GCA_913057245.1 uncultured Phaeodactylibacter sp.
CTGGCTCCGGTTATCATAGCGACCGTAGCGGAGCCTTGTGCCACCCGGATCAAAGCGGCGGCGAGGAAGGCAAAGACTACCACGGGCAGCCCCGCCGCTGTCATAGAAGCGGCAATCTGCTGGCCTGCGCCCGTGTCCACCAGCATTTGTTTGAAGACGCCGCCTGCACCTGTGAGCAAGAGTATGCTGCCGGCAGTGGACATGGAGTCCGTAGTGGCTTTGAGCAACACCTCCGAACTGTAGCCACGGCGCAACCCCAGCAGGTACCAGATCAGAAGATTGGCCAGTAATAATGCGGTGAAGGGATGCCCCAAGAACTGAACCACCGGCAGCACAGCAGCGGGCAACGGCAATGTGCCCGATTGCGCCAGCGTGCTCAGCACAATCAGTACAATAGGCATACCGATTATCACCAGGATCAACCCCACCGGTGGCAAAGTGTCCGGGGTTTTTGCTTCCGAAAAAGCAGGGGGATCGGGATCAATGCGGCGGGCAACGCGCTGACCAAACCACAGCCCACTCACCAGCACAGCAGGCAGTCCGGCTATGGCGCCCAGCAGGATGACCCACCCCAGGTCTGCGCCAACGATTTCAGCTACCGCAATGGGGCCAGGCGTGGGTGGAATAAAGGCGTGGGTGGCCGCCAATCCGGCAAGAAGGGGCAGGGCGAATTTTAGCAGGGAGGCTCCGGTACGCTCCCTGAGCGCGTAGAGCACGGGAATCAAAATGATAAACGCCACATCAAAAAATACCGGTATCGCAATCAGGAAGCCCGTGAATGCCATCGCGGCAGGCGCCCGTTCCACCCTTTGCTTACGGATGAGGTATTGCGCAATCGCTTGTGCCCCACCGGCATTTTCCAATAAAGCTCCAAACATCGCGCCCAGCCCCACTACCGTAGCCACAAAGCCCAGGGTGCCGCCCATGCCGTTCTGCATGGCTTCTATCACAGCGGGGCCTTCCAGCCCACTGCCCAAACCGGCCGCAATGGCAGCAATCAGCAAAGCCAGAAAGGCAGGGATGCGCCATTTCAGAATGAGTAGCAAAAGGAGCAAAATGCTGAGTACAGTGGCCAGTACAGGCATAGGGCAATAGTGTTTTTCGTTATTTCCGTCGTGCGAAAACGCGTCAGTACTTCTTATCAAACTTAAACTGCCACATGTACTCTACCACTTCCTTCCAGCTCCACCATTCATAATGTGGGCCCCGGAAGTGCACGGCGAGCATATACCCGTAGTACCCCAGCAGCAGCCAAAGCGCCACCAGGAAAATCTTCAGTACCAAAACTTTGCTCTCCAGCACCTGCGTAAACAGCCAGGCATAGGGTACCGCCAGGAGCACATAAAACTCGACAAACTGCCGGTGCCCGAAAGCGCCTCCAAACCACCAGCACCACCAGCAGGAGGTGATGTACAGCAGGAGCAGCCAAATGAGGAATACAGGGGCAATATTGTAGCGGTTTTTCCACATCCCAACCAGGCAGCCGATAATCGCCAGGCCTGCCATCGGGCTGAACAGCAGCCAGCCGTTCTTAATGTGGAAGAGGACCATGTCAACCCGGGGCTCCAGCCAGTTGAAGCCTTCCTCCCCGTAGGAATAAATGAGCCAGTCGCCGGAGATGTGCTTCCAGTACAAAAACTGGGGTATAAAGACCAGAAAGCTTGCTATTGGTGCCAGGAGTAATGCGCCCAGGTGTTTCCTGAAAAAGAGCAACCGCTCCCTGACATCCGCCCAGGAGCGCAGCCCGAACAACAACAAATAAAGCAACAACAAAATATTCGTGGGCCGGATGAGCACAATCAGTCCCGCCAGCAGCCCCATACCTCCAAAGGTTTTCCAGCCGGGCTTTTCATAAAACCGGGGCGTCAGCCAGACGAAAAGCCCAAACAGGAAAAAGGAGTACACGTGCGACATCCCCGGTTCCTGCAGAATGTAGTGGTAAAGGTTGGTGCCCAGGAAGAAACCGGTCACCGTCATCATGACCGCTACGGGCTTGAAATGCCGGGTCAGTATTTTCTTCAGCAACAGCAGGCCCAGGAAGCCGTAAAAGAGGCCTGCCAGTTGTAAGGCACGAATGTAATAATCGCTGTAGCCGTCCGCCTCTCCGCCAGTAGCCAGCGTAAGGGCGTGTGCCCCCAGGAAAAATGGTGCTTGCATGATGGCCACGCCGCAGGTGTACTTTGTGAAGGTTTTATTCGTCCCTTCAAATGGCTTAAACTGCGCCTTTGTTCTTACCTCAAAATCTTCGAACCCCTCGTTGACAACAAGAGCGGGCAGATACAGGTAGTACCCTTCGGCATCCGACCAAATCAGCCCGCGGTAAAACCGGCCCGCAAGCTCTGCTGCCCGGTAACCGGCAAACAGCAACAGGATGAGCAGGTAATACCGCATCCAGAACCGGCCTATGCTTTTGAGGAGGTTTTTCATATTGTTTTGCCTTCAACTGCTGATTTAGCGGAGTAGTATGAGCTGCCCGTAGTGCCGTTGTGCCCCATTAGTCACCCGGTAGAAGTAGGCACCGTTGGGCAGTTGCCCAGGCAGGATACGCTCGCTAAAGGGCGCTCCACTGTCCGTTTCCCAGGACTTTTCCAGCACCACACGCCCGGCCTCGTCCAGCAATTCCAGACGGACCTGCCCTGCCTGTGCTTCCAGAAGCTCAAGCGTAAAGGCATCCCGCGCCGGATTCGGAAAAACATTTATGGCCAGCGGCTCCGGATAGCCTATGCGCAAAGGATTGGAATAGCGGTAAGCACCGTTTTCCGTTACGCCCTTTATCCGGTAGATGTTGGTACCTCTTCTCGGACCATCGTCGAAGAACGTATATTGTCCGTTGCCTTTAGCAGCGACCTGACCTAGTGCGGTGAATTTATGCGCATCCGGGCTGCGCTGCACCTCAAAGTAGGCCAGACTGTCCTCCAATTGAGTATCCCACGTCAGGTTGACACCGCCTTCCGCAGCTGCTCCTGCCAGTTCATTCCACTCCAGGAACGGGTCGCCGCAGTAAGGGTACACCTGCTGCGTCACCGAGGTCTTAAGCCCTCCGGGGTCTGTAACGGTCAGCTGAATGCGGTACCAGTAGAGCTCTTCCTGACAGCCCAGCGGGCTGATGAGGGCAAAGCTGAGGTGTTCAAAGTCCACAGGATCGGGGTGGAAGTGGTCGTTATGGTGAAGGAAAGTACGCCATTCGTACATGAGCTCTTCGTCGGCATGCTCAGCATCCGCAACCTCTGCTTCAAGACGGAGCAGGGTGGTACTCTGATCGAGCGGGTAGCGGTCGCCATCCTGAAAGCTGATGATATTTACCTGTGGAGGAGTGTTGTTGAGGGCGACTACCGCTTCATCGGTGGCGGAGGCGCCCAGGCTGTCGTAAACGGTCAGCACAGCGGTGTAGCTCTGCTGGCCTGTGCCGGTGTAGGTGTGCTCCACATTTTGGCCTTCAGCCGTTGTGCCGTCGCCAAAATCCCACTCGTACCTGACAATAGGGAGGTTAGAATCGTAGGACGCACTCCCATCAAATTCGACCGTAAGCGGTCCGGGGCCAAAGAATTGCTCCGCCTGAATCTTTGCCACCGGGGGTGGATTCCCCCCATAGCTAATCTGATGTACGGTGCCTTCAAGGCTGATGTAATAGAGTTTGCCATCCGCCGGGTTTAGCGCCAGGTGGATAATATCCTTGGCATTGCTGTGGAAGGGCTTGACGCTGTGCAGTTGGTCCGCATCATCAAAATCTGCCACCTTGATCCAGCCACTGAAGTCGACCATGAAGTACTTGCCGTGGTATTCCTCTGGATATTGATCGCCTTCATAGAATACGCCTGCCAGGGAGGAAAAGCCATCAAACAGCTCCGTGTCTTCCAGGCTGGATTCCGGTGCATCAACATTCAGGCCTTTGTACCAGCCGTTATCATCAAAGCTCGCTACCTGCGCCCGGGTGGGCGGGTTCCAGCGGGCATTGCTCCACTGCAGTGTGGGCATCGTTCCTACCGTATAGCCTTCAATAGGCACGCTATCGTCACAGGGGTTGGAGGGTACGCTGTGGCCATCTTCCCGTGGGTTCACGTAGAGGTCTTTGAAATTGAGAAAGGGCTGATCGCAACCTCCGTTTCCGTGTAGCGGATTGGGGTGCAACTGATTAGCAGGAGCCGGCTCATTGATATAAGGCCAGTGGCTGCCAAAGCCTTCCATCATGGGCCAGCCGAAATTAAGCCCGCCTTCTGGCGCAATATCTAATTCTTCCCAGGCGCCGTTGCCCACATCACCTATATATAAGGTGCCGGGATCGCCGTCCTCCGGATAATGGCTTCCGGTATTGGGACGGACCTGAATACGGTAGGGATTACGGAAACCGTAGGCCCAAATGCGGGATTGAGGCGACCGGGGCACATCCGGCTGATAGAAAGGGTTGCTGCTCAGCCCATCGCCAGTTTCGGGGTCGATCCGCATGATTTTGCCGTTGTAATTGGCCAGGTACTGCGCCCGGTAGGAACCCAGGTCTTCATCCTCAGTGATAATACCGGTGGCAATGGCTTCGCTCGCCATCGTTCCGTACTCGTCGCCGCCGGTATCGGGGCCACCGTTGCTCGTCCCATCGCCGGCACTAATGAGGAGGGTGCCATCCTGCCCCATCACCAGGTCACCCAGCCCATGAAATTCGTACATCAAGGGGATGCCATCTTCAATTGTTTCGCCCAGCAGGATATGCCGGCTACCCTCCAAAACCCGGAGGTAAGCCGTGGTCGGATCGGCCCGGTAGCGCACCACCCGGCCAATCGTTGGTTTCCAGGTGACGGTGCTGTCGGGGCTGTATTCCGGTGTGCCGTAATATTCATAGTGGTGTAAATCCAGAGCGTAGAGCAGGTAGAAATAGCCGTTGACCAGGAAATCGTTGTCCAGCGTAAAGCCCATCAGCCCGTGGTCTTTCCAGTTGCTGACTTCCTCTGAGATATCGACGAGGGGCTCCGGATAGAGATTGCCCGCAGTGTCCACCACCCGCACCACGCCTTTCTTTTCCCAAACATACATGCGCCCGTTCTCATCAAAGGTCATCCCCATGGGGTTATCCAGCTCCGTGAGGTAAGTGATATCGTAAAAATCTTCGGGCAATTCCTGAGCGCAAAGCCCGCCGGTGATCAGTAACAAGAATGCTAAAAAACGATAAGCCATAGTCTACTTTTTACAAACCCAGTAATGTATTCCCTTCTGCGATATTGGTCAGGCGGTCCACGCCCTCTGCCTGATGGGATTCCACGATGATGGTGCCAGGCCCAAATTCGGGCTTTTTCTGGTAAGCTACAAAACCCTGCCGGCAGTCAATCAGGGAAAGGTCGCGTACCCGCAATACCGATAAGTCTTTGCTCGCTACGCCGATGGGCGCTCCTTTGATGCGTGTATCGAAAACCGTCACATCACTCTCCTCCCCTACGCTGATGCCTTTGTCCCCGTTCCCTTTCAACTGGCAATCGCGGATTGTGACTGTACTTCCGGAAAAGTCCAGCCCGTCATTACCGGTGTTTTCGATCCGGCAGGCGACGACCTCGCCTTTGCAAAAGTCGGCATCAAATCCATCTGAGAAGGTCTCCCCGATGTAGCAGCGCTCCAACTTGAATTCAGACCGGATGATGTTCAGGGCATCCTCACTGCGGTTTTGGAGAATGGCGCTGTTGTGCATCCGGACTTGGGACTCATAGAAATTTACAGCCCCGGTCAGGGACCAGCCTTTGTACTGAGGCGCATCCAGCCCTTCTGCCACCAGATAGGCAACGGAAGAAGGCAGCGGTGCGCCAAAAACAGCTACTCCTCCCCCATCGCGGTTGGGCGCGCTGATACGAACGGGGGCATCTTCGGTACCCAGGGCTTGCAGCGGGCTGTAGCTCAGCAGACTGGCACCGTTGTACAGCCGGATATCCGCACCGGCCTCCAGGATCAGCTGCCGGCCAGCGGGAACAATAACCGTTTTACGTATTTCATGCACGCCGGATGGGAAAACCACGGCATCGGCAGCGACCTGATAGGTGCTGTTCTCGTCCAGTACAGCTTCCTCCGCCAGCAGCTGCCGCCCGGTGAGATGGCCGGGAGGCGTTTGTGCCAAAATGGGCGCTGCAAATAAGCTGTCAATGCCGGGCACTTCGTAGAACAAGTATTCCGCAGCCGACCCTATCGTCACGCTTGTACTGCCCGGAGGCGCCTGCACAGCCATGGCTTTTTGTTCCAGAAAACCGGGATTGCGGAGCGTGGTATCCCTTCGCAGCCGCATATCGTACACCCGGGGCATACGGGCCGGGAGCATCACCGGGTGTTCCAGCCCACCGCGCATTTGACGGCTATTACGGCCATAGCCACGGATGCGCAGCGGCAGATGATGGCGGTTGACGACCTGTAGTTGCTGTTCCGGGCCTTGCTTTTGGAGGGTATAAACGGTCAGGCTGTAAGCACCAAACGGGAGCAACAGGGAATGTACGTACTGCGCATTGCGGATAAAATTGTCCAGCCGGGGTTGATAACCCGGAAATTCCCGCTGCACGTATTCCAAACGGGCATACCAGGCGGGAGCCAGGCTGTCCAGGGCTGGCAGCAGATAGTCGCGACTGCTGTACCGGTGCAAGGCTCCGTGGTAGAGCCGTACAAAATCTTCATCCATAAACAGGCTGCCAAGAAGCGGGTGGTAAGCCTCCTTGTGCGGGTTCAGGGCGCCGCTGCCTAACACTTCGTACTGACTAGCCGGCGGGCCGCCAAAGCCATCAAAACCAATGGGCTCCAGTTTGCCGGTAATGGGGTTGTAGTAAAACCGCTGATTGTGCCAGGCGATACCGTGGTAGCCGTTGAAGACATCGCAGAAGGCCAGAAATTTCGCCATACGCATTAAATCAAAGACCTCGCCTGCCGGTTGCAGCCCGTCACGGTACTGCTGCATGAGTTGGCGGGCGGCTTTTATCTGGGCCGCCATGCCAGGGTTATCTTCAGTAGGCTTATCGTCGAAAGCCTCGATGGAGGCGCTTTCCAATTCGGCAGCCCCGTAGCGGGCATTCGGCTTGACATAGCCATGCGACTGCAACTGCCGGCGGATGGTCTTCCAGTAGCCGTCTTCCGAGAATTTCATGATCGGGCCTTCCCGGCGGCGGCGCGACTCCACAAGTTGTTTTTCAAAATGCTCTTCGTAGGCGTACACGCCCAGGCTTTCGCCATTGAGCTGCAGCTCAACGAAATCATAGCGGGTAGTAAGCACGTCTTCCTTCTCCCAAAACTGGTGCAAGAGCCATTCGTGCAAAAAGTGGCGGGCACGGGGCGTGTGAAGAGAAAAGACCCGCATACGTCGCCAGGCTTCCGTGCCTTTGACTTTCACCCGAAAAGACCACTTATCGCCACTGAGGTGGTCGAGCCAGTCGCCTTTGAGGCGGACTTCAACGGAGATAGGCTCATCGTAGGCGCTGCTACTGAATTTGGCAGGCACCCAGTCGCCCCCGTCCGTTTCGAGAATACCGGAGCGGAGGGCTTCCTGCCGCTTGGCTTCCAGCTTTTGCATGTGGCGGGGCTTGATTTCCAGCTGTAAGACCTCCGGCACGAAGGCACTATCCGCTGATAAAGGCTCGATGAGCAAATCATCAAACCATGCCGGTTCCTGCCCGGTACTGTAGACGTAGACTTTGAAGCGCTCACTGGGGGCACCAAATGGCACACTGAAGTGGAGTTCCAGCTTTTCCCACCCCAGGGTGTCTGCTGTGGCCGGTATATTTCCCTGATGGTAGCGTTTTTCCGGGCCTTCCACACTCACTGCCAGGTAAGACTGCTGCTGCCCGGTTTGTTTGCGCCAGACGCTTACCCGGTAAGCAGAGCCCGGCCGGGGCGCCTCCAGCTCATATTCCATGCCATACTGCGGTTCGGATGCCTGGGGCAGGTAGCAGCTGTGTTTCCCGTGGCGGGCGTATTGAGCAGACTGCGTGGTACCACCTTTGAAAGGCACGCCATTATGTACAAAGGTTTCACCCCGGACCTTTTCCGCACCACAAAACACCTGTCCATCGGGCAGGGAATCATAGGGCGAGGGCTCCGGCCAGAGGCTGACACTGAGGATGAGCACAAGGGCTCCGCCCAGTACGCCGAGGAGCAGGCGGCCGGCATTTTTTCGCTGTTGTTTTTCCTGGTCTTTGATGATCATAATTACACAATCAGATCTGGCTGGTCGATGACCGAGAGGCGGGTGGCGGGCGAGAGCTCCTGCATGGCTTTTTTTAAACGGGCAATATCTCCCAGCTCCTTTGCGCGGCAGACGAAGGACAAGTCCATGCCCTGCTCAAGGGTGTCCATGCGTTTCAGCTCCACATAAGGCAGGTGCTGTGCCAAAATACCGGCAATGGCCTCCACATCTTCCTGGTCGGTCTGAATATTGACAAACAAACGATTTTCCTGACGAAACACTTGTTGCCGCCCAAGCAGTTTACTAAGGTAGAGAATGCCGAGGATGACCGCAAAAGCCACAATCGCCAGGATAGGCTGATTGGCACCGCCGGCGAGCCCCAGCCCGATGGCAATGAAGAGATAGGTCAGTTCCTCCGGATCCTTAATAGCTGCCCGGTAGCGCACGATAGAAAGTGCACCGACCAGGCCCAGGGACAAGGCAATGGAAGATTTGACGATCATGATAATGAGCAGGGTGCCCAGGGCCAGCGGCAGGAAGTTATTGGCAAAACGGCGGCGGTTGGAAATGGCGTTGCCAAAGTGGATATAGAACAGCCGCAGCAAGGCTACAAGGATGGCTGTGACGATGACATTGAGCAGGAATTCGTCCAGCGGTACGTTATTCGAAAATTCCTGTATATATTGTTCCTGTAATTTCTGGATCAGGTCCATACGTCTGTTTTGTCGAATGAAGGAACAAAGATATTGGTTTTTCGGGAAGCGTCAGGCAGGAACAAAAAAAGGTACTCCGGATGGAGTACCTGCATAAACTATAAACAAACAAAAAACATTAGCGATTCATAAAACTGTGAGCCTAACAGGGCAAATAAAAAAGGGTTCAACAAAACACAAAAAAAATTTCATGCCACAGCAAAAAAACAATTGGCTTAGTCCGTTTCGCATAATCCTGATCGTGGTAGGAATCATTCTGTTGCTCCGTTTTGCAGGCCCGCTACGATTTATGATCCTGACGCTGACCATCCTGGGCGGTATCGGCTTTTTGGGCTACCTGGTCTATGAGTACATCCGGCAGGAGAATAGCAATTTCCGGAACCGGGGGAGTGTGCCTGCTGGTGTTGGCGAACGTCTGGAACAGGTGGAGGAGCAACTTGCCCGCAATGAAAAAGAGATTAAGTCCATCAGGAAAAACCTGCGGGAGCTTCGGCGTGAGCTACACGATGAGGACGCCCTTAACACCAAAAACCGCACCGACGCCAACTACCTTATCCGGGAATTTGAAGCCGAACTGGAGCTGCGCCGGGCCAAATCCTCCTTCTACAAAACCGTTAAACACAAACTCAACCGCCTGCTGCACAACCACCAGCTATCACAGTCACTGGCCGACAAAGAAGCCGAACTGCGCCGCCTCAAAGAGCACCACTACGATGACCTGGCAGACATGGAAGCCCTGCGCTCCGATATGGAACTGGAAACCCTCTACCTGGACACGATTGACGAACTCTCCCTGAAAGTCCCTGATAACCTCTCCCTGGAGCATGTGCAGGAATTGCAGAAGCAGTTGGAGGAGATGACGCGGGGGCTGGAGCGATGAGGGTTGCAGACGTCAATGTATAGGTAGAGTCAGAAAGCGCTCTTATTCCAAATACGCATCCTCAATGGCAAGCACCTCCCCATACAACCCCTCCAATTCCCCAATACAAGCTTCAAAATAATTGATGCCTACCTTCAGGTGAAAAGCCCGGTCCTCTGCTGTTTGCTGAAAAAGAAAAAGGTCATTCTGCCCATTGGCCGCAAACCCGCCCCCGTTCACCCCAAGTGCCGCCTCAGCTCCTTTAGCTCTTCGTCCGTCAAATACCGCCACTGCCCAGGCTTGAGCCCGCCAAGGTGGACGTTCATAATGCGCACCCGTTTAAGGGTCACGACATCGTAGCCCAGGTAGTCGCACATGCGGCGGATTTGCCGGTTGAGGCCCTGTGTGAGCACGATGCGGAAGGCCTGCCGCCCGATTTTTTCCACCTGACACTTTTTGGTCACGGTGCCCAGGATGGGGATGCCCTGGCTCATCCGCCTGACAAAGGAAGCGTTGATGGGCTTATTGACGGTGACGATGTATTCTTTTTCGTGCTCGTTTTGCTCGCGCAGGATTTCGTTGACGATGTCGCCGTCGTTGGTCAGAAAAATCAGCCCGGTGGAGGCTTTGTCGAGGCGGCCGATGTGGAAGATGCGCTCCGGGTAGTTGAGGAAGTCAATGATGTTGGACTTATCCTTCCGGTCAGTGGTGCAGGTGATGCCGGGAGGCTTGTGGAGGGCGAGGTAGACCGCTTTGGGTTTAGCTTTGAGGGACGCACCATCCAGCAGGACCTCATCGCCGGGATTGACGCGGTTGCCTTTTTTGGCAGTAGTGCCATTGAGTTGTACCCGCCCGGCCTCAATCATCCGGTCTGCTTCCCGCCGGGAACAAATGCCGGTGGAACTGATGAATTTGTTGAGGCTGATGGAAGGGTCTGACATGCCTGAGCTAGCTTTTTAGCAAATGTAGCAAGTGCGCCATAGAAAGATAAAATGATCTGAGTTATCTAAACCTGAAAGATGCAGAAAGCACCTCCTTTGGAAACCAAGTTAAAAAAAGCTTTGTTTACAAGTCAAAATATTAATTATGGAAGGTAAGCTGGAAATCAATAATATCATGAAGCTTATTCATGCACTAAGCCTGGAAGGCAAGTTAGAAATAATGAGCAGGCTTTCCAGCGAAATAAAGTCAGACATACCTCCTCAAAGCAACCCTGTTGCAAAATCGGTCTTGGTAGACCGTCTGTACGGGGCTTGGAAAGATATTGACGAAGATATTTTCAAGAGCATTCTTGAAAGTAGGACTTTATCGGAAAGAGACATTAACCTGGACGCTTGATTTTTGCCATGAAATATTTAATTGATACAGATATTTGTGGATTCTATCTTAGGGGAAAGTACTCGATAAACGAGAAGATAAAGGAAGTAAAGCCAGAGCATTGTTTTGTGAGTGAGATCACGATCCTGGAACTGATTTATGGCGCAAGAAAAAGCGAGCAATACGAAAAACATATCAAAGATATTCAAGTAATTGAGACGCTATTTACCGTAATCCCTATTGAAGCGGTTTATGATAGATTTGCACTGGAAAAGGTGAAACTTAAAACCGCTGGCAAGCTTATTCCAGATTTTGATCTGTTGATTGGTTCTACAGCTGTGGAGCGCAGCTTGATTATGGTTACAAATAATGAAAAGCACCTTAGCCGGATATCAGATATTTCAATTGAAAACTGGACGAACCCTGCATTCAATAAGTTCGCGGAAAGAAACACCTAAGGCGGCAATTTACCTATCAGGGACTTTAACGCCACTATCCTTGTAGGATGGGCGAAAATAAAAAAGCCCCGGTCACTGCCGGGGCATAAGTTCAACTTGGTTCAATTTGGTAAAAGTAGTGTAAGGCTGAGGGATAAACGCTTGCTAGCTAGCCAGTACTTTTGGCGCAGCCGCAAGGATTTCATCGCTGGTTTTCGCAGCGAATTTTTCAAAGTTTTTATTGAAACGCTCGGCCAGGTCATTCGCCTTGGCATCGTAGGCATCGGAATCTGCCCAGGTCTGCTTCGGGTCGAGGACCTCATCAGGCACGTTAGGGCAGCTTACCGGCATGCTCAGGCCAAAGATTTCGTGGGTGTGGTAGTCCACGGCGTCCAGTTCGCCGCGCAGGGCTGCTGTAATCATGGCACGAGTGTACTTGAGGCTCATGCGGTGACCTGTGCCGTAAGCACCGCCCGTCCATCCGGTATTCACCAGCCAGACATTGACGTTGTGGGCCTGCATTTTCTCACCCAGCATCTCTGCGTATTCCGCCGGGTGCAGCGGCATGAAAGGCGCACCAAAACAGGCTGAGAACGTCGCCTGTGGCTCCGTAATACCCGCTTCTGTACCGGCGACCTTTGCCGTATAGCCTGACATAAAATGGTACATAGCCTGACCAGGCGTCAGTTTGCTGATCGGAGGCAGTACGCCAAATGCATCGCAAGTCAGGAAGAAAATATTGGTCGGGTGCCCGCTGCGCGAAGGCTCAAGGGCATTATCGATGTGGTAAATCGGATAGGAGACCCGGGTATTTTCGGTAATGTCGCTGTTCTCAAAGTCCGGCGTGCGGGTGCCAGGGTAGCACTTTATGTTCTCCAGGATGGCCCGGTGCTTGATGGCGTGGTAGATTTCCGGCTCTTTCTCCTCCGACAGGTCAATCGTTTTGGCGTAGCAGCCGCCTTCGAAGTTGAAAATGCCGTTCTCAGACCAGCCGTGCTCATCATCGCCGATCAGGTTACGGTTAGGGTCGGCAGACAAGGTGGTCTTGCCGGTGCCGCTCAGCCCAAAAAAGACAGCGGTGTCGCCCTCCTGCCCTACGTTGGCAGAGCAGTGCATGGACAATACCTCACTGTGCTTGGGCAGGACATAGTTCAGGACAGAGAAAATGCCTTTCTTGATCTCTCCGGTGTACCCCGTACCGCCGATGATGATCTGCTTTTCCGTGAAGTTGATGATGGCAAAATTGTGCTGACGGGTGCCGTCCACTTCCGGGTCGGCGTGGAAGCCCGGCGCACAGAGGATGCTCCACTCCGGCTCAAAGTTTTCGAGCTCTTCTCCGGTTGGGCGGAGGAACATATTGTAGGCAAACTGATTGCTCCACGGATATTCGCTTACCAGGCGCAGGTTCATGCGGTAGTCATCATCTGCGCAAACGTAGGCATCGCGTACGAATACATTTTTGTCTGCGAAATAGTCGATGATTTTGCCTTTGAGCTGCTGAAAGTACCGGTTGTCAATAGGCTTATTGATATTGCCCCAGTCGACCGTATCCTTCGTTTCGGCGTCCTCCACGATGAAACGGTCCTGAGGAGAGCGGCCGGTAAATTCGCCGGTTTCTACAGCGATAGCGCCCAGATCAGTCAGGAAGCCTTGCCCGCGCCGGATCGTCTCCTGAACGAGCGCCTCCGGGCTTAGATTCCAGTGGGCATTTTTGACCTGCTTGATGCCCAGTGTTTCCAATGTTGCAGCAGGGTTTTTAATCTCAAACTTCTCCATTGTAGGAAGGTTAGTTTTGCTATTCGGGAAAAATTTGCGTTGCCTGTTGGCAGTACAAACTTGAAACGTTGGAGCAAAGAAAGATGTTTTTCGCATTTAGAGAAAATTTCTCTAACAGATTTTTTTTCAAATGCTTAAATTTGCACCTATGTTAAGAGAAATCGACACGGTAAAACTCATTTTCGGGCTCAAGGTGCATCAGTTACGGCAGGAGCAGGACTTATCCTATCAGCAACTGTCCGACCGCACCGGGCTAGCCATTTCCTACCTGCACAATATTGAGAAAGGCAAAAAGTACCCCAAGGCCGACAAAATACTGGCCCTCGCCCGTGCTCTGAATACGGAATACAACTACCTCGTTTCTCTGGATGCAGACAAGCGGCTGAAGCCCATCATTGACCTGATCCACTCGGACTTTCTCAAAATTTTCCCCCTTGAGCTCTTTGGTATCAACACCCCTAAGCTGATTGAACTGCTTTCGGTGACGCCGGACAAGGTAAACGCCTTCATCAGCACCGTGATCAAGATTGTACGCAACCACCACCTGCAGGGCGAGGACTTCTACAAGGCCGCCCTTCGCTCCTATCAGGACCTGCACGACAACTACTTTGATGACCTGGAACTGGCCGTTCAGGAGTTCAAATCCAAAAACACGCTGAAGCAACAGCCCGGGTTCGAAACGCCGGAGCTGGAGCACCTCCTGCACAAAAACTTCGAGGTCAGGGTGGACCGTGACTTCCTCAGCAGCCGGCCGGACCTGACGGAAGTGCGTTCCTACTATTCTGTAAAAAATAAGGTGCTGTACCTCAATGGCGGGCTGAGTTCCGCTCAGGAAAAAGCCTTGCTGGGCAAGGAAATCGGCTTTCAGTTTCTAAAGTTGGAGGAACGCCCCTACGAGACCCGCATGATGGAGGTCGACTCCTTCGACAAACTCCTCAACAACTTCAAAGCCTCCTATTTCTCCGTTGCCCTGCTGATGGACGAAAAGGAAATGATCGAGGATATTGAGACGATGGCCCGTTGGCGGACCTGGGAGGCAGAAGCATTCCTGGAGCTGTTTGCCAAGTACGATGTGACTTCTGAGATGCTCATACAGCGCCTGACCAATCTACTGCCCCGGCACTTCAATATTCAGGATTTGTTCTTCCTGCGTTTCTTCGCACGCCCCGACCTGCAGAAGTTTGAAATGACCAAGGAGATGCACCTTTCGCAGCTCCATAACCCCCACGCCAACCAACTGGACGAGCACTACTGCCGCCGCTGGATCAGCATCAACCTCATCCGTCAGCTGAAAGCGCAGCAGGGTATCAGCAATACGGAAGGGCCTATTGCCGGGGCGCAGATTTCGCGTTACTGGGGCACGCCCAATGCCTACCTGTGCATTACCATTGCCAAGCCTGGGCACAACCACGCCGACAACAGCTCAAGCGTCACCATCGGCCTGCTGGTGAATGATAAGCTCAAACGACTGTTTCGCTTTCTGAATGACCCGAAGCTGGTCACCAAAGACGTACACACGACCTGCGAGCGCTGCGGTATTTCGGATTGCGGTGCGCGGGCAGTGCCGCCAACCGTGCTGCAGCATCACCGCAGAAAGGAAAATATCCGTGCTACGCTGGAAGAACTGGAACGGCACCGGGTGGAGGGCTGATGGGTGCTGTCCCGGGGAAGGTTGAGGCTGAGGTTAAGGTTGAGGATCTGGCCTGGTCTCCCTGGCGGCGACAGTGAACTGTCGCTCCCTGCGGAGGACCCCGGGTGGTCTCAACCTCAACCTTTTCCTAGTCTCACGCATTGCCACTGCCCCGGCACCATCCTACAAATCCACTACTTCTCCCGTGCGGTCCGCCTCCATAATCGCCTGCACGATTCGGATGTCCCGGAGCCCCTCCTCGCCCGGGACTAGTACCGGTGTATCATTCAGAATAGCCAGGGCATCATTGTCCATCTGTCGGGCCTGCTGGTCTTTAATGGGTTGGTCCAGCCGCTTGCCATCGCTGGTGACACCCTGCACGCCACTGTAGGACTGCATAGGCTCCAGCTTGTACCAGCCATCGGCGCAGTCTACCCGCAGGCGGTTTATCGTTTCCACCACACTGGTTTTACCGGAACCTTTGATCCCATTCGGGAATGCCAGCTCAAAGGTGGTGGTCACATCGACTTCATTGGGGATATTGCGGGAAGCCGAACGCACCTGCACCGGCTCCATGCCCGTGGCGTAGCGCAGTCCGTTGATGGTGTACACGCCCATATCGTAGAGTGCGCCACCGCCCATATCGGCCTGAAAGCGCCAGCCGCTGCCCTGCCCGGAACCGGCATAACCCGCCAGTGCCTCAGCGGATTGGATAGCACCATAGGGCTTCGTTCGGGCATATTCAATGACCGTCTGCGTATTAGGCTCGTGCTGCATACGGTAGCCGATGCTGAGGTTCACCCCGTTTTGATTACAGGCGTCAATGATCGCCTGGCACTCCTCCACATTCATGGCCATAGGCTTCTCACACCAGACATGCTTGCCGGCGTTGGCTGCGCGGATGGCATACTCGGCATGAAGCCCGGTTGGTACCACGATGTAGATCACATCAATATCAGGGTTATCCGCGATCTCGTGCATGGTATCGTAGGAATAGACATTCTTATCCGGAATGCTGTACCGCTGCTGCCAGGTGGGAATCTTTTCCGGGCTGCCCGTCACAATACCGGCGAGGTAGCAGTGCTCCGTCATTTGGAGGGCAGGCGCGAGTTGTCCGCGGGAGTAGCCGCCAAGCCCGACGAGGGCAACGCCCAGGCGTTTTTTCGCCGTTTGGCAGCCTATGAGTGCAGGGGCCGCCAGCAGGCTGCCAGCTGCCATAGCGGACTGCCGGAGGAAGTGGCGGCGGGAAGTTGACCATTTATCCATAAGCATTTACTTTGAATAACGGCCTGGCAGGGCGGGTTGTTGATGCTAAGCCCGGTTTCCACTTCAAGTCAGGTGGCGACTTTTGCCCTATAGCTATGCGGGAGCGACCTGAAAGGCAACTCTGGACCACGTTCTCAGGTCACGATTTCACAATCGTCGCCGGAGTAGCAATAAAAGACATTTTCAATCGAGTATTTATTTTCTTAACACCAAACCCTCATCGCCTAAATTTATCATCTGAAATCGCTGGCTCAACATTGTCGAGTAAATCTAGATGCAGCCCAATGGGTACATGATTGGGACGGTGGTTCCTCCATCCATCCAATCTGTCTACCCAAGGCTCATTAATACTCGTATTCCCCCCATACGCCCTATCCGTATACACCTAACTCCAGGTGCTCGGCCCAGCTTTCGCAGATGGCGATGCGGCCGGCGTCGGGCGACCGATTACGACGCTGCCGCCCCATGAAGGTTTCATCTCACTCTGCTACGTAGAAGCAGTAGCCGCCGGCATCGTAAAAACGTTCCTGTGGGCGTTGAAGGGTCCACTCGCTATAGTGGGGATCAGGGCTTTCAGTTAGGAATTCGATATTCATCTGCTCTGGATTTTCATGTGCCATGACAGCGCTTGAACCGATTCCATTGCATTTACCAGCAAACCGCTGATTTTCGTCTATCATGAGCGCAGCAAGTGACACTACAAAAAGTCCTGCTTTTTCAGGAATGATCCTCAATTCCGTACTGTAATTCTCATTGTCGTACTCATATTGACCTACATAAGCAGAAACGCCGTTACTGTACTGTCTAAACTCAAAATCTGTATTTTCCAGTACCTGAAATGATTGTATACCATTTTCGTCGCCATCTATAGTATCTAATTGTACGGCTGTCAGTGAGAGATCAAACCTGAAGTTAATCAGTTCATAATATCTGGCTGTATTCATTTCATAGACTTGATTGGAAAAAGTTGATCGGATCAAAATCGTATCGCCTATCCTAAGGGTGTCCAGTATTGGGGTTATGGCTACTGGCAAAACAAAATGATACCCTCCCGGAATATCCCGACATTCTTTCCTAATACAAGCCGCCATGAACAGACTGAACACTATACATAAAATCGTAAGGTTTTTCATGTTCGGTATTTTGAATTTCGAGTGCGGCGCAGTGCACTCAGCCGCACTCGAAGTCGTTTTTTAGTAGCTGTTAAACAACGCGTTTACGTCGGCTGCCATGACACCAGAGCCTGGTAGCAGGTCATTAAGTATCCGGTTTTGATAAATACCGGGATCTGTAGTATTCTCGTCTAATACTGAGAACAATTGACCATTGGTAAAGCCCGCTACGTTGTCTACTATCGGGCCACAGCCACCGCCATCTCTGCCACAGGCATTATTGACATCAGGCATGTTGTCAAACAAATCGAAGTGCAAGCCTATTGGGACGTGGTTGGGTGAATCGTTCCTCGTCTCTTCAAGGACAGTCTGCCAAGTATTTGCTAAAGCCCATGAATTATTTCCCCCATACGCCCTGTCCGTATACACATGCTCCAGGTGCTCCGCCCAGCTTTCGCAAATGGCGAGGCGGCCGGCATCGGATGACCGATTATGACGTTGCCGCCTGATAAAGGTTTCATCTCACTCTACTACGTAGAAGCAGTAGCCGCCAAAATTATGAAAATTTTCCTGCGGTCTGGCTAAGACACGTTCGTTGTAATATATGTCAGGGCTATTTTGAAGAAAACCAATATTATTATCTGCCCCCCCGTTCAGTTCTACATTGGTATCAGAAGGTACTCGAGGGCAACGCCCGGGGAAGTCTTGGTCATCATCAATACCCTGCGCTGCGAACTGAGTGAAATAGTATAGCCCCGACTGTTGAGGAATTAGTTTGAATTCAAGGTAATACTCACTATCTTGATAAATGTACTCACCAAGTAAACCGATTGATCCTGACCCATAATCAAAGCGGTCATAGTCATATTGTACAGGGATAATATATTCAAAATCAGCCAAGCCATCCTGCACAAAATTGGAGTCGACTACATCAATCTTATCCATTCGGGTTGTTGGAAAAAATTGCCAGTTTTCTAGCTTGTAGTATTGCTGCGTTTGCCGTTCAAACACCTCGTCGCTGAAAACGGAGGAGACGTAAATAGTATCCCCTACCCGAAAGGTGTCCTTCGCCGGGCTCAATGTAGCCGGAATAACGAACTGATAAGCGCCGCCGAAGTCAGCATCACGGCATTCTTTACTGGTACAGCCCCAACAAACAATCAGGGTGAAGGGGAGTAAAATGATTAAATATCTCATAAGCAGAAGAAAAGTGGGCGACAATAGGTACCGCCCGTTCTTATTTAATAGCTGTTAAAGAGTGCGTTGACATCGCCAACCGTGATCCCTGAGCCAGGCAACAAATCATTGATAATCCGCTGTCGGTATACCTGAGGATCATCAGTGGCTGCATCTATACTCGGAACGGAGAGGTTTGGGCGTAATGCACAAACCCGACGCACGAGTATATGCCGACACGAAGTCATGGTTGGTCCCAAACTACTTCGTCGTCGGTATAAAACGGAAAATAGCTGCCCGTTTGTCAGACCTATTACGTTATCAATTACTGCGCCACTGCCTCCTCCAAATCTATCATCTGAAATCGCTGGCTCAACATTATCAAGTAAATCTAAATGCAGCCCAATGGGTACATGATTGGGACGGTGGTTCCTCCATCTATCCAATCTCACTAACCAAGGCTCATTAATACTCGTATTCCCCCCATACGCCCTATCCGTATACACATGCTCCAAGTGCTCCGCCCAGCTTTCGCAAATGGCGAGGCGGCCGGCATCAAACACATTCTCATCCCCCCACGAAGAACCTGTAGACATCCGGGCATTAAGAGTGGCTAACCCCAATCGCCCCCAGAATACGGCTCCAACATTGGTGAAATGAGAAGTGTGGGCGAGCTCATGCTGCGCAATGGCCCATTGCTCGTCAGAGTTTTGAAAGTTGCAGCCTATGGCTACATCGGGCACTACGCTCAATATACTTATATTGTCTAAGGCATCAGGAAGCAACTGGGAGCCGAAAAGCCCCTGAACAGTCCACTGCTCTAAAAACGGGTCTGATATCTGTGAGGTCATCAGCGCAATCCCATCTGTCCGGTTAGCCGTCAGGTAAATATCCAGCCCCATCGGCGGTGGGTTGATGCCGTCATTTTGGGCTTCCGTATGGAAATGGTGCAGGGCATTCATGACGGTGGCTGCCGACCAGTTGCGGTGGTCCCGCCCGCCCTGATTGTTCCAGAGGTTGTATTCAGTTTGAATGTTGTTGTAGGAGCCGCCACCGAGCTCCCCGCCGTAATCGGTCACGGTCGCCAACAGGCGCCAAACCTGCACCGTATTTCCTACAAAGCCCCGCAGCCTCGCCCGGTCGTTCCGGAAGCTGACCCACATATAGGCTTTGCCATGCTCCCGGTGGTCTTTGATCTGCCAGCAGCCCCGTGCATCTGTTTCTGTTGTTTTGAAAGTGAACCAGCCATTCCACCAGGCCACCCGCACTGCTTCTACCGGGAAGAGCCCGTTGCGCTCGACATCCTGCACCTGTATACAGCCCGCAGGCATCCGCACATCGCCCGGCACCGGGCAGCCGCAATCGTTGAGCTCCTCTTCCTCATCATCGTAAATCACCAAACAGTCAGGCCAGTCCGGGCTGTCTGGCGTGCAGTCCCCGTTGTAAGTCGGCGGGCCAGAACAGCCAAAATACTGCGGGAAATAAAAACAGTTGGGGTAATTCGGGCATTCCTGCCCGCAGGGGTCCGGTATCGCACTGACACCGGTGCCACCCAGCCCTTCAAAATAGGCAGAAAGGCCGCCAACCTGCTCAAAGGCACGAGCAGTCAATGGGGTTTCGTAGGGAGGGATAACCAGGTCTTCCAGGACCTGATACGTTATAGCCGGCACCGGCTCTCCGGCTTCCAGAACGCCATAAAAATCCGGAATATCCTCTGGCCCATCGCCTTCCTGTGGGTAATAATCGCCCAATTGCACCACCTCGTAGCCCAGCGGAAAATCAACATAAGTGATCCCGCTTTCTACAAGTGCCTTATATTCCTCAAGGCTTTGGGGGTCAAACTTCACATAGTGGTGGGTGACCGGCAAAGCGGCGTAGGTTTTGTGCTGGCCGAAAAGATTGTTCCAAGCCTGCGTCATATTCGATACGGTGTAGGGGTTGTTGCGCTGTGCGCCCAGAATAGTGGGCACTGAGTCTTTCTCAGACCGGAATACAATACTGGGTTCCGGTGAAGCCTCTGTTTCTATCATTGTGGGTGTAGGCAGTGCCTCTTTCTCACAACTCCAGCCCAACATGATTATGCTGAGAAGTATCAGAAGGGGCGCGATGGGTGTCCTCCTTCGCCTAAGTTGCCTGGAGGGAAGTGTGTCCTCCTTCGCCCTCTGGCTTCGGCGGATGGAATGTGTGTGTATACAGTCACACTACCGTTTGTTGAATGGTTCATACGCGTTATTGGTTTAAAGAGATACGATAATGCTTCCAAACTACAACAATGCTACCAAAAAGACAAGCATGCATTGTAAAAAAGCATATAAACTACTGCTGAATACAGCAGGCACACTTTTTTTGCTACGCCTTCAAAACCGAAGCTCCATACCCCTGCGCCCTTTACCAGACCACGGCGCCTTGAACTGAAGGACCAGCGTAAGATTAAGCTCATTGATCGGGCGGAGCATTTCCCGCTCCCTGTTCCTCAGCCCCAGGCCATGAATGTAGGAAAGCTCTACCATATACCTTTTGTACCAGTAGGCGAGTGACAGGTGTGAGGTGTACTCGAAATAACGATGATCAGGAGTGTTGACCCCCAAATTTCTGAGTTCCGAATAATCTTCCCCAGTTACGCTTATCTCAGGGTTGTGAATGTAGTTCAGCCCGAGCCCGGCACCTATAAGAAAGGCATCAGCAAATGACCGCTTGACAGCAAAATCCGTACGCCAGCTATTGAAGCGATGAAATCTATATCCAATGGCGCCAAATACGGATATTTCAAATACCCGATCAAAATAATAACTGTTCGCCCAGGAAAGAAAGAGCGCTTCGCTGACCTGTTTTTCTAAGCCTAGCCCCACCGACCAATGCGGCAGATGCCGATCTCTCACTTCGTAATAATCGGGTAAAGAAGCTATGTGAAAATCACCTCCCTTTATTTCCGTTACACCACCTCCCAGCCGCAGGCTGAAGTAGGTCTGCCCGTACAGGGCACTTGTGCTGAGCAGTAGGAGTAAGGCTGTAAAGGTGCGTTTGAAGTAGTATTTCATGGCTATATTTTTTAGCCCTCCTGATTTCTGAAATTGTTTCTTTTTCTGGAAAGAAAATGCAAAATAAGCATGACCTATTCTTTCTGGAAATCAGGAGGGCAGTTTTAACTTTATGCTTTTAGCTTCATGCCATATGTTTGGGCACTACTTTTTGTGTTGAAGCTTGCTAAAGTATTTCCATTGGGGCCGCTTTGCTGCCAGAGGCGGGCAATTATAACCGAAAACCAAACAGCCTGCCAGCGCTCCAGATTAAGCTGACAGGCTGGTATTTATAGTCTACTCAACCACCCAAAAGGTCAAAGCACCTGTGCCTCTGTATTCTTCTAAATCTAATAACTCCGGAAGGTACTCCACATTGGTTTCTGAAATCAACCTTTGATATCCTTCTTCAGAAGTCGCAGGGTTTTGATGGAAGAAATTTACGCTCGACCGCCTGTTCCGGCCACAGGTGTACATTGCTGGATGTTCATAGTCTTCATATAGAGATTCCGAGACTCCAAATCCAAACCAATATAACCCTGGCTCAAGCATGACGAAGCCAGCCTTAAAGGAATAATTCAAGGAGTCCTCTAAAATGCCAAGGGGATATCCGGCAGCCGTAGCCAAGGGTAAAAAATCGACTTCTCCAATCTCTTCAACTACACTTATTTCACTGTTGTACCGTTCCACTGTATCAGACACTTCAGAGAAAAAGAGAAAAGTACGGAATTGAAAGTCCTCCAAAACAATCTTCCCAGTAGCATCTTTAACCGAAAATGCCTTTGTAAACAAGAGGTCTACCCAAAGGGTATCTCCTACCCGAAAAGTATCTTTTACCGGATACGTGGAGACGGGTACTTCAATAACCATTTGCTCGCCAAACTCGTCTTCCTTGCAGCCGCAGGCGCTAACAAACAAGATAAGCCCTAAAAGCCCGAAGAAAGCAATCATTCTAAAAGCCATAGTCTTGGAAGAGTTGGTTGTAGTTAGCTAAGGTATTTCCATTAGGGCCCCTTTGCTGCCAAAGGCGGGCAATTATAACCGAAAACTAACCAGCCTGCCAGCGCTTCAGATTGGGCTGACAGGCTGGGGATTAAGTAGGTTACTCCAACACCCGGAACGTCAGACAGCCACCTCCCTTATACTCTTCCAATTCGGTTAGCTCCGGAATATACTCCACATTGGTTTCTGAAATCAACCTTTGGTATCCTTCTTCAGAAGTCGCAGGGTTTTGATGGAAGAAATTTACGCTCGACCGCCGGTTCCGGCCACAGGTGTACATCGCCGGGTGTTCATAATCTTCATACAAAAACTCCGGAGTACTAAAGCCAAACCAATATAGTCCTGGCTCTAACAGAACGAAACCTGCTTTGAAGGAATAATTCAAAGAGTCCTCAACAATACCTATGGGATATTCTGCAGCAGTAAATGAAGGTAAAAAGTCTACTGTACCTATCCTTTCAAGCACCCCCACTTCGTTACCATACTGCTCTATGGTATCAGACACTTCAGAGAAAAATAGTGAAGTACGGAATTGAAAGTCCTCCAAAACGATTTCCCCACTGGCATCCTTTACGGAAAATACCTTAGGAAACAGGCACTCTACCCATAAGGTATCTCCTAATTGAAAGGTATCCTTATTTGGGTAGGTGGAAACCGGTAGTTCTATTATCATCTGCTCGCCAAACTCATCCTCTTTGCAGCCGCAACTGCTGATGAACAGGATAAGCCCTAAAAGCCCGCAGAAAGCAATCATTCTAAAAGCCATAGTCCTGAAAAAGTTGGTTATAGTTTGCTAATGTGTTTCCGTTGGGGCCGCCTTGCTACCAGAGGCGGTCAATTATAAACGAAAACTAAACAGCCTGCCAGCACTTCAGATTGGGCTGACAGGCTGGTATCCGTGCCGCTATTCAGTGACTATAAAAGTAAAACCTCCATAGTCTGAATACCGCTGAAAGTCAACTAACTCTAGCAAGTAATCTACCTCTGTTTGCAAAAATAAGCGCTCATAACGCTCCTCATTGGTTGCACTATTTTGATAGTAAATCTGTACTTGACTTCGCCTATCATTCTTACAAGCGTACATAGCCGGATGCTCATATCTTTCCAGTACAGATTCTGATGAACTTATCCCGAGATGGAACAAACCCGGCACTTTTAAAACGATGCCTGCCTCAAATTGGTAGGCCGTTTCAGTTTCCACAAAATACATGGGATAGGATATTGCAGTCTGCAACGGCAATACTTCCAACTCTCCTTTTCGGACAACGAATGTAGGATTTGGGATATACCGCTCTACGGTATCGCTAATTTCAGAAACGACAAGGCTCGCAAAAAAATTAAAATTTTCGAGGTAAATCTTTTTTTCCTGTCCTCGTACCTCTACATTTTTACTAAAGTCAGCAGATATCCAAAGGGTATCTCCTAAACGGAATGAATCTTGTTCTGGCTTCACTTCTATCGGAATGACAAGCTCCAATTGTTCTCCAAAGGAATCTTGTCGGCAGCCACATGAAGCCAAAAATAATGTCGCCCCTACCAAGCTAAAAAACCGACCTAAACTAGTAACCATAGTCCTGAAAAATTTGGTTGAAGCCTGCAAGTGTATTGCCTTGAGGGCCGCTTTGCTGCCACAGATTTGTTCTAAAACCGTTTACATCTTCTGTAATTGGGTTGAGCGCAGATAATTGATCTAGAAAAGTAAAGCTTGAAACATTATCAACTAATGCATTAGGACTTCCCAATAACATCGGCTCCGCTGCAGGAGCAATAGGTATTGGTGGATTGACTCCATTTTCATCAAAAAGATCATAAAACAATCCCTCAGGAATGAACCCAATATTATTCTCTTCTAACCAGAACTCAAGTTCCTCTGCTTGATTAGCATATCGATTTGCATTGACCAGTCCATCACTATGCAACAACCCATACTTCAAATCCGCCAGGTACAGCTCCACGGACTCCGCCATGCCTTCTGCCAGTTCTGCACGGCCGGCACCGGGGTCCGTACCGTCTCCATAGGGCAGAGGCTCCCCGGAGCCCACCCGCGTCATGATATACGTTACATAATCAATCCACCAATCCCGACCTACCTGGGCATACTGGGAGGCGTGCACCATCTCATGGTAGACCGTTTGCCGCTTATCGTCAGAGGGATCGGGATCACCAAAACTAATGAAGATATCCGGTTTTGAGAGCTCCCAGTAAGTGTACAACAGACCTGTAAAGGGGGTTTGATAGGCTAATAAGTACCCAGCAATATCCCCAAGCCCAAACTGTTCATTATCAATAGTCCGGAACATAGGGGCGGCATTCAGGCGATCATCTAAGTTATGAATCAAAATCCGTAGCTTGCCAGGGCTGGGCAGGTCAATACCAAAGTCGTCATAATACTCATGCATGCCGTTATTGGTCAGGGCGGCTACATAGGCTTCTTCCTGTTTGCTGCTGTGGTCTTCCGGGTCATCCTCCAGGCGCAGGCACAGGGCATGCCAGTTTTTACCATTTCGCCGTAGCTTCCAGGTATATTTTACCGGCTTGAGAAAAGCATTCCAAAATCTCGCTCCGCGGAATGACCGGATGACGGCCCGGTCGCTGGCCCGGTCTTTGAATACCACTTTGGTTTTCATCCGGCGGACATTGTAAGCTTTATTGATTTTCCAACAGCCCTCATCATCCGTGTCTGTATTTCGCCAAATGAAGCCCCAGTGGTGCCTGGTTGTTTTCACCTTTACCCGTCGTACGCCCTCGTCACCTGTTTGTGTGTCGGTCAGTATAATACGCCCGCCAGGCTTCTTTTTGTTTTCATAAACGAAGCAACCGCATTGTTCTACCTGGCCCGCAGGTGGCTCAGGGTCTTCTTCTTCTTCATCGTCGTCGCCTTCGGTGGGGTCTCCATCGCAGTCGCAGTACCACTCCAGGTGGAAAGGGCCAGCACTGGGATTCAGCCTCAATTTTGCGATACAGCCCGGAGGGCACTCGATCGGCTCTGGAATAATGGCGTTAATGACCTCTTGCTCTCCATACAGCCCCATCCGATCATCAAGAATGTAATTAGGGAAATTAGCCTTAGGTGCTGTAGACGCTACTGTGCCGGCGCTACCAGCCCCAGCTAGTGCTATAGTGCCTAAAGCGGTCCCCGGCACCACCTCACAAGTGAGGCTGCTGTCTTCAAGGCAGTCCGGCCAAGTCGGGCAATCCGGATGGCACAAACCTTCTGTCGCTTCATAGTAGGCTTCATTTCCTGAGATAACAAATGCGGTGAAGGTAAGCCTTGTTTCATATTGAGGGATATGCATAACTTCGAGCAATTCGAAAGGGACGGCAGGCATAGCACTGGCATTAAAATGAGCAGCCGTAATAGCTCCATATTCAGGAGAAAACCCATTTTCACCGATCGCAGGATCTACATAGTTCTCTGTCCCTTCATATACGACCTCAAAGTGAATAGGCTGTGTTTCAAATATAACCATAGGCCTCCTCAAAAGCTTCTAATGCTTCGATATGCTCACCCGTTTGAGGCACCCACTTCAGGTAGTAATGCGTGGGCAGTAAATTACCAGCACTCCCCCTTAACATCTGGTAAGCCTGATTGATATTATCCAAAGCATAAGGGTTGTTCAATACATTACCAAGAACGGTTTCACCTGACCCGCTAAGTACCCCTCCAATAGAGCGGTTTTCAATGGCGCTGTTCACTGAAATATCAGGCAGTGCCTCCTTCTCACAACTCCAGCCCAGTATCATAATACTGAGGAGTATCAGAAAAGGCGCGATACGTGCCTTCCTTAGCTTAAGTTGCCT
Source organism: uncultured Phaeodactylibacter sp. (assembly GCA_913057245.1). Taxonomy (GTDB): domain Bacteria; phylum Bacteroidota; class Bacteroidia; order Chitinophagales; family Saprospiraceae; genus Phaeodactylibacter. The sequence goes on from CAJXNH010000016.1 coordinate 26,238, forward strand.
GGAGAGAAGTGTGTATGTTCTCCTTCGCCTATTGGCTTCGGCGGATGTGTATGTGACTTCTGTATTAACAGCGCCACGCGAAAGATTAAGCAAGTTCACTGTTCAGTGTTTAAAACATGAGAGATAAAGAATAAGCACTTATCCTATTGTCACCCTAAAAATAAGAAGGCTCCGGAAACTTTTTTGTGACACCTTCCCCAAAAAAAGACAGAGCAGATTTTCGGCAATTACAAATGGAAGAAAAGATATCAATTTAATAATCAAGCCTGTAGCTATGGTCAAATCAATGCTCAGGCAGCGCTCGCTAATGTAATTGCACGAAAAAAAAACCGCTTTTTACCCCACCACGCCCCCATCACTCACCAAAATCCAGTTCCCGTGGACATTTAGAAAAATGGCATTGGGGGACCGTTTTGCCCCTAAGGCCTTTGTTCCATGGCCATTGTCAATTCCTCCTGCCTGGGAAAAGAAAACAAGCAAATATGCAGAGGAAAAAACCGTAGCAGCAGCCCCCCTAAACCTCCCAAAACCGCAGCAGCAACACCTCCACGCCCAAAAACACCAACGCCAAAATCAGGCACCAGCGCCATAGCGGAATGCCCTGACTCCGCTCTTCTATGGTGGCGGTGAGCACAGCGTTGTCGGCTACATTGATGAGGTTCGCGAGAGGGCCTACGTAGCTGGACAGCTCATCCGGGCTGTAGTAGTCGAGGTCGGACTCGCGGCGGTCGTAGTTGAAAGCGTAGGTGCCCAGTGGGTTCTCCGGCTGCAGGAAAAGGTCGTAGTAGCCGGCTTCATCGACCTGCTGCCCTACGGTAAGGTAGACTTTCGCGCCAATAATGCGCTGCTCGGGGATGAACTCTTCGGCTTCGCCCTGCAACTTGTAGACAATATCGCTGCTCGTGGCATCATGGGGGGCGACGATCGTAGCATCCTGCCCAATCGTGTAGGACAACTGCTGCCCCTGACGAGAGGATACCGACATCTTGAACAACATGGGCACAAAGATTTCTCCGTTGCGCACCAGGTCGTTGTACTCATCCGAAAGCGGGGCGGCACTGAGGTAGAGATTGCCCTGTCCGTTCTGATAGCGGGCCAGCAATACCGAACCATCGCGGTAGGTGAGCAATGGCTCTTCGCCCCGGTTGGCAAAATTGCTCAGGCTGAAATTGCCCTGTGTAGCGGGGAGCTTCAGGTTGGCAGAGCGGTTCTCGAAAACATCATTGAAGATGAAGGCATCGGTGTTGATCTGCCCCACCTGGCGGGGGCGCTCCTCGAATTGCTGCAGCTCGTTGGCCGGAAAGCCGGTAAGGAAGCTGCGGTAAGTGCCTACATCAGCATTCCGACTGGGGAAAACCAAGAGGTTGCCGCCATCCTGTACATACTGACGGAGCTCAAAGCCCAGGCCGGAGGATACCGTCCGCAGGTCGTTCAGCACAATCATATCGTAGTTCCCAAATTGGGAATAATCCAGCGCCTGACTGGGCAGGTTGTCAATTTTGAAGTTGTTGATGCCCTGGAATGCCGCCGTCAGAAAGCGGTTGGGCTGCTGCTCGTTGATGGCCAGCACCCGGATTTGTTCTTTCACATTGAAGGCAATGTGGTAATTGTCGTCAAACTGAATGGGGAAGTCGGTGATATTGAGGCGGGCTTCGTGCCAGCCGGTCCGCTGTATGGAAATATTGACGGTATCTACCACGGAAGACTCGGCGGGTACAGTCAGGGTGCCCACCGGTTTGTTCTCTCCCTCATAACGGATAGACAGGCGGACGTTTTCCGCAGCTGCTTCGGTGAGGTTGCGCACCCGAACAACGAGCGGGTTGGGCTGATTGGGCATGGGCACCGGATTGGTAAACCAGGCCGAATCTATGCTGATGTTTTTTTCCTGTACGGCCTGCAGGGGCACAAGGTTGAGCTCCAGCGTCGTATCGCTGACAGCTTCGATATCGGTGATGTTGCGCTGGAAGTCGGAAATGTGGTAGACCACTTCGTTATCGGCCTCTGCCGTGGAAAGCGCCTGCCGTTGGCGGGTCAGAACTTCCGAAAGCTGCCGTACCGCCGGCCCGGGCTCTATTTCATCAATGAGCGCCAGGGCATCTTCCTGAGAAACCATGCGCTGATGCCGCCCTTCAAAGTCATTGGTCAGGATTTGAAATTCATCGGTGGGCGCGTAGGCTTGCACAATTTCCCTGGCGCGCTGTTTGGCTTTCTCTACCAAAGGCACGTCCTGGCTCAGGGCCTGCATGCTGAAGGAATTGTCGATGAACAGGCTGACCGCCTTATTGCCCTGCTGCACCTCGGCATCTTCCTGCGGGATAAATGGCTGAGCAAAGGCGAACACCAGAAACGCTACTGCCAGCAGCCGCATCAGCAGTACGAGCAGGTTGCGAAGGCGGGAGCGGGCGCTTGTCTCCTCCTTGACTTCTTTCAAAAAGCGCACATTCGTAAAGTACACTTTCTTAAACCGCCGGAAGTGGAACAGGTGAATGATCACGGGGATCGCTAGTGCAGCGAGGGCGAACAAAAAAGCCGGGAAGAGAAACTGCATATATTCTTTGGGTTGCTTTTGGTCTGTTTTTCACGTATCTTCTGCAGGCTCACTAGTGCGACTAGACCGAATTATTTGATAGTATTTTCAAGCTCAAGCCCTTCTGTAATGCCTGGTCTGTAACTGTCAAGTATTTACGCCTCGATCCACTAGCCAACAGAATCAAGATAAAGAACGCGAATTTAACCATAAAGTTATTGCGGGGCAAGGTATTGGCCGCTAATACCTTTATTCATCATCAAACACCCAAAGTATTATGAAAAGAGTGATTTACGCGCTTTTGCTGACTATTGGCGCCTATTCTGCGGTACATGCTCAAAGTTCTTATTTGGCTGGCAACATGCGTATTATTCAGGAAGACGCCACTGAAGCCAATCTGACGCTGGAAGCCCGGGTACAACTGGTCAGCCCCATTGATAGTCCTGTAGAAGATAGTATACCTGTTTTATGGGGAGACGGGAGTTCAGGTTGGCTATTGCTCCTGCAGGAAGCGAATATTCCCCCGGAATTAGTCAGACTGATTTACACCAATACCCATACGTATCCTGCCAGAGGATCGTACACCATTACTTCACCCGTATGTTGCTTCTCTGAAATGATCGCCAATCTTGATCCGGGGGCAACCATGCCTCTTCAAGCCCATTATACCATTCTCAACCCTCAGTTTCAGGGAACCAATACTACGGTTGTCGTTTCAGATTTGGAGGAGACAAGCCTCGTGAATGAGCCTTTGAGTTTCTCCCCTACTCCTTTTGATACGGATAATGATTCTATTTGGGTTTCTATCCCTGATTTAGATGATTCCTTTTCGGGGTATCAACCTGTGAATGTTGTTGATCCCGGAGGGAGCGGCACGCTACTTGTAGAGAACCCCCTGTTTGGGGGAACGGTCTGGGATAGCCCAGGTACAGCAGGTCAATCCTACATCGTACCCTATCATCTTGAAGAGTTCCGCAACGGGCAAAGGATTTCAAATGTCTTGGCTTACTATTGGCTCCGGGTAGCATCACCAACCAATGCCAACACGACTGCAAAACCGAACTTAAAAGTGTTCCCCAACCCTGCCAGCCAAACCCTGCAGGTGCAAACGGAAAACCCCACTCAATGGTCGGGCGTACTCTACAACGCACAGGGGCAACGGATACAGCAATGGGCTCATCTGCCTGCTGACGGGCAAATCGGCCTCTCCTGCCCCGGTGGGCTGTATCTGCTGCAATTGCAAAATGGAGATCAGGTACGGACAGAAAGAATCGTGGTGCGGTAAATAAAGCAACCTGACAAGTATCCACAGGCATCAGCCCGTGATCTTGTCAGGTTTAGCTGTTTTTTAGCTCCCTTTATGGTCTAATTCTCATCAATCAAATCACCACTGCCGGTGATGTTGACATCAATCTCGGGCGAGCCAATGAAGCGCACGTCCCAGCTGCCGGAAATGCGGACTTTCAGGAACTCCGCCACATTGACCTCGGTGCCACCGCTGCCGCTGATGTTAATGTCGGCCGTACGCGCCTGCATGCCAAAAGCCTGCACATCACCGCTGCCACTGAGGCGGTACACAGCTTCGTCGCAGAGGCCGTCAATGATCAGGTCGCCACTGCCGCTGATCTTCACATCTATATCATCCGCTTCTGTTTCTATGCGGACATCGCCACTGCCACTAAGCTGAAAGTCGATGTCTTCTGCCAGGAAAAGGTTTTCGCCCATGATATCGCCTGAACCGGAGCTGTAGACACGGCGAAGTACCGGCAGGGTGATGAAGATTTCCATATTGTCCAGATCACGGACGCAACGGTCGAACTCGATTTCCCAAATACCATTATTGACATCCAGTTCCAGTTCATCAATCGCATCTTCCTTGCCTTCCACGATGACTTCCTGTACGTCCCCCTGCCGGATGAAGACCTCTGCTGACGTTTCATTTTTAATACCGCTGAAGTCGTCAATGACCAGACTTTGGCTTACAAATGGCCCATCGGCATTCAGGCAGCCAATGGAAAAGCTGTCATCGTCGTCAATGTTGATAAAGCAGCCGCTGCCCAATAGTGCCGTGGCAAGGGCGAATAGCATCATTTGAATCGTTTTCATAGTTTCTTGTTTTTTACAAGATGCTATGTTAGCATCTCTGCAGTGAGTGAAAAATGTCGGGTGATTATAAGCTTGTTAGTTGTCCCTGTCCCACCCGAACCAGCCGAAGCGGAAGGTCAGGTTAGCCAGAGTGCCATCAAAGGCATTGGATTTGTAGGGGCTGTTGTCGCTTATGCCGTCCACATAGCGATAGCCTACGGTACCCGCCACACGGAACCAGCGGGTCACATTCAGCTCCAGCCCGATTTCCGGTGTCACTACAAATACATTGTCGGTATTATCCGGGAAGGAGGAGTTGTCGGAGACGTCAATGCCGACTGCGCCCCAACCCAGGCGGGCACTTGTGTAAAGGTGCAGCACGCGGTGAGGCGCCAGGGTATACCCCAGCCAGAAACCACCGTGCCCGAGCTCGATTTCCTGAATGTCGTCATCCTCAATCAGGCGCTCAAAGTCAATACTCCCTACGCCGTAGCCACCGATAAAGAAGTTATCAATCACCACGCCACCGCCACCGCCTACGGCGGTCGTCATATCATTGCCCAGCCCCATCTCAATGATTGGCGCGCCAAAGCCACCAACAACGCGGGCATTGTTAAATAAGGTTTCGTGCTGTGCCTGAACAGCCAGCCCCAGCAGCAGGGCCAAAGTGAGCAATCCTAACTTTTTCATGATCTATTGCTTTTCGTTGATTTTAAATAATGATTTCTCGCCCTTGCAGCCGGCAGAAGACCGTTCCTGCAAGGCATAACTATGGCTGGCCGGGATGATTCCCGGACGTTGCCTGTTTCAAAAAATTAATGGTCAATTCGGTGCCCGGTTTATTCCGGGAATCACATGCTAAAATCGTATACCGCCCTGTACGCCTACCCAAAACCGCAGGTGGGTATTTTGTCCGCCTTCCGCAAGGGTGTAGGAAGGATCAATCACCCGTGACCCCAGTTCGCCCGTCTCAGGGTCTGCTACCCGGGACACCATTAGGTTGGCGATGGGGCCGGCAAAAAAGCTCGTCTTTCGGTCCGTGCCGTTGTAGCCCAGTGTCAGGCTGAGCTGATTGAGCAGGTTGACTTCTTTGGTCCACCGCTCCAACTCGTTGATGTGCATGCAGGTGGCTTCCACATTCATCATCAGGTTTGGAGTGAAGCGTTTGGTGGTGCCTATGCCGTAGCCGAGCCCCCAGCTGTAAGCCCGCGCTTCTTCAGCTGCCCCTACTGTACCAGGCTGCTCCTGCATATCCCAGCGCATACCGACTTTGAATATGTTATAAAAGGAATACGCGCCAAGCTTCAATGCCGCATTGGCAAACAACGCGTCATTGGACGACAGCTCAAAGCGGTTGTAGCCGTTCTTTACGATGTTGAGCAAGCCAACCGGCACACCGTTCACCGTATCCGCTACGTTGATGAGTGCCACCTGAAAGCCGTCTACCCGTTTTGCCTTATTGAAAAGGGCGCTGACCTGACCGCCTTCCACATCTCCCGCCTTATTGAACAGGCCGGATATCTGGGAGCGGGTAAAGCCCTGGCTTTTATTGAACAAGCTTGCAACCTGCAGCCCTTCCGCTTTACCTCCGGAAATGTTGAACAACCCCGAAGCCTGCAGCCCGGCAGCGTCGCCATGACTGATGTTGAACAGGCCGGCAGCCTGAATGGCCTGCGTCTCTCCGGCGATATTGAATACACCGGCAGCCTGCACACCTTGTACTTTGCCATTATTGACGTTGAAAACACCGCCGACCTGTGTGCCAATGACATCTCCGCCAACCTGACTGCCCACACCGGCAATCTGTACGCCTTCAACGTCATTGATGATCTTGTTGTAAAGACCGCCCACTTCGAGGCCGTCTACACCGCCATTAGTGCCCCAGAGCACATTAAGGGATACATTGTTCGTAATCTCAGCGCTGCGCTCAAGGTTAGTCCCTACGTAAGGCAGGATAGACACCTGAGCCAGCCGGCGGTCGCCCCTGTACACTTTTTCATCGCTTTGGGAAGCCATCGTCGGAGGAGGAGGCAACTCAAACCAGTCAATATTGATTTCTTTGTAAGCATCTCCACCCGGTCCGTTAATCACTTTTGTCTCTGCTGACCGAATGGGCTGCATATCCTGGCTCAAGCGTTCCCGCTCAGCTGTATCCTCCGGATAAATCGGGCTTTGTTGCTTGACCTTAGGTTGTACGGGTGCCAATTGCCCAAGTTCTTCGGTTTTGCGGCTGGGTTTCAGCATGACCTGATTCCCCGTTTTGCGATAGGAAATCGGAAGTTGCCGGCATATTTCATCCATTATAGTTTCCAGCTTTGCCCCATCTTCCGCATTTATTGAGATCCTCCGCTCCAGCGGGATGAAGTCCGGGCTGTAGGAAAAGCGCACCTGAAATTGCTGCTCCAGGTCATTGAGTACCTCCCCCAGAGACTGATTGATGGTACGATAGCTGGCCAGTACTGCCGGAGCCTGGGCATTGAGCCCGGCACCTGCAAACAATAAACCCGCAAATAATAGCAGTTTTTTCATGGCTTTTCGTGCTTACTGGCAATTCTTTCCATTGCCCCTGATTACAATTTGCCCATTTTCTTCACTAATTTCCAGTTCCATCGTGAAGGCCATCGCATCCAGCAGTTCCTGCAGCTTAGGGTTGGGAAAATCCCCCATGAAACGGCATTTCGCCAGCTGTTCATTCGCCAGTACGACCTTCTTCCCAAAATACCGTTCAATCGCACTGGCGACCTGGCCCAGCGGCTGATTGTCAAACTGCAGCCGGTTCTCCTTCCAGGCTATTGCGTTGGAGACCGGGGCCTCCCGAACCTTTTCCAGCATTTTGTCATACTGTCCGGATTTACCAGGAACCAATATAACTTTCTCTTCTTCCCGGTCAACGGATGCAACTTCTACTTTTCCGGTAGCTACAGATACCGTTACTTTAGGCTCATTGGGGTAAGCCCGGACGTTGAAAGAAGTGCCAAGAACGGTGGTTTGCGCCCCTTCAGAAAAGATGGTAAACGTTGCTCCATTCTGCTTCACCACTTCAAAAAAGGCTTCACCGGTTAGCCTTACTTCTCGGTCCTTAAACGCTTCGGCATACCGTAGCGCACTGTTTTCGTTCAGCACAACCGTGCTCCCATCGGGCAACGACAAGGTCTGTTTCTCGCCTTCCCCTGTTTGAACGGTTGCATAAACCGGTGAGTGATCCACAAGGCCGGAGTACCAATACCCCCAATATCCTCCTATCAACAGGATGACCGCTGCTGCTGCGTACTTTAAATAGGACTTCAGGACAGGCAATCCTATCACCTTCCCTTCGTCGGCTGCAGGTTGTTTCTGCAGACGCTCTTCCAGTAAGTCCCAGGCCGCCGGCTTACCGGCAGAGAAGTCAGGCATATCGTAGGATGCCGTCACAGACCAAAGCTTTTCGGCTTCTTCGAGAACTGCCCGGTTAGCAGAATCGGCTTCTACCCAGCGCATCAGCACCTCCCGGTCTGCCTCACTGATATCTCCGGAGAGATACCGCCCTATCAATTCAAGGTAGTCGCTTTGATTCATGTTGTTGTTAGTTTCCGGAATAGTGATGCACCCGCTGAGGCAATCCCCCTACTCCAGGCTTCAATTTTTTTTCTTCTTTTTTACTTCCAGTTCTATATCTGATGTTAGGCGAAAGGCAGTATATTCCATAAGGTTAGCTTCAGGCTGTGAGGAAGGCAATGCTTCGGCCGGCTGACAGGCAGTAAACCATAGTAGGCCAAATAGCAGAGCAATCTGCAGGTAGTGCTGTAATTTATCCCGCAGCACCCGCAGCGCTTTGCCCATTTGATTTTCGACTGTTTTGACGGAAATGTCCATTTGCTCAGCAATCTCCTTGTAGGTCAGCTCTTCGTACCGGCTCAGTTGGAAAACCGTGCGGCACTTAGGCGGCAGTTGATTGATAGCTGCGGTAACATTCTCCTGCATTTCACCATGAAGAAACTTGTCTTCAGCGCTATCATCCACGCCGGGTTCATGGCCGGGCTCAAAGGCTTCCTGCTCCCAGCGTTTGTTGCGGCGCAGGTAGCCCAACCCTTCGTTGATGGCCATACGGCGGATGTAAGCACCAAGGGAGGAGTTGATTTCGATTTGGTGGCGCTTTTCCCAAAACCGGAGGAAGACTTCCTGTGCCAGGTCCTCTGCGGTGCTGGCATCAGGCACAAAGCGGTAGATCGACTGGCACACCATTTCGTAGTGGTCTTCGAAGAGGTGCTGCAGCGCCATCCGATCGTCCGCTTTGAGGCGGGAAAGTAGGTTTATTTCGGTGTTGTTTGACATTAAAGCCGGGTGTATTTTTCGGCCACAAGATTAAGTTTAATTCCCTACAAAAGTAAAAGGCTTTCGACATACGGGGGCATTTATTAGAGCGAATGGCAATCAGACCTTTCTGAACTGGCAGAATTGATTACTCAATTACAATCCGGGACAGGTAGCGCTGTTGCCCCGTTTGGCCCTGAAGCAAATAAAGGCCCGCTGGTAAAGCGGGCAATGTAAAGGATTGCAGCCCTCCGGCATGCGCAACGCCCCATACCCGCTGCCCCAAACTGCTCAATAACTGCAATTGGCCATGCCCCGGAAGCTCCACATGCAGCGTGCCTGACGTAGGGTTGGGAAAGGCACGTAGTGGCTGATACGCCGGGCGGACCACACTGCTGATATTCGAATCGTCAATTTGAATCAGGTAAAGGGCATCGAAGTCGGGCGAATCATAGCCGGTTGTCAATGACCATCCACTCCCAAACGCGAGGGGTTGGTTGAAGTTCGCTGAGGCGTAGGCCCGCCCTTCCGCGTCCACCATAATGTTATGATTGGTGCTGAAGGGGGGATCTCCCAACAGTTCAGGCTGATGTGCCCAGGATAGCTGCCCGTCCGGGAGGAAACGTGCCCACAAACTTACAGACCCACCAACTTCGAACGACAGCGCGGTGCTTTCCGAAAGGGCAACCTCAGCCCGAAAGGCGGCGGCTGAGAGGTAGATATTTCCGTCCGGGTGGACATCCATCGCGCCATTAGAACAAAACAGCGTATTACCCCAGAGCAGTTGCCCATTGGCATCCCAGCAGAGCAAAGCCGTCTTTAGCAGGTCATCTTCGGCTTGAAAGTACTGCAGGGTTGCCGATTCCTCAATCAGGACTTGCTGTTCATGAGAAAAACCCAGGTAAATCCGCCCCTGCTCGTCCGTTTCGAGTCCGAAGGGAACAATTAAGCCTTCCTGTGGCTCGATATTCCGGTACCATTGCCGGTTGCCCTGTGCATCGTATTTGACCAGCAGGCAGCCATCATCACCATCTTGATTGTCATTCATCAAAATTCCGCCGTCCAGCAGTAAGCCACCGGCGCTGTAGGCAATAGATACGATGGGCTCACCCTCCAAACTCAGGGCTAAGCCCAGGCCCTCCGCATTTCCGCCATCAATGGGCAGGGGAGACTGAATTTGCTCTGCCCATTCCAGATCGCCATCAGGTGTAAGCCGGGCCAGGTAGAACGTCTTGCCCCGGTCAGACGGCTCCGTGAATACGGTAGGGCCACCGAAATCCATCTCCCGGTGATAACTGCCTGTAATGTAGATCGAACCGGCATCATCCACCGCCAATGCATTCAGCCGGTCCCCTTTATCGAAGAACTCACTGTCTGCTCCGCCGTAAGCTTTTGCCCATTCCAGCGTGCCTTCGGCATCAAACCGGGCAATAAAAGCATCCCGGTAGCCATCGGCAAACAACGTCCGGGTAGCCCCTGAGGTATCCCGCTGAATGAGCAGGGGGCCGTATTCCGCAGAGGCAATTTCACCACCCACGTAAACCTTGCCGGCTTTGACCGCTAAAGTGCGCATATCCCCCATCGTCAACCTACGGTACCAAAGTGCTTCGCCCTCCTCAGACAACTTCTGCAAAAAGCCGGTTTGGGCTCCGCTGTATGGCGGGTGGACCACTATGCTATCGAGCTCCAAATCGGACCGGTGGAAGCCTAAAAGGTAAATATCCCCGGCTTCATCGGTTGCCATATCGACTATATTGAGGTTTTTGCCAAAAGAAAAGATTGGTGACTCAACGGCATAACGCTGCGCCCAGGTGACTTCAGGTTGAGCGGCAACCACCAAAACCAATGAAATTTGCAGGACGGAGAACAGGAGCAAACGTATCATAAGCAGGGATCTTTTGCTGCAAAAGTACGGGATGCCCGTGGACAAAAAAAGGGGAATAACCGTTTTGGATATTCCCCATCTACTTAGCTTAACCTATTTACCTATTCTTAATGAAGATTAGATCTTCAAAGCTCTTTTGAAAGGCACATTGCCTTTTACTGTTTCTTAAGTGTTGTTCAGTTGTGCTTGTGTGAGTGTTTGTTGGAGTTACCCCCAATCGTATCCCTGCTTTCAGGAAAGTTTGTATTTGTTTGCTCTTGCTGGTAGGTACATTACCAATCTTATGCCAAAAAACACAAACAACTAATAATCAAGACATTAACCAAAAAAGACCATTCGTTTTTATCCCAAAAAAAGACAAAAATCCCAGATTGGGAAAATATTTCAGATTGAATGGCTCCCATTCAGGCATCATTAAGATAATGCGAAGTGGAATATTGCAAACCCAAGCCCAGCGAGTATATTTGCAGAAATTTTTCTTATGGCAACGGTTTATTTAAGATACGTATTAATCGGGCTGTTCTTTATCCTGGGAGCGGTTTTGCAATTCAGGCTGGGCATCAGTCAGGCCTGGTACCTCTACCTGGGCGGTGTTTTGCTGCTTCTGACTCAGGCTTTCATGGGCAATGTATGGACGGCCCACAGCCTGCTCAAAAGAGGGAAAGCGGCGGATGCAGAGAAAGTCCTCGACCAGGTATGGTCTCCAAGTTTGCTGCTCCGGCGCAACCGGGCCTACTACTACTTTTCACTTGGCCTGATTTATTTGCAACGGAAAGATATGGAACCGGCTAACGACATGCTTACCGAGGCTATTGAACTCGGGCTGGAGCACCCCAATGACAGCGCCCTGGCTTGCCTGAACCTCGCACACATCCACTACGTACAAATGCGCCCCGAACAGGCCCGCCACTGGATGGAAAAAGCACGGAGCTTCCCCTCCAACGACCTGCTGATCAAGGAAAACCTGCAAAAACTGAAACAGGCACTAGCCGCAAGAAACAACTAATAAAAGCCACAGGTGTTACCCAAACTACGCACCACCCGATCAATATTACTACATTTGCCAAAAATTAACCGAACGCATGTTAACAATTAATATTTACCTCAAATTCGCTTTAATTGCCGTGGGCCTGATCGGTGGTATCGCACTTTGGGCTACCATGGGGGTATGGTATGGCATCTGGTTCGTCATCCTGGGTCTGGTAATGCTGGCCACCTACATTTTTCTGGGCACCGTTCAATCCGCAGCGGAGATGCTACAGGAGTCCGACTTCGAAGGCGCCAACGAACGCCTGAACCTCACCTTTAAGCCGGAGTGGCTGTATGCAACCAACCGTGCTTACTTCTACATGATCAAAGGCTCTACTGCCCTGGCCCAGAAGAATGTGGAGGAAGGCGAAAAGTGGCTGAAAAAAGCCGAGGAAGTCGAAGTTCCAACCGACAACGAGCGTGCCATGCTGCAACTTCAGCTCGCGAACATCGCGGCGTCCAAGGGGCGCTGGAAACAAGCTGAACGCCATTACCGGGTGGCTAAAGGTTGCAAAATTACCGAGCCTAATATCAAGGAACAGTTCAATATGTTCGAAAAGCAGTTTAAAAACCGTGGTGCCGCCAAGCAATCCGGTCAAATGGGTGGCTTCCGCCCGGGTGGGAAGCGCCGCCGCCCCAAGATGCGGTAACCCGCTGAAGGATGAGAGTACTGATCGTAGATGACGAGGTCAAAATCAGCAACGTAATCAACAAAGGTTTGCGGCAGTATGGTATTGAATCCACAGCCGCTTTCGACGGAGAAGTCGCCCTTGAATTATTGTCTGCTGAAACGTTTGACCTCGTCATTCTCGATATCATCCTCCCCAAGGTCAATGGGTGGGAAATCTGCAAACACATCCGGCAGGAGCTGCACCTCTCCGTCCCGATTCTAATGCTCTCCGCCATGGGCAAGACCGAACACGTCATCAAGGGGCTCGATGCCGGTGCTGATGACTTCCTTTCCAAGCCGTTCAAAATTGAAGAGCTGGCAGCCCGCGTCCGCGCCCTTTACCGCCGCAACCACCAATACGCTGCCGTACAGCCTGCCCTGCTCAATGCCGCCGGGCTCACCCTCGACCTCAACCGCCTGGAAGTGCAGCGCGATGGCCAACTGATTTCGCTTACTGCCAAAGAGTTTGAGCTGCTTAAATGCTTTATGCAACAACCCGGACGCGTCCTCACCCGGGAGCAGCTCCTGGAAGCGGCCTGGGACATTGGCTTTGATACCGGTACCAACGTGGTGGATGTGTACATCAACTACCTGCGCCGAAAGCTGGAGGCGGACGGCTCGCCCCGCATCCTGCATACTAAGATCGGTGCCGGGTATTACCTCAGTACGGAATAGCCCCTGCCATGAAGTTAAAAAACCGGCTGGCCCTCAACTTTGCGCTATTCACCTCAGGCATCCTTTTCCTGATGGGCGGGCTGATTTTCTTGCTTTACCGCAACTACCTGGAGCATGAATTCACCTCCCGCCTGCACGAGCGCTGCATGATCGCTTCCCAAATGTACCTCGATGACGACGAGTTGAGCCCTCAGGTGTTGGAGCAAATCCGACAGAAACACATGCGCACCCTGCCCAGCGAACAGGAATACTTCTTTCATTTGGAGAAAAAGGACAGCCTCCTCCCCCACCTGCCCGATTTTTTGGCTGAGCGCCTGACCGGTCCAGTCACGGAAGCACAGGAATACTTCAAGATAGAAAAAGGAGACACACTTGGCGTTGGGATACTGTACCGGGACGATCAGGGGCCTCACTTCACCATCGTCACCGCCGTCAACCGGCAGGGCAAGCAGGAACTCCGGGAGCTGGCCAATATCCTTTTTGGGCTGGCGGGGCTTTACCTGGTTTTTATTTTCTTCATCGCCCGCTGGTATGCCCGGCGCATGCTCTCCCCCCTGACCGCCATGACCGAGAAAATGAAGACTGTGGACACCGCGAATTTGCACGTCCGCCTGGAGCCCTTGCCCGATCAGGACCCTAAGGACGAACTGGGCAGCATTGTGGAGGCCTTCAACAAAATGCTCAGCCGGCTGGAAACTTCGGTGGAAACGCAGCGCAACTTCATCACCCACGCTTCTCATCAGTTCAATACCCCCCTGACGACCATTCTTGGGGAAATAGAACTCGTACGGCAGCATTATAAATCCCTGCCCCCCGCAGTCGCCGAGTCGCTGGACAATATCTCCGAGGAGTCCGAACGCCTGAACCGGCTAACGCTACGCCTCCTGCACCTGGCTGAAGTAGGCACGGAAGGTGTCAATGACAGAGGGCAGAGCATCCGCCTCGACGAACTGCTTTTTGAAATACAGGAAGAGCTCAGCAGGGCCTATCCACAGCAGCCCCTTCAGATCGACACGGCCACTTTTCCGGGCGACCCGGACGCGCTCGTGGTCAATGGCAATGCCAACCTACTGCAGATTGCCCTGTTCAACCTGGCAGAGAACGGGCTCAAGTACTCCGAATCTCCGGTTACCGTCACGCTTTCAGCTGGTAGCAAAGTGATTGAAGTCCGGTTTCAGGATCAGGGAATGGGCATTCCTGAAGAGGAGCTGGAGTCCATCTTTACGCCTTTTTTCCGGGGCCAGCATGTGCAGGCCCGCACCGGCTACGGTGTAGGGCTGCCGCTTACGCAAAAGATCATCGAGCTGCACAAAGGTCGAATCACGGTGGAATCACAGCCCGGCAAAGGCACCCTGGCTACGGTACGCCTCCCGTTAGAGCAGCAGTTCATCTGATCGTTCTTTGTTTCTAATCTTATTTTAATGCCATTCTAATCCCAGCTTAATGCGGTGTTGGGAAATAAGGTACATATTTAGAGCGTGTTAGGACTTTAGTATTCGGTCTGTCCCGGTGCACCGGGACACTTTTTCGCTTATACTTCGCCCCGAAAATCCTCATTTAGCTTTGGCTAAACTCCGGTTTTCGGGTCTCGTCTAATCAAAAAATTGCTAGTTTTCGACTAGAATACCAAAATCCCAACACGCTCTTACAGATCAGCCTCACCGAAAGAAAGCCATTACTACTGCTACTGAAATTCACAACGTCACCATGAAAGAAACCTTTACAGAATATACCAGGCACTACGCTAAGGATATTCCCGCCTCATTAGTTGTTTTCCTCGTTGCCCTGCCTTTGTGCCTGGGTATTGCGCTGGCTTCCGGCGCCCCTTTATTTTCCGGGCTCATCACCGGTATTATTGCCGGTATTGTAGTGGGCGCACTCAGCCAATCGCATACCAGTGTAAGTGGTCCGGCTGCCGGGCTGACCGTTATTGTCTTTAGTGCCATTGCCGAACTCGGCAGCTTTGAGCTGTTCCTGCTGGCGGTGGTCCTGGGCGGAGTTTTCCAATTGATTCTAGGGTTAGTCAAGGCGGGGATCATCGGGCTCTATTTCCCTTCTTCCGTCATTAAAGGTATGCTCGCCGCGATCGGCCTTATTCTCATCCTCAAACAGCTGCCTCACTTCCTGGGCGTTGATATGGAAGCCTTTGGTGAGATGGCTTTTGCCGATAAAGAAGGCGGCAATACTTTTACCCATTTCTTCTATGCCTTGCAGCATATTCACCCCGGGGCGGCTATTATCGGTTTTGTTTCCCTGGGGCTGATGATCCTCTGGGAACGGCCGTTTATCAAGCAACATAGCATACTGGGGCTGTTCCCCGGCGCGCTGGTAGCGGTCCTTTCCGGCGTAGGGCTGCACCTGGCCTATATCGGTGCTTATCCGGCCTGGACACCGGAATCGCAGATGCTCGTCACCTTGCCCAATATCAACAGCATGGCCACTTTGCAGAAGGCGCTGGCCTTCCCGGACTGGACCGGTATTCTGAACCCAGTGGTTTGGAAGACAGCGGCCGTCATCGCCATCGTGGCCAGCCTGGAGACCTTGCTAAGTATTGAAGCGGTAGACAAACTAGACCCGCACAAGCGGCATTCTCCCAAAAATGCAGAACTGCGCGCGCAGGGCATTGGCAACATCATCGCCGGTATGATCGGCGGCCTGCCTATGACAAGCGTAATTGTGCGGTCTTCTGCCAATGTGGCTTCCGGTGCGGAGACAAAAATGTCAGCCGTCTATCACGGCTTATTGCTTTTGGGCAGCGTGCTGCTTATTCCCGGCCTGATGGGCTACATCCCACTGGCTTCTCTGGCAGCGGTACTGATTTTTGTTGGCTTCAAGCTTTCTAAACCCAGCCTGTACCGGCAGCAGTTCAAAGTGGGCTACAATCAGTTCATGCCGTTCATCATAACGATTATTGCTATCCTTTTGACAGACCTGCTAGTCGGTATTTCCATTGGTATGGTAGTGGGCGTGTTCTTCATTCTGCGCGCCAACTACAGAACGCCTTACCACTACGATGACGAAGAGGTAGTCAACGGGCAGCCCGGCAAACGTATTAAAATTACCCTAAGCGAGCACGTTTCCTTCATCAATAAGGCCAGCCTTCAGACTACCCTCGACCACCTACCGGATGGCGCCATCGTCACCATAGATGGCTACCGGACTACCGCAATCGACCCGGATGCGCTGGAGCTTATTTATGACTTTGTGATCAATGCCCCGGAGCGCAATATAAAAGTGACGCTGCAAAACTGCCCGCACATTGAGGGCATGACGGTGGAGGAGCATTAGTGACCTGAGGAGGGTACGCCCGGTGAGGCGGTCTCGCCCGGCGCTCTCTCCGTCCGACGTAGTTCGAAAACGCCAGTACTGGCCAATCCACACGAACAAGTTATGGGAAGTTGGGACCTTCACCGGGCGTACTGAACTTGGGCAAACCTAGCGCACCGGGTGAATGCCCCGGCTGTGGCTTAGCGTAGTGCACCCGGTGAGATAGTTTCGCCCGGCGCACTCCCTTCGCCGGGCGTATTGAACGGGAACATGCAGCCCCAATACGTAGCGCAGCAGAGTATTGTCGGCTGCACTGTGTTGTTTGCCTGTTTCTTTTTCGGTTATTCTCCTACCCTTTCTAAAATTTGATTCTTTAGCCTTTCTGACATTCGGAAATCAACTTTTTCTAGTTTCTCGATTAAGGGCTTTACTCGGTTTATTACCCCTATTTCTTTTGCTCTTATCATTACTCCCAAAATCCCTGTTATCTTGATTCCCAATTTTTTAGCTATTCCCCTTCCCTTTTTCTCGTCAATTATCAATAAACTAGCTTCGTTTTCTAAAGCCAATGTTATTCCACTAGATTCACCTTTATCTAATTCAAGGTTCAGCAGCTTAAACTTCTGTACATCTTCTATTGGTTCTATCCTTATCCAATTAGGAGTTTCAAGCCCATATTCTTCCGAAATTTATGGTGTTATTACGACTTCTTCATATACCTTTTTCAGCAGTTCTAATTCTCCAATATTTGTTAAGGCTATCAAACTACTTGTATCTGAGATGATTATCTTTTTAGGCATTTTCCAAGTCTTCTTCTAACTCTTCATAATCATATCCAAACAAGGATACATTATATTTACCCAGTAGCTCTACAAAAGATCTCTTTGATATGCCTACTATTTCCGCTGCTTGTCCTGAACTCAATTTACCATCTTCGAATAGTTTTGAGGCTATCATCATCTTTAGCTCAAAATCATTCATGTTCAGGCTGTCTGGTATTTGAACTGTTAGTACACTCATTTTTTTCTGATTGGTGATCTTCTTGTCTGATTGAAGATATTCATATTCTTCCATATCTGCAATCATCTTATTATTCAGTTCTTGAAGGCTCGTTTTAGTTCCCTCGTTATCAATATTTTATCAAATGGCACACAACAATAGATACACGAAAAGCACACCGGGTGAATGCCCCTCCAACGGCTTAGCTTAGTGCACCCGGTGAGTTTATTGCCCCTTTAACCTTCTCCGACCGACGAAGCAAGCCTGACGCGAAGTCGGTTACCCTTTAACCTGATATACTTTAAAATTTAACCTTCACCCCTCCTCCCCGGCAACAAGCCCCGCACCAAGGTATTCAGCAGCAAAAGAGCCGACCCAAACAAGGCAATGCGCGCAATCAAATCGCCCCAAAGGACGTAAAAGGTAATGCGGTCGCTGAACAGGATGTCCTGCCGGATAGCCGCCGCCTCGTCGTAACGCGTAGGCTGCAGGATGTCCCCCCGCTGATTGATGAAGGCGGAAATACCGGAATTGGCGGAACGGGCGATGCTGCGGCGGGTTTCAATGGCCCGCAGGGAAGCGAAGTAGAGGTGTTGGCGATGCCCGGCGGTATGGTCCCACCATCCGTCGTTGGTCATGATAAAAATGGCCTGAGCGCCTTTTCGGATGTAGCCGTTGACGTATTCGCCAAAAATAGATTCATAACAGATAGCCGGGGCGACCTTGCCGCTGCCACTGCTCAGCACCGAGCGCTCGGGCTGTGTGCCGACACCTGCGGTGGTACCTTCCAGTTGTTCCACCAGGGGCTCCAGAAAAAACAGCGCCTCCTTGAAAGGGAAAATTTCAGGCCCGGGCACCAGCTTGGACTTACGGTAGAGCGGGACTTCTTCCTTTCCCATTTCCAGTTGGATGGCGGCATTGAGCACTTCGTACCTCAGGGTATCGTTCCGGCGGATTTGCTCCCGGACGTTGGGGCTCAGGGGCTCGCCTTCCTGAAACACATGGTAGCCATCAATGCCGGTGATGAGCTTCAGCCCTTCAAAACCGCTCAGCTCATTGCGGATACGGCGCACCGCCGGGTATCGGTTGATCTTTTGGTCATCAACCAGCCCGAAGCTCGTCTCCGGATAGACCAGGTAGTCGGTTTCGGGGCGGACGACGGATTTGGACAACTCCAGGAAACGGCCGATCTGCTCTTCCTCGGGCAAACTAAACTTTACGTAGTGCGGCTCAAAATTGGGTTGGACAACAGCAACTTCCCGGGGCTCGCCTTCGGGCGTGAAGGTCGTGTACCATACCAAAGAAACCACCATAGGCACTACGACAAGCGCCCCCAGCTGCAGCAGCGGCTTCCGGTAGCTTTCCTTCGCCTGGTACTTATTCCAGATGCTCAGGCCCAGAACATTCGCCACCCATATCCACAGGCTGCCGCCAAAAACACCGGTGTAGCTGTACCATTGCAGCAGGCTCGGGTATTCTGCGAAGCTGTTGCCCAGCGTAAGCCACGGCCAGGTCAGCTCCCAGTTGAGGTGGATGTACTCGAACGCCAGCCAGTAGCAGATCAAAGCCGCGTACTTCAGGCCCGGCATCACCCAACGCGTCGTATGGAACAAAAGCACCGGGATGGTCATCAGCAGGGCATTCACCCAAATGGCGAAAATCCCCGCTGCAAAAGCCGTATTGGCCACCCAGTAGGTCGCAATGACATTCCACAGCACAAAGGTATGGTAGGTGTATTTGAAGACCGTCCAGCGGCGGGCTTTACCGGCCTGTTCGCTCACCTCATTTTCCACGATGAGCAGGGGCACAAAGCCGATCAGCATCAGCCAGGGCACCGGCAGCGAATCCGGAAACCCCACACCAAGCAGCAGCCCACTCAGGGTAGACAAGCCCAGCCATCGCCAGCGGTCGTTGCGGAACCACTTGATGCCCAATACCAAAGACCCCCATCCCGACAGGAAGGCCAGCAGTGGTCGGTAGCCCCAAAGCTGCCCCATGCCCCCTCGTTCCACCATATCGATACCGGCATAGGCGCAGAGCAGCGCGAATACAATAAGCAAAGTCAGGTGCAAGGGCTTCTTCATGGATGAATTGCGAATTGAGTTGCTGCAAGTTTAAGGAAAAAAGCGCAGGAATCAGGTGCCGGGCTCAAAGGCTTAACCGTTTGTTGACATTGCCGGAATCACTTGAGCAGTGCGGACTGCAGCCGTTCCCGCTCCGGGGAAAAATCGGCCCGGGGCAGATTGGCTTCCAGCTGCTCAATCCGCTGCAACTGCTGTCGCACGAATGCCTGGTGCGCTGCCGAGGCTGGAAAAAGGGGGCGGTGCTCGCTGCCACGTACGATGGCATCCACAGCATTAAGCTGTTCCAGGGTCTTCTCCTCAAAGGCTACAGAGGCGAAGCAGGACCAGATGTAATCCACCGCCTCCTCAGAGGGGTGCACAAAGTCCGTCTTGTAAAACCGGTAGTCCCGCAGTTCGTCCATCATCAATTCGTAGGAAGGGAAGTAGTGGACATATTCAGCTTCCGCCAGTGCTTCCGCAGCCAGCAAAAGGGCGGCCTTGCTCCGCTGATTCTCCACCACCCCGTCCCGGATGTGCCGTACCGGGCTGACGGTCAGCACTACTTCCAGCCCGGGCCGGTGGGCTTTGCAAGCTGCAAGTACCGGTTGCAGCGCCTCCACAATCGCTTTTGGCGAAAGCCGGTACTTCCGGAAAGCGTTAGCGGGTACTTTATGACAGTTGGCCACCACCTGCCCGGAGGCCCGGTGCTCGTAAACAAAAGCCGTGCCCAGGGTAATGATCAGGCGGTCCATGCCTGCAACCGCTCTTTTCAGTTCCTCCACAGCCAACTGCATCTGCCGGGCCGCCACTTCACGTTCCGGATGACCCAGCACCCCGTGAAAATCGAAATGCTGCCAGATACCCTGACTTTCAATCAAATCGTCTTCAGCAAAGGCTACTTCTCCGAGCCCATACTGCAATGTCCGGCTGAGGGCCAGCGGGTTATACTGAATGCCCATAGGGTTGAGGGCAACGGGAAGCTTGAGGCGCTGCAGGCGGGCACCTACTGCTTCGACAAAACAGGACCCCAATCCCACAGCAGGCGTAGAGTACCCAAAAGCCGGAAAAGGATCCGGCAACGGCACTTTGAGCCTTAGTGGTTGCGATTGAGGGTGCTTTTTGGGCATCTGTTTAGTGGTAATGATTTAAAAGTAGTATTTTCCGCTTCGAAATCAGGCGCAATTTAAAGATATTCACCCGGAAAGCCCGGGCTCCTTAATTTTCAGGTTTCAATATGGGATTACTCGACCGCCTTTTCAGGAATGCTGTACAACATACGGAACAACCGTCCATTCGCTTCGGCCGGTATACGGATTCCTATAAGGCGCCCTCCCGTTATGACGCCTGGGACCGCGCGCAGGATCTCTTTGAAGATGAACAGTTCCTGGAAAGCTACAAGCATTTTCTCCTCTACCTCCGGGATGACGAGGAGGACAACGTGCACTGGAAGGAAGTACCGGGTGGGCTGGAATTTGAGCTGTATCAGGGGTCTAAAAAGCTGACGGGTAAAGCCACGCCCCACAAAATCCGGGTGCAGGCGCCGGTCGTTAAAACCGAGTCCTTCAACATAGGCGTACTGCGCCGCCTGCTTGAGCAAAACTTCGACCTGAAGTACTGCCGTTTCACCCTCGACCCGGAAGGCAATATCGTCATCGTTTTCGACACCTACACCCTCGACGGCTCGCCTTACAAACTCTACTACGCCCTGCGCGAAGCCGCCATCAAAGCCGACAAGCAGGACGACCTTCTGATCGAAGAATTCCGGAACCTGCAACCGGTGGAAATCACCCACCTGAAAGAACTGCCACAGGAGGAAAAAGAAGCAAAGTACCGCTACATCAAGCAAACCATCGGCGGAGTGATGCAGGAAGTGGAGCACGGGGCGCTAGATTGCAAACGCTACGCAAGCAGCTACGGCTACCTCCTCCTCGACCTCATTTTCCGCCTCGACTACCTGATCAAGCCCGAGGGCTTTATGATGGAAACCCTGGAGCAGCTTCACCGGAAATACTACGAAAACGACGGAAAAAATACCGCTGGCAAAAACGAAGACCTCTGCAAGGGGCTTAAGGCACTGGCAGAGCGCCCGGCCGAGGATTTCTACCGGGAAATGTACCGGGGCTGCAGCACTTTCGGCATCACGCATACCGTCAACCACGACCGCGTGGTCTCCATCATCAACGGAGAACTGTACCACATGGACTGGTACCTGGAAAACGGGCACGAGCGCATGGCGATGGCCATTCCCGGCTACATCGTTGGCTTCTGCCTGTTCAACTACGCCGTGCCCAAGCCCGACCGCGACCTTTTCCACCTGTATTATCAGATTACCGAGCCGGCCTACTTCGGCGACCTCGGCTTCACCGTAAAGTACCTGGACGATAGCACCCAACAGCCCGACAAGCGTGCCATCCGCCGGGCTATTAGCAAAATTGTGGATGAGAACAAGGGCAGCTTTCCCAACTTCTCCTTCCCCACCGGCTCCCTGGACTTCAGCAGCCTCCCCCGGTTTGCCCGTTCTTACCTGACGATTATGAAGTCGCTCAACCTGGTTAAGGCTTTATAGGGATTGTTTTAATCATTTCCGGCATTTCAACGTTACACCATTGAATTAACACCGAGATGAAATGCCCTGCATACGCTACACCTTTTTCCTTATTCTGCTAAGCATCCCCTATTTTGCCCTCGCCCAATCTGCTATTCCCCTAACCGGACAGCTAAAGGAAGCTGGTACCGAAAAGAGCCTGCCCTTTGCCACCGTGGGCCTGTATGCCTTGCCAGATAGCAATATGGTGACCAATGCTCTTACGGAAACGGATGGCCGCTTTTTGCTGGAAGCCCAACCCGGCAATTACTACGCCCTGTTTCAATACGTGGGCTATGAGGACCGCTATCTGAGCCCGGTTGAAGTGCAAGCGGGACAGGACACGCTCAGGCTGGGCGACGTAGAAATGTCCACCGATGCCATTGCCCTGCAGGAAGTGGAGGTCAGGGCCGAGCGCAGCCAAATGGAATTCAAGCTCGACAAGCGGGTCTTTAATGTAGGCAAAGACCTGACCAATGCCGGCAATAATGCTGCCGATATCCTCGACAACGTTCCATCCGTAAGTGTGGACCCGGAAGGCAACGTCAGCCTGAGGGGGAGTCAGGGGGTGCGCATCCTCATCAATGGTCAACCTTCCGGCTTGCTGAGTGCAGGCGATACTGAGGCTTTGCAGCGCATGCAGGGCGACATGATCGAGCGGGTGGAAGTGATCACCAACCCTTCCGCCCGGTACGAAGCTGAAGGGGAAGCCGGTATCATTAACATCATCCTCAAAAAGGAGGAGAAAAAAGGCTTCAACGGCTCCTTTGGCCTCACAGCAGGGCAGCCTGCCAATTACGGCGCCTCCTACAACCTCAACTACCGCAGGCGGGCGTTCAACTTTTTCTCCAACTTCGGGCTGGATTACCGGCGGGCACCGGGCGGCGGCAATGCGACGCAGCGCTTTTTTGAAAATGGCGAACTGACTAACTTCTTCACCAGCGAAACCAGCCAAAACCGGGGCGGGCTCGGCGGCTATCTGCAGATGGGCACCGATTACAACTTCAATGAGCGCAATACCCTCACTGCGGCCCTGCTCTACCGCACGGGAGAAGACGACAACCGGGCTACCGTCACCTTCCGCGACTTTGACCCGGCGGGTAATCTACTCAACACCACGGTCCGCCGTACCGACGAAGTGGAGGAAGAGCACAACCTGGAAGCGACCCTCAACTACGAACGGCAGTACGACAACCCTGATCAGAAATGGACCTTTAATTTCAAGTACATCCTCGACGATGACACCGAGCTGGCCGACTACCGGCAGACCGATGAAGAATCGACTATGCCACTCTTGCAGCGTTCCAGCAATACGGAGGACGAAATCAACATGCTGCTGCAGACCGATTACATCTACCCTATTAGCGAAAGCACTAAAGTCGAAGGCGGGCTGCGGGCGGCTTTCCGTACCGTCAATAACGATTTCTTTGTGGAAGAAGAAGGAGCAGATGGGGTCTACACGCCCCTGCCCGACTTCAATGACGAGCTGGAATACACCGAGGATATCTACGCTGCCTATGCCATCGGCGGGCATGAATTTGGGCCCTACAGCGTGCAGGTGGGGCTGCGGGCGGAACTTTCTGACATCACCGCTGCCCTGCTCCGCTCCGGCGAATCCAACGATCAGGACTACCTGAGCTTTTTTCCGAGTGCCTCCCTGTCTTATTCCGTTACCGAGAAGGATCAGTTGCAGGCCAGCTACAGCCGCCGGTTGAGCCGCCCTTATTTCCGGCGCCTCCTTCCCTTCTCCAATTACAACAACCCACGCAACAATAACATTGGCAACCCCAACCTGCGCCCGGAATTCACCAATTCCTTTGAAGCCGGTTACCTGCGCTACCTGAAGAATGGCACTTTTTTGACGAGCCTTTACTACCGCCGGACCACAGGTGTGATTGAACGCCTGACGCTCCCTGCAGACGACGGAACGGCAATCATTTACCCCGTCAACCTGGCTGTGCGCGATGCCTTCGGGCTAGAGCTCAACCTCAGCGTGCAACCTACCGAATGGTGGGACATTACCGGTGACGTGAACCTCTTCCGGGCTATCATTGAGGGCAGCTTTGAAGGTACCGACTACAGCGCAGACACCTACACGATGAGCGGGCAGATCAACTCCAAGGTCAAACCCACCGACCGCTGGCAGGTGCAGGTTTCCTTCGACTATACGGCACCACAGCGTACGCCACAGGGGCGGCGTTTATCCATTTACATGCTCGATATCGCTGCTTCCCTGGATGTCCTGGACAACCGGGGCACCATCACACTTTCCGGGCGCGACCTCTTCAATACCCGTCAGCGGCGCTCTGAAGTCGATCTTCCCAACTACGAAGAAGAATCGGTCTTCCAATGGCGGCGCACGCAAAGTGTTATCCTCGCCTTCAACTACCGGCTCAATCAGGAGAAGCGGCAGGAACGACGGCAATAAGGACTGCCGTCAACCAAGGGGTACGAACAAACGTTATACTGACGATTAAGCGGTTTGCCACAGCAAACCTACTCAATGTCAGCATTTACGCTGAGAAGTGGCTTGCTCCGATGTCGCAAACCACTTCGTATTGCGTATAGTATTTCAAAGTCCTAACCATTATGACCACAGCAACCACAACTGATGACATCTGGGCCGTCCTGGAAGCAGTAACCGACCCGGAAATACCGGTACTGACCGTCACTGATCTGGGTATTATCCGCGATGTGAAGCTTAAGGAGGATGGCGGCGTGGAAGTGATTATCACCCCGACCTACTCCGGCTGCCCGGCTATGAATACCATCGAGATCAACATCCGCGCGGTCTTGCAGGAGCATGGCTACGACAACGTCACCGTCACTACTGTGCTGCACCCCGCCTGGACCACCGACTGGATGACCGAAGCCGGCCGCCGAAAGCTGAAAGCGTACGGCATCGCGCCACCCGTGGACGGCACCGCAGACAAAGGCACCCTCTTTGCCGAACAGCCCAAAGTGGAATGCCCGCAGTGCGGTTCCGTAAATACGGAGCTGGTGAGCCAATTCGGGTCTACCGCCTGTAAGTCGCTCTACCGCTGCCTGGATTGCCGGGAACCGTTCGACTACTTTAAATGCCATTAAAAAAACCTTTTACCTTTACCGAAAAACCAACCCAATGGACACCATTCTATTCGAGAAACGAGGTGCCGTAGCGCACATTACCCTCAACCGCCCCGACAAATACAATAGCTTTAACCGTGAGATGGCGCTGGCTCTGCAGGGCGTGCTGGACGAATGCAAAACAGACGAATCCATCCGTGCCATTTACCTCATAGGTGCAGGCAAAGCGTTTAGTGCCGGTCAGGACCTTGGCGAAATCGTTGCCGAAGATGGCCCGGAACTTACGACCATTCTTACGGAGCATTACAATCCTATCGTGATCCGGCTACGGGCTCTTGAAAAGCCAATTGTTGCCGCCGTCAATGGCGTGGCAGCCGGGGCAGGTGCCAATATTGCGCTGGCGTGTGATATTGTCGTAGCCGCAGAGTCAGCGAGTTTTATTCAGGCGTTCAGCAAAATCGGGCTCATCCCGGACAGCGGGGGGACTTATACCCTGCCCCGCCTGATTGGCTATCAAAAAGCCGCCGCCCTGATGATGCTGGGCGACAAAGTACCCGCCGTGGAAGCCGAGCGCATCGGTATGATTTACAACTTCTTCCCGGACGAGGAATTCGAAGAAAAGAGCTGGGCAATTGCCGAAAAGTTATCCCAAATGCCGACCATAGGCCTCGGCCTGACCAAGCGTGCCCTCAATTATGCCCTCGATAACGACCTGGAACGTCAGCTGGCTATAGAGGATCAGCTACAGTCCACGGCCGGGCAGACCGAGGACTACGGAGAAGGGGTGCAGGCCTTTCTGGAAAAGCGCAAACCCGTTTTCAAAGGGCAGTAAATCCCGTTGGCACAACAATACTTAGCAGACGAACAATTGTTTGTTCATGTCTCTTCAAAAAAAGAGGGGTTATTTTACAAAACCCGCAAACGAACAATTGTTAGTCCAGTAAAAATGCAATAAGCCCAACAAAATTTAAAAAAATTCGCATTTCACTTTGCGGAATGCCGAATTAATCCCTAGGTTTGTATCGTAATAACAAGCAATGGAACGTAATTACCGCAACTACTTTTTTAGCTTTTACTTTTATGCCGGGGCATAGGGGCTGCTAAATTTTGCGGATTGCGAAAAGATACTTAGGAGCCCTGTACAATCAGGGCTTCTTTTTTTTCGGGAATAACCAAATCAAAACCACATGTACAGTCCCAAAGCGGCGTATTACTTTTTTTACTTTTTCTTTTTTGGCTATCCACCAAAGGGGCTGCCGTTGAGTGCATGTGCATAAGCATAAGAACGAAACGAAAGCCCCGCCCGAAAGCGGGGCTTTTTTATTGGTATAACAATTCATAAACCATGACCAAGACACAGGCCGGCTATGCTGCCGGCAACACCACCTCCACCCCACTGCGGGTCAGTATTCAGGGCTACGCGGGCGCTTTTCACGAAGTAGCTGCCCGTCATTGCTTTCAAAACCAGCCTCTGGAGATTGTACCCGCGCATACCTTTGAAGACCTGGTGGGCATGGTGGAAGCGCAGGAAGAAGCCGATATCGGCCTGATGGCTATCGAGAACACCCTGGCAGGAAGCATTATGCGCAACTACACCCTGCTGCAGCAGTCGGGCTTGCATATTACCGGAGAGGTCTTCCTGCGCATTAAGCAGAACCTGATGGTGTTACCCGGAGTACGTATAGAGGATCTGCGGGAAGTGCATTCTCATCCCATGGCCATCGCGCAGTGCCGGGAGTTTTTTACCCAGTACCCGAATATCAGGTTAGTGGAGACCGTAGACACCGCCCTCAGTGCCCGGGAGATCAGTGAAAATGGCTGGTCGCACATTGGTGCCATTGCCAGTACCCTCGCCGCTGAAATATACAGGCTTGATATTATCGCGCCGGGCATTGAAACCAATAAAAAGAACCACACCCGCTTTTTGGTGCTGGAGAAAGGCACGCCTAAGCTGGATGCCGCTCTGGAAAAAGTATCCATCTCTTTCGCGACCGATCATGAAGTGGGGAGCCTATACAAGGCCCTGGCTGTGATGGCCGCCTACAACGTTAACCTGACCAAAATACAGTCGGCCCCCATCATCGGGCATCCCTGGGAGTATCAGTTTTACGTCGACTTCGTGGTGCAGGGCAAAGTGGGGCACGAACAAGCCCTGGATGCGATCCGGCCACTGACCCGCAACCTGCAGGTGCACGGCGTTTATGCCTGCGGGGAGCATTACGAGTACTAAAGTATTCCTCTAAAAAAACCTTTACCAGAATCTCATTTTGCAATGACCAAATCAGTAGCCCAATCCGACATGATCATACAGCCTGCCAGCCGCCTGGGGGAAGTCAAGGAGTACTACTTCTCGACCAAGCTCCGGGAGATTGCGCAAATGCGCGCCGAGGGCAAGCCTGTCCTCAATCTGGGCATTGGCAGCCCCGATTTACCGCCCAGCCAGGAGGTGATCGACACGCTCACTCATGCCGTTCTTCATAATGACGTCCACGGCTACCAAAGCTATATGGGCATCCCCGAGTTGCGGGCAGCTTTCGCCGAATGGTATGAAAAGTGGTTTAGCGCCAGCATTGACCCCGAAGGGGAAATCCTGCCGCTTATGGGCTCCAAAGAAGGCCTGATGCACATCGCTATGGCGTTTCTCGAAAGTGGAGATGAAGTGCTTGTGCCCAACCCCGGCTATCCGGCCTACCGGGCCGTCTCCAATCTGACCGGAGCCACCATCCGGGAATACAAGCTGGAGCCGGAACGCAACTGGCTGCCGAACATGGAAGCGCTGGAAAGTACCGATCTGAGCCGGGTGAAAATCATGTGGCTCAATTACCCGAATATGCCAACGGGAACAGCCGCAGATTTGTCTTTTCTGGAAAGTATCGTGGCCTTTGCCCAACGCCACCGCATCCTCATTGTCAATGACAACCCCTACTCTTTCATCCTCAATGAGCAGCAGCACAGTATTCTGAGCATTCCGGGGGCAAAGGACGTAGCGGTGGAGCTTAACAGCCTCAGCAAAGGGCACAATATGGCAGGCTGGCGCATCGGCATGTTGGCCGGGCGGGGGGATTACCTTAAGGTGGTGCTGCGCTTCAAGAGCAATATGGACTCTGGTATGTTCAAGCCGGTGCAGTTGGCTGCAGTTCAGGCCCTGAAAAGCCCTGAGGCCTGGTATGAGCGCCTAAATGGCGTGTATGCTGAAAGGCGGGAGACCGTTTTTCAACTCTTTGATGCGCTGGACTGCAAATACGACCCGAAACAGGTGGGCATGTTCGTCTGGGCTAAAATCCCGGATCAGTATACCGATGCTTATGAACTGGCAGACGAGGTACTTTACAAACACAACGTCTTCATCACCCCGGGCGGCATCTTCGGCTCTCAGGGCGACCGGTACCTGCGGATTTCGCTTTGCAGTGACGGCGCACTTTATGAAGAAGCGATGCGGAGGGTAAAAAGGTAAAATGAGGATTGCTTTGAAAGAACTTAGAGAATCCCAAGTTTGCCTTAAAATCATCAAGGCAAAGCCACTCCTGGAAAGCGCTGTTGTTGAACCCGTTCTAAACGAGTGTGGTCAACTGGTTGCCATTTTCACAGCTAGTATAAAGAAGGCTCAGGGTTAGCAAGACTGATCCAAATTTGGTTTACTCCTTTAAAAAGAAGTTTCTTTAAGCCTAAGGAGCCACTAAGTAAGCGACTTTTACATTTTACATTCTCACAGATTTACATTTTAAATTTAATATGACAGTTGCAATTATCGGTATCGGACTCATCGGCGGATCGCTGGCCATTACCTTAAAGGAGAATGGTTTTGCCGGTCACATCATCGGTATTGATGCCAGTCAGGAAAACCTGGACAAGGCGATAAGGCGACGGCTAATTGATGAAGACCTGCCACTTGAAGAGGGTGTAAAGAAAGCGGATCTCATCATTCTCGCTACGCCGGTTGATGCCATGCTAACGCTGCTGCCGCAAGTTCTTGACCTGGTTGAGGATCAAGTGGTGATTGATGTGGGTTCTACCAAAGCAGAGCTGCTCAACACGGTAGATCAGCACCCAAGGCGTAGCCGCTATGTCGCCACACACCCTATGGCCGGCACCGAGTTTTCCGGTCCGGAGGCGGCTATCCCTAACCTCTTCGACCATAAGTGCGCTGTATTGATTGATGCCGACTGCAGCGCCCCGGAAGCCGTGAAATTAGTACGAAAGATGTACGAAAGCATTCCGATGACCATCGTAGAGCTCGACCGGGAGGCACATGATTTGCATTCTGCCTATGTGTCCCACATTTCACACATCAGTTCCTTTGCACTGGCGCTGACCGTACTGGAGAAGGAACGGGACGAAGGGCGAATTTTCGAGTTGGCCAGCGGTGGTTTTAGTTCGACGGTGCGGCTGGCCAAGAGTTCTCCAAATATGTGGATACCCATTTTCCGGCAAAACCGGGATCACGTGCTGGATGTACTGGATGAGCACATCAATCAGCTGGCCCGTTTTCGGTCGCTGCTCATCAAGAAAGACTTTGACACTTTTTACCAACTCATTGCACAAGCCAATGATATCAAACGCATTTTACGATAACCTTTGAAAATTCACGTAACCATGGATATGACTTTCCAACCTCTGCTAGAAGAGAAACCGGCTAACAAGCCACTTATTATTGCCGGCCCGTGCAGCGCCGAAACCGAAGAACAGGTACTAACCACCGCCCGTGCCCTGGCAGGCCAAGGCGTAGATTTATTCCGCTCCGGTATCTGGAAGCCCCGCACCCGCCCCGGCGCCTTTGAAGGCATCGGTACCGAAGGCCTGGGCTGGCTGCGCAAGGTCAAGGAAGAGACCGGGCTTAAAGTGACTACCGAGGTCGCTAACACACAGCACGTCTTCGAAGCCCTCAAGCATCAGATTGATGTGCTTTGGCTCGGTGCCCGCACGACCGTGAATCCATTTTCTGTACAGGAAGTGGCCGATGCCTTGAAAGGTGTGGACATCCCCGTGCTGATCAAGAATCCCATCAACCCGGATTTCAAGCTATGGGTTGGCGCGATAGAGCGCATCTACAAAGCCGGCATTACCCGCATTGGGGTCATCCACCGGGGCTTTAGCTACCACGGAGAGACCAAATACCGCAATGTGCCGCGCTGGCAGCTAGCCATCGACCTGAAGCGGGAATTCCCTGACTTGCCGATCATTTGTGACAACAGCCACATCTGCGGCCGCCGGGATATCCTCCAAACGGTAGCGCAGAAGGCCCTCGACCTCAATTTTGATGGCTATATGACCGAAGTGCACCCGGATCCGGATAACGCCTGGAGCGATGCCGCACAGCAAATCACTCCGGCACAGTTCCTGGAAATGAAAGAGCAGCTCATTTTCCGTCAGCCTACTACTGATGATATGGAGTTCCTCGAAAACCTGGAGCACCTGCGCCATGAGATTGACGAACTGGACGAGGAAATGCTCAACCTGCTCAGCAACCGTATGCGCCTGGCAGAACGCATTGGCGAGTATAAGCAACGTAATAATATCGCCATCCTCCAAAGCAGCCGCTGGAACGAAATACTGGAGCGGGCCGTCACCAAAGGCAAGCTTAAGGGGCTAAGCGAAGAGTTCGTTACCGTTTACCTCAAAGCCGTCCACCAGGAATCCATTAACCATCAGGAAAAAGTAATGAACCGCCCAAGAGCAGAAGCATAAAGTCCTGCGCCGCCCTGTCACCTGTCAGGGCGGCGCTCCTACTCCCCTATGAAACAACCTTATACAAATAATAAAAATATAAATCTGATAAATACCGGTTATCCGGTATGGAATAAATAGCAGTAAATCCTATATTTGTACCAATGAAAGTAGGCACCGTACTTAGACAAGCCTGTGTATAAGGAACCTCTTTCAAATTTAATTATCCCTTAAACTACATAATTCCATGATAAAGCAGGTATGTCCTGGTTTTGACACGTTGCGTGTTCCACCCACTCTCCTTTCCGCTAATTTTTCAGTAAGGTTTTCTGAGTACTAAATTTCAGTTGATTCCTAATCAACCCTGAAAATCGTTTAGCCATACGCATGGCTGAGTAGCAGAAAGTGTACGACATGCAAGTAGTAATCCCAAAACTTAAAAAAATACTTCCCTATTTTTGGTTGTTGCCAATTGGGCTATGTGCCCAGAATGAGGCAGCACCCACCTCCCCCCAACCGCTTGTCTTTGCAGGCACGCACGGTACTGTGTTCTGTCAGGATTCCTGGCAGGTACTACCACCGGTTTTATCCCATTCATCATCAGCATCCATTTCCTACACTTTTGAAGACCAGCATTTCAACCTGAGCTGTCAAAGCCAGGGCTGGCAAGGCTATTTCGCATGGGCCAACTGGTCCCATGCCACAAGAGATGGTGACGGTGAGGTAGATGTCACCGGAGCTCCCAATTCAGTATTAGTTGAAGGGGCTAATAGTGCTTCAATTCTTCCGACGCCCGGAAGCCAGGCAGCTTACGAGCTCGCCATTCCGGCTGATGGATTTGTCAGATTTGATTGGAGTTACGTTGGGGGCTCCTCTTTTTCAGACCACACTTTTAAAGTGTTTATCAATAGTGAAGCTGTGCAGGCCACGTGCCCGGAACAGCCTTTCAACACATTTTTTTCTTCCTTTCTCAACACCGGGGACACGCTGAGGCTTGTCGCCGAAGCCCGGGAAAAAGGCATTGAGATCAGGCTCTCTAACTTTGAGTTTCTTAGCAATGCAGTGGGCGTAGTGGAGCGTTTGTGGAAAGCTACAGACCATGAAGCCACAGTCTGTACCTTCCGCCAACTGATCAGCGTTGAAAAACCGGGGATCAATAACATTATCTTCCCCGAATCATTTGATGGCTTTGAAGCGCCAATACTGGACAACCCGGCAACTTCAGATCCTGCGTATACCGGTTTCCCTGTAGTAGATACGGACGGGGACCCGTCCACTACACACGACCAAATAAGCCTGGGCGAAGTATCCTGCAGCTTTATGGCCACCTGGGAGGATGAAACACTATATGAAAACGGCTTTTGCATCATCTATCGCAAGTGGAGCGTGCGGGACCTTTGCGGGCAGAATGTACACCATGCTACCCAAACACTCAAAGTGGCCGGAGGCTGCCCCAACTGGGGAGTACCTATCCCAAAACCGTATCAGACAGAGGGCGTACCCCAGCCAGATTTTGACAATATTGCGCCCGACGCCCACACCCTGACAAAAATCATGCATCCGGTAACAGACTGGCTGCGCGACCCCCTGAATGCCCTGTATCCTTAGGATCTGTAAGCAGGCGGCGAAGCTTCCTGCTTGTAGGTTTGTAAAGGGTTTCTTATTACAGGACACTTTGATGGCAGAGAGCAACGGCTCTCTGCTTTTTTTATTTTAAATTGGCAGGGAGTAAAAACGCCACTTATGAAAAACCTACTTGAAGAATTTCCTGCTGTAGACAAGGCCACCTGGGTTGCCAAAGTGGAGAAAGACCTGAAAGGCAAACCGCTTGAAGACTTAATGTGGCACCTTGGCGAAGACATCACAGTCGCCCCGTTCTACCACCCGGAAGACATTGATCATCAAACAACGGCTCCCCTCCTCGCTGGCAGGCGGGGCAATGACTGGGAAATCGGGGAATACATTAACGTTTACAAAGATGCAAAACAGGCGAATACCGCCCTGCTCGAAGGACTGAAAGGGGGCGTACAGGCTCCACTCTTTCGGCTGTTCCAGCCTTTAGACCGTACCCGCCTCCACCAGCTTCTTGATGGTGTGGCACCGGAAATGGTGACGCTGAACTTCAGCGAGCACTATTCTGAAAAACAGCCTGCCCGGTTAATGGAGCTCTTACAGGGCTGGTATCAGGAGAAAGGCGTTACTGGTGCACAGGCCAATTTTACCATTGACTTTGACCCCATTCTTGATTTTGCTGAGCCTCCTGTTGATACACTGTCCGCGTTCATTCAATCCTGCGCTGACCAATGGCCCAACGTACGCCCACTACAGGTCAATGCCAAAACCTTCCACAGCGGCCCCGAACAGGTCGTCGAGGAATTGGCTCTTACCATGGCTAAAGGTGCAGAGTACCTGGCCCGGCTAACCGAAACGGGACTGAATGCAGAAATTATCAACCAGCATGTGCAGTTTGGTATCGCTGTCAGCAAAAGTTACTTTGTGGAAATCGCGAAATTCAGAGCACTGCGCCTGCTTTGGAGCAACATATTGAAGGGCTATGGCGTGAAAGGGAAACAGCCTTTTGTGGTGGCCCACTTCGCTCAGGAATCACAGGACGAGAACCCGAATTCCAATATGATCCGCGCCAGTACGCAGGCGATGTCTGCCGTTATCGGGGGCGTGGACCGGTTGTACGTTTTGCCCTCCAACCGGGCACGGAAAGAGCCGGATACGCCCTTTAGCCGCCGGGTAGCCCGCAACCTGCAACACCTGCTCAAAATGGAAAGCCACCTCGACCGGGTCATTGACCCTGGAGCGGGCAGCTACTATATCGAAAAACTTACCCGGGAAATTGCCGACCGTGCCTGGGCAAAGTTTCAGCAACTGGACCAGGAGCGCGCATTCGACTAAACACCAGGCCCGCAATACGAAGAGCGCCATCCGGACTGTTACCAGATGGCGCTCTTTTTATCTAACCCATTTCAGGGAAAAATTTAGGGCAGCAGTACAGTATCAATAACGTGTACCACACCATTGGCTCCCTGAATATCGGCCAGCTCAACGGTTGCGGTGCTGTTGCCGCCTACGATCTGAGGAGCATCCGGGTTAGAAAGATCCACCTCAAGTGTTGCGCCTTCCGCCAGCGTGCTTACCATCATTCCGTCAGAAAGATCTGAAGAGCGTGCATTCACGCCACTGCTGACATGGTAAGAAAGTACCGCCTCAAGCGTACCTACGGGGATGTCGTTAAGTGTATTCCAATCATCATTGCTATCGAGCAGCGCCTGAAATGCCGCATTACTTGGTGCAAATACGGTGAATGGACCGTCACCACTCAATGCGCCTACAAAATCGGTGCTAAGGTCTGAACGGGTGAGTGCCGCCACCAATGAAGACAGCGCTGGGTTAGATGTTGCGAAGTCAACCACAGTAGGTGGCAAAATGACTGCATCTACACCGTGAATCACGCCATTGTCCACATCCACGTCTGGCACAACTACCTCGGGACCGCCATTCAGGACAACACCGTTATCGAGGTTGACATACAGGCTGGTGGTTGCATCACCGAAGCCGGTAGCGCTAAGCGTAGAGTAATATCCTGCCATCAGGTCAGAAGAAGTTACTTCTCCTCCGAGTACATGGTTGGTCAGTACTGCTGTCAGGGTTGCTTCCGGGATATCGTCGAGCGTATTCCAGTCCGGATTGCTGTCGAGCAATGCCTGGAAGGCAGCGTTGTCTGGTGCAAATACGGTGAATGGACCAGTGCCTGACAGTACGCCGTCAAGACCAGCTGCAACTACCGCTTCTGCCAGGATGGTGTAATCGTCGCTATCTTGCGCGAAGGAAACGATTGTAGTGGGCTCCGGCATCGGATCCGTATCATCGTCATCGTCACAAGCTGTAAATGTTAGCGCAGAAAT
Organism: uncultured Phaeodactylibacter sp.; assembly: GCA_913057245.1. GTDB lineage: Bacteria > Bacteroidota > Bacteroidia > Chitinophagales > Saprospiraceae > Phaeodactylibacter. The sequence continues at coordinate 60,959 of CAJXNH010000016.1, forward strand.
GGCGAAAATGGCTAATAGCCAAAGATTCAATTTTTTCATGTTTGCTTTTTTAATTGATTGGAGAATTATCATCATTTCGGGTTCTTCAACGAGTACGCTTGGCAGAAGTTCACAATCAATTAACATCCCCTTCTAAGAACTGAGCAAAATGCCAATTCCTTTACAAAACCGCCGAAAAGCCTGTCTTAATACAACATTTGACGGACTTGCTCAGCCAGGGCATCATGTTGAACTGCAGTGGGAGGTGATGCAAAAGCATCACCGGAGAGTAGTTGTGCGCCTTGTTTTTCGGCAAATGCCGCGATTGGTTCCCGGTAGGAAGCATCCTGAGCAGAAACGAGAACGATTAGCTTAAGGCCGGGGTATTCACTGAGTTTTGTGCCCAGGGTATTTAAGTGTTTTTGAAAGGCCTTTGGAGGTGCGTTTAGCGCTTCATCTTCCTGTCCAACTTCCAAGATCAGGCCATCGGGTTTACGGTCCAAAAGTTGAGGGAGGCGCTGCAGCAGCCCCGGGAGTGGCTCACCGGTAATACCCGCATTAACCACGGCAGCTTCCAGCTGATCCGCAAAACCGGCTCCAATGCCTGCCCCCTCCCCTGCCGTCCAGCGCCCTCCACAGGCGATCCAGCCTTGGTGTGGCTTTGGTGGCATGATTTCAGTTTCTATCGGATTAGCTACTACAGGAAATTGTTGCTGTTGCCGGGTCTGTCTTTGATCTTCAGGCGCTTCCGCCACCGGGCCGCATCCCCATAGCAACCATAGCATACAGACTAACGCTTTATACCTCATGGTCCGTTTTTTCAGATAAGGGCTTCAAAAAATTGATGTTGCGCTTCAGCCCTTGGTACTTCGTCCGCTTTACCGCTGATTTGCGGAAAAGCTCGCGGAAGACCTCTTCGGTCAGTTCTTCCCAATCGCGGGCGGAAAGGTCCAGCAAATTGGGATGGGGCTCGAATTCGGGTTCCTGATGGGGCTTGCTAAATCGGTTCCAGGGACAGACCTCCTGACAGATGTCGCAACCGAACATCCAGTTCTCAAAGTGGCCACGGTAAGCTTCCGGTATGGCGCCTTTCAGTTCAATGGTGAAGTAAGAAATGCATTTGCTACCGTCCACAACATATCCCCCGGGGCTGATCGCATCGGTAGGGCAGGCATCAATACAGCGGGTACAGGTACCACAATAATCTTTTATGGGGTGGTCATAAACCAGGTCTAAATCAATGATCAACTCTGCCAGAAAGAAGTAGGAGCCGGCCTTAGGGTGGATCAGCAGGGTATTTTTGCCTACCCAGCCTATGCCGGTACGCTTCGCCCAGTCGCGCTCCAGCACGGGGGCGGAATCGACAAAAACCCGGCCGTTCACCTCACCAATTTCGGCCTGAATGTACTTCATCAGGTCTTTGAGCTTGTGCTTGAGGACGAAGTGATAGTCTTTGCCGTAAGCGTACTTCGAAATCTTCGGGGCATCCGGATCTTTGGGGCGGCGGTCAGTGTAGTGGTTGTACATCAGTGTAACCACCGTTTTAGCCCCCGGCACGAGCTTCCGGGGGTCTACCCGCTTTTCAAAGTGGTTTTCCAGATAGCCCATTTCACCATGCATGCCCTTGTTGAGCCAGTCCTCCAGCCGACGAGCCTCCTCGTCGAGACGGGTGGCTTTGGCAAACCCCACAAAGGCAAAGCCCAGGCGCTGTGCCTCTTCGCGGATCATCTGCGTATGCAAGGTTTTATTGCTCATAAGGGCAAAGGTAATGTACGATAGTCGAAATTACCGCCCGCCCACCTCAAAGTCGAGGTATTCTTCTTCCTGCGGATCGTAGGTATCGTGGTCGAATTCCGGGATGTCTTTCCAGTTTTCCGGCTCTTCGATCAGTTCAACAATGCCAAACTCCTGCTCCAGCGCGCGCTGGATTTCCCGCTTGCGAAATTCACTCCGCTCAAAGTCTTCCTTTACCCGCTGCTTAGCGGCTGTGATGTTGTAGTCCTCCAACGTGCCGAGCATAGCGTAATAGAGGTTAAAAAAGCCCGATTGCCGGGCCGGCTTGGGCTTCAGGCTCGGGTCATGCTTTCGGAACCGGTCGGTCAGCACCTGTCCTGCATTCACTTTGAGGTAGTAGGCGATTTCGTTATCGAAGGAGTGCTCTCCGCTGATGGTCAGGTTGAGTGCATTGCTCCGGATGAACATTACGGGCAGGTAAAGGCGGCGGTTTCTGATCTCCAGAAAATTCTGCATATCCACAAAATTGATTTCCCGGAGGTCCCGGATGTGGACGAAGTCGGAAAAGTCCTGCAGCATTTCAAAGCCTTGCAACGTGCCATCGGAAATACCAATACCAGCTAATACACGCAGCCGGTCCATTAGGAAGTTGCCCTCTTCATCCCAGTAGGCGTAAATGGCGACTTTGGTGTCCAGCTGCCCTTTTAGATGGCGGTGGGTGAACACTTCCTGCCCAAAATTACCCGCCTGCTCGAATAAAGTGCTGACCTCCAGGTTTTGGCAGACCATACGCGCCTCCATGACCGGAGCAGCCTCAAAGTTGACTTCCCCATCCAGGCTTATCTGCCCGCCAAAGGCCTTAATTTCACCCAGTACATTCATAGTACCCGCGCGGAAAGCCAGCTTGCCCTGAAAGTCTTCGCCTTCTATTTTGTGGTAATTCAGGTCCTCGATATTAGCGTCAAAGGTACCGTTCAGAAAATCCAGGAACAGTGCCTGAGGCTCCTTCGCCTCTGTTGATATGTCCTCTTGAGTGGCGGAGGCCTCTGCTTCCGCCCCAGCCGAAAATGTGAGGGCTCCCATCAGGCGGTCAAGGTCAAGGCTACGGCCCGCCAAACGCGCGTCAAACTCCAGTTGCGCCCGGCTGGAGTTTAGCGAATCCGCAAAGAGCACCGGGAGCAGATTGAACGCCGTACCCTCAAAGGTGATATCGCTTCCGGCTCCTTCCAGGCGGAGCCCTTCAATACTCAGGCGGTTGCCTTCCAGTTGCAGCCGACCTCTGTCCAGTAATAACGCCTCTTGTCCGATGACCAGCCCGGCATCATCAAATTCCAGCATGCCCTCCGCTGACACGCGGGCAATGCGGCTGGGGTTGATCATATCTTTATACCGCCCTTCGATGCGGACGTCCTGGAATTCTACTTCTCCCGAGCCCCCGGTGATGGCCGGTTTGCCCAACAGGCCGTAGGCTGATTCCAGCGGTAACACCCCATTCAGGAAAAACCGGATATCAGGTTCGTCAAAATTGCTGACCTCTGCTGTCATTTCGATCAGCTCCCGGTTGAAGTACCCTTTGAACTGGTCCAGCCGAAAGACCGAGGATTTGGCATTCCGATACTTCCCATTCGTAAATACCGCCTGCAAACTTACGTCTTTCAAGGGCTGCTCCAGCAGGTCACGGCTCAACCGGCCATCCTCGAGGCTGAACTCCACCCGTACCTCCGGTTGCTGTTGCTTGTTGTACTGCCCTTTTACAATCGCATCAAAGGCAAACCGCCCCTTGCTGCTAAAGCCTTCCAACTGACTGGCGTAGGTAGCAGGCAACAGGGCCAGGACCCCCGCCAGGTTGCCATCCTCTGCTGTGGCGTAGAGGTCGAAATATGTCCCCGTTTCCCAGCTTTCTACCGTGCCATCCACTTTAAAGGCATTGCCTTCCACCTGCAGCGCGCCCCGCTGCAGGGCGTAAGTGCCCGCTTCCAGGTCTACAGCCAGCTCAACGTCATAGGCAACCACCTTTCCGGGGAGATAGCGGATGCCATCGAGGTCTGCAAATTCAAATTGAATCTGCGCCTCGCTTTCCAGTTCAAAAGCGGTATTGGAAAACGCCCCGGAAAACAAAGCAGATTGAACGGTCCCTTCAACCTGCTGATTTTGGCTTTGGTCGATGTATGAAATTGAGACCTGCTTAAGCTCGGCCGAGGTCAGGTTGATATTGGTAGCCCCTGAGCTACCGTCCTCCGCTTCTCCGGGTTTGAGCATATCGTAGTTGCCCCTCCCCTGCTTATCGATCAGGATGCGCAGTTGCCCGTCCTCAACCACCACTGAGCCGATCTCCAGGCTGGATTTGAACAGGCTGAGCAGCCCAAACCGGAAACCGATCGTCTCCACTTCCAGCAATGGAGCCCCTGCAGTATCTTCCAACCGGACACCTTTTAGATTAGCAGAAAGGCTGGGGAAGCTTCGGAACAGCGTAATATCAAAGCCCTGAACGGTAAGCTCGGCAGTCAGTTGATTGTTGATGGTTTTGGTAAGCGCCCGCCCGATGCGGTCCTCAAACAGGTTCGCAATGACCGCCACGGCTCCAATGAGCAGCAGAAAAGTAACGGACAGGATAATCAACAGGCGTTTTAAAATTTTTTTCATGGCAGCAGCAGGTTTTCAAAGCCCTGAAAATAAGCGTTTTCCGGCTAAGAAAGAGAAACGTTCACCGACTACTGATTATTTTTCTTTAATTTTTTTCCTGAAAAAGCTTGCGCCATATCATTTTCGCCTCTATATTTGCACTCGCGATTGACGCACAGCGAAGCACAAGCGCTTCGAAAGCTAAGAAAAGGGCGGTTAGCTCAGTTGGTTCAGAGCACCTCGTTTACACCGAGGGGGTCGGGAGTTCGAGTCTCTCACCGCCCACAAAAAAGGGAGTACATGCAAATGTGCTCCCTTTCTTTTTTCCTGCAACCAAGTCAAAAAAGAGCCTCCCCGTACAAAATAGTGGAAGACTCATCAGTGCGGGTTATTCATAGTAGCTGAATCGCCGCTATTCGAAACATAACACTTCTTTTACCGGGGCATGAGGACCTGATTAATTTTCATTCGGGCCCGCAGTGCCATGACAGATTGCTGCAGCTTGGTATCATCAGGTACTACTTCTTCGACAGGAACCTGATGCACGATGAAATGCTTTTCTATGGCTCGCTCGAGGCGGGACAATTGGTGCTGATGATCGTCAGCATCTGATTCCAGGTCAAGCTTTAAGGCGCTGATTTCAGAAGCCTTCCGTTCCGGATCAACCGACTCTGCATACTCCACAATCGTGTCAATAAGCACATTGAAAACCCAGGGCAGGGCGCGGTCATTAGCAACATCAATCGTTAGAGCCCGGGTCCAGGCATTAACATAAGTCTTTACCAGTAACGCCTCAATCACCTCATCGGCCTTTCCGATTCGCCGTACAGTACCATAGACGATTGGGCTGTAGGCTTCGTATAGCCATTCGAGCGCTCTTTTCTCCTGCTTTTTCAGCAAATTCATCATGCTTCGCTCATTCATTTACGGCTCTGTTGTTAAATGGTATGCGGATTATACCGCTCAGTTAGTGTTTGCTCTTCAGGTTTTGTTGCTCAAAGATCAGACCAAACTCTAAATCACTGCGAAACAAACACTTACATCATTCCACCCAACCCCTTCTTACTAAATAAGACCAATTTAACTTTATTTAATAAAACCATCAACAGGGTTTGTATTTAGTGAGGGTTTAACTATATTTAGAACCTATCGGGACAGGTGAAGGGAGGCATTACAGGATGAAAAGTTATACTCGCCCCCACCACCATTCTTATGCTTAGATGGATTAAGACCATGTTGGGATTTTGGTCTTTTAGTCGAAAATGATTCATTTTTTGCTTAGACGAGGCGCAGGTTCGGGATCATAGCAGCGCTATGAAGCCCGGTTCTGTAACGAAGCATTAGCAAAAAAGGGACATTTGCAGACCAATTACTAAAGTCCCAACATGGTCTAAAAGAAAATAACAAAATATACTTTCCAGTTTTGCCAACATGAATAACAAACCAGCTTTAGATGCTGTGGATTTTGCTGCATTGTTCCAGTTCGTAATGGCCAGGGGCGATGATGCCGTCATGCTATTTGACAAACAAGGGCATGTCCGTTACGCGAATCTGGTAGCAAGTAGAATGCTGGGCTATCCTCCTGAAGCGCTCACGCAACTGCAGATTTTTGACCTGGAAGAAGAACTGAACATGGTCAGCTACCTGCAGCGATGGGAATCTGCGGGTACGAAAAAAAGTAAATCCTGGCTGGTTGAATGGCGGCTCAAGTCCGGCGAAACTCAGTTTTTCCGCATACAAGGCACCGTTTTCAAAAGTGACTCTGCCCCCTTACTTTGTTGTTTTGTGCCTCCTGCGGGCTCTATTCAGAGCCTGGAAACACCTACCTACCGGCACCTCAGGCACTATGAAGTTGCCATTTGGGAATGGAATATCATCAATGGGGACTTCCAGATGACGGATAACTTTCCGGATATCCTACAGTTGGCACCTGACCAACTCCCCCCGCCCCGTCAGTTAAATATTGTATCTGTACTCAAAGACCGGATTTCCTCCACCCAATTGGCGATCCTCATCCAAAAAGTCAAGGCTGCTCAGAAAAACCGCTCTGCTTTTGAACTGCAGCTACAGTTAGTCTATGAAGAGCAGCAACCGGGACGTGAAATCAGTATTTACGGCTATCCGGTGGAAGAGGACCATATAGTTGGAAAGCTACAGGGTAGTATTTCGGTGGTGCGGCATTTGTCTGAGGAAAAAAACCTTGCGGGTGCTGTTTTAGAGCGCTCCGAGGCTATGGTGTGCTGGATTAACCCCGATTGTACCCTACGCTATGTCAACCGGGCGATGGCCAGCCGGCTTGGATACAAAGCTTCCGAAATGACCGGCAAGTTAGAAATTACAGATATCGATGCGGAGAATACCATTGATCAGTGGCATGAAATATGGGACGAAGCATCAGCCGGGGAAACGATGAAAATGGAAAGCACCCTGAAAACCAGAAATGACCGGGTTTTCCCCGCTGAGTTCCACCTCGACTTTCTGGATATCAACGGCACCAAGCTTATCAGCCTGAGTGCCCATGACATTACGGAGCGCCGGCAACAGGAAGCAGCGCTACGAAAAGCGTTGCTTGAAGTGCAAACCCTTTCTGATCAATTGGAGGAAGAGAACATTTACCTGAAGGAGGAAATCTCTGAGGGTAACAAATTCGAGAATATCCTTACCCAAAGCGACAACTATCAAAAGGTTTTGCAGCAGGTAGAACAGGTCGCCCCAACCGAGGCAACCGTCCTGATAGAGGGAGAGACCGGGACGGGCAAGGAGTTACTCGCCCGGGCTATCCACAGTCTCAGCCAGCGCCGTGAGCGCTCTTTGGTACGGGTGAATTGTGCCGCTCTTTCTGAAGAACTTATCTTATCTGAGCTTTTTGGGCATGAAAAGGGGGCTTTCACCGGAGCAACGACTACCAAAACCGGCCGGTTCGAACTTGCGGACAAAGGCACTATTTTTTTGGATGAAATCGGGGAAATTTCATTGAAGATACAGTCTCAGCTCCTTCGTATCCTTCAGGAAGGGGAATTTGAGCGCGTCGGTGGCGTGGAAACGCTACAGGTGGATGTCCGAATTATTGCGGCTACCAATCGCGACCTTAGAAAGATGGTTGCAGAAAAACAGTTTAGAGAAGATTTGTACTACCGCCTGAGCGTTTTCCCTTTACAAAATCCGCCACTACGGGAGCGCCGGGAGGACATCCCTCTGCTGGTCCGTCACTTCATGAAACAGTTTGCCCGAAAGAACGGTAAGACTATTGATAATATCCGCTCCAAAGATCTCAAACGCCTTAAGCAATATGACTTCCCGGGCAACATCCGGGAGCTCATGAATATTGTGGAGCAGGCAGTGGTCCTGACCAACAACAAAACCCTTGATCTCTCCTATTGGCGCCCGGTTCGCTCCGGGCAATCTGCGACGGGTTTAGGGACCGGAGAGGACTTTCCTACTTTGGAGGAAATACAGCGTCAGCATATCCTCGACGCGCTTGAAAAAACCCACTGGCGGGTAACCGGCCCTCAGGGTGCTGCCAAATTGCTGGGCATGAAAGGACAAACCCTGTTTTCTAAGATGAAAAAGCTGGGCATCAAGCGGGAGTAAGCAGAAGAACAGCTATCCGGCATCCTCAATCAGGGCCGCGTATTTGATATATCCTTCCAATACAATCGGTACTATAATCAGGGAAGCCTCTCCCTTTGCCCCACCCCGGTAATCATAATTGAATTGCAACCGCTCAAAGGGTTTACCATCAAATACATTTTCCAGCATGTTTTTGACTTCACCCCGGATGCTCTCCGGCAAATATGGATAAATAGTCTTGCCAGTCAATTCCTCTGGCTTTTTACCGGTAAACTGCACCCGATTGACAAAGTGAACCTCCGCCTTCCTATCAATAATTGCAATCTGCTGGTCTGAGTGGCTAACAAACTGCTTGAAGATCCGCTCGGCTTTCTGCGTTTGATTACGCGAAATGGCGAGCTCATTAATATTTACAAAAGTGAGCACCAGCCCGTCAATATAGTCTTCCTCCGTGCGGTAGGGCAGGACCCGGAGTAAATAATGGTCGCCTTCCTTGTCCACAATCTCTTTTTCAAAAGGGGATAGCGCCCTGAAAACCTCCTGGCAGACCTCTTCGATATCCAATCCTTTAAAAGTGGAAGAAAAGTTGGTGATCGAACGGCCGACGTCGGAGTCTATGAGATTAAACTGCCGGCGCACAGCAGGTGTAAAGCGGCGGATTTTCAGTTCTTTGTCCAGGAAGATTGTGCCGATATCTGTGCTCTTGAGGAGGTTGGAAATATCATTATTGGCCGTTGTCAACTCCTCATTTTTCATCTGGAGTTCACTGTTTACGGTATACAGTTCCTCATTGACCGACTGTAGTTCTTCGTTGGTGCTCTGCAGCTCCTCATTCGAGGCCATGAGCTCCCGGTTGGAAGTTTGCAGCTCTTCGTTGGTCGCTTCCAGTTCATTAACCAGTTCCCGGGAGCGGCGTTTGGAGGCTTTCAGTTGTTTTTGCAGGGTAGTCACCTTGCCCTCTGTCAGATTTTTGGGCGCCGGCTCATCCTCCTGCTCTCCGGGCTTCTCCTCTGGCAGGTAAACTTCTATGAGCACCACTTTGGGTGTCGTTTCCTTTTCCCTTGACTCATACAATTCTGGCAGGTGGGGCAAATCAAAGCGGACTTCTGCAGTAAATTCCTGCTCCCGTTTTTTCAGCAAAACGCTTTCAAAGGATATGGGACCTCCTTCTGATATGACCTGCTGTACACCAGATTTGAAGGTCAGCAAATCCTCTTTGCTAAGCATTTTGCTCAAATTGAACCGGGCCAAAGCCCTCGGCATATTTAAAATCCGCTCTGCTTCGCCATTTAGGTAAAGAATATCCAGTTCTTCAGTTACGAAAAAGGCAATGGGCGCGAAGCGTTCGACCAGGAAGCGGGTAAACGGGTCGGTATCCGTAAATGGCAGACCGGATTCTGATTGGAAATTACTCATATGCGGCTTGGATTTTTCGGGTGGCGTTTTTTTTCGCTGCAGCGAAAAAGAAGACTGCAGGCGCGGAGACTTGTCAGCGCGTTTGGTGAAGATATTCCAACTCCGGGTGTGCTTTTCAAAGGCATATTTCAGGCTGCCGAGGGACTCACTGGGCCCAAGGAACAGAAATCCCCCCGGATTGAGGGCAAAGTGCATAGTGGAAAGTGCCTTTTGTTGAACCTCTGGTTGCAGGTAAATCAGTAAGTTCCGACAGGAGATGAGGTCCATATTGATGAATGGCGGGTCTCCCAGCAGGTTTTGTACGGCAAACATAATCCGTTTACGCAGGGAAGGCTTAATCATCATGTAATCACCTTCCCGGATAAAGTATTTGGACTTGTACTGCTCAGGGACATCAGCCACCATATTCAGGGAATAGGTGCTTTTCAGTGCAAATTGTATGGCGTGCTCGTCAATATCTGAGGCAAAGACCTTATATTGAATATCCCTCCTGTTGTTCGCTTTCAAATAATCCTCAATCAGCATGGCCAGCGTGAAGGCTTCTTCGCCAGTGGAGCAGGCCGGCACCCAAAATCGGTAAGGCGCACCCGCTTCCCGTGGCCTGGAGAACACCTCTGGCAACACCTCCTTTTTCAGGATTTCATAGGCTTCGGGGTCTCTGAAGAAATTGGTTACCCCAATAAGAAAATTACTAAAAAGTGCAGCTACCTCAGTGGCATCCTGCTGAATAACCTCCCAGTAAGCCTTCAGGTCATTGCATTTCCGGAGAAGCATGCGGTTTTCCAGCCGCCGGCTTAGTGTTGGCTCCCTGTATTCACTGAAATTTACATGAGTGCGTTCAGAAACGAGTTGTACGATTTTATTAAAATAGGTCTCATCCTTTGCCTCATTCTGAAAACTGGCTTCGCTGTTTCCAAAATTCCGGTTGGTGAGGATGTACTGTATGTCTTGCGCCAGCTCCTCCGGTGGGCTGACCCGGTCGGCAATTTTCAGGTCAATCGCTGCCCTCGGCATCCCGTCAAATTTGGCAGACTCCGGTGACTGCACCAGCACGAAACCGCCTTTCTCCTTTATGGTACGCAGCCCTCTTGTCCCATCCGTGCCTGTGCCAGACAGCAGTACACCTACCGCATGGCTACCGAGGGCTTCCCCCAGTGAATTGAAGAACTGATCAATAGGCAGGTTGATTTCTGACTCCGGAGGGCGGTCTTTGGTCAGAAGCATCCCTTTGGAGAAGACGATATTCTTATTTTCTGCCATCACATAAATATGATTGGCTTTCACGGGTTGGTCTTTGTACACCATCCTGACAGGCATACCCGTATGCTTCGCCAGGAGTTCCCCAATCATAGACTTCGTATTGGGAGACAAGTGCTGTAAAAAAACAAAAGCGGCTCCGCTTCCATCGGACAATTTAGATACAAGCCTTGTGATGGCTTCCAGTCCACCCGCGGATGCGCCGATACCGATTACTTTCATGTGTCCCTTTTTCTGTTATATAGGACAGCGCGCGGGCTATATATGTTCTTGTAAACCAATGAAGAGGCAGCCCGAAGACTTCTCTGCCCAGAGCGTAACTCCCTAAGGGCCCGCCAGACCTTACTGTCGATATATACGCAATACGAAGTGGTCACCTACTGGTGCTGACGGTCAGCACGGGGAACGATAAATGTCGAGTCATTGATCCAGACATTTATCGTCTGGGGCATTGATCCAGACATTCATCGTCTGGGCCGTTGATCCAGACATTCATCGTCTGGGCCGTTGATCCAGACATTCATCGTCTGGAATCTTGGATTTGCGACATCGACCACTAACAAAGCGTAGCTTATCAGGGCAAGCGCAAGCCACTTCTCAGCGTAGATGCTGGCCCTCCTCCCTTTAAGTACAGTCTCCGGTGGTCAAAGCCCACAGGCGACGAGACACGGGCAAGCATTGAGTAGGTTTGCTGTGGCAAACCACTTAATCGTCAGTATAGCCAAACCAGCCTACAGGCATTCAGCAAACAAGAGCGTTCATCGGGAATATAGGAAAAAAATGATAAAACCTCAATGCGAAGATCAATTTAGGGACGACCGTCGGCTACCGGAGCTGTTTTCAGCGATAAGCTACCAAATTCGAGGCCGGACCGGGCTTTGATCCAATAGCTCGAATACCTCATATTTCAATGCCATAATTTGAGCGCGGATTGTTTGGAGTTGCTCCAAAAAAGAGGCTCATATGACTCCGCCCGCCTTCTGCAGAGGTGGCATTAGCCGTTTGACCCTCGAACGACCGCAGTGCCTGTTGCAGTTTAGGCAGTGTGGTTTTAGCCATATACTTCAGATGGGCACGCAGGGTTTCCAGCTGTGACAGGGAGGGGTCTGATGAACGGAGCAGTTGGAGATACAATTTGCACTCCTGCTGATAGAGCTCCAACTCTTTGCGGATATGGCTCAAAGAAATACCGGGGTTGTTGCCGGTAGTCCTTGAAAAGGCTGTGACAGGCATCATGTTTGCTAAAATTTTTGTTAGGTCAAGACTTTCAGGTATTCATGCCTCTGACAAAGGCTTACCTGAACCTGCTGCAAAGATGTGCCCTCTCCAGCACTCAGCTCAATGATATTTCTCAGTCCGGTTAATAATCTTTCCAGTACTTCAGTGTGATTAAAATAGCTTGCTCTGCCTGATTGAGCGGTACCGCCGCATCATTGAATGTTGGGGCTCGCCATTTCACAACAGGGTCATTTGAAAAGGCGTATGGTTCTGTGGGAATACCCAGGGCATTTTTATCCAGTTGACCGTTGCCGTTCATGTCCTGAAAGACCGCCACAGCATAGGTATCATATGGCAAAGCCTCTAACTGCCCGCTGACGTCTGCTTCGCCCCGGGGCGACAAGACTATGCTGGACAAAGCGGATTCGTCCTGCAGAAAGGTCGCTTCCCCGTGGACGGCAACGTGGATATTCCCTCCATTTGGAGCGACCCCTGATACGGTGACTTTCAGCCTGGCCGAAGCGGCCGGCCAATCCTGGCTTTGGCCCCCCGTAAATGTCAACAGCAATAAACAAAATCCAAGTACCCCATTCATTGGCTTAAATTTTACAGTAGCTAAACATGGCATTCACAACCTCCCGGACAACACTTTGTTACAACTCTGAAATTCAACATTCATTATGGGAAGCGTCAAAAAAATTTATCAAAAGTACGAATTAACAGACCGGAATATTGACCGGATCATAGAAATGGCCTGGGAAGACCGCACACCCTTTGACGCCATTGAGGATCAGTTTGGCGTGAAAGAATCCGAGGTCATCCGCATCATGAAGAAGGAAATGAAGCTAAGCAGCTGGAAAATGTGGCGGAAACGGGTACAGGGCCGGGCAACAAAACACCGCAGACTGCGTGCTAATCAAACCAACCGGTTCAAATCCACCCGGCAGAAACACATTTCTCATAATAACATCTCCAAGCGATAAGGCTGGATTAAGGTGCGGTTATGAAGGCTAACGCAAATACGATCACCGATACAATCAGCCCATACATGAAGATGCTGTAGCAAATCCGCAGGTATTTGTATTTCTTAGCCAGCACCACCCCAAGATAGTACAGGTCACGCGTCATAGAGCTGTATAAAAAGTCGCTGTCCCGGATCATCTCCATCATGCCCCAGTGAAAGTCGTCCAGCTCCATATTGTAAAAATTCCCAAAGAAAAGCAGGTTCGAATTCTTTCGCTCAATATTTTCCCGGGTCACCCGCCCTTCCGTCACTTTTGGCCGGGTAGAAAGGATCGCAAAGACCAAAGCTGATAAGCAAACTGCGAGCAGCAGGATAGTTGGCAGAATTAACCGGGGATTATCGGAGAAACGGGGCACCAGGCTCGACACCACAATCGAAATGATAATGGCGTTGATTGACAGCATAATATTCGCCTTGTTGTCTGCAATGGAGCTCAGATTGACGTGGGTGCGGTAGGTGGTTCGGTACATCGTCTCCACGCCTCTTCCCAGGTTCAGTTCTTTCAGTTGATCGCCATCCCGGCCTTTCTTCTTTTTTTTCTTCTTCTTTTTCTTTTTGGATTGCTCCTCCTCCTGCATCACCTTCAGGGTATCCGGATTCAGGCGTAGCTTTTGCTTGTTCAGTTGTTTGATGTGTTTTAGCTTTTGCTCATTGAAGAGCTCACGAGCCACATCCGTATGATAGCTGTGCTGCATGAGGAAGTTGATCTCAAATTCCACCCACTCCGGATCTGACATCACGATCCCTCTGGCAATCGCCATTTCCTGCCGGAGCCTGCCGCAGCGGTCCCAGTAGTGGGCATTGCCAAGGTGACTGAGGTCTGCATCGCAGAGTATCTGCTGAAGTAAGGTTTCGGGAGACTGAGGCAGACGGGTCGCCAGGATACATGCCTTGACTTGCTCAATATGTGCTTCAGGGTAATCCTGATCCTGTAAGAAAGCCCCTGCTAGTGCCGCACTCTTTGCCTCATGTCCTTCCGGGGATTCAAAATAGCCCAGGTCATGGAACCAGGCTGCCAGCCGAAGGACTTCAAGGTCCTGCTCCTGAAGTTCATACGCCTCACCAATCAATTGTACTGCGTTAACGACGTTTTCGAAATGCCTGTAATCATGGAAAGGCAGATTGCCCTGAAAGTGTTCATCATAAAAACGCTTCACGTATTGCTCAGCGGCAGCAATAATAGGGGTTTCCGTTTTCGTCATAGCATTATCCAGGTTGGCGATGGAAGTTTGAGGGGGTTAAAGATAGTAAACTCCGCGGTCCGTTTGGCCATTCGGCATCTGTTAACGATACCGGCAGCTCAAATAGTATAAAATCGCCCATTTCCTTACCTTTATCAAAAAATATGCGCCCCTGCCTGAACTGTACATGGACATTCCTGTTGCTGCTCACCGTCAGCTCCCTCGCTGCGCAGCGGCCTGAAGAAAGCCCGCTTCCGCTTTCCGCCAATCATGTGCAACAAGCACTGACCGAGCTCGAAGCCATCGCGCCCAACCTTATTGGCTTCATCCCTGAGACACAGCGCCGCTACATTAATATTCCCAGGAGCAGTGCATTACCGGATCAGTGGCAGGAGCGGCTGCAGGATGCTTTTTATAAGGATGCGTCGGCGGCCTGCCAGCTTTATGGCCAGTTGTACCTTGCTGACTGGCGGGCTCTGCTAAGCAAAGCCGCGAGAGAGTCCTTTTGGGGCACATCCTATCTGGCCAACCGTACCTTCAACTACTTTGGTATCCGGCACCATGGCAAGCCCTGGATTTGCCAGCAACTCGGCTTTTGTGCCCACCATATCCGGAATGACCCCGACCCTGCGGCCTTTGTGGTATTCCCCAACTTCGAGGCTTCCGTCTGGGCATTCATACACACCATTTACAGCGGTCATTTCCTGGCGCGCCTCCCTGATGGCGGCATTAAGGTCGCCGATGCTATACAGTTTGAGCGCAAACACGGCATCCACTATTGGGAGTATACGGCGCCAGGGCAAACCTACGGCGCCTTGCTACAAGGCACAGCCTATACGCCGCAATCCCTGATCTACAGCTGGAGCGGGCACCCTATTAACAACCTGTGTATCAACTGCGACCGGGCAACCGACTGGGAATGGCTCCAAAAAATAATCCGGGTGGAAAAACGAACCCAGCCCTCTACTCCTGCTTTCAACAATTAATGCAGGGCAGCACAATTTCTTAAAACCGAAGAGCGTTAACTACCCGTTTTTGATGCTGCCCGAATGACAGAAGTGTGACTTTAACATCATGCAGAGTCTAAATGACAGACAAATGTCGTAAATTAGTTTGAGGCAACCCATGAACAAAACCAAAGCAATATGAAAAGCTTACTCTTTTTTGCCTTTTTGCTGCCCACTGTACTCCAGGCCCCGGCAAACCTTTCTGCCATCACGCAGGCCATCAGTCAGGGGGATGCCACAACCCTAGGTACTTACTTCGATGAGTCTGTAGAGGTTTCTATTTTGGAAAAAGACGATGTCTACGCCAAAGCCGATGCCATTGGCGTGGTCCGGCAGTTCTTTAGCCAGTACCGCCCATCCGGATGGAGTACGGTACACAAGGGGGCCGCCCGCAATAATGATTCTCAGTACTGTATTGGCAACCTCTCCGCCAATGGGCAGACTTTTCGAGTGTACATTTACATGAAAGAAAAGAACGGCCGGCAGCTTATTCAGGAGCTTCGCTTTGACCGGGAGTAAAACGCTACTTTCCTTCCAGCACGCCCATCCCAAACAGGGCAAAATCATACTTCACAGGATCGGCAGGGTCATAGCGCCTCAGCGCTTCGGTAAGTTCCAGCACGGCCTGCCAGTCTACCTGCTTGCGGGTTAGCAAGCCTAGTCGCCGGGCTACACGCTCCACATGCACATCAAGCGGCATCAGCAACTGCCCGGGGCGTATCCTATGCCAAAGCCCAAAATCCACGCCGCGCTCATCGGAGCGTACCATCCAGCGCAGAAACATATTGAGCCGTTTGCAGGTCGACTTCCGCACAGGTGTTGCCACATGCTTCCGGGTGCGCTGTGGCGCAAAGGGATGATCGAAAAAATCCTCATGAAACCCCGCCAGCGCAGGTCCCACATGTTCTGAATCAGAACTGAGATGACGGGCAAAAGCCGTTTCCAATGAGTCATACGCCCGGTAATAGCGCTGCAAAAAATCCAAAAAATAAAGGGTATCCGTAGGTTGAAAGGTGCGGTGCTTAAAACTAAGAAAGCGGACACGATCTTCCTCTGTATGTTGTGTGATAAATTCGTAGGGAGCGCCATCCATGAGCTCCACCAACTCCTGCGCTTTATTGATGATGGTTTTGCGTTGCCCCCAGGCTAGCATCGCTGCCCAAAAGCCCATGATCTCTATATCCTGCTTCCGGGTAAACTGATGCGGGATGCTTATCGGGTCGTCCTCAATAAAGCCAGGCTGATTGTAGTGGTCAACTAATGCTTCTAACTGTTGCTTAAGGTCTCGCTTAGGCATGCTTTTTTGGCTGTTCGTAAATTCGGAAACGCCCAAGCCCCAGCCGCTGCAGCAAATGGCTCACGGATACCCGCAACACGCCCAGCCCGTACTTGCTGCTGCGCGCAAAATTGATGGATGAAGCCTCTTCAAAGTATTTGGTAGGACAGGTCACCTCCGCAATGTGAAACCCGGCGTAAATGATCTGAGAAAGCATCTCATTATCGAAGACAAAATCGTCGGAGTTGGCATTGAAGTTAATGGACTCCAACACCTCCCGGCTGAAAGCCCGGTAGCCGGTGTGGTATTCGGAAAGCTTGTAGTTGATCAGCAGGTTTTGTGTGAGGGTCAGGGCACGGTTGGCAATATACTTGTAGAGCGGCATTCCTCCCTGCAAGGCTCCTTTCCCAAGGATACGGGACCCCAGTACCACCGGGTAGAGCTCATCACCGATGATATTAACCATTGCCGGTATCAGCTTCGGGGTGTACTGATAATCCGGATGAAGCATAATCACAATATCTGCACCTTCCTCCAGCGCCTTGTTGTAAAGAGACTTTTGATTCCCTCCGTATCCCCGGTTATCAGGGTGGACAATGACATGATCCACACCGATGGCACGCGCTAACTCGGAGGTATTGTCCTTACTGGCGTCATCGCAAAGAATGACCTCATCCACCAGGTCGAAAGGAATCTCCCGATACGTTTTTTCCAGCGTCCGTGCAGCATTATAAGCAGGCAACACGGCGACGACTTTTTTGCCTTTATACATGATTGCGGTTTATTGCGCGCAAAGATAGCAAAAGTGTGTAGACCTTATGGTATTGAGCTGACAAACCAATCACCGGCTTCTTTGTTACACCCACCAAAAACGCACACCCATGTCCAAAGCCATCTTGTGGTTCCGCAACGACCTGCGGCTTACCGATCACCCCGCGCTCCATGCAGCGCTCCAAAAGCACGAAGCCCTCCTTCCTGTTTATGTATTGGATGAACGCCAGTTGCAGCCCGATCGCTGGGGCTTCACCCGGCTTGGCCCTTACCGCCTTAAGTTTTTGCTGGAAAGCCTGGAAGACCTCAGGGATGACCTGAAGGAAAAAGGCAGCGACCTGCTGGTTAAAGTGGGCATACCGGAGAAGGTCATTCCCAAATTGACGGAAGCCCATGGCTGTACAGCTGTTTTCGCTTCCCACGAATACACACATGAGGAGCTCCAAGTCGAAGCGCAACTGACAGAACACCTTCCACTCCACCTTTACCACAGCCAACTATTGGTCAACCCCGAGGACGTGCCCTTTGCGGTAGAGCAGACTCCGGATGTCTTCACGCAATTCCGCAAGCGGGTGGAAAAGTACGCACAAGTCCCGCTTCCGCTGGACCCGCCTGAAACGATTGCCACCGTGCCTTTCGAGGCTGAAGCCCTGCCTACCCTGGAAAGCCTCGGCTACCTTGCCCCCATACCGGACGACCGTGGGGTGCTGGCATTCAAAGGCGGCGCACTTGCTGCCTATCAGCGCCTCGACCACTACCTTTGGGATACCGACGCTCTGGCGTCCTACAAGCAGACCCGAAATGGGCTGATCGGAGCCGATTACTCTTCCAAGTTTTCAGCATGGCTGGCCAATGGCAGCATCTCTGCCCGGGCTATCTGGCATGAGGTAGAAGCCTATGAGGCCGAACGCACCAAAAATAAAGACACCTACTGGATGAAGTTCGAACTGCTGTGGCGGGAATACTTCAAGTACGTGGCCATGCGGTACGGGCGTAAAATCTTCTTCAAAGGCGGTATACAGGACAAAAGCGTACACTGGAAAAACAGCCCCAAAGCCCTTCACAAATGGATGACCGGTACCACCGGAGACGATTTCGTGGATGCCAATATGCGGGAATTGCTCTACACCGGCTTTATGAGCAACCGGGGACGGCAAAATGTTGCCTCCTACCTGGTACATCGACTGAAGCAGGACTGGCGCAAAGGTGCCGCCTGGTTTGAATCCCTGCTAGTCGACTATGATGTAGCCAGCAATTATGGCAACTGGATGTATGCTGGCGGTGTGGGCAATGACCCGCGCGACCGGGTCTTCAATACCCAAAAGCAGGCCAGGGACTACGATAAGGATGGAGCCTTCCGGCGGCTATGGCTGCACGAGGATCAGCGTGACCCTGAGGAAGTTATCGCTCAACTTGGGGTCCTTCAGGCAGAATATTTCTAAATAAGACACAGAGTGCCTGATTCGTCAACTTTGAATGCCAGACCACGTTGTAATAGCTGAGTCAAAATTAAAATGCATCATGAGTATTGAAACTAAAAATCTGACCCACGAAAAAGTGGACGTAAATATCGGCATTGAAGCTTCGAACCGTCAGGGCGTAGCTCACGCGCTGAAGCAATTGCTTGCGGACGAGCATGTGCTTTACATCAAACTGCGTAATTACCACTGGAACGTTACGGGCATCCACTTCCAGCAGCTTCATGCTTTCTTCGAAGAGCAGTACGATGCCCTCGAAGACCATATCGACGATATCGCAGAGCGTATCCGCAGCCTTGGCTTTTTCGCTCCGGGCTCTATGGAGGAATTTAAAAAGGAAGCCCGTCTGGAAGAGACAACAAGCCACCTCAACGGCAATGCAGAGCAGATGCTTAAAAACCTCTTTGCTGACCATGAAGCCATTATACAGTTCCTGCGCCACGATCAGGATGTGGTAATGGAAGAATACAACGATGCCGGCACACAGGACTTCCTCATTGCATTGATGGAGGAGCATGAGAAAATGGCATGGATGGTACGCGCACACCTCGGCTAAGCTATTTCCTGGCAAAAGTGTGCCTGCCTCATAGCGGGACGTAAAAAGAAAACCGGAGCAGAAAATACATCCTGGCTCCGGTTTTTTTTTTTGCTATTTGTTTAAGCTAATGTTGCCTAGTTGACTTCCAGTTTGAATTTAACTGGCAAGTTGAAGAGGACTTTTACTTCCCGGCCGCGCTGACGGCCCGGGGTCCATTTTTCATTCATATTGTTCATCATTTCGACTACCCGGAGGGCTTCTGCGCCACAACCGCCGCCGATTTCCCGAACCACCTGAGCATCATCAATAGTGCCGTCGGTGTCCACAACGAAGCTTACGACTACCGTACCTTCGATGTTATTGTCCCGGGCCACGGATGGGTACCGGATATTCTCGTAGATGAACTGAAGCATCTTTTGGTTAGCGCACATCCGCTTTTCGGAAGCGCTGGCTGTCATTTCTTCACAGCCGGGGAAGCGAGGCATTTCCTCTACCACCTTGAAAATTTCCGCAGCTTCTTCCTTGGGAGGAGGAGGTGGAGGCGGAGGAGGTGGAGGTGGTGCATCATTCTTCTCTTCATAGACAGGTGCGTCAATGTAGGTATCGGCGTCAATAGACTGGTCTTCGAATTCGAAGTCATCCTCTTCGTCTATATCGATCTCCGCTACCGCCTCAATTTTGGGAGGAGGAGGTGGAGGAGGTGGTGGTGGTGGCTCCGCAGTACGGGGCTTCTCGATTTCGATATCTACATCTAATGCAAGAGCATCTTCAGGGATATAGACCTCTTTCTCGTAGACGGTCCAGTTGAAGGCTCCGATAATCAACGCCAGTACAGCGATAGCTGCGATGCGCAGAAACATCGGTGAATAATTGAATACATTTACTTCCGGATACTTATTGCGTGCAGCGAGGCGGGAGCTCCTCTTCTCATCGCGGTACCGATCGGCTAAGCCGGAACGGGACTGTTTATTGAAATAGAAGCGCCCCAAGAATATAATGGCAAGAAGAACAAGTACTCCAATGCCCACGCCTGTCAGTAATGCTGGTCCTGTGATTGCGAAATTAGGGTTCATGAGTGAGGAGTTTTTGCCCGAGGGCGTTTAAAAATAATTTCTTTTTACACTCACAAGATGCTGGCTTTCATAAGGATTCCGAATGACGAAACGCAGGGGCCTTTTATGACTTTTATCAATTTGTTGAAATTTTAGCGCCAGGCTGCCTGCCGCATTACCCCAGGATCGGCAAGGGTTTTGGCACGGGCAGCCAGCAGCACCCGCCGGCCTTCGAAGGTACGGGTATACAATAGCTCGAGGGGCTCGGGCATCTGCCGTTGGAGCGACTCCCGGTAGGCTTCGGCTTCGGCTCGACGCTGGCCAAACAAACCTGGAACAGCATAGTGCTGTACACTCAGCAGGGCTTCTCCATCGTAGTGCTTCCGCAAAATCAGGTAACGGGGGTTATCAATGGGGCCGAGGGCTTCTTCGAGCAGCTCCAGAAAAAGTTGCTCTTCCTGCAAAGTAACGCCCTCCAGGTAGCACCCTTGCTGGTCTGTTGCGCTTTCCACCATACGCAGTTGAATTTTGAAGTAAGGGCTGCTCAGCATTTCCAGCTGCCTTAGGGTAAGCAGGATGCCGCGGGCGGTACGCTCAATGAGCAGGCTACCGTTTCCGGCTTCGTCCAGTTGACGCTGTGCTTCCGATAGTTTGGGGCCTTGCAGTATAGAGAGTGCCAGACCAGTAGCGGCACTACCCAGCAGTAACACGGTCAGGCCGGTCACCCATCCGCCAATTGCGCCGGCAGCCAGGGCGGACAGCCCGGCGGACAGCCCTACCCTGCCCCAGCGCACCCTAAGCTGTTGTGCTGCTTCGAATTGCTGCACCAAACGCCGTAAACGGCCGATGTAACCATTGCGCCCCAAATTAAAAAGGCTGTACAGCAACAACAGCAGCACACTTACCAGCAATAGTACCTGCGGAGGGACTAGTCCGGAAATCACCATCGCCACGCTGCCCGCTGCCACCATCGGCATGACCATGCTTCCCATTTCCCCGAGTTCTTCCAGCTGAGGAGCCACCATTGCCTGATTCTTTACCCAGTATACCTCATAAACCTGCTTTTGGCGCCTGGTCCGAATCACCGGCAACGTAATCTCCTCTGCCATGTGAACGCCCCGCTGAATACTTTCGCCCCAGGCGCGCCGAAGCCGGTCGCGCATACCGGCCTGTTCCAGCATGACCCTGTTGGTTTCGGCTACCGCGGCAGGTGTGATGGGCAATTCCCCTAAATGGAAACGCCCCACCCCATTTTCTATGCGTGGTGCCGTTTCAAAGGAAGGTCCGGCAAAAGCCCGGAAGCGTTGTACCAGCTTTTTCCAATCCAGTCCTCCTGCGTGGTGGTAAGGGTCCATACAAGCCAGGTGCCAGATATTGGCAGCTTTGGCGGGCTGCCGGGGGTCAGTGCGGATGACCCGCCCCCGGGCCTGATTGGAAGTTACGAATGACTTGACCACAGATGCCAGGATCAGCGTATTTGCGGCAGGGGCATCCCAACCTTCACCGAGCAGGGCGTTGGTACCCACCAGGACTTGGAGCTGCCCGTCATTGAACAGCTGCGTGATCAGGCTTGTCATCTGCTTTCTCAGGTGTTCCTGGGGCTGCAGGCGCACGTAGTGTGGATCATGTGGCAATGCTGATGCCAGTAGGCTGCCATCTTCCAGCCCTGCCTTTGCCATTTGTTGCCGGAGAGCGGGCAGCAGTAATTTGGGTAAAATCAACAGGCTGCCGGTCAGCACGCCTATTTCGACTTCTATAGGGAAAAGCCGGCGGAGCACCTCGAAAATGGGGGCTACGCCTATTTTCTGCAATTCAGTACGATCCTCCAGTTCGGCACGGGGTAGGGCTTCTGCTCGAATGTAGTCGGTGAGCACCAACAGCCGCAGGCCGTTGCCCATACTTTTGTACTCTGCCCGGGCGATGGCAGCGATGGCATCCAGTTTACTGCTGCTCTGCCGGATGCGGCGCTCCAGGTGGGGCGGCTCTTCCAAGTAAATACGGCGGCGCTCAATGGCATGTGCTTTTCGCAACCTCCGGTGAATGGACACCATACAGGGCTCCTCCCTTAAAGGCTCGAAGTAGGGGTCTTTATAAAAGGCTTCATTGAGGAACATCTCCAGCCATTCGAGATTCATTTCAGGGATCAGGCTGTCATCAGCGCCAATAATGCCAATAGCGGTGGCAGGGGCTACCCCGCCTATGCCTTCCAGCACAATCATGAGCGCGGAGAAATACGCAGGGTTTTCATAAATGGCTTCCAGGCACACCGCCGGGCGGATGAGCCAGGGATGTGCTTTGAGGTGCTCCCGGAACGTATAATTGGTCTTCAGGTGGTCCAGCAAATCACTGATGGCTTCCTGAAAAGCCTTTAGCGGAGCCTGTTCGTCAGCAGCGGGCAGGGTAAACCAGATGTAGTCCTGATGCGGGCAGAGATTACCTTCGGCGATCAGCTCGGGCATACTGATTTCGGCATCAATCAACCCGCAGAGTTCCTGATAGCGTTGCCATTCGTAACCGGATACATCGTAGGGCGGCGTAGCGGTGAGGGCAATGAGGGTAGGTGACCACTGTTCGTAGGTTTTCATCAGGCTCTGCCACCAGGCTTTTTGCAGGTGGTGGCACTCATCGACTATCAGGGTACCGGCAGCAAGCAGCTTGAGGGTATTCCACACTTCGTCTCCCCGCTTCACCGCAGCGTGCAGGGCTTGGTAGGTGGTAATGGTAACGGTGCCGGGCTTTTCGAGCTCGTAGGAAAGCCAATCCGGTTGCTGCCCATTCAGGAAATCCTGCGTGAGGCGTTCGCCCCATTGCTGACGGATAGCCAGCGTAGGGCAAAGAATAAGGCAGGGCTGATTGAGCTGCCGCATGATTTCTAACCCCAAAACCGTCTTGCCAGACCCGGGCGGGGCCACCACATGCAGGCGATTATCCCCGAGGTGCTGCCCCAGCTCAGACAGCAATCGTGCCTGATACGTACGCCAGGGGAAATTGAATTTCATGTGGGGCGGAAAAGCCATTTGGTTCCGGGCATTAGTTAGCAAACCTTAAAATTAGGGATTCGATGGGGAAATTTCCCGTTCTGGATAGCTTCACTTCGGAATACCTTATCTTAGCCTTAAAAAGAATGCGGCGCTACCCTGCCCTGTTGCAGTACCTTCTGTTTTGGGCTATCACCCAGCTGTTTTACTTTCCCACACGGTATTCGGGCTTCGTCACGGACTTTACAGGGCTGTTGTCCCGCTTTGAAGGAAGGACTGCTGCGGGCATATTGGACTGCTTTGGGTTCCCGGCCATGCAGCAGGTACTGAATGCCCTGCTTTACACCTGGCATTCTGTCTTTGGCATTGCGCCCCTGCCCTGGTACCTCCTGCAGAGTAGTCTTCATGCGCTCAATGCGTTCCTGCTTTTACAGTTGGGAAAAGCGCTGAGCGAGCGCCTGCAGTTGCCCAGTGCTCATCTGATGGGGTGGATGGCGGCTTTTCTGTTCCTGCTATCGCCCTATGCTTCCGAGCCAGTCACCTGGCGGGTGGCACAAAACTTCCTGCTTTCCACTGCAGTCATTTTGGGTACGGCCCGGCTCACCTTAGACTGGCTGTACAAGCCTGACCGCCATCGGTGGGTGCTGATACAAATTCTCTTTATCCTGGGCTTATTCACCTTTGAATTGGTCCTGATCCTCCCGATTCTCAGCAGTTTGCTGCTGCTGATGCTGCCCCATGGAAGCTGGTCTAAGTGGCGGCGACTGAGCCTGCCGCAGTTAGGAGGCGTAGGGCTTTACTTTATGCTCAACCGGCTTATGCTTGGGTCCTGGGTAGGGCACTACGGAGCGGAGGTGCACCTCAAGTTCGAGCTACCGGTGCTGCTTGGCAACGGGCTGCGCTACACCGCCAAGCATCTGCTTTTTGGCCGCAACTGGCCGCACGCCGCCAAACAATGGCTTTTTGAGGGGCTTGCACAACCTACGGTTGCGTTGGGGTTGGGTGGAATATTGATTGTGCTCTTAGCCGCAGGGCTTATATTCCGGAACAGACTGAGTAACCGGTGGCGGTTATCGATCATAGGGCTGACGGGTTTTGGGCTGGCGCTGCTTCCGGTGCTCAACTTGTATTTCAATTACACCCTGCATTTGGAAAACGACCGCTACGGCTATCTCGCCTCTGCCTTTCTCGCGCTGGTTCTGGCCACAGGCTTGAGCGCGCTGCCGAGGTGGGGCCGCCTGCCCCTGCTGCTGGCCTATCTTGGTTGTTCCAGCTATTTCCTTTGGCAGCATAATCAGTTTTGGTGGAAATCCACACAGGTATACCAGCAAATGCTCAACGACTTTAATTACTACGATGCCCCGGCGGCTTACCTTCTTAATCTGCCGGACAACTTTCAGGGTGCGCCCATGTTCCGCGACTACAGCGGGGAGGACCATGCCTTTCGCGATGCGCTTAAGTACATCAAACAACAGCCTTACGATGGTCAAATCTACGAAGTAGCCCAATACAATATGACCCGTCTTACGGATGGTGCCACCGCTACCGTTGACAGTACGGGCACCTTACGGGTGGAGTTTAATCAGTGGGGCAATTGGTGGTGGAGGCGCGGTATTGGTATGGGGCCGGGCTATGACACAGAAGTATATGAGGTCGATAGCAAAGGGCACCATTATTTTTTGAAGCTGAGGCAGCCGAAGCGAGGAGCTGTATTTTTGATACAGGAGGGGCTGGAGTGGAAAACAGTAGATTGATGCTTTAGCTAACCCTGAGCGCAGGCGCTGCCAGGATGAATATTCCAAACAGCAGGTTGTTGAAAATAGCGGTTATACCGACGACGAAGTAATTTGGAACCAAACATGACTTCGTGTCGGCATATACGCGTGCGTCGGGTTTGTGCCTTAGGCCCAAACCTCTCCGTTCCGAGTATAGTCGCATGTGATAAAGATTAAAATAGGTTAATTAATTGGCCCAGTCATAGTCGAAACGGCCATCGGTGATAAAGAGCGTGTCGCCACAGTTATCATCGACCACTGTGCACTGAAAGGTGCCAGAGACGATAAATTCGTCGGTGTCCAGGTTGAGAATTTCTACCCAGTTGTCAGCACCTTCCAACAGACGTGAAGGGTCACTTGACTCTTGACAAGGATGATTTCGATCGTTATAGAATGCATCGTGCAAGCTATATCTACCTACACTATCTACATACGCAGCGATATAAACCGAATCATCAAAGCCCTCACAGCTTCGTCTCATCCCAGAAATCTGAAAAATCTTATAAACCGGGTGCCACTCTCCAATGATACTACTCTGAAGGAACCCGCCCCCACAGCGCTGCCAGTTCACCCCATTGATTTTGCAGGCGAAGGTGCCCTCGCCGGTGGTGGTGATGGGCGGCAGCTCATCGGGCTGTGCGATGGAGGCTTCATCGGTTTTAAAGAGTGGCTTATCGCACCCGCCCCACAGCAGAGGCACGGCGAGCAGCCAGGTGAGGAGTAGGAATTTGTTTTTCATAGGTGAAGGTTTTTATGTGTTTAAAAATAGGGATTGACTTGGATCCACCCCCGCCTTTCGGGCACCCCGTGTCACGGCGCTGTAGCCAGTTGCGCTGCCGGAAGCGCCCAGCGGGGCATAGCACAGACAGTACCTTCAGCTGCTGGCTGGGCGGCTGTTCGGGCATGACTGTTTAATGCCAATATCATCGGTACCCCTATAGCGCAAGGCTTTAGTGGTGCGAATATGTTTTTTGTTCAAGTATACGCATTACGAAGTGGTATGCTATTCCAGGGCATACCGCTTCAAGGCGTATATGCCGATATTGAGTGGGTTTGCCTCGGCAAACCACTTAATCGTCGGTATAAGTGTGGCGGTCACACAGGGAGCGCCGGTTTTTGTTGCTGCGCGCAGTGATTCGTGCAATTTATTGGTAATATACGACTTGGCCGCGGTAATGTCAAGGTTGCGGCTTGAAAACATTGTTGTTTTTTTTTGGGCTTGGGTGGGAGCAGGTGGAGCGTTGGTTCTGGCTGGGTTCTACATGCGACTTCTACGAAGTCGAGCTGCCTTGAGTGCCTGAGAGATTAGGATGTGACTTCTACGAAGTCGTTTGGCCGTTTGTCCGGGTTATTAGGCAGGCTCCCCGTCCTTTGAGTAGCTGAAGGTGACTGCGCCAGACTCCGGAGGAGGCGCTATAGGTTGTGCTATAAGATTAGGTACTGAAGATGCATCGGCAAAGCTTTTCTTCATCGCTTTATCCATCCACCAATTGGCCAATCAGCCCTTGCAGTTTCTCCTCCTCTTCGCCGCTCAGGGGGATATCTGTAAGCAAGTCTTCGCGAACGTATTTATTCAATGCGGCGGCATCTCCCTCTGATTGGACAGACAGAAAAGTGGTCACCACCTCCATGCTCAGCTCCGTGAAGTCTGCTAATTTTTCAGCGGGCCAGTCTGGGAAATGCACAGCGGTTTTGAGCAAGTTGAAGATGCTGTTTTTGTATACACCTCTGTCCATGCCTTTCTCCAATCCTTCTTTTCGGCCTCTCTCTAAAATTTGCTCCAAAGTACTCATGACTTCTGGTTTTATCGTGAATGTTGTGTCTTGGATCTGCTTTAGGAATTCTTCTTCCGAACGCTCTGCCACCCCCAGGATGTAGGTCGTCACTGCGCTGACTTTTTCTTTCCCGTCCGTCCCTTC
>CAJXNH010000017.1 GCA_913057245.1 uncultured Phaeodactylibacter sp.
CCACGAAGCCGCTCAGCGGGCCGCCATGATCTACAGCTTCATGGCCAGCTGTAAGGAACATCAGATCAATCCTTACCAATGGCTTAAAGACACCCTCGATCGTATCCCTGATACCAAGCTCTCCGAACTCAACACCCTAATACCCAGCCCCCAGTGGAAACCGATGGAGCAAAACACGTAGTTGCTCGGACGCTTACAGCGGTAGCATAAATGCCGAAAGTCCAGCTTAGAGGTTTTCAGGGACTCCCTAAGAAGCATAAGTCTACAGGGGGGGCAAACCATAGGGACGCCCTAGGCAAACCTAAAAAACGCTGCCAGATACATATCTGACAGCGCTCTTTTCAATAAAATCCTGCTTTTTCTCTACAGGTGTAGCCGCTCTTTGCGCTCAAGCAATTGCTCTTCAGACTCTCTTCGATCAGGATCATCCACACAACAATCTACCGGGCATACTGCAGCACATTGTGGTTCTTCATGAAAACCTACACACTCCGTACACTTATCCGGCACAATATAGTACAAGTCGTCGGAGATGGGATCATGCTGAGCATCTGCATCAACCTCTGAGCCATCTTCCAGTTTATAAGAGCCATTTACTCCGGTACCGTCGGAAATGGCCCACTCTACACCACCTTCATAGATAGCGTTATTGGGGCATTCCGGCTCGCAGGCGCCGCAGTTGATACATTCATCTGTGATTATAATAGCCATATCTGAATTGCTTTTTTATTCTTCTGTTCTTAATTTCCAACACGGGCAATTCCGGTTGGTTGTCTAGTGGGGCAAAAATAAACCACGAGGTTAGATTTTGCAAAGCCTTCGAAGAGAGTCTTATCTTTGAATGGCTTCCCCTTATGGCAACCCAAACGGAACAACTATATTTGTGGGCTAACGAAAACGATCCATATTGGCAAAGGCAAAAAATACAAAGGGCGGTGGTAAGGTAACCCCTCTGATGCAGCAGTATTTCAAAGTAAAGTCTAAACATCCGGATGCCATCCTGCTCTTTCGGGTTGGGGACTTCTATGAAACCTTTGGAGAGGATGCCATTACTGCTTCTCAAGTGTTAGGCATTGTGCAGACCAAGCGGAATAATGGCGGCAGTGATATCGAGCTGGCGGGGTTCCCCTATCACTCTATGGATCTTTACCTGCCACGCCTTGTCCGGGCAGGCTACCGGGTGGCCATTTGTGAACAACTGGAGAAGCCCAGCCCGCAGAAGAAAATCGTCCGCCGGGGTGTTACTGAAATCGTTACGCCGGGCGTCGCGGTGGATGATAAGCTGCTGGATCATAAGTCCAATAACTTCCTCGCCTCCCTGTACTTTGGTAAAAAAGATCAGGTTGGTGTCTCTTTTCTGGATGTATCCACCGGGGAGTTCCTGGTCTGTGAAGGCAGCCTCACTTATGCCGATAAGCTCATCCAAAGCTTCAAACCCTCTGAGGTCCTTTTCCCAAAGGATCGCCAAAAAGCCTTCCTGAAGCAGTTTGGGGACAAGCTTTACACTTTTATGCTCGATGAGTGGGTCTACACTTACGACTATGCCCGGGAAAAGCTGCTTGAGCACTTTGAGGTCCAAAACCTTAAGGGCTTTGGGGTAGAGGAGATGGAGCTGGGGCAGATTGCCGCCGGTGCCACCCTGCACTACCTGGCTACTACAGAGAACAAAAACCTGCAGCACATTAATGCCATCAGCCGCCTGCAGCCCGACCGCTACGTTTGGCTCGACCGCTTCACCATCCGCAACCTGGAGCTGGTCTACAGCAATCACGAGACCGGAGTGGCGCTGATTGATGTGCTGGATCAGACCGTGTCTCCAATGGGGGCCCGCTTGCTGAAAAAATGGGTGGTCTTGCCCCTGACTATTCCTTCTGCGATCGATAACCGCCTGAATATCGTTGACCATTTTTATACGGATACTGAGCTGGAAGGAACCCTCACCCAGTACATTCAGCAAATTGGTGACCTGGAGCGCCTGATTTCTAAAGTTCCGCTCGGAAAGATCAACCCACGGGAAATTAAGCAGGTGCAAAAAGCGCTTGAGCTTATTAAGCCTGTCAAGGATATCCTGCAGAACAGTGATTTGGAGCAGCTGGCAAAAATAGGGGAGGGTCTAAACCCCTGTGCTTTGCTGCGGGATGAGATCGAGAAGCAACTTATTGATGACCCTCCGGTCAATTTGTCCAAAGGCGGAGTCATGGCGGATGGCTTCAATGAGGAGTTGGATGAGCTGCGCAATATCGTCAACAACAGTAAAGATCTGCTACTGGGCATTCAGCAGCGGGAAGTGGAGAATACCGGGATATCAAGCCTGAAAATTGGCTTCAATAACGTCTTCGGTTATTATCTGGAAGTCACCAACAAGCACAAGAAAAAAGTTCCTGAGGAGTGGGTGCGCAAGCAAACCCTGACTAATTCCGAGCGCTACATCACCGATGAGCTCAAACAACTGGAGTCTAAAATCCTTGGCGCTGAAGAAAAAATCCTGGTGCTGGAGGAAAAACTCTTTTCTGAGCTGGTCTTCACCCTCGCCGACTACATTCAGCCTATACAGCACAACGCTGCCCTGATCGCCCGCATCGACTGCCTGCTCGGATTTGCTAAAGTAGCACGTAAACACAACTACTGCCGCCCGGAAATCAATGAGGGCACAGTGATCGATATCAAACAGGGGCGGCACCCGGTTATCGAGCAGCAGTTGTCGATCGATGAGCCCTACGTGCCTAATGATGTCTACCTCGATACGGAAACCCAACAAGTCATGATGATTACCGGGCCGAATATGGCGGGTAAGTCCGCTCTGCTGAGGCAAACGGCGCTGATCGGGCTCATGGCGCAGATGGGCAGTTTTGTCCCTGCTGAACAGGCTTCAATTGGTCTTATTGATAAGGTCTTTACCCGGGTCGGCGCCTCAGATAATATCTCTTCCGGAGAGTCGACCTTTATGGTGGAAATGAATGAAACGGCTTCCATTATGAACAATATCTCAGACCGTAGCCTCATCCTGCTGGACGAGATTGGGCGGGGCACAAGCACCTATGATGGAATTTCCATTGCCTGGTCCATTGCTGAATTTCTACATAACAATGGCACCGCCCGGCCCAAAACACTCTTTGCCACCCACTATCACGAGCTGAATGAACTGGCCAATAAATTCGAGCGGATTAAAAACTTCAATATCGCTACCCGTGAAGTCGGTCAGAAAGTCATTTTCCTGCGCAAACTCGTACCAGGGGGCAGTCAGCACAGTTTCGGTATACATGTGGCTAAAATGGCGGGTATGCCCCGGACCATCGTGGAGCGGGCTGCACATATCCTTACTCAGCTGGAGCAAAAATCCATCAATAACGAAGACAATGGCAACGGCGCAATAAAGGCAGCCAAACCAGACACCGGAAAGATTTCAACAGAGACCCTGCAACTCAGCATTTTCGAAACGGTAGACCCAACAGCGGGTAAGATTAAGGAAGCACTGACCGACCTGAATATCAACAATATGACACCGATTGAATGCATGATGAAACTGAATGAGCTGAAAGGGCTGTTGGAAGAATAAAAAAGCCCCGGCGCAACTGCCGGGGCTCTTGTCAAACGTTTTTGGGACTCATTTGGCTATAAAAGTTGTGTTTATTTGTTCGATGTTTGCCTTTAAGACGAGGGCTCTTCGAAAAGTCACAATTTTGATTGAAGTTCTTTACCTTCGGCACTAAAAGAACCTGCCATGGCAAAGATTGCACTACTCGGTTATGGAAAGATGGGAAAAGCCATCGAGCAACTGGCGCTTAGTGCTGGTGATGAAATTGTCATGCGGCTAAATGCTGAGAATGAAGCAGTACTGACCGCTCCTAATTTGAAACAAGCCGATGTCGCTATTGATTTTAGCCATCCGGATATCGGCTTTAGGCATGTCAAAGCTTGTCTGCAAGCTGGCGTTCCGGTCGTAAGCGGTACTACCGGTTGGCTGGATCGCTTTGAAGAAGCAACCCGGCTTTGCCATGAAACAGAGGGCGCTTTTTTCTACGCTTCCAACTTCAGTATAGGGGTCAACCTCTTCTTTGCCCTCAACCAAAAGCTGGCAGAGCTGATGAATGACTGGCCGGTTTACCAGCCTTCCATGACCGAAATACACCACACCCAAAAACTGGATGCCCCTAGCGGCACAGCCATTGCCCTTGCGGAGGGTATGATTGAAAGGCTTGAGCATATAGAAGGCTGGCAGGAGGGTTCAAAAGCGGAAGCCGGGCACATCCCCATCGAAGCCATACGGGAAGGGGATGTGAAAGGTACGCATGAAATTCGCTATACCTCGGCTGTGGATACCCTCACTATCCGTCACGAAGCACACAGCCGGGAAGGCTTCGCCAGAGGCGCTCTGCAGGCAGCCCATTGGCTGATCGGTAAGAAGGGGGTGTTTGGAATGCGGGATATGCTGGGGCTGTAAACATATAGACAAAGAGACAGGCTTATGAAAAAAATAATCGCCAGAATTGCTATCGCTTTCACCCTGCTTCTAGTGCTCTACGTAGGCGGTGTGCTACTCTATGGTACATTAAATGATTGGGTGCCGGAAGCAAAAACACCACTGGAAAATTCGGGAGCAGCCTCTATTCCGGTTATTGAAGATAGCTTACTGACTTTCGTAACCTGGAACCTGGGCTTCGGTGGGCTGGGCGAGGAATCGGAGTTTTTTTTCGACCATGGTAACATGTACTTGTCCAAAGGGCGGATGGTACGCGCCCCTGAGGAGGCCGTGCAAAAGAACAACAAAGGCGTTGAGCAATTTGTAAGTTCCACCGCCTCAGACTTTTTCCTCTTCCAGGAAGTCGATTACCATTCCAAGCGCAGCTATTTTGCCAATCAGCATGAACTGATTAGGGGGCAGAAAACGGATTACAGTGCTTTTTTCGCGACCAATTACCGCTCGCCTCTTGTCCCTATCCCCGTTTTTGAGCCCTGGCACCTTTACGGAGAAGTAGAGAGTGGCCTGGGTACCTACAGCAAATACCAGCCTTACGAGTCGGTCCGCCTGCAACTGCCGGGCGCCTTCCCCTGGCCGGTCCGCTTGTTTCAATTAGACCGCTGTGTGGCTTTGCACCGCTTCCGCGTAAAGGGGGACAAAGAGCTTGTGGTCATGAACGTTCATAACTCCGCCTACGATGCTGATGGGTCGCTGAAACAACAGCAAATGGCATTTTTGAAGGAATTATTCCTCAAAGAATATCAGGCGGGGCACTATGTTGTGGTGGGGGGGGACTGGAATCAGGTGCCGGCATTCTTCCGCTTTGACGGCTATATGCCCGGGCGTACACAGGGGTATACTCAAATCAATATTGACCCGGAATACCTGCCTTCGGACTGGCAATGGGCTTATGACCCAAGGGTACCCACTAACCGGAAGACTAAAACCCCTTACCGGCCGGGTGAGACTTTCATCACGCTGATCGATTTCTTCCTGGTCAGCCCTAATGTTCAAATCAGGCAGGTGAAAGGTATCGATCAGAAATTCCGCTATTCTGATCATCAGCCCGTCTACCTGGAGGTTGAGTTGAAATAATTTTCCGAAAACAAAAATCATAATAGCATGTACAGATTCTTACTGATGTTTGCTTTAGCAGTATTTTTTACTGCTTGTGAGCAGCCCGCTAAAAGCCCGCAACAGTCTGCTCCACCAACCGGCAATGACGCCAATAAGGCTGTGACAGAAGGATACGAGGTCACTTACATTGAGAACTCGCCGGCGCAGCGCCTAGTGAAGCGCAATGCAGAAGGTACCATCATCGAAGAAGGGATGCTTTACGATGGCAAAAAGATTGGCGCCTGGATTGAATACGGACCGGAGGGTAAATTCCCGGCAAAGCTCACCACCTATGCAGATGGGAATTACAATGGAACTTATCTGGAGTTCAATACCCGGGGGCATATCACCCTGAGGGCTACTTATAAGAACAACAAGCTGGATGGCCCCTGGGCTGCCTATAGTTTTGGCAGGGTTGAAAAGCAGGCCAATTATAAAAATGGAGAACTCGACGGGACCTACCTCGAATATAATAGAAAAACCGGAGACCTGCAAAAAGAAGTCAATTATAAGGATGGCAAACAGCACGGCGCCTATCGTTTTTATGACGAAGGAGGCAATGTCATGTTAGAGTACGAATACCGGGATGGAGAGAAGGTCGAAGGAGGCGTAGTGGAGTAACCAAAAATATAAAAGCCGAAGCCCCTGGGGCTTCGGCTAATGAAATGATGATAATTCTCCAATGCCTTAAAAAAGACGTAGAGACCTCAATTGTAGTGATTTACCTGAGAATCTCCAATTTTTTCTGCTGTCCTTTTTAGGATATTTCTAATATTTTCTTCCTCAAGGTCATGCATAATAGTGGTCCTTTCCTTGGAATAACCATTGTGGCCGTTGAGCAGTGCTTCCATCGGCTCCTTCCTGGTATTATTCACCCAGAAAGCAAAGCCGATCATTTCTCTGATACCGCTCATAATTTAAACTTTAAATGATGAAGCTTGCACTTGAGCAAGCTTTTTGCAATCTTGCTACACTCAAGGTGCTCTTTATTAAGCGGTAAGGCAAGTTTATGCGCCGGGGAAGAGTCCGTATTCGCGAATATGGAACAAAGCACTCATTTTCAGTGCTACTGCTTTAGGTATTTGCGGGGCGTCATCCCAGTCACCTCCTTGAATACTTTATAAAAGGTAGACTTATTCTTGAAGCCACATTGCCGCGCAATCCCAAATAGTGTAAGGTTATAGAACTTAGGGTCTTTTATCTTCTCTTTGACCTCCGTTACCCGATAGAAGTTGATAAACTGCTGGAAGTTGCACTTCGCATTATGGTTGACCACCTGAGAAAGGTATTTGGTATTCGTGCTCAGCCGGTCAGCAACACTGCGTAAGGAAAGGTGAGGGTCTAAAAACAAGGACTCTTCCTCAATGACCTGTTTCATACGCAAGTAAAGCCGAAGTTCCTCCATACCTTTAAGGCTGCTGGAGCTGTACTTCTCCTCCAGGTTCAAAAGCGGAATAGGCAATTCTGTTTCCACGGCATTACCGTCAACTTCAAAAGCTATGAAATTGGTCAGGTTTTGAGACTCATCATACACTGGGTGGATGACCAGGCGGCAGAGGTATTCCTCTCCATTCTTGCGGTAATTTGTA
This sequence comes from uncultured Phaeodactylibacter sp., assembly GCA_913057245.1. GTDB lineage: Bacteria > Bacteroidota > Bacteroidia > Chitinophagales > Saprospiraceae > Phaeodactylibacter. The sequence continues at coordinate 7,165 of CAJXNH010000017.1, forward strand.
ATTTCTCCCCGGAATGGCAGCCCATTGGTCAGCCCCTGCCGGATTTGATTAACGGCTTCGGGTTCTGTTTTCGGGCCCTGCAATATTCGACCGGGGCTTTTGCCTACCACCTCCGGTAAAGAGTAGCCGGTAATGTGCGTAAAATCATCGTTGACCCAGAGAATGCGCTTTTGAGCATTGGTTAATATGACGGCAATATTTGGAATCATGTCGTTTTTTGTCTGTTTTGTTTAACCATTGGTAGTGTTTGCTCTAAAAAGGTTAAACATTTGATAGCCAGATGCTTATATAAACAATATAGGGGGTTGAGCGTCCTTTTCCAAGTTTTTTCAAGCTTATTATTTTGCAGGGTACCGGAATGGCAAGCTAGGTGGATAAGATGACGCCAGGGTGATGAAGAGAGCAGGGAGATGAAAGACTTTACAAAAAAGTTATAGGTTTCGGGAAATTGGCGATAAATTAAGACCCTAACAACAGTAAGCAATACAATGAAAATGCAGGCAAGTGCCCATGAGATGATTCAGTATGCCTGGAGTGAAAGTGGTACACACCTTAATACACATCCTGACTTTGAAGTTACTCTTGATTTCGTCAGCCTCCCGGACAAGCAGGGCGAATCTCTGCTGGAGCAATTGATACAGGGCGATTTTCGAAGTGTCATAGCTACAGGTGTAGACCAGGAGCCGCGACTAAGGCAAGTGTACTTTGAAGGCCGGGCCTGGGAACGGTCACGAGGTGGGGCAGCAGTTGGCATTGGCTATCCTTTTTTTCATGATGAAGAAGCGGAATCAGGCAGGGTGGTTTTTGCTCCGCTGCTGATCTGGGAAGTACACCTGGAACCCGGAAATCAATACAATAGTCCCTGGCGCTTGTCCAGGACGCCCACTCACCGCCTGCGCCCTAATGTGTATCTTATTTCGTATTGGAAAAACAAAACAGGAAAAGACCTTGCTCCGGTTTTTGACCGATTCCTTCACCGGCAGTCCTTTGGATTGAAACACTTACAGCATCTTTGCCAGAATATTGCTGAAGAGTTAGGCGTAACTCCTCCTTCTTTGAAAGGGGCGCCTGTGATGACGGACAGTCACGCTTTTGTCAGTGTGGAGGGCAACGGGACCTTTGTGGAGGCCGCTATTTTGAGCTGTTTTCCGCATCAGCCACCCTGTACGATTGGACTTTCTCAGGCCATTGCTGCTGACAGCGATCCCATATCGGATACTTTTGGACCTTACACGTTGGACCCTTTTCAGGCAACTGTAGCAGAACGATTACAGCAAAAGGGCAGTATATGGGCAGACGGTCACAGTGGGACAGGTAAGTCCACTTTGGGCATTCACCTGTTGGTTAATCAACTGGCGCATGGACAACCCTGCCTTGTCGTTTCTCCCCGGACCGGCACCCTGAAGGAATACGAATCCAATATTGGTCAGCTGGGGCTTGCAAGGCTGGCTTTTCTGCTCCGTGATACTGCGGCTGATAAGATGCTAATGCTTGATATTTTGCGGGCCTCTGCCTCTAACCGCGGGGCACATCAGCCTGGTGATAGCCGGAGGCTCAGGCAAATAATGAATAAGGGGCAACGGCTCCACGCCAAGCTCACAAAGAGCTACCTGGCCTACCGGGCCACTACGGTTTCTGGTCATCCCTGGGCGGAAACAGTAGGGCAGTACCTGGAAAGCGCTCAAACGGAAGGCAAAGAACTTTTGGGCACTCAGCTCAATGCGCAGGACTATACTTTCAATGAAGATTCCTACGATGCACTCTCCGAAGTGGTGGAGCGCTGCTATCAGCTGTTTAAAAAGACCCATACCATCCGGAGCCCGCTGGGAAAGCTGAGCCCTGGTCTGTTTTTGAGAATGGAGGAAGCCGAAGCCCGGACGTTCGCACAGACACAGGTCCGGCAACTCCTGGATAAAGCCACCCGGCTGCAATTGTGGTTCATCAACCGAATTGATGCCTACGCCGATCAGCTTTCAGCTCATTACGAACAATACTACCAAAAGTTTGCCCGCCAGCTTATCGGGCTAAAGGATAAAATGGCAGAGCGGGAGTCAGAGTATGGGAAGGAGTTTTGGAGTGCCGGAGCGGGGTCGCTTCGCGTAAAGCAGGTTTTTTCAGGCCGGGCAAAGGCACTTCGTACTGCCCGGAAAGAAATCCTGGAAGGATACCGCAAATTAAAGGAAGACTTTCAGCGACAGCCCTATTTCGATGCCGAATTCCCCAAATGGGATGAGGCAGAAATGCCCGGGCTGAACCAGTGGCTGAATGCCTTTGAAACCCGGTTGCAGCAATGGCGGATGAACCTGCGGGAGCAGGTACAAGATGAAGTCACCCGCCTCAGCCGCAAGTCCGTTAATCCCCGTTTGGGCTTTGAAAATCAAGTAGAGGAGCTAGAGGAAAGCCTTGAACGCTTACTGGATGATATCAATGAAACCGGGCTTTACCACTTGCCCCTAAGCCATAATACCCTCACGCTGCCTAAACGGCAGCGGTTCCTGGATGAGGTGGTGGAGCAGCTTGAGGAAACCAGGCGCGCCCTGTCTGAATTTGGCAACTTCTACGCCTGGCAGCGCAATTGGCTGCAGCTCGATGAGCACGCCCGGCGGATGGTCAAAGGGCTGCTAAGAGTAAAACCGGATAACTGGATGGCAGCCTTCCGGACCTGGTTCCTGGATAATGCACTCAGCCAGTCTTATGAAGCCGTATTGCCGCCAGATTTGGATGCGTTGGAAGAATACGCGAAAATAGCCGAACGTCTAAAAGAAGAGCTGCCCGGGCATATCCTTCAGCTCTGGCAAGCCAGAAAAGAGCAGGCGGTGCAAGATTTAAGACGTCGACGTAAAATCGCCTACAAATGGCTGATGCAGGGCGGAGCAGTAGAAGAGCGGATACAGTTTGCCCGCCACCTGCGTACGCTGGGAGACGTCCCGATGGCTACCAGCCCGGCTTTGTTGACGGTCCCGCATTTAGCTGAGGAGCTATTCTCAGAAAGCAAACAGTGCTTTGGCCTGGTGATTATAGAAGAAGCCCACCTGGTGCCGGCAGCTATGCTGGAGCGCTTATCCGCAATGGGGCAACGCACGCTTATGCTGAGCCCCAGAGGCTGGAATGATCAGTCGCTACAGCCTCTGGAAATTCAGGAGGAAGTACCGGCTTTTCAGTTGCGGCACCTATATGGAACCAGCACTTTGCACTTTCGACAGGCTGCCCAACCTACCCCTGTATTGCCTACCAAAGATCAGGTGGCCTTCGAGCAGGTGGATGGGATCTATGATGAAGCGCTCGAACAAAATGATGCGGAAGCCCGCTCCGTCTTAGCCATGCTTGCTAAAATCGAAAGGACGCCACAGCGGACCTATCCTTCAGTTGGCATCGTTTGCTTTACAACCGGGCAGCGGTTGTTGCTGGCTGACTACCTGCTGGGCATCAAGCAAAGACGGAGCACGGGTGTGGAGACCATTCAGCAGCTCGACCGCAATGGACTTACGTTGATGGATTTGTCAGAAGTAGAAGGGCAGAAATTTGATATTTTGATCGTCTCTGCCACTTTTGGGCCTGTAGGGCCCAACGGTCCCGTTACAGGGCATGTACACCGGCTTGATCAGCCCGGTGTACAGCAGCAGGTGGAAGCACTGATGAGCGCAGCCCGGCAGCGCGTCTGGGTGGTCAGTTCCCTGTCTGTTGATTGGCTGGAGGAGGGCGAAAAACTGTTCGAAACCGGGCAGCGCCTGCCTGTTTACTTCTCCTTTTGGAAAGCTTGCGCCAATCATGATATATCAAAAATTGAACAACTGTCCGCCCGTTTTGCAGCCCAACTGCAACAACCGGTCGCTTTCCCGCCTCCCTACGACTTGCTCCGGCAGGTACAGCATTACCTGAGGCCTTACCTGAGCCCCGGGCGCCTGCACCTGGCAGAACGCCTATCTGATGATCAGCTTGCTTTAACGGTTGATCCGGCATCTGGCTTCTCCAGAAAGTTCGGGCTTTTAGTGGATGGCTTCAAGGCGCATACGCCCTATACCAGCTTTGCCTGGGAGGCTCAACAGCGGCAGTACTGGCAGAGACAAGGGTACGAACTCCATCAAGTCTGGTCTCCGGATTGGTGGCGCAATCCCGAGTTACAGGCCCGCAAGCTGGCGAGTATTCTGATTCAGGAAGAACCACCACTACCACTTTCAGCAGCAGAAGAGGAGGAGTAGGCGGCTCTGTGGAAAATGCAATTTTAATCCTTCCTTAACGGCCGCCGGGTTTTATTTTGCGTTTTATATCTTGAGTGAGTAACTCATTGCGGAGTTGATCCGTATATTGGAATAGAATTAGGCGGAAAGGATGATGAGGAATAAGCTGATTTTATGGATCGTAGGATTGAGTTTGGTATGGTCTTGCCAAAAGGAAGCTCCTTTGCCCGATGTGGAACTACCCGGGTTATCCCTCTTTTTACAAGCTAGTCCTCCGGGAATTGATCAGTACCTGAAGGAAAAAACAACGGATGAAAAGCTGCAGCAGTTATTGATACTGAAAACGGATGCAGCTCAGTTAAGTGCGGCCCGCCTGGGAGCGGCTTCCGGGTGTTGGCTTACTGCAGCTACTCCGGATGATCTGGACCGTATAGACCGTCTTTGGGAAACCCGGGCTTCCTTCCCACCTTTTAAGGTGACTGAGCCTAATCGTTTGCCTAACTATCTTTTTGGAGCGCAACAAGTATTCCCTTCCTTCGCAGCGATTTCTTCAATTGGAGACGATAGCCTTCGTATCCGGTTGGAACAAGCCTATATTCATCAGGCGAATGCATTGCAGCTGAGCTGGCTAAGTTTGCCTGGTTATGGCATGGAAGGGGGCGCTACCTTGCTTCCAGAGGCCGGTATTCAGCATCAGGCGCGCTGGATCAACCAAATGAATAAAGCACATTTACTATCTGTAGCGGCTCCTTTTTCAGATACAGACTTACTTTCGGTAGATACCACCAACGCTTTTCTCAAGTCCTTAGCCTACCATAAAACTTTAGTTGAAGCGGGTTTGAGTGGTTTCTGGCTGCCGGTGGAACAACTCGGGCGGAGTGGCCGCCTGGCAGATCTCTTTCGTAACCGGCTTCAGTTTGGCGGGCTGCTCATCGCAGAGGTAAAGGCAGAATCCCAAATCGCCAACTGGCTCGAACAGGATGTTGACTTGCTGGTGATTGAGGCGGATCAATACACAACGGCGCTGAAAGCGTTGAAGCAAGCCTACCGCAGAGGCGTACTCAGCGAAGAACGGCTCCATCAAAAGCTGACAAGAATTCTTAAAGCCCGGGCATGGGCAGCGGAGAAACCGGAGCCAGAGCCCCATCCTGCTGCCTCAAAACCAGCGTTGGAGGCTTCTGTAGCGGGCGCAACGGTGGAAACACCGCCTGAACGGCTTTCCAGAGCAGAATATTTCAGTGCCACAAGCTGGCCGGTATGGCAGCGCAAAGCCTATGCTTCTTCGATTGTCCTGGCCGCCAACCCGGAGCAGCGGGTCCCCCTCGAAGCAGGGGAGAAAGGCTGGACGATTCTGCACCTGCCAGGGACGGTCTACGACAGGCACTTCGAACAGCGCTTTGGACACTATGCCAATTACCGGTTGGTGCGCTCCTGGGCAGAAGCAGCCACTGCCGACCGCCTTGTTGTATTGCTGGATCAGTACCGTTTGCAAGCACCGGACCTGGGGCAGTTGAACCGCATCCGGCAGCAGGCAGAAGTGGTGGTGGTCAACCTTGGGCACCCGGTCAACCTTCAACAGCTGAGCCGGAGTGAGGTGGTGGTACAGGCTTTTGGTAACAGCGATCTGGAGAAAGAACTGACGGCACAGCTCCTCTTCGGAGGGATTGCTGCGAAGGGGCGGTTACCATTAACCTACAGCCCTGATTTCCTGATTGGGCAGGGGGAGAAAACAGCGTCCGTACGCCTGGAGTATGCCTTGCCTCAGCAGGTGGGCATCTTGCCCGAACGCTTAGTGGGCATTGACGCGATTGTGCAGTCAGCTATTGACGAGGGGGCAACGCCCGGGGCACAGGTGCTGGTCGCGAAATCCGGGAAGGTCATTTATAATAAGGCTTTTGGCCATCATACCTACAAAAAGGAACAGAAGACAAGGCGCTCAGATCTATACGATGTGGCCTCCATTACGAAAATCGCTGCGACTACCCTGATGGCGATGCAACAGTATGAAGCCGGTCAGTTGGAGCCCAAAGACCACCTCCGGGAACATTTGGACCTGGCCTCCAACAGCCGCTTGGGTAACCTGACGCTGCAAAAGTTGATGACCCATCGCAGTGGATTGCAACCCCACTTGCCGGTAATCCCTTATTTGCTTGCCCGCGAAGTTGATAACGATAACTGCACTAATTATTTTTGCAAAACAAGCTCACCGGAATTTGCCGTGCCGGTATCGAAGAACTTCTTTTTCTCGACCCGGTTTCATGATAAGATTTGGGAAGACATGCAACGCCTGCGCGGCCGCCGCACCCGTTACCGCTACAGCGACGCCAATTTTGTGCTGACCCAACGGGTGGTGGAAGCTTTGGGCGGTCATCGACTCGATACACTCGCAGCTATGCACTTTTACGAGCCTCTTGGGCTGCGATTTACCCGCTTTACGCCGCTTGCGCACTACCCTGCAGATCAGATTGTACCTACAGAAGATGATTACCGCTGGCGGCATCAGCTGGTGCATGGGTTTGTGCATGATGAAACAGCGGCGCTTTTGGGGGGCGTGGCCGGGCATGCGGGCCTGTTTAGCAACGCGGAAGACCTGGCGGTGTTGTTCCAGATGCTCCTCAATGGCGGTACTTATGGCGGGCAGCAGTTCCTGGAGCCGGAGACGATTGAGTATTTCACCAGCGCCGATCATGGCAACCACCGTGGGCTGGGCTTTGATAAACCAGAGGAAGAGGATATCGAAGAGGGCGGCTATCCGGAAGCTATAAGTGAACGAACCTATGGGCATACCGGGTTTACAGGTACTTGTGTCTGGGTTGATCCGGATGAGGAACTCATTTACATTTTCCTGTCCAATCGTATCCACCCCGACCGTAATAACCGCAAGCTTTTTAAAGAAAAAGTCCGGGAGCGTATCCATAACGTTATTTACGATGCCTTGGATACGTTTGAGCCGGAATGGCCGGAAATGGAACGCCCGCTAGCCTCAGTCCAAAATCCCCTCTAGCAGCCAATCGGCGAGTGCCTGTCGGTTGCTTTCCAGAATGACCCGCTGCTGGTCGAACTTATTCCTGATATTAGCCAGTTCGATGTAGACGGAAGGCGTGAGTGTTTCGCGGAGCATGTGCAGGTCGCGTGGAGTGACCGTGCCATGGTACTGGCCGTTGGCGCGGTACTTACGGTACTTTTTGCGCAGTGCACGCTGTAGGTCGAGGGCAACGGTTTTGCTCTCTGAGCTGGTCGGATGATAGTAGAAAAAGACGTCTTTACGCTCTCCTTTGCTCCGGGAGTCCACATGCACGATGATGGTTGTTTGTTCGGCAACCCCTGCGGCCTTATTTTTTTCGTATAGCTCGTTGATGGCATTGGACCGCTGGAACAGCCGGGGCTTTTGTTGCCGCATGATTTTCTGCCCGCCCCAGACCACTTCGTCATAGTCGCAGTCCAGGAATTTGTCGCTTCGTATCCCATCGTTGTCGTCGCGGATGATCATATAGGCGGTAGCGCCATGGGCGACCAGGTTCCGGCAGAGGCGCAGGGCTACATCATAGGCGTATTCATCTTCACAAAGGCTGTAGGTGCCACGCCGGCCTATGGCGCCAGGGTCCGGGCCGCCATGCCCGCTTACGATATAGAAAACCTTGCCTTTGAGGCGGGTGCTTTCCAGGGGAGTGTAGGCATATTTAGGGCCGAAAATAGGGAACCGGCGATTGCCGCCACCGGATTTGTCTGAAGCTTCCTCAGGCTGCCGCTCGGTTACTGGCTCCGGAATTTTGAGGTCGGCCTCCGGGCAGTACAGCTCATGGTAGGGCACCCAAAGGACGCGGTTGGCTTTGAAGGATTGCTCGCGCTGTTTTTCTGCCAGCATACGCTCGTTGTAGTCCTGGATCCGCACGGCAAGGTTCCAGTCATCTATGCCGATGGTGGACCGTATAGTGCGCCCGTTGAACTCATACAGGAGGATGGGCAACTCATAGGTCCGTCCAACAATGAGATGCGAATTTTTCTTGAGATTGTTGAGGGTGTAAAACTTGGTGAAATTGCAGGAATTGCCGTCCAGCCCGTACCGCCGCATGATCGCGTAAATCCCATCACCGGACACGGCTTTGACCGTAAAATACCGGTTGCTTTCCGGTACAGTAGCTTTTGGGAGTTGAGCTTGAGCTGGCTGTACGGTCAGCCAGTAAGTCATTAGTATTGTCAGGGATAGAATTTTCTGCATCATCGCAAACCCTTTGTAGTCCATATTAATGACTACCAGTTCATTTTGGTTTATACGCAACACGAAGTGTTTTGCAACATCGGCCACTGACGAAGCGTAGCTTGTCAGGACAGGCCACTAACGAGGCATAGCTTGTCAGGGCAAGCGCAAGCCACTTCTTAGCGTGAATGCTGACATTCGGTAGGTTTGCTGTGGCAAACCACTTCATCGTCAGTATAGTTGGGGGGCAAAATATACTCATTAACCCCCAAATTCCCTACCTTCGCGCCATGGGATTAATGAAAGAAGTGGTTTTTCTGCTGCGTAAGGACCTCCGCCTGGAGCTTAGGTCGAGTTATGCCATCAGCGGTATATTGCTTTACGTATTTTCCACCATTTTTATTGTCTACTCCTCTTTTCAGCGGGTGCAGCCGGATGTTTGGAACGCCCTGTTTTGGGTGATTGTGCTGTTTGCCTCCATTAGCGCTGTGGTCAAAAGCTTTGTGCAGGAGCACGGTGCCCGGGAATTGTACTACTATACCCTGGCGAACCCGACCTCCATTCTGCTATCTAAAATGCTCTATAATATCCTGCTGCTAAGCTTGCTGAGCCTGCTCACCTGGCTGGGCTTTAGCTTTGTGGCGGGCAATCCGGTCAAAGAAACGGCGCAGTTTTTTGGAATAATTTTTCTGGGGGCAACCGGTTTTTCTATTACGTTCACCTTCGTTTCCGCTATCGCTTCCAAAGCAGACAGCAGCGCTACGCTTATGGCCATACTGGGTTTTCCGCTTGTCATCCCGGTCCTGCTGACCCTCATCAAGCTCTCAGCTAACGCCCTGCGGCTAATGCGGGATACCGGCATCGGGAAGGATGTGATGATCCTGGTGTCGATTGATCTGCTGTTGCTGGGAATTGCGTTAGTCCTTTTCCCTTTTCTCTGGCGGGATTAACGCCATCGGCTTATTTTCGAAAGTGCGTTTTCAGGGAGGGACTTTGCTGCTGCCTTAGTTGTAACGGTACCGGTAAACCTAAAAATTAAGGCATCTGTTTACCCCAGAGGATAGCCAGATGCCTTATATGCGCTGTTGTTGGGCGGATTTGCTTATAGAGCTATGCCTTTTGCGCCACTACAAAGTAGCGGGTACTTTTACAGCTGTCTGCCTCCTCGGGTATAAGCTCAAGGCTGTAGGCGTCGTAGAGCCTGACCGGACCGCTAAAAGCTTGCTCAAAGTAAGCGCGTACCCGGTGCAAGGGAGGCAGGAAGCGCTTGTGCCTGCCAGCGTAATTGAGGTCCATCTGACCGTCCCGGAATTCGATATTGAGGATTTCGCTTTCCTGGTACATGCGCCCTTCTTCTTCAATGAGCCTGGGCGTGCGCAGTGAGATGATGGATTGATCCTCGGCATACATCACATTAGGGTACCAGCGGATGTGGTCAGGCGTGATAAAGTCGCCCAGGAAATAACCACCGGGTTTGACAAGTGCGGCGGTCTTCTCAATGGCTTCCTGCAGATGGCGGCTTGGCAGGTAGTGGAAGACATTCAAGCCTGTAAAGGCAATATCCCACTGCTTGCCATTGGCATCAAAGGCAAGGATGTCGCCCTGTTCGGCCCGGATGCGGCGGCGGGCTTCCTGTACCATTGCTTCTGAAAGGTCCATGCCGAGAAGTTGCTCATAGGGGAGCCCCATTTCGTCGATTACGTGGCGTTCTACCAGTCCGGTGCCAGTACCTATGGAAAGGAACCGTTTGTCAGTGAAGTCGGGTACAAACTGTTGTTTGAAAAATTCGAGTCCGCCGGCAATGAAGCCTTTGAGGCAGGGGCGGCAGATGAGCTCATCGTAGAGCGCTGCGTATTTATGGAATTGGTCACCCTGTGTGGTTGTTTCGGCGAGCTCATTCTGCAGTTGAGCAGCAGCGCGGAGTTCCTGATTAAGGATACGCCAAAATACGGAGTTCTCGGTATGATTGTCCGCATTAGTATGCGCTTTCAGGTCTTTGAGCAGCTGGGGGTGGGCAGCATCAGAAAACAGGCGTTGCGCAGCGGCGTCCAATTGCTCTTGGGCACCCGGCAGTCCCGCCTCTGCCATTCGCTTTAAGCGCCGGGTCAGTTCTACCTGATAGCGCAGCAGGGTGGGGAAGTCTGCTTTTGGGCCGGGCTCTGTCCATTTCACTTCACTTTCCGGCAGGGCGAAGAAGACCCCGCCATCAACGCGCTGAATGGTTTGGTTATCCAAATCGTATACCCGGGCATCGCCGGTGACATTCTCAATATCTTCTGGCCTGCCATAGACATGCAGCGTTTGGAAAGGCTCATCGGTAGGGTTGCCCATTTGATGAACGAGAGTATGGCTCACGCCAACGACATCACCGGGCTCAAAGCAAAAGCGGGACAACGTAGAGATTCGTCCTTCCTCAATCCGGAATGTGGCATGCTCGGCGGGGCCGAATACCTGTACAGCGCCCCATTCTGTATAGCCATGATCGTGGATGCCGGAAAAATCGCCAGGCTGCCAGCTCATGGCCATGATTTCAAAATGGTCGCCTTCGTAAATCAGTTTACGGCCGTAGCTGTCGGTAGCAGGATGATTGTAATCAGCCCAGGGCGCTAAATCCTCAGCTTGAACGCCGGCTTCCAAGACAATCCTGCGCATATCAGCAGGTTTTAAGGCCCGTTTGGCTTCCAGTTGCCGGGCAATGTGTTGTAAGGCTTTAGGGAGTGCTTCGATGGTCTTCTCTGGGGGGAGTGGATGGCTCACCGTTTTTTGCATAGTTTATAAGTTTCGTTATTGAGACCTCAATATCAGTAATTCAGTATAAAGTTTTGGTGACGATAATCACAAATTGATGGGGGCGAACAAATTTCCTGTAGATGACATTTCCTATCTGTTGAGTAGGGTTTGAATTTTTGCAGAGTGTGACTGCCGTCACTGAATGGAGGCAGGCATCGTCGCATCTTTGCACTGTGATCGTCATAAAATACAACTGAACATGAGCAAGAAAATGTCTTTCAACGACTTGATCAACGGCGAAAAGCCAGTACTTATCGACTTCTCAGCCGAGTGGTGCGGGCCGTGTAAGGCTATGGCACCTATTTTGAAAGAGGTGGCTGGTGAGATTGACGGCAAAGCGTCTATCGTTAAAATAGATGTAGACCGCAACCGCGCCCTCGCTACCAAGATGCAGATTCAGGGCGTACCCACTTTCGTCCTTTTTAAGAATGGAGAAATCATGTGGCGGCAATCGGGCATGCAGTCCGCGCATCAGCTGAAGCATGTAATTAATCAATTTGCCAATTAAAGACGCTGGTTGCCCGAGGTGTTGCCGTGCTGGCAAAAATGCGGCACCCTGACCGGAGCAATTAAGCTTTTTGATAATACCAATAAATAGAATAACTATGAATTTAGCGGTAAATGCTTCATCCCTCGTCCAGTTCATCAGCCAACCCTGGCATTGGGCGGTTTCCGGTGCTGCCATAGCACTGGTGCTCGCTTTGATGACATGGATGGGACGCAGCTTTGGCGTTTCTACTACTTTTAAAGCCTTCTGCAGTGCTGCAGGTGCAGGAAAAGTGTCTGACTTTTTCAAAATGGATGTCAAAGAGGAAATGTGGCGGATCGCCTTCGTGATTGGTGGCCTGATCGGTGGTTATATTGCCACCCACTTCCTACAGAGTCCTGAGCCTGTCGCGATTAGCCCGGAAACAGTTGACTACCTGGCTACGATCGGGATCAATTACCCGGAGGCAGATGCTAAGGGTATCGGTTTCGTGCCGACTTCCCTGTTCAATTTTGAGAGCCTGAGTGGTATTCTCATGGCAGTGGGAGGAGGCTTCCTTGTTGGGTTTGGTGCCCGCTACGGCGATGGCTGTACTTCGGGGCATGCTATCTCTGGCCTGGCGCACTTCCAGTTGCCTTCACTCATTACGGTGATCGGTTTCTTTATCGGTGGGCTGGCTATGACCCATTTCATCTTCCCATTCCTGGTGGGGTAATTATTTTTTAAGCAAAAAGTCGTAGAAACACAACGATATGAAAAACTTATCATTCCTGACAGTGGGCGTCTTTTTCGGAATTGTAATGGCCAAATCAGAGGCTGTTTCCTGGTTCCGTATTCACGAGATGTTCCGCTTCGAGAGCTTCCATATGTATGGCATTATTGGTACCGCAGTGGTATTGGGTGCTGCCTCCATGTGGCTGATGAAAAAAACGAAAATGACCACCCTTCGGGGCACACTGGTCGGTTATAATCCTATGAATTTGAACATTAAGCGGCACTTGCTTGCCGGTACGATCTTTGGATTGGGCTGGGCGCTGGTAGGTTGCTGCCCCGGGCCTATGTATGTTCTGCTGGGCAGCGGCTACACCATCATGCTGCTGATACTCGCAGGCGCTACGCTGGGGACATTTACCTACGGGCTGGTCATGAAGTACCTGCCGCACTAAAGATAATTTCAGTTGGGTGATTTATTGGGTTACGGATGGGCTGTGCTTATGGCTCATCCTCCATTAATTGGGCTCGCAAAGCAATTTGTGAGCCTAATTTTTTTGCCTGCGGTTACGCCAGGCTCCGAAGAATAGCAAACCGACTCCGATCAGGCTGCTGACTAAACCTGCTCTTACAAAAGTGAGGCTGAGCGGCTCCTGCCCAAATTCACGCTCGATCTGTAAAATATCCTCAATGATTACCTGGCTAAAGCATACGCCCGCAACGCCAAGGAGCAAGAGGAATAAGCCAAAGGCAAAAAAGACGGTATTGTTGCGCATGTATTTGATGAGTATCAGGCACCCTCCAAAGAAGCTTGAAGCCGGAAGCATTGCCACTGCAGCTGCTGAAGGACCAGCCAGCTGTCGCAGAAAGCGGTAAGCACAAGCTCAGGAGTGCGGCCCATTTTTTCGTATGGGATTTCAGCGGCAGCACTACCATTCGTAGTCGACTTCAGTAGCTTGCCGGCACGATAGTAGAAATAATGTTTGAACTCGAATTGTTCATTCAGCGTGAAACAGCAAACATCAGTGCCGGAAGTGCGGGTGAAGTCCTGTAGGGCTTTGTCCGTGGCATTTTTGCTGCCCGGTGCTGACTTCCTGATTAGCATGGGCTGTCCATTGTGCACAGTAGCGAGGAGGAAATGAGGTGTTGGCGGCTGCGATAATTCTAAAAATCCTTCCTTGAGGGTCATCGTTTTTTCGGCAGGTTCGGCGTCTATGCGCACATGGTCGAGAAAGCCTTCGGCGTTGAGTACAATATTTTTACCAGCCAGAATAAACTCATAATGGTCAGTCATGTAGCTCCAAATGGTTTAGGATTGGGCAAGCGTGGAGAAGCCTGCCCAATGTGGGTCCGAAAATTAGCGGACAATCCAACCGTTTCCGAAACCATCCTGCGGCTGTACGAAGGCTAATTCGCCTTCCTGGTTTTCGGCCATCAGGACCATGCCCTGAGATTCCACGCCCCTTAGTTTACGGGGAGCGAGATTAGCCACTAAGACTACCGTTTGCCCGGGTAAGTCTTCAGGCTTGAAGAACTTGGCGATACCGGAAACGACGGTCCGCTTTTCACTACCAATATCAACGGTAAGCTTCAGGAGCTTGTTCGCTTTTGGCATTTTCTCGGCTGCTACAATCGTACCGGTACGCAAGTCCAGTTTGGTAAAGTCGTCAAACTCGATGTTGGGTTTGATGGGCTCGCGTTCCTGAGCCTGATCGGCTGCTTCGATGGCTTCCAGTTTTTCCTTTTGGCGGTTTACGATTTGCAGACGGCTGTCGTCTTTGCGGTCGTGGATTTTGGCAAAAAGCAGCTCGGGTTGGCCAATCTTGTGGCCGGCCGGGAGCAGCGGTTCTTTATTGGCCAGTTGCTCCAGCGCTTTTTGGAGGTCGCCGTTTTTTAATTCAGGTAAACCCGCCAGCCTGCGCAGTTTAGGGCTGGTAAAGGGGATGAACGGCGCTGTCAGTAAGCTGAGCAGGGCAACAACCTGCAGGCCAGTAAACATGATATCCCGTATGGCAGGGTCTTCAGGGTTTGCCTTATAAAGGGCCCATGGTGCCGCATCTTGCAGATAAGCATTGCCCCAGGCGGATAGTTCCATAACGCCCTGAGCTGCTGTGCGGAAGCTGAAGCGGTCCAGGTCCTGTACGATGCGGTCCACAATCTCAAGTGCAGGAGCCAGCGTTGCGTGGGTGTCGGTGTTTGGAGTGGGAACGGTCCCCTCAAAATACTTATTGGACAATACGATCACCCGGTTAACAAAGTTACCGAGATTGTCAGCCAGTTCTTTATCGTGAAAATCCACAAACTCGTCCCATTTGAAGTCGGCGTCCCGGTTTTCCGGCATATTGCGGGTCAGGGCGTAGCGCAGAGCATCCTCCTTATTGGGGAAGTCTTTGAACTCTTCCAGGTATTGGTGCTGCTCAAGCCCCCAGCCGCGGGATTTGGAAAATTTCTCGCCCTCGAAGTTGAGGAACTGATTGGCCGGTACATTGACCGGAAGGTTATAGTCGCCGTAGGCTTTCAGCATGGCGGGGAAGACGATGCAGTGGAACACAATATTGTCCTTACCGATGAAGTGGATCAGCTCACTGTCTTCGCTTTTCCAATAGTCTTCCCAGTTTTTGCCCTTTTGTTTGGCCCATTCGCGGGTGGCTGAGATGTAGCCAATGGGGGCATCAAACCAAACGTAGAGGACTTTGCCTTCTGCATTTTCGACCGGTACCGGTATGCCCCAGTCCAGGTCGCGGGTAATAGCCCGTGGCTGCAGCCCGCCATCCAGCCAGCTGAGGCATTGCCCGACTACGTGGCGTTTCCAGGCCTTGGGGTCGTGGTGCGTTTGGCCATCCAGAATGCCTTTGTCGATCCATTCCCGGAGCCAGTCCTCGTGTTTGTCGAGTTTGAAATACCAGTGGGTGGTTTTACGCAGCGTAGGCGCTTTGCCACTAAGGGTGGATTTGGGGTCGATGAGCTCGGTAGGAGAGAGGTCGGACCCGCAGTTTTCACATTGGTCACCAAAGGCCGCGCCGTGGCCGCACTTGGGGCAGGTGCCTGTGATATACCGGTCAGCCAGGAATTGATCGTAGTCCTCATCGTAGTATTGTTCCTGCTCGCGCTCCTCAAATTCTCCACCTTTATTATAGAGCGTGGTGAAGAAGTCCTGAGCCGTTTCGTGGTGGATGGGGGCGCTTGTGCGGTGATAGATGTCAAAGGAAATACCGAGTTGCTGGAACGTTTGCTTATTCAGCTCATGGTATTTGTCGATAATCTCCTGAGGGGAGATGCCTTCTTTTTTGGCCCGGATGGTAATGGCCGCACCATGCTCGTCGGAGCCACACACCCAAACGACGTCTTTGCCAAGCAGGCGAAGGTAGCGTACATAGATATCAGCGGGAAGGTATGCGCCCGCGAGATGGCCGAGGTGCAGGGCACCGTTGGCGTAAGGTAATGCGGAAGTAACGATATATCTCTTGCTCATGCTAATTTGGCTTTGTCGGCGAAGATAATATTTCTTTCACCGTTTATTAATGGCTTGAGGCACTAGAGCAAAAGTATCGTTCCCTGAAGTGATTACATAAAGGCACAGGTACTGATTTCCCAGCGGTTGCGCGGCAGAAAATTGGTGAGCTTAATCAGTAGTGCCTGCCCTTCGTAGATCAGAACATATTGAGCAGTGCGCATATCCTTGCCGATATTGCGCATGCTGGTACACCTCATTCCAAGAAAGGAGCCCAAAGGGATTGGACTGCCGTTAATGGACTGCCGCAGTCGGTTGAGCACTTCTTCGGGGGTATGCCCGAAAGTGGTTCGGTTCATCGTCAGGTGGGTGAGTTCTGTTTTCAGAGCTAAGGTGTTCATAGGTAATCTTTTTTGCAGATTAATCGGGTGAAATCTTCAGATGTTACGGTAATGACTTACGATCTGCAGAGGGGGCTGGATCATTCGAGAGAATTTTTTTTCTTTGCGCAGCAATAAGATCATTCGGATTGCCGTTTTCCTATTTCCTGACGCCAGGGTGCGGATTTGTCTGAAAAAAATTTAACACTTGCGAGGCAACAATCCGAAAAACTGAAGCGTTACTAAGGCGAAACAATTGAAACAAACAGCGTAAATTCGCTGACAAGAATTATAACTGGGGTTTAGTTTTTTAGGAGTGTAGCGGCGTAATGCTGCTACACTTTCTTTTTTTTGTAATTTCCCGCCCGAATTACAGCCATATAAAACCATTTATGCAGCTGCTACCATTCAGGGCAACTTTCCCTAAGCTTGAAAAAATTCAGACTCCCGAACAGTTCTTTGGGACCGTCAAGCAGGAGTATGATAAATACTTTGAGGAGGGCTTCTTCCACGAAATAGAAGAGCCATCGATGTTTGTGTACCAGATTACAAAGGGGAGCAAGAGCTTTACCGGGGTGATCTCCGGGGTACATATGGCAGACTTTCTGAATGACCGTATCCGAAAACATGAGGAGACCCTGGCGGAAAAGGAAGAAAAGCAGCTACAGTTGCTGTTGCGCCGAAAAGCAGCAGTAAAGCCGGTCTTACTGGCTCACCGCCCTGTGCCGGTCATCAAAAGCTGGCTGGAACAGTACAAACAGGAGCAGGTGCCGCTTATGCAGTTTCAGCTCAGCGGGGAAAAGGAGTACCATAAAATATGGTGTGTTGCTGCACCAGATCAGGTGTCCAGCTTACAGGCACTGTTTCGGGAGCACGTCCCGATTACCTATATTGCGGATGGGCACCACCGCACTTCGACTGCACTCCGGCTATTTGATCAGACCGGGGGCAATAAGGAGGACTACGCCAGCCTCTTTGCGGCTTTCTTTCCTATTCATGATATTCAAATACAGGACTTTAACCGGGTGATCAACAGCCTCAACGGGCACTCTCCGGCTCAGTTTATGGCACGTCTTTCTCAGGTTTTTGAAATAGAGCCGATCGGGCAGGCTGCCAAACCCAGCCGGAAGTTCGAATTGACGATGTATCTGCGCGGGGAGTGGTACCGGTTACGATGGAAAGAGCGCATCATGCTGGAGTACGCGAGCCAACCGGTTGTGCTTGATGCCATGCTGCTCAACCATAAAGTGATGAGTAAGCTTCTGGGCATTGAAGATGTGCGTAACGATCGACGGGTTAGATATATCGAGGGCCCCAAAGGAATAGCCGGAGTGCTTAAACAGGCGGAAAAAGAACCAGATAGTGTTGCGTTCTGCCTGTACCCGGTACAAATGGAAGAAGTGATAAAAGTTGCTGATATCGGGCAGGTCCTGCCGCCCAAGTCCACTTGGTTCGAGCCCCGTATGAAAAATGGGCTGCTCGTAAAACGCATTGGAAAACGGGTAGATGCAGAGGTCAAGGGGTAATTCAGCGCAAAAAAATTAAAATATGCGAAAGCTAACTGCAGAATACATTTTTCCCGTAGTGGGAGCGCCCATCAGGCAAGGGGTTGTCGTTGTTGATGAGGTCGGTAGCGTACTTTCTGTCGATGCCCGTGAGCAACATGACCCAGCTACGCTTGAAGTCTATAAAGGTGTGATCATACCAGGCTTTGTCAATACACACTGCCACCTCGAGCTTTCTCATATGAAAGGCCGTGTGGATACCGGGACGGGACTGTTGCCATTTTTACAGCAGGTGGTTAAGTTTCGGGACATTCCCATGGAGGAGATCCTCGACGCCATCGACCGGGCCGATAAGGAAATGTATGAGGAAGGCATCGTAGCCGTAGGCGACATCTCCAATAAAACAGATACTGCGGCCCGCAAAGCCAAAAGCCCGATCCGGTACTACACCTTTGTGGAGATGTTTGACTTTTTACAAGATAGCATGGCCGGGCAAACCTTTGATAATTATAAAGAAGTCTACGACGGACAGGCAGCAGGCAATGGCAATAAGAAAACAGCCGTACCTCATGCGCCTTACACCGTCTCTCCAACACTTTTCGAAAAAATCAACGCGCTTAATCCGGGTACAGATAGTACCGTTAGCATACACAACCAGGAAACAGAGCACGAAAACCAGTTTTTCCTCTCCAAGGAGGGTGGCTTTGTTGATTTTTATAATGCCTTCGGTTTTTCGGTCGAGCAGTTGAAGCCTACCGGGCAGCCATCTATCTACTATGCGATGCAGCATATGAACCCGGCCTGCCGTACACTTTTTGTACACAACACGATGACCACGGCATCGGATATTCAGGCAGCACAAGCCTGGAGCGATAAGGTCTACTGGGCGACCTGCGCCAATGCTAATCTTTATATCGAGAATCGCCTGCCTAACTACAAAGCCTTCGTGGACAACGGGGCGCGCATGACCATCGGTACGGACAGCCTGACCTCCAACTGGCAGCTATCGGTCCTGGAGGAAATGAAGACCATTGCCAAATATCAATCCTATGTGCCCTTCGAGACCCTGCTGCAGTGGGCAACGCTCAATGGGGCAGAAGCTTTGGGATACGAAGCAGAACTGGGCAGTATTGAGCCGGGCAAGGCACCCGGGCTCAATTTGCTGAGTATGGATGAAAGCCTTAAGCTTGAGGCCTCTACTCAGGTTCAGCGGTTGGTCTGATCTGACCCGGTTTGGCTAAGCAACTGCGGATGACCCTGTGCTTCAGGGTCTTCTGGTAACTTGGACTGCAAAAACTCAGAAGCCACTTCCTGTAAGTCTTCTAACAGGCAATCGCTACAGGAAATTTTAAAGTGGATACGCTCTGCCAGCAGCATTTGTGCGGTGACGCCTTCCCGTTCCGGAAAATCATCTGTAGAAGGAGCAGGCCCAAAATCATAGGCGGTAAGTGGACAGGGCGCGATTGGCCGGTCCATTAGTTCGAGGACCCGGATCAGGGGGGCATTCTTTACGAAGATCGTTTGCGGTCCAATGGCTAATGCTGAAGGTTGTTGCTCAAGCGCTGCACCAACCTGAATGTTCATCAGCCCATAGGCGGTATTTAACTGGTGCGTACCAAATAAGTCCGTAGACGTTGCGCTTAGTCCGGGCTGTGCCATAGGGCATGCCGAAAGCAAGGCAATACTGATTGCCTTCACAATTGTTAGGGTGTACATGGTTTTTTAGGGTTGTTTTCTACTTACTATGTCGTGCGAATTGGCAAATTCCACAAAGTGGCGGCGAAAAAAGTTGAATTTTAACATTTCGGGCATGCGGAAGCCATAACTTCTGTACAGATGTACAAGCCAGGCAGCCAAGTTCTCAGATTTACCCGTATCTTTGTGGGCTGTAAAAAATTGAATACAAAGCAATGAGTAATAATATTGTAGCGGTTGTCGGCCGGCCCAACGTAGGTAAATCGACGCTATACAACCGGTTGATCGGAGAGCGGCAAGCCATTATTGATGATATCAGTGGCGTGACGCGTGACCGGCAATACGGCACCAGCTACTGGAATGGGAAGACCTTCACGGTGGTTGACACCGGTGGTTTTGTGAAGCATTCCGAAGACATTTTTGAGGCGGCCATCCGCTCTCAGGTACAGATTGCTATCGAGGAAGCGAAGGTGATTGTCTTTATGGTGGATGTGACTACGGGCATTACAGACCTTGACGAAGAAGTAGCGAGTATGCTGCGGCGTACTGAAAAGCCGGTTTATCTTGCCGTCAATAAGGTTGACAACCACAATCGCATGATGGAGGCGAACGAATTCTGGAGCCTGGGCTTCGAGAATACCTTTTTCCTGTCTTCTTTGACGGGCAGCGGCTCGGGAGATCTGTTGGATGCCGTAGTGGAGCATATTGAAGAAAAGGAAGAGGAGCCCAGCCAGCTGCCGCGCTTTGCTATTGTGGGCCAGCCTAATGTGGGGAAGTCTTCCCTGACCAATGCACTGTTGGGGGAAGATCGGAATATCGTTACGGATATTGCGGGCACTACCCGTGACTCTATACACTCCAAATATTCCAAGTTTGATAAGGAGTTTTTGCTTATTGATACGGCAGGAATACGTAAAAAGTCAAGGGTCCACGAAGACCTGGAGTTTTATTCTGTGATGCGCGCGATAAAAGCCATCGAGGAAGCCGATGTTTGCCTGCTGATGATCGATGCGCAAACGGGTATGGAGACGCAGGACATGAGCATCTTCCGGCTGGCACAACGCCGGAATAAAGGCATTGTCATCCTGGTGAATAAGTGGGACCTGCTGGAAAAGGAAACCAATACCGCCCGCGACTATGAGAAAGAACTCCGCAACCGGATTGCGCCGTTTTCGGACGTGCCTATTCTCTTTATTTCTGTTGCAGACAAGCAGCGGATTTTCCAGGCCGTGGAGGCCGGGCTTGAGGTTTATGAGAACCGAAGCCGGAAGATCAAAACCTCCACCCTTAATGAAGTGATGCTGGAAGCTATTGAGCGTTATCCGCCACCCTCTCACCGTGGGCGTTTTGTCAAAATCAAGTATGTCACACAGCTGCCGACCTACTATCCGGCATTTGCCTTTTTTTGCAACAACCCCAAACATGTGAAAGAGAACTACCGGCACTATCTGGAAAATCAGCTTCGAAAGCAGTTTAATTTTTCCGGAGTGCCCATTGGTGTATTTTTCCGTAAAAAATAGCGATTTACCGCTGTGCTTTGGGAAAACCCGCAGGCAGCAATTATATTGCAGGCATAAAGTCAGACTAATATGCCATTTTTGGATACACCCATCGAAGGGTTGAAGATATTTGAGCCTCAGGTTTGGAAAGATGACCGGGGGTATTTTTACGAAGCTTTTAACCAGCAAAGGTTCGAGGAAGCGGGTATTACAGTGCCTTTTGTTCAGGATAATCAGGCACGCTCAACCCGGGGTGTATTGCGGGGGCTGCACTATCAGGTCGGTGAAATGGCTCAGGCCAAACTGGTCCGTGTACTCGAAGGGGAGATTCTGGATATGGTGGTGGATATCCGCCCTGGCTCAGCGACCTACGGTAAGTGGTTCAGCCTTCGGCTAAGTGCCGAAAACAAAAGGCAGCTTTTCGTGCCCCGTGGCTTCGCACATGGCTATCTCGTGCTCAGCCCCACGGCTGAATTTTTCTATAAATGCGATAACTTCTACTCTAAAGCGCACGAAGGTGGCATTCTGTTTAATGATGCTGAGCTGGGTATTGACTGGGAATTTGACCTCAATGAGGTAATCCTGTCTGAAAAGGATAAAGTGCAGCCTGCCTTTGGAGAGCACCGCCCGGTTTGGTAGGGTCAGTCAGTCGATTCTTTTCAACTCCTGTGGAGGGCTCCATCGCAGCGTTAGTCTCGAAACAATTACGATGGTCAGTAATCCTGACAACATCGATGTAGTGCGGAAAGGAAATAACGACATCCCATCTTCAACCATCGGGTATGGGAGCAGTAAGGGAATACCAAGGGTGGCATCTCCGCCTCCAAATCGCAGAAAAGCCGCAACCAACAAACCCGCCACCGCACCTATGGAATTGGCCCTGGGATCGAATAATGCGCATACCAACGCCGGAAATAACAGGCAATATACAAAGTCACTGCAAAGGAACCACAACTCATAAACACTCTGAATATTCAGTGCGATCAAGGTGGCAGCTACGCCAATGATCCAAATCATACGTTGTACGACCTTGCCCAGTCTGGCCGGTGAGGCTTTGGGTTGGACTAAAGGCCGGAAAACATTCCAACTGGCCATGGAGGACGCCGAAAGGATGGACGAATCAGCCGAGGACATCACGGCTGCGGCGATAGCGCCCAACCCAATGATGCCTACCCACGAGGGGGTAAGGTAACGGACCACCCACGGTAGGGTAGAGGCAGCGTCAGGTGGGGGCGGCAAACCTAGTGCAGCCCAGTCAGCCGCATGGGCAGCAATACCAATCACAACGGCAGGCACCGCAGCCAGTAGGCAAACTACTCCTGCAATCAGGGACAGCCGGACCGCAGTATCTGCATCTTTAGACGAGAGGACTCTTTGAAAGTACACCTGCCAGGGAATACCGCCAAAGATGAGGAGCAAAGCGTAATCCCACCAATTCCAGTAGTAGGCGCCCAGTGCTTCCCGGCTGGGCAGCAGGCTTGCAGCAGGACCGTAAGCTTGCTGGTATTCTGCCCAGGCTGCCGTCCATCCGCCAGTCTTGCCCAGTGCATAGGGTGTGACCAGCCACAATCCACCAAAGAGCAGGAGGAGTTGAACCACATCCGTGAGCGCTACCGCCCAGAGCCCGCCCAGCGCTGTGTAGGCAATGGTGATGACAGCGGAAACTATGATGGCGGTCGGGGTATCCAGTCCTGCTATAGCGCCGAAGGTTGTTCCTAAGGCGGTCAGAATAGCAGCGGTCCAGAAAAGCTCTCCGGACAGGGCGGGGAGGAACAGAAGGGCTGTAGTCCGTTTTCCAAACCGTTGTTCCAGCGGGTCCAAAAGGGTATGAAAGCGGTAGGTCCGCATCCGGCGTGCAAAAAACAGACCGCCAACAACCAGGCTTAGCGCATAGCCCCAGGGCGCCTGCACCCATACGAGCCCGGCACTGGCTGTATATTCTGCGGTACCGTTGATGTAGCCTCCTCCAACCCAGGTCGCACTCATGGTGAAAATAGCAAGAAAAAGAGGCAGCTGCCGCCCGGCCAGCATCAGGCTCTCACTATCGTTGCCCTGTCTCAGGGTTGCTGCATAGGCACCCACACCGAAAATGAGGGCATAGAAGAACATCATCGCCAGGTAGGCCGGCCAGCTGAGGGGCTGATCGGTGAAGAAGTGCAGGTATGCTCCTCCAAGGCCAAGGAGGATTAAAAGAACGATGGAGGGACGGAGTAATCGCCAGGTCTGAAAGGGCATAGGCCGGTTATTCTGAAATGCCGAAAATTACTCATATTTTAGCGCTACAGCAAGATCAATCTATGGGGAAGCCGTACACCACTGTTCAGCGGGCTCAGGCCTGGGCTGTCCATCTCTTTACCGCAAGTGGGATCATCACCGTGTTCATGGCAATGGTGGAATGTACAAGACACAACTTTACCCATGCCATGTGGTGGCTGCTGGCAGCTCAGGTTATTGATGGAGTCGACGGTACGCTGGCCCGGCGCTTCAAAGTCACTGAAGTGCTGCCAGAGATGAGCGGTAAGAGTATAGATTTTGTAATCGACTTTGCCGGGTACGCCATAATCCCGGCATTTCTCATCTATCAGGCGGGAATTATCGATGCCCCCTATGATTTATGGGCCGCTTTTCTCATTTTGGTTACTTCAGCTGTTTACTACGGAAAATCGGGCATGATCTCAGCGGATTACTACTTCATCGGCTTTCCGGTGATGTGGAATATGGTGGCTTTCTACCTCCTTTTCGTATTTGAGTTGGAAAGCGCCGTTAACCTTTTGTTTATAATATTGCTGGCGGTGCTACAGTTTATACCGGTGAAGTTTGCCTACCCAAGCCGGACGGAACGGTGGCGGGCAGGTAATCTGATAGCGACAGTGGTCTTTATCATCTCTATGGTAGGATTGTTGTGGTATCAGCCCCGGGAAATGCCGGTCTTTTGGTGGGGCAGTATATTGTCCCTGCTTTATTTCGGCATTTTTGCTGTACTAGCTACCTTTTGGTTTGACCGCCGACGATAATTAGGGGCAAATGGGCTTAAAGACGCAGTTTCTAAACCCAAAACCAGAATTCGACGTTACAAATTCGGCATTTACTCGTCTCAAAGGCAAATAAATGTTGAGTTCGGTACCATTGTAAATATTTTTAAACTAACAAAACGTGTTTGTTATCGTGAAAAGGACAATGATTTTAGCGGGTGTTTTTGCAATTTTTGGACTGTTTTCCAATACGCTTAATGCACAGGAAGAAGAACAAGCAGCTTCGGCTGCCAGCCTCTACAACGACGGCCTGGCTAAGCTGAAAGCGAAAGAGTATGATGCAGCGTTTGAGCTAATGGGCCAGGCGCTGGAAACAGCTGATTCTTCTTCGGAGACAGATATCAAGGTCATGAAACTGGCTAAGAAAAATGGTGCCATTGCAGCTTACTACGTAGGCACTAGTGCACGTAAAGCTGATGACCATGAAAAAGCGCTTGAAGCTTATCAGCAGGGAGTGGACTATAACCCCGGCTTCTATGCCAATTACATTGGCAAGGCACAGGCCCTCGAAGGTATGGATATGATGGCTAAAGCTGTTGGCGCTTATCAAACTGCAGGTGTAGCTTGCGAAAAGGCTGGTAAAGCAGACAAAGCTGAGCAGATGAACAGCAAAGCTGAGAACATGGTTGCTGTGGCCTGGGGCGACAAAGACTGGGCTTTGGTTAAGGATATGGCTGCAGCTTATCTCGAAGGCGGTGAGAGTGCAGATGTCCATTATTACCTTAGCGATGCACTTTTAAGCGATGGTAGTAAGGATGATGCACTCATGCATGCTGAAAAAGCAATTGAGCTGACTGCTGATGGCGCAGACAAATACCTGATGCAGAAGGCGGAAATCCTAAAGGCTAAAGGGGATACCGCTGGCGCTATTGAGGCGTATAAGATGATCACAGACAGTAAGTACGTTGAGCGTGCGAAATACGAAATCGGACAGCTGGGCGGCTAATGCAAAGTTTGGTCCTATAAAAAAAAGCCCCGGGTCGCCTTATTGGCGGGCCCGGGGCTTTTGTTTTTAGCTTATCTTATGGTCATCGGCTGTTCGTAATCAGCTCAATGTAACCCTTTAGGATTTCAGGGCCAGGCTGAATGCCGGTAACCCGCTGCTCAAAGTAACGGCAATTGTAGAAGTAGGTCCCGTCCTCAAGTGCCTGTCCCTGCAGATTGGTGCCGTCCCAGTTGAGATCCGGGTCATTGGTGGTGAATACGACTTGCCCCCAGCGGTTAAATACGGTGAATTCCACCCGGTCAATAAAGCAGTAGGGGTAAGGGCGGAAAACATCATTTTGCCCGTCCCCATTGGGCGTAAAGGCATTCGGCAGTTGATAAAAGGGGCAATTGTCAACGCAGATGATGTTGCTAAACTCACTTTCGTTGGCGAAGGTGTCCACCGCCGTAACGGCATAGCAACCGGCAATGCCTATCTCCGGTTTATGGTCGTAAACAGTGAGTCTGGAATCGTCGATGGAGGCGATAAACTCAAAATCGCTGCCTTCGAAAGGCGCATAGTAAATCCGGTAGCCAACCACATCGTCGGTCTCCTCGCAAATGTCCATTGGGTTGACCCAGTCCAGCGTATTGGCAAGGGCTTCTTCATCCGAGCAGTCGGTTTGGGTGTCGCAGCCGTTTGTCACCTCAAGGGTAGGTGGGCAAGGTGCGATATTGTCGATGGGGATACTGCAATTCCTCTGGGAGTTATTCAGTAGTGGACCGGGGATGCCCTCTATACCATAGGTGCCGGCTGAGCGGATGTAGTAGCAATATTCGGTGCCGTTGATAAGGTCCTCGTCCCGGTAAAGAGGCTCCGTTACAGTAGTCAGGGAGTCATAGGTCCCACTGCTGTTTTCTCTGAAAATGGTGTATTCAAAGTTATTCCAGGGCACATTTTCCGACCAGGAAAGGATATTAGTGTTGTCCGTTGGCTCAATGTTAAGGAATACGGAAGATGCAGGGTTGGTCAGGCCAAGCGGCTCGCTCTCGTTATTGACGTAGAATGCGACGATATAGCTGTAGGATTGCTCAGCGGTATTCAGCCCGGTATCCACAAAGCAGGTATCATTGGCACCAGCAAATGTCGGGCTGCTGAAAGTGATACCGATCGGCTGGAAAGCATCCTCTGGCGGGTTTTGCCCCTCGGCTCGTAGGACTTCATAAACGTACGGTCCGGGGTTGAGTAAGGTGTCCAAATCCTCTGCTACAGGTTTGGACCAGCAGACCTCCATCTCACCACTGCCTGTATCTGTGGTGAGTACGCTTACATTGGTAATCAACGGGATATCCCGGTTGAGCTGCACGCAGATGGAATCCGATGCGAGGCTTTCCACCGGGTTGTAGGTGGTATTGCCAGTCGGAGTAGTGAGCGCGAACTCGGCTAAGATGCGGTAGCAATAGGTGCGCCCCCGCTCCACATTGGTATCGGTATAAACATACCTGCTATCCTCCATGTCCATGATGGGCACATTGAAAAGCTTGGTATACCCGCTGCCATCCAGACCAGGGGTGCAGGTGTCGCGCACGAAGTTGGCGCTGCCTTCCCGCCTCCATACGGTAAAGCCGCGGAAGTAATTATTTTCGGTATCCTCGCAGGCGTAAGGCATCTGCCAGGAGACATTGACTTCATTGGACTGTGGCTCGGCCTGCACATCCTCGGGGGGCGGTCCCACTACTTTTATACGTACGGTTTTGAGGGTCGCCAGCCCGGTGGTGTCGCCAAAGCCATTATCAGTCGCTTTGAAGACGACCTGATAGAATTGGGCGCTAATGGCTTCGCAAGGGACATCCCAGCGGAAGGTCTTAACCAAGGGGTCTTCTTCAAAAGTTTCTGTATTGGGCGTGAAGGTTGCTGGCCCGTAAGTGACCTCGAACGGACCTCCCAGGGCGGTCAGGCGGACCAGCTGTTCGTCTTCGGAGAGCGGTGCGGTAGCACGGACATCAAACTCCAGTACATTGCCGGCGATGACGCAGACTTCATCGAAGGGGACTTCCACAACAGGAGGGAGGTTTTCGCATTCCTCTACGAGTATCTGCATGTCCCTTACAATAGAGCCTATTTGCTGCCCATTGCGGTACTCACGTATGAGAATGGCGATGTTGTACTCGCCTGCGCGTTGTGGGGCATCCCAGACAATATCGCCAGTTAGCGAGTCAATGGTGATTTGATTATTGGGGCCCGGGTTAATCGCGGTAACCTCTTGATAGTTGGGTACCGGGAGATTCACATCCTGCATAGGCGTGATAAACTCATAGGTCAGGCTGTCGTTGTCGGCATCGAAGGCATTAGGGTTGTGGGTAAATACCCGGCCTACGCAGCCGATATCAATCGGGGGCTGCAGGAGTATAGGCGAATTGTTGCAGCCCTGAGCCTGAGGGTTGAGAAAGGTATATTCTGTTTGTATATGAAAACGGACCTGATCGGAATTCGGGAAGTTGACGTTTAGGATGCCACCATTCCGGTTGGGGTCGGTCATGGAGATGGTGTAGGTTGTCCTTGCCGGATAGGTGTGGGTAGCGATGTAAAAATTGCGCTTGGTATCATTTTCAAGAATGACCCCCTGAGGTGGGCTACCCGGACCATTGGAACGGGCCACTCGCTCGCAGAAGCCATCTCCCCAGCAGATGGTGAGCGTATCCCGGTCAGCAGGGATACTACTGGCTTTGGTGTAGGTGATCACAGTAGCCTGTACAGTTAGCCCGTTTGGACCTGTGCAGTCCCCATCTACAAGTTCTACTCTGATTTCACCAGCCCGGTTGTGGGTAGCAAGCAGGGTGGAAGCCCCTGTCGTTAGAAACAGCAATAAAAGCAGAAAGCGTTGTGTATAGAATCGGTAAGACATAGGCGTAGGTATTTGTACAGTTTTCTGATAAGGCAGCCCTGGCGTTAGGCGCTCACACTCATAGTCTTTTTCAATTTACTGATTTACAAACTTTAAAACGGCCATTGTACGGAAATAGTTTGTAAGCTGTACGGCCTATGTGCTAATATTTCAGAGGAAAGAGGGTAAGTAATGAAATAAAAAAGTAACGCCCCTGAACGGAGCGTTACCTAAGAATAATACTACTTAAACCTGTCGAAAAAAACTTAGTTGATCGGAGCGTTCAGGAAATCGATATACTCCTGGCACGCCTGATCAGGTACATTGATATTGGTATAGTTAAAGAAAACAGTTTCTTCAATACCATCGTTGTCCGTATCTACGTAGTCTACGTCAATGGTTTCCATAAAGGGCATTCCAGGACCGTAGTTGTATACAGAACTTTCGATGATTACAGTGGAGTCTGCGGTTGGCACCTGAAGGTTAAACACACAGCGTTCGAGTGTCCGGTAGGAAATTCGGAAATCGTAGTACGCTCCTTTTTCAAGTGCCATCGTAGCGCCTTCTCCTTCATCCAGCCAGCCTAGTGGGTTCCAAATAAGGCTTCCGGAAGGACGGAACTGAATAGGCAAAGTCGGCTTAATAACCAGGTTGCTGAACGTAGAGCTGCAAGTGCCTGCCACATCTACAAAGAAGGTAGTGCCCAGTGCCGGAGGAGGTGCCAGCACATCATCCAGGTTGATCGTCAGCTGATCGCCACAGGGAGCGAATAAGGGAGAAGTGTACAATGGTGTGGCATCTCCTTCAAATTGATAGATTTCAAACTGCACAACTGCAGGCGCATTCTGGAAGTTTGCTGGTACGATGAGGGTGATGACTTCACCATCGTAAAAGCGGGTGTTGTCAAATGTACCTACAACATTACCATTAAGGGTATTAATAACCTCTATGTGGTAAAACGTTTGAGGACCATTCTGTGGCTGATTAACGTTCTCAATAAAGAATTGGGTTGGTGGGTTACAGAAGCGACGGCCACCAAAGAACCAGGTGGATAAGTGGGTCTGCTCAAATTCAGCGACGAGCTTACCACCGTTCTCACTAATTACGGATGCCCGGCCTTCTTCCTGCCAGTCACCGATGCTTTCGTTGAAACTCCAGGCTTCCAGTTCGTCACCTGGCTTGATTGGAGCTCCGGTTTCAGGGTGAGGTGTACCGGAGGGTATTTCGACCTGGACTTTAACCGGCTTGTCAAACTGCTTAACTTCTCCCTCTGCCCCGTACATATCAATAGAGTAAATCGCAACCGGGGCAAAGTTAAGCTGGCCTAGGCTTTCACCGCTTTTGGCCCGTGCGTTATTGGCAAACAAGCTGGCAGGAGCTACTTTATTAGTCATTCGATTGGTGTAGTCATAGCTCACCACGTAGGCCTCAACATCACCGGAAACGGTTTTACCATTGCTATCCATCATGCGGGTGTTGGGCGCAATCTCAATGTTTACGCGCTGATTGTTATCGGCAGAAGGTGTGCGGGCGCTATGCTGTCCAATTGTACCATTGCTACCTTGCTGAATAGATAAGGTTTCCTGATTTAGCCCGTCGAGGCTGCTACCAACCGGCAACATCCGGATACTTTGCATTCTACGGTCAGCTTTATTCATCAGCCGGAAAGTGCGGAACAAAGGCATATATCCTTCTGCCTCAAACTTAAGCGTAAATTCGAGTGGGTCTTGTTCGTCGAATTCAACAATTCTGCGGACAGCCAGCGACAGGAATGCAGCGTTCTTGTCGGCGTTAGAGTAGCTTAGGGTGAGCTCACGCTCGCCCAGCACAGTGAAAATCTGGTCCTTGTCAGCACCATAAGCTGTTACGCTTATATCTTTGGGAACTTCACCGCCATCGTAGTTGAGGACCTGAATAGTCATCGGGTTGACAAGCAAGTCGGTTTGGACATTAATAAACGTGCCTTCAAGCAAATCTTCAGGCTTTGCACATGAGAAAGCACCCCATATCATCAACGTGAGGAGGGTATACAGTCCCAAACTTTGTAGTTGTAATCTTTTCATGATTAATTAAGGATTATCTTTATGATCAATGGAATAGCCAAAACGTAGATTAAAGACTGGAAACCAGCGGTACCCAGACATATTATTCGTTAGGATTTCAGCGTTGTGCTCGTTATTGCGAATCAATGCCGTCCCGTTAATGAAAATCTCGGGAGCGCCTTTGTAAAAGGTGCCTATATCAAGGCTTACAGACAAGCGGCGGCTGGGGTGCACGAGGCGCCCTAACGCTACACCGAAGTAAGGGTTGAATTTAAGGTTGTAGCGCAAGCCTCCATATACATAACCCAGTTCATCTGGTTCGAAGTAGACATCATTGATTTTCAGAGGATCTCTAAGCTTGATGGAACCACTGAAATCATTCATGAGAAATAATCCGATACCCGTCACCAGTCGCAAATTCAGTTTGGGGACAATAAGGTGGTCAACCAGCAGGTTTAAAGAGGAGTTTCTCACACTAAGATTGATAGAGGCGTATTGCTCGTAACGATTGAGGTTCGTCTCCCAGTCTCTGACATTAAAGTCCATGTAGCTGAAACAGCTTCGCAGCCAGGTCTTTGGACCAATAGGGCGTATGTAGTCAATGCCAATTAGCGCAGTGGAACCCATGAAAATACCCAGTGAATGCCGACCGGTGTCCAAGGGGCGCAATGCTTCAGATTGTGCATACCCCTTCACTGCCGCTGTGAGGCACAGCAGCAATATCATTGGTTTAATGAGGGATAATGCTCTAATCATGATGCAAATATTTCTTAAACGTTAAACACCCAATGCAGGATTTATTTTCGTTTATTACTTTAATCTTTAAATGGTAGGGTTGAAGTTGCATGATAAAACACATAAATAACCCTAAGCCTCTTTTTAGCTCTTAAACACTCGAAAAAATGACATTCAGGTGTCCCTGCCTGTCGACTTCCTTTCTTTGATGTTGTTCCTGGCTTTACAGCCTAAAGTGTTTGTTAAAGTAGATAGTGCGAAGTACTCAAAGTAAAATCAAGAATTTCGCGGGCTTTATTGAACGCTCATCTTATTCGTATAAGCGTTTCTTTAATCGGTGGATGGGATTACCTTTTGCTTTAAGCTAAGCGATTATGTGGTATGTATTTTAGCTTCAGGGGCATCAGGCAAATTGAGCTAAAAAAATTGTATTTTTATAGGGAATATGCCTGTGCGCCTCTTAGGTTTACGTCAAAGCTACAAAAAAGGTTGCAATAACAAAAAGAGAATTGGTTTAATCAGATAAAATTGAAAGTGGAGTTATTCGCTTTTGAGCTCAGAACAATGTTGTGCCTGAGGGCATTAGATTCTTGGGATTCTCAATTATGGGCCTTAAAATTGTGATTACAGAAGAAAAAATGAGGTTATGTTGTCAAAGCGGATTACCGTTTTTGGAGTACTGTTAGGAGTGGTTAGCCTGTTAATGTCTGTTGATACAATGGTCGCAGAAGGCGGGGGGATGGTGGTACGCTCAGTTGAAAGACGGGCTTCCGTTGTTCGGGAGCCATTCCAGTCTTTTTTGAGCGAATATGAAAAGGTACTGAGGCACGAGTTAGAACAGGAAGGTGTACCCGGGGCAGCTTGGGCGATTGTCAAAGACGGTGTTGTGGCAACGATGGGGACCCACGGTGTTAAGTCCTCAGAAACGAGAGACTCCGTAACAGCGGGCACACTGTTTAGAATAGCCTCTCTTTCTAAAGGAGTGACTGGTGTATTGGCCGGGCGTTTGGTGGACGCCGGGCTGATTGACTGGTCGGCTCCATATTGCGATTATGCTCCCCGGCAGGCAGGTAATGTGGTTGAAGGGTTGGAGACGCTGGAGTTGCAACACTTTCTAACCCACACCACCGGCCTGCCGAGGCATACGTATTCCAATTTGCTGAATATGGGGCGTTCCTATTCCAATATTTTAAGCCTTCTTCCATTGGTAAAACCGGTACACCCTCCGGGTAGTTATCACAATTATCAGAATGTACTATTCAACCTCGGTGCTGATATGCTGCGGGAATCCACTGGGCAAACCTTTGGTGCAATGACTGAGGAATGGCTGTTTGAGCCATTAGGCATGTACAGAGCTTCTATAGGGTATGCTGCTTTTGTAGACGATATGGACAAAGCGATGCCCCATCGCCGGTTGGCTGAAGGGTACGCTCCAACTGCTGTAGAGCCCAATTTTTATGAAGTGCCAGGAGCCGCAGGGGTCAATGCAAGTATTCATGACATGGCAAAATGGCTGGTTGCGCTCAGTGGGCATCGCCCAGAGGTACTGTCAGAGCGGGTACTGTCTGAAGTGCTTTGCCCGGCTATTCCTATACCGGCCGCCCGTATTATGCACCGCAACTGGGGAGGGTTGCAAACAGGCTTTTATGCAATAGGCTGGCGGGTTTTTGAAATTGATAATCAGTGGATTATCGGGCATAGTGGTTATGTAAATGGCTTCCGTGCCGAAATTGCTTTCCTGAAGGAGGAGGACATTGGGATCGTAATGCTTACCAACGCGCCAAATCAAACCGTAGGAAACGTAGTCCCTTCCTTTTTTGAGTTGTACAAAGAACAAGTTACCGAACCGTGAAGCCATCTGAAGTAACAACAGTTTGTTTGGTACTTGCTGCCGGTGCTTCTTCTCGCATGGGGCAGGCCAAGCAGCTGCTCGAACTCAATGGGCAGCCGCTGGTAGAACGGATGGGCTGCCTGGCGCTTGAGGCTGGCTTCGATGCGGTTGTGGTCGTGACCGGGGCTCGCCGGGCTGCTATTGAGGCCGTCCTCCCTGAGTTTATGTATACCGTTCATAACCCCAATTGGGCAAAAGGGATGGGCAGTTCCGTGCATGCCGGGCTATCACTGGCCATCAGACTTTTCCCTGAGCTTCAGTATTCAGGTTTTATACTGACTGACCAGCCTTATCTCAACTCCGCGTTGCTACGAAACATGCTAAGGCAGCTACAACAAGGTAGTGCCCCTGGTATCGCTGCTCACTACAATGGAACCTTAGGTGTGCCCGCCATTTTTAGGGCTGGCCTTTTTCCAGAGCTTTTAGCCCTCGATGGTCACAAAGGGGCCAAATCTATCCTGCATAAGTACCAGGAGGCTTTGCAGTCCATACCATTCCCCGGAGGAGTGTTTGACCTGGACTTCCCTGAAGATTGGGCGAGATTCATCGGGAAGGGAGATTCAGGTTAACTTGAATGTTGATTTGGTCTGGTTTGACTTGATCATATCTATGTCCTGTGTAGTTTGGTTGTTCAAAATTATATTCTGTATAGCATTCTTTTGACTTGAGGTTTAAGAATTTTTAAAAGCGCATTTGTACTTAGTCGGCAAATGGGTGCGGTTTGTCGGGACAACAATCACCATAAGCATAAATTTTTAAAAACTTAGGAAACTTTTAAACT
The DNA here is from genome assembly GCA_913057245.1 of uncultured Phaeodactylibacter sp. Lineage (GTDB taxonomy): Bacteria > Bacteroidota > Bacteroidia > Chitinophagales > Saprospiraceae > Phaeodactylibacter. The sequence continues at coordinate 40,349 of CAJXNH010000017.1, forward strand.
ACCGCTGGTTTCCTATGTTTTTTGCTTGTAGTTTTGCCACGGGCTAGAAAACAAGCGTGCAATTGAAACAAGATATTATTAAGGCTTCATTTGAGTTGTTCATGCGCTATGGCATTAAAAGCGTGACGATGGATGATATTGCCCGAGAGCTGGGCATCTCCAAAAAAACGCTATACCAGTACGTGAGCAATAAGGCGGAGTTGATAGAGCAGATTTTTCACGCACACATAAGCGAGGAAAAATGCATGACGGAGGAAATCCGTTCCACTTCTTCGGATGCACTCGAAGAAATGCTAAGGATTGGGCGGTATGTAGTAGAGAAACTGCGGTCTATGTCACCAACTACAGTTTATGATTTACGGAAATACTATGGCAGCATCTGGAAGAAAATGGAGTCGCAGATGAAGCAGCATGTATATGGCGTAATCAGTGACAATATTGAACGGGGTATCAGGCAAGGCATTTACCGCTCAGAGCTCAATCCGGAAATCATCGCACGGCTTTATGTAGGCAAATCAGTACTTGTGGCTGATGAAGATATTTTTGAGAGTGGAGGATATGACCTGGCTACTTTGCATCAGGAGTATATCCGCTACCATATACACGGTATTGCTTCTGAAATGGGGCGGCAGCTATTGGCCAAACACCTGGCTGCAGAAGAACAAGAACAGTAAACATCCAAAACCATAGCATAAAGAATGAAAAAAAGGATGCACTCGACCTTTATGATGCTGCTGCTAACACTGCCATTACTCGCACAGCAGCAAGCCGTACAAATGTCATTAGATGATGCTATTGACTATGCGCTGGAGAATAGCCTTACCATTAAGGATGCCCAGATCGCGATCGCGGACGCAGAGGAGCAAATTGTAGAACGGCGCTCTACTGGGTTGCCCCAGGTCAACGGCTCGCTCAATTTCCAGCATTACCTTGCGGTGCCCCGGCAGCCGCTTCCTGAGGGCTTTGATATTTTTGGGCTCTTTGGGCAGGTACTTGCTGTAGACTTGTACGATCAGCTTTCCGAGCAAACGCAGATGGCGGTTGATGATTCGTTTTCCGGTAACGGTGGCGGAGGTGGCGAAGAGGGGATTGCCTTCTTTCTGCGCAATAACTTTACTGCAGGTATTGATGTCAATGCTATGATTTTTGACGGCTCCTTTTTCGTGGCTTTGAAAGCCGCGCGTGCTTACCGGCAGTATACCCTTCGTGATTTTGCCACGACACAGCGCGAAGTGGAGAACTCGGTCATTGAGGCTTACCTGCCTGTGCTACTGGTCCAGGAAAATATCGAATTGCTGGACAAGAATATCAAAAACCTGGAGCAACTCCTGTTTGAAACCCGGGAGCTTTACAAAGCCGGGTTTGCTGAGCAACTGGATATTGACCGGCAGGAATTGTCTTTGTCCAACCTGCGCATTGAACGGGAAAATCTGGTCCGGCAGAAAGAAGTCGCCCTTACAAACCTGAAGTTTACCATCGGCTTTCCGATTGATCAGCCATTAGTCGTTTCAGACGATCTGGACGCCATGGCCGTTGAAGCAGAAGCCCTGCTTAGCGAAAAAGCCAGCCCCGGCTCCAGGCCGGAAGTAGCCCTGATTGACCAGGCTATCCGTATGAATGAACTGAACATCAAGCTCAATAAGGCAGGGTACTTGCCTAGCCTGAACGCTTTTGGTGCTGTGCAGCAGCAATACCAGGGCAATGATTTTGAAACCGGCTTCTGGGCACCCGCCGCCTATGTAGGGCTAAACATGAGCGTGCCCATTTTTGACGGGCTCAATAAGAAAGCGAAGATTCAGCGCGCCCGCCTCGACCTGGAAAAGGCAAAGATTCAACGGCAGGATTTGGTCCGGGGCATTAGCCTTGAAGTGGCCAATGCTCAGACCAATTTCCGCAACGCATCAAGCCGGCTTAGCAGCCAGGAAAAAAACCTCGACCTGGCAGAGCGGATCTACGAAACGGCTCAGGTGAAATACCGCGAAGGCGTAGGCTCCAGTCTGGAAGTGACACAGGCTGAACAGAGCCTTTATACCACGCAAAGCAATTACATGCAGGCACTTTATGACGTGCTGCAGTCCAAAGCGCGTCTGGAGATGGCGCTCGGCAAGTAAATTTTATCAAAAAAACACCAACATCACATCATGAAATACATCATCCCGATTGTCGCACTTTTGATGGCCCTGCTCGCAGGTTGTCAGCCTGCTGCTAATGAGGAAGGGCAACTGCCGGAATCGCTGGAAGAGAAGCGCACTCTGCTCAAGGAAAAGCGCAGTGAACTCAGCAAGCTTACCCAGGAAGTGGAAGCACTTGAAAAAGCTATTGCGGCTCAGGATCCCACCATGGTGGCTCAGAACAGAAAACTGGTCACCACCGCTCCTGTGGAACGCACCAATTTTGAGCACTTTGTGGAAATCCAGGCTTCAGTTGCTGCCGATGACTATATCAATGTCACAAGTGAAGTCGCCGGCCGCATTCTCAGCTTGACCGTGGAAGAAGGAGATAATGTCCGCAAGGGGCAGTTAATTGCTGAGTTGGACCTGGAACAGCTGGATAAGCAAATGGCGGAGCTGGAAAAGTCACTGGAACTGGCCACTACGGTCTTTGAACGCCAAAAGCGCTTGTGGGACCAGAATATTGGTTCTGAGATACAGTACCTGGAAGCCAAAAACAGCAAGGAGCGTTTGGAGAAAAGCATGGAGACACTGGAATTCCAGATGACCAAGTCTAAGGTCTATGCTCCGGTGAGTGGGGTCGTGGAAGAGGTTTATCTTAAGAGCGGCGAGTTGGCATCTCCGGGCATGCCCATTGTACAGTTGCTGAACCCCAACCGGCTTAAGGCGGTTGCCGATGTGCCTGAGTCTTACCTTCGTGCGGTCAAAAGGGGGGAACAGGTTAAAGTGGCTTTCCCTGCGTTGGACGAGGAGCAGATGGCTACCGTCACTTTGATAGGACGGACTATCGATCCATCTAACCGGACCTTTGATGTGGAAGCGCGGATTTCGGCATCCAGCCCTCTGATTAAGCCGAATTTGCTGGCAACCGTGTTCATCAAGGACAAAGAAGCCGAAGATGTCGTAACCATCCCGCTGGAAATGGTTCAGCAGGAAGTTGGCGGAAAGGACTACGTCTACATCCTGGAAGATGGAAAGTCGGGGGCCTATGCCCGCAAGGTATATGTGAAAACCGGCGATGCCTACGATGGGCAGATTGTCATTACTTCCGGACTGGAAGGCGGAGAAACCTTAATTATGGAAGGGGCACGCGGCCTGGCTAATAATGAGCCCGTTGAAGTAAAGCAGGAAGGTTAAGCACTCACTAAAAGCAGTACTTCAGTTGGCCGGCCGGCCTGCATTGCTGGATGCTGTTACAAAACCACGCACATGGCTGAAGAAAATAAGCAAAAGGATAAATTACGGCAGTTTAGCTTGTCTACACTGGCCGTAGACAACGGGACGAGCGTTTTCATTCTTACGCTCATGATCCTGATTTTCGGGATTCAGTCCTATCAGGACATGCCCAAAGAGCAGTTCCCGGAAGTTGACTGGCCCACGGTGTACATCAACACCCCTTACTTCGGTAACTCTGCCGCAGATATTGAGAACCTCGTAACCCGTCCAATCGAGAAGGAACTTCAGTCGATAACGGGCATTAAGGACATCAAGTCAACGTCTATTCAGGACTATTCCGTGATTACAGCGGAGTTTTCTGCAGATATGGACCTCGATGATGCGGTCCGCAAGGTGAAGGATGCAGTAGATAAAGCCAAAAGTGAACTGCCCAACGACCTGGATCAGGATCCTACCGTCCTGGACATCAACCTGTCGGAAATCCCAATCGTCACGGTCAATATCTCTGGTGACTATACGAATGATGAACTTCGGAGTTACGCTGAATACTTGCAGGATGAGATCGAAACCCTAGATGAAATCTCGGAGGTAGAGCTGAAGGGTGCCCGGGAGCGGGAAGTCAAGGTGGATATCGATCTGCCGAAGATGGAGTCGATGCAAGTCACTTTCCGGGATATTGAAAATGCTATTTCTTCCGAGAACATAACCATGTCCGGCGGTGAACTGCTTAATAATGATTTCCGCCGGGCTATCCGGGTAAAGGGAGAATTTGAGGATGTTTCTGAACTGGAGGAGATGATTGTCAAGAGTGAGAATCAGCGCCCGATCTATCTGCGGGAAATTGCCAAGGTTACCTTTGGCTACAAAGACCCTACAAGTATCGCACGCTCAGATGGCTTCCCGGTGATTTCTCTGGATGTCATCAAACGGCAGGGGGAGAACCTGCTGGACGCTTCTGACAAGATTAAGGTAATCGTAGACGAGGCGCGTGAGGAACTGCCGGAGGAACTGAAAATCAGCCTGTTCAATGATCAGTCTGTGAATACCCGCGATCAGGTAAGTAATCTGGAGAACAGTATCATCTCCGGGGTGATTCTGGTAGTGGTGGTGTTGCTGTTCTTTTTGGGCTTGCGCAATGCCTTGTTCGTAGGGTTGGCCATCCCACTGTCTATGCTTATGGGGATCCTGTTCCTTTCGCTGACGGGGGTAACAATGAATATTGTCGTGCTTTTCGCACTCATACTGGCGCTGGGGCTTTTGGTGGATAATGCTATCGTGGTGGTGGAGAATATCTACCGGTATATGCAGGGTGGCTACAATGGCTGGGACGCTGCGAAGTATGGAGCCGGAGAGGTGGCCCTGCCGATCATCGCTTCTACAGCAACTACGCTGGCAGCTTTTCTGCCACTGGCGTTTTGGCCGGGTATCATGGGGGAATTCCTGAAGTACCTGCCCATCACCCTGATCATTGTACTGACATCCTCCCTCATTGTGGCATTGGTGATCAACACCGTATTTACCAGCCGCTTTATGAAAGTAGATGAGCGGGCAGAAGACCCTGCAGTGCGCAAGCGGCGGCAGACCAATATTCTTATTGGTGCGGCGGTGATGCTGGTGCTGGCAGTGGTTTTCCACTTCACAGGCTTTGAAGCAGGGCGTAACCTTTTGGGCATTGCCCTGATTGTAACCCTGATCAACTGGTTCCTGCTCCGGCCGGCGGCATTTAAGTTTCAGAATAACTTTTTGCCTGTGTTGGAGAATGCGTACGACAAGTTTATCCGCGGCGCCCTGCGCGTGCCGGGGGTGATCTTTGGCGGTACCTTTGTGCTGTTGTTTGCAGCCCTTGCACTGTTGGCGGTGAATATGCCGAAGGTGGAATTCTTCCCTTCTGCTGATCCGTTGTATGTGAATGTCTTTGTAGATATGCCTCTGGGTACAGATATCAATGCGACCTACGAATCCGTGCAGGAAGTCGAGGCGCGGGTGAGCAAAGCCATTGAGCCCTATCAGGGTATCGTTGAGGCTGTGCTGACGCAGATCGGTGAAAACACAGCTGACCCTAATGGGCCACCTGAACCGGGAGCGTCTCCTCAAAAGGCTCGCCTGACCGTCTCCTTCGTGCCTTCCAAAGACCGGGGCGAGCTGTCCACCTTTGATGCTATGGAGGACATCCGTGAAGCGGTACGGGGCATACCGGGTGTGAAAATCACCGTTGATAAAAACGCGGATGGTCCGAACGCCGGTAAGCCGATTAACCTGGAAATTCAGGGAGAGGATATCGATCAGCTGGCGATCCTGTCAGAGGATGTGATCAATTACATCAACTCTAAGAATATACCGGGCATTGAAGAACTGCAGGCCGATATCAAAATCGGTAAGCCGGAATTAATTGTGAATGTCGATCGGGAAGCCGCCCGCCGGTATGGGGTGTCTACTTTTGATATTGCGAATGCCGTGCGTACCGCCGTCTTTGGCAAAGAAGTCTCTAAGTTTAAGGAAGGGGAGGATGAGTATCCTATCTTTATTCGTTTGGATGAAAAGTATCGCTACGATATTGATGACCTGCTCAATCAGCGGATCACCTTCCGCAGCCCGGCCACAGGGCAGATTTCTCAGGTGCCAATTTCTGCGGTTGCGGACATCAAGTTCACCTCCACTTACAGCTCGATTAAGCGGAAAAACCTGGACCGGGTGATTACTATTTACTCAAATGTACTGGAGGGGTATTATCCCAACGAGATTATTCCTGAGATAGACCGGTGGATGGCCGCCTACGACTTGCCAGAAGGGTTTACCTACGAATTTACGGGAGAGCAGCAGCAGCAGGCCGAAGATATGGACTTTCTATACACGGCTTTCGGTATTGCGCTATTCTCCATATTCCTGATTATTGTAGCGCAGTTTAACTCTGTTGCTTCGCCCTTTATCATCATCCTGTCGGTGCTTTTCAGTACGATTGGGGTATTTTTGGGTTATGCCTTTGGTGGGCGTGATATTTCCGTGATTTTCACCGGTGTGGGTATTATCTCTCTGGCAGGTGTTGTGGTGAATAATGCCATCGTCCTGATTGATTTTACAAATATCCTGGTAGGCCGTAAGCAAAAAGAGCTCGGCTACTCGAAAAATCAGTTCCTGGAATCAGCGGATATGAAGGAAGCGATCATAGAGGGCGGCGCGACCCGTCTGCGGCCCGTATTGCTAACGGCTATTACTACCGTACTCGGTCTTATACCCCTGGCGGTTGGGTTTAACTTCAACTTCTTCACGCTGATCACTGACCTGGATCCGCAGATATTCATCGGCGGCGACAATACCGCGATTTGGGGGCCTATGGCCTGGACTGTAATCTATGGTTTGGTGTTCGCCACCTTCCTGACTTTGATTGTGGTACCGGTGATGTACTACCTGGCATACCGCCTGAAAGTAGGGGTCCTGAAGGTTTTTGGAAAGGAAGCTGCACCTTCGGCAGTATAGATAGAGCTGAGTAGGGTTGATACAAACGGAGCCCGCTACTGCACTTAATATAGTGTGGTAGCGGGCTTTTTGCTAAAAGTATATACGTTATGGTCCCTGCTGGGCGTTTTTAAGATAGGTTATTCGATAATGCGAAGGATATTTTGTTTTTAGGCAGAATGAGAAATAGGCTCGCCAAACCATATAAACCCAAACGGAGCAATAAAATTGGTGCTTTTTTCATGAAACAGGCTTTAATCCTAATGCTGAGGGCTTGGGTTTTTGTTACCAATTACGGATAAAAAGCAACATCTGAAGTGGCTTATGCTCTTTGGAAATTAAGAAATTATGCGAGGAATCAGGCGCTGAATATTTCATCTAATCAAATGAATGTCATCTTTTCTATGTCACATTTTTCATAAAATTGTTTCCAAGGGGTCTTTGAAAACTTTCATATTTGTATTGTAATTGTTAGGGAAAGAACCTAGCAAACTTGAAAAGAGAGATTTACGCTTAAGTGCGTTAAAGATATTTGGGTCGGGTGAGTGTTTGTTCATAGTTTTTGTAATCGTATCCCCCGAGTGTTCGGGGGCTTTTTTACCTCACTCACCTGACTCATAAGAACTTAGTGTTGTTCATAGTGTTTGTTTATCGTTAGACCCCTGTCATCTTGTGTGACAGGGTTTTTTTTGTCCCGGCTGTAAAAAGCGATACTGCAAATTCACAACACTTGCCCCAATCTTTTGTTTTTCCTGTTAAAAATTCATGCCAGCCAACAGCAAAATAGAACAATTGCGTAAAGACTATTCCGCGCATACACTGGAGATGGACGACGTCAGCCCCAATCCGGTGGAACAGTTTCAGGTATGGTTTGACGAAGCGCTAAATGCTGAGGTGCCGGAACCGAATGCCATGACACTCTCCACAGCGACGACTAATGGAATTCCTTCTGCCCGTATCGTTCTGCTCAAAGGGATCACAGATGGCAGTTTCTTGTTTTACACGAATTACAATAGCCGTAAAGGCCAGGAGTTACTGGCTAATCCACGTGCGGCCCTTACTTTCCTGTGGCATGAGCTGCAGCGTCAGGTGCGTATAGAGGGGAGGGTAGAGGTGTTGTCAGCAGAAGCATCCACCCGCTATTTTCAGTCCCGTCCGAAGGGAAGCCAAATTGGTGCCTGGGCTTCTCCTCAAAGTACGCAGATCGAATCGCGGGAAGCCCTTGAAGAAAAGGTGAAGCAATTGGAAGAAGACTACCGCTCAGCGGAAGCCCTGCCCAAACCGGAACACTGGGGCGGCTATCAGGTCGTTCCGCACCGGGTTGAGTTTTGGCAGGGCCGCAGCAGCCGTCTGCACGACCGCATCGAGTACACGTTGTCAGAGGATGGAAGCTGGTCGGTAGCCCGTCTGGCGCCGTAACGTCTTCAAAAACTGAAAAGCCCCGAAGCATGGCGCTTCAGGGCTTTTTTCGCATCAATAATTCCGATGTAAACTTTTAGCAGTAGCGGTCGAATGCCAGCTTTAGGTTTTCTGCAATGATTTCTGCAGAACGGCCTTCAATGTGGTGGCGCTCCAGGAAGTGGACCAGCTTGCCATCCTTGAACAAGGCAATAGAAGGCGAAGATGGCGGATAAGGCGCCATATATTCCCGTGCTTTGGCTGTCGCTTCTTTGTCGACACCGGCAAAAACGGTCACCATATGGTCCGGTTTTTTGTCATGCTGTGCCGCTAATTTGGCGCCCGGGCGGGCATTGGCGGCTGCACAACCGCATACGGAGTTCACTACAACGAGCGTCGTGCCCTCTTTTTGGTCAAGCACTTCACTAACGGCTTCTGCGGTTTGCAAGCCATTGAAACCATATTCGGTCAGATCTTTGGCCATCGGCGCTGTAAGTTCTGCAGGATACATATTGCTGTTTTTATTTTTCTGATTTGAGTTAATTAGACTTAATACACTTAAGGGCATTTGTTGGTTCAAAGGTCAAATTAATTCCTGATAAAGCAACTGCTTACCTAAAAACTACGTAGTTCTTTTTTAGAAGCTGATATTTGGGGTGCATCAATTTCCCTGAAATACTGTTAGGCTTCTGAAAAAACTGACACGGAATAGCATGATCAAAAAATTCACTTTTCTTTTTGCTTTGGTTGCAGCGGCACTGCAATTCAACAGCGGCTGTACTGCCGACAAGCTGGCAGAGCCAACAGTTGCTGGTACCTGCACAGATACCATACCCGCCTACGATCCGCAGATACGGCAGATCATCGAGGAATCCTGTGCTTACTCCGGTTGCCATCTGGACGGTAGCGCACCGGGCGTATATGATTCTTATCAGGGGTTGTTGCCCAATATAGAGAGCGGCCTTTTCCGAACCCGTGTTCTGCAACTCCGGGATGATCCGAATCAAGGCATGCCACCGGATTATGCACCGCAGGGCCGGCCCAAAGACCTGACCCCGGAGCAACTAGACCTCATTGAATGCTGGCTGGATAGCGGCCACCCGGAATGATTTTAAGAAATACTGCAAACTGAATACCCAATGAAGAATCTTTCAATTTTGATAATGCTGATGGTGGCCTGGACGGTTCCTGCTATGGCCCAGGACGCGGTTACCCAAACCTTCAAGGATAGCCGCCTGGTCAACATACAATCCGTGGAGACGCTGGCTAAACGCCGGCTTGACGTACGCATCGGGCACCGCTTCGGCGATTTGCTGGGCGATAATGGGGGCTGGTCTACTTTTTATGGCTTGGAGCAGGCTGCTGATGTCATGATCGGTGCCGAGTATGGCGCGACGGATAAACTCACGGTGGGCTTTTTCCGGACTAAAGGGGCGGGGTCGCTGCCCGATGGTCAGGCCGGGCTTCGGCAGGTGCTCAACGGTACGGTCAAGTACGCTCTGTTGCAACAGGGGACAGATGGCGGGTCTCCTGTGAGCCTTACTTTTTGGGGAGTGGCGGCGTTATCTACGGCGGAGCGCATTCCTGATAATCCGGACATCATCCGGAACTTTTCCACCTTTGCCCACCGTATGGCCTACCACGGGCAGTTGATGATTGCCTCCCGGTTGTCTGACCGTATCGCCCTGCAGCTTACGCCAGGCTATACCCACCGGAATGTTGTCCCTGTTGAGGATGAGAATGGGTTGTTCTCTTTGGGAGTGGGCACGCGCCTGCAGATCAGCCGGGTCTTTGGGGTGATTGCCGATGTGACCCTGCCGTTTTCGGACTACCGGACCACTGAGAATGGGTTTTATCCGGCACTGGGGCTGGGGTTGGAAATTGACTCCGGCGGGCATCTGTTTCAGCTGAACTTTACAAACGCCACGGGGATTATGGAAACGGATTTCATACCTTACACTACTTCCAACTGGCTGGATGGGGAGTTCCGTTTTGGTTTCACCATATCCCGTTTATTCAACCTTTAATGAGCTGATCCATGTACAAGTTTTTATTCACTACATTCCTTGCAACCGCTTTTTTCTGGACAATACAGCAATCCTCCGGGCCTGGTCAGCTCTTGTCCGGGGAGGCGGTGGCTGATGTATTGTTGCAGCTCGGGGATGAGCCGGTCAGCCACTATCCGGATACGACGCTCAAAGGGGTATCGGTTGAAGCCGGGCAGGGTATTATGCTAACAGGATTCGCCCCGTCACCTGGTGGCGGCAAAACAAACAAGCAGAGCAAGCACTACGTATGCACCGCCTGCCATAATATTGAAAAAGAAGATCCCGACCTCAGCGTATCCGATCCGCAGGCACGCCTGGAGTATGCCCGGGATAATGACTTGCCTTTTCTGCAGGGCACGGCTCTCTATGGTGCGGTCAACCGGACCAGTTTTTACAACGGCGACTACGAGCAAAAGTACGGAAGCCTGGTGGAGCCCGCCCGTGATGACCTTCGCGAGGCGATTCAGCTTTGCGCTACCGAATGCTCTCAGGGACGTGCCCTGGAACCGTGGGAGATGGAATCCGTCCTGGCCTATTTGTGGACGATCGGCCTGAAAATGGACGACCTTATCCTTTCTGATAAGGAAAAAGATCAGATCAATCAGGCGCTAGAGGGTAAAGGAGATGCGGCAGCGGCTATTCAATTAATCAAGTCCAGGTACCTGTCCGGCTCACCGGCTACCTTTGTAGCTCCTCCGGAAGACCGGAAGGCGGGGTATAAGGTGGACACCACTGATGTGGAAAATGGCCGTTTGGTCTACGAGCTGAGCTGTCTGCACTGTCACGAAAACGAGCGCTATTCCTTCTTCAGGCTGGATGATTCCAAGCTGACCTTTCAGCACCTGGCAAAGCATTTCCCCCGGTATACCGAATACTCAGTGTATCAGGTGGGACGCTACGGGACCTCACCGGTTCCCGGGAGCAAACCTTACATGCCCAACTATACGCTGGAGAAGCTTTCCCATCAGCAAATGGAAGACTTGCGGGCCTACATTGAGTACCGTGCAGGGTATGAGCGGTAGGTGTTGAAAATGGTATGCGGGAAAACGGACAAAATTCGTACCTTTAGACAGCGCACCAAAGGACGAATGATATGCGGATAAATGGCCACGGGCACCTTTTGCCATACCCTGATGAAATACCGGCTTTCATGCGGGAAAAGGAAATCTTCTGGATTGATGAGGACCGCAAATTTATGCGCCAGAAAAACTGGAAGCGCCCGGTTACCGACCCTAGCTTTTTCCTGAATGAGAAGTTAGAGTGGATGGAGCAAAGCCATATCGACCATGCGGTTATCCTGAGCCTTTCCCAGCTTTACGGCAACGGGCTGAAATGGGAGCATATGAAGCGGGCTTTGCGCTTTCAAAACGACTTCAATGCCCGGATTCAGCGGGACTATCCCAAGAAGTTTACCTGCGGTTTTGTGGTGCATGCCGGTTTTACGCAGGGCGCACTGTGGGAAATCGAACGCTGTGTGGAGGAACTGGGCCTGCAGGTCTTATGCCTGCCCACGCATTATATGGATTCCACCGGCCACTGGAATGTGATCTTCAATGAAGAAACGGAGCCCATTCTTGAACTCGCCAATCATTACAAGCTGGCACTGGAAATTCACCCTTATGATGGCGAGAAGTTCATCCTGCTGGAGAATACCGCCTGGCGTTTTCACCTGATTTGGATGCTGGCTCAGTGTGCTGATGCCTACCATTTCTATACCCTGAATGGGTTGTACGATAAGTATCCGAATATCCGGGTATGTTTTGCCCACGGTGGGCAGCTCAACCATGTGAACCTGGGCCGCCGGGTGCAGGGCTTCGATGGGCGGCCCGATTTATTTGAAGGGAAAGTACGGCCCCGTAAGGCTTTGGGGCATCCGAATATCTACTTTGATACGCTTGTGCACGATGTCCACTCTCTGGAGCTCATGGTCAGAAGGCAGGGTGGTACCGATCAGATTATTCTTGGCCTTGATGACCCCTATCCGCTTGGAGAAATGAAAAACGAGCATCAGTCTTCCTATCCCGGAAAACTGTTGGATCTGGCGGTAGAAGAAGAGATCATCACGCTAAAGCAGAAAAATGATATCTGGTCTCATAATGTGGTGCGCTGGCTGTATGGGGATGACGCCCCAAAATTTTACGAACGGGTTCAGCGCCATTTAGTGGTGGAATAAGCAACGCCCAAAATAAGAAAGCGGAAATCAGAAGTAAAAGACTTCCGGTTTCCGCTTTTCAACACATTGTCCTATTCAGGCTACGCCAGCGCCTTGTTCTTAGCACGCTTCCGCTCATGCTCCTTGAGCAGCGTTTTGCGCAGGCGGATAGATTCCGGCGTGACCTCTACGTATTCGTCTTCCTGAATGTATTCCAGGGCTTCTTCAAGCGTAAAAACCTTGGGTGGGATGAGCTTCATCTTATCATCTGCGCCCGAGGAACGCATGTTGGTCAGTTTTTTGGTTTTGATGAGGTTCACCACGAGGTCGCCCGGGCGGCTGTTTTCGCCGACCACCTGTCCCTCGTAAATTTCATCGCCGGCGCTGATGAAGAATTTGCCGCGGTCCTGCAGGTTGTTGATACTGTAGGGAATGGCTGTACCGGTTTCCATAGAAATCAGCGAGCCATTGATGCGGCCCGGAATATCGCCTTTATGCGGCTGGAATTCCAGGAAGCGGTGGGTCATGATAGCTTCGCCGGCAGTCGCGGTCAGCATTTGGCTACGCAGGCCAATAATACCCCGGGAGGGGATTTCGAAGCGCAGCTGCACCCGGTCACCCTTGGGTTCCATAGACAACATGATGCCTTTGCGCTGGGTAACCATATTAATGGCTGTACCAGACTGCTCGTCCGGGATGTCGATGGTCAGTTCCTCCACCGGTTCATGAGCCACGCCATCAATACGCTTGGTAATCACCTGTGGCTGCCCGATTTGCAGTTCGTAGCCCTCGCGGCGCATGGTTTCAATCAGTACTGCCAGGTGAAGAACGCCACGGCCGTACACACGGAACGTATCCGCAGAGCTCGTTTCCTCCACCCGCATAGCCAGGTTGCGCTCCAACTCAGCGGTCAGGCGGTCCTTGATGTGGCGGGAAGTCACGTACTTACCTTCCTTACCGAAGAAAGGAGAGTCGTTGATGGTGAAGACCATGCTCATCGTGGGTTCGTCGATGGCAATGGTAGGCAGGGCCTCCGGGTTTTCGAAGTCGGCAATAGTGTCCCCTATTTCAAAACCTTCGATACCATAAACGGCACAGATTTCACCTGCCTCCACCTGCTCGACTTCCTTGCGTTCAAAACCATCAAAAACGTACAGGTTTTTGATACGGCTTTTTTGAACGCTGCCGTCCTTTTTCACCACAGAAACCGGCTGCCCGGCTTTCAGAGAGCCCCGCTGAAGGCGGCCTACAGCGATCCGGCCAATGTACTTGCTGTAATCCAGCGAAGTGATGAGCAATTGTGGGGTGCCCTCTGATACCGAGGGTGGTGGAATGTGCTCCAGTATGGCATCGAGCAGGGGCGTGATATTGTCCGTTTTGTCCCGCCAGTCGTTGCTCATCCAGCCGAATTTGGCAGAGCCGTAGATGGTAGGGAAGTCCAGCTGATCCTCTGTGGCATCCAGGTTGAACATCAGGTCGAAAACGGCCTCCTGTGCTTCGTCGGGCGTACAGTTTTCCTTATCTACTTTGTTGACCACCACGATTGGCTTCAGGCCAAGCTCGATCGCTTTTTGAGTGACAAAGCGGGTCTGCGGCATAGGGCCTTCAAAGGCATCTACCAGCAGCAGTACGCCATCTGCCATATTCAGCACGCGTTCCACTTCACCGCCGAAGTCGCTGTGGCCAGGGGTGTCAATGATGTTGATCTTGGTGCCTTTGTAGGTAATGGACACGTTTTTGGACAAAATGGTAATGCCGCGCTCCCGCTCCAGGTCGTTGTTGTCGAGGATGAGCTCGCCCGGCGTCTCGTGGTCGGCAAAGAGCTGCCCCGCGAGGATCATTTTGTCAACCAGGGTGGTCTTACCGTGGTCAACGTGTGCAATAATGGCGATATTTCTAATATCCATGTTATTCAAGTTAATGTACTGCCAAATTGTGGTGTTCTGGCAAAGAAGGCGCAAAGGTAGGCTTATTTTTCTGCAATCGCTATACCCGTGCGTTAATTTGGGATTAATTATTTGGGGTAACCGCCTCAGTTACAGCGGCCGGGGTGTTAAGGAAGCGTTAAGGCAAGTCTTAATGTTTTTGGTAAAGGCAACTAGCGCAGACTTAAAGTAGTTTTTATTATGGATTCACAAAACATCATCTTGGAAAGCCTGCAAAAGTGCAGGTGGCATGATATAAAATTCAACTGTTGAAGACCTTACGCAATATCATTTCCCTATTGTCGCTGGCCGCCGTTGCCAGCAACCCGGTAAGCGGAGTGCTCGCTCCTGCTCATGCCGGAGGATGTTGTGTGCTTAAGCTTTTCAACAGTTCCTGTGAGCTGGACGCTTCACCGGAAACCCTGCACTGGGAGCCGGTCTTACCAGATGGCGATTCTTGCAATGCCAGTTTGCCCAAGGATATGGTGTTTCCAGCCCTGGTCCTGGCGGTTTCTTCCAATTCCTTAGCAGAAACGGTATCTGATGCAGTCCGGCTGCCTTTCTACCTTACAAATCAGTCTTTACTTTTTTACGACCCTGCGTCGATTTGATTTTTTGAATGCTTTTGGTGCCCCCGCACCTATTCATCATCAAAACCGCAGCGCTGAGCTGCACAAAAAAAGTTCGGACTATGGCTACCTATTCCCAAAGTCAAAATGCATTTGCTTTAAAAAGCTGGTTTAAGGAAATTCAGTTTTATGAGCAGGAAATCCGCAATTGTGAGTGGAGCCTCGAAGAGGTGCTCATCAAAGCAGAAACCACCGAAGACCGCGCAAAAGTGGAACACTTTCAAAATCAGTTCCTGCTGCAGCGCCTCAATCTGCAACGCCTCCAAAAACAACTGCGTGAAGCTGTGGAAGCTTCCAGTCAATATCTTGAACAAGCCTTTAGTGAGGTGCGCCACTTCCGGCAGTACTTCAAAAGCCTGCTGAAGGAGTTCGATGCCTTCCTCCACAAATATTTTGCGATACCACAGCTGAAGTTGTAGGGGCAACAAAAAAGGCGACCCGGAAGGGTCGCCTTTTTTGTTGATCCAACGGTTTTAAATAAACTTTAAGATAATATATCGAATAAATTGGTCCGAAAGTTAGTTAGGGTAATTGTGCGCAACGCATTTGTGTGTTGCTGTTCCTAAAACCGAATCTGTTAAACGAACTAGCTTATGAAAAACTTCAGAATTGCCGCCCTGCTGGGCCTTGCCGCTGTGCTGGCTTTTTCCAGCTGTAAGAAAGATGATGATACAACCGTTCCTTCGGCCAACGTGGATGAAATTCCGGAGCCGGGCTGTATTGGTGTGACCCGCGACGATGCCATCGTGCTGCGTTTTGACTATACCTACTATCAGGGAGAAGAGCCGCGCGTGGAGATCGTGCGTACCCGTACCGATGAGCGCGTGAAGTATGATACCACGGTCTTTTTCCCTACCGTGGAAGGCAACAAAGTGGTCATCCGCATTCCCAACATCCGCCTGAGCGATGACGAGTTCAATTACACGGCAAATTGTGTGACTATCGAAGAGCGCGATGATACCCGTCCGGCGAATGACCGCTGGTTTGAGCAAACGGAGTTTAAGAATCAGGAAGAATTTTCTCAGACCCGCATGGCCACACAGCTCGTGGTGGACGTGAGTAGCTCCCTGGGCGAAGACCGGGAGAAGGTCAGACAGTATGCGCTGGATTTTGCGGAGCAGACCCTGGCTGGCGGGGCAGGCTTTATTGGCCTGACATTATTTGCGGACACCGTGATCACTTATCCGTTTACGAATCAGATTGGCGACATTTCAGCAGCCCTCAACAGCTTCCCGTACCCTGACCTCAACGCGCAGACCTTTACCCGCCTGAGCGATGGTATTCTTAGCGGCCTGAACGCCCTGGAAAACGCAGAGCTTGATGTGGACGATAGAGTGCTCGTAGCGTTTACGGATGGTAACGATAATGGCTCCAACAACCCCACCGGTAATCAGCAGATGATTCAGGCGTCGGAGTTTCCGCGCTATATGATCGGGCTGAAAGGAAAAGGCCTGGAGTACAACACCAACTACCTGAAAAGCCTGGCGAGCAACGAAACCTTCTTCGTGGAGGCTGAAGATGCCGATGAGCTGCAGGCACGCTTCAATGACATCAATGAGCTGATCGCCAATATCTATACCGTGATTTATAACCGGTCTACGCAGACCTTCAATCCGGATATCGATGAGCCGGTTAGCCTGAGAGCGATTTTTTACGCTACGCCATATCGGATTGATCAGAACTAATTGCCCTTAAAGAGCAGTATCGGCTGCCCTGCCCTGTTCCTAACGAATGAGGCAGGGCATTTTTTTGCCCTACTTCCGCTGCCGCATCGCCTCGTACAGCATCATACCGCCCGCTACAGAGACATTCAGGGAGTCCGTCTGCCCCTTCTGGGGGATGATAAAAGTCTGATCTGCTTTTCGGGCCACCGCCGGGCTGATACCTTCCCCTTCCGCACCGAGTACAAAAGCCACCGGGGCAGTCAGGTCTAAATCGTAAATAGCCTTATCTGCCTGTAAATCGCTGGCCAGCACCTGAATGCCGGATTGCTGCAGGTACTCAATGACGGTGATCAGGCTCTTTTCCCGGCAAACGGGGATGGTGTTGAGCGCCCCGGCACTCGTTTTCATGGCTTCGGGATTGATTTGAGCGCTGTTTTTCTGTGTGATGACCAGCGCGTGGGCACCGCAGACCTCGGCCGTACGGGCGATGGCACCGAAGTTGCGCACGTCCGTGACCCCATCAAGGAGGACAAAAAGTGGCGTTTGTGAACGTTCAAAGACCATCGGCAGGATGTCTTCCATTTTCTGATAACGGATCAGCGCCTGTAAGGCCACTACCCCCTGATGATTACCATTGGTGTAGCGTTTGAGGCGCTCCTTGGGGATGACCAGCATGGGGACATCTGCTGACTTGCACAAATGGCGCAGCTCTTTTTCCATTTCGCCCCGAATGCCCTTTTGCAGCATCACTTTTTCGATAGGGACGCCATTTTCCAGTGCCTCGACTACCGGATGGCGGCCGTAGATGATATTGAGGTCTTGTTGTGGTTTTGCCATAGTGAGATGGTGAGGCTTTTACAGAATGATGAATCAGGCAGGTGCAGGCGGTTTAGCTCCGGGGCAGGCTGAAGTCGATCTCGGTATTGTCGCCAATGTTGAGGCTTTGGCGCAAGCCGGTGATGGCCGTGTCGTTGCCCACTACTGAGCGCTGCAGGATGACCTCTTTGATGTGCGCATAGTTACCGATAATGCTATCCTTAATTATGGTGTGGCTGATGCGGGCGTTATTGCCGATGGTGACGTGGGGCCCGATGATGGAATTCGAAATCTTGCAGTTCTGCCCAATACTCACCGGGTGGATGATGATGGAGTTGTCGAACGGCGGCAGGTTGGTGGAGGCGTAGCCGGAGCGGTCAAGGAAAGCGGAATTGGTATCCAGCAACACTTCTTTTTTGCCGCAGTCGAACCAGTTGTCCACGATCTCGGTGGAAAAATGCACGCCCTGCTCAATCATGCGCATAAAGGCATCGGTGAGTGGGAATTCCCCGTTGGAACGGATGTTGTGGCTGATGTTGAACTCCAGGGCATCAATCAATTGCTCGGCTTCCTTAATCTTGTAAAAGCCCACCATGGCCATGTCTGACTTGGGGATTTTGGGCTTTTCCACCACCCGTTTTACCCGGCCGCCCTGCCCGTATTCCACCACGCCAAACTTGCGGGGGTCGTCCACTTTCTTCACGCACAGGCAGGAGTTAGGGCATTTGATGACCTTTTCGAAGTCCACATCCAGGATGACGTCTCCAAAAAATACGACCAGTTCCTTGTCTGACCGGATCATATCCCGGGCCGTCCAGATGGCATGTCCGGAGCCCAGGCGCACCTCCTGTGTGATGTATTCCCGGTTAATATCCGGGTAGGCTTTGTCTACGTAGTTTTTGATTTTCTCCCCCAGGTAGCCGATCACAAAAATAAAATCGCGGATACCCTGCTCAATCAACTGATCAATGATGAAGGAGATAATCGGTTTCCCGGCAACGGGTATAAGCGGCTTGGGCTGCGTGTACGTCAGCGGGCGCAGGCGGGTACCTGCACCAGCGACGGGAATGACTGCTTTCATTCGGCAAAGATAGGGATTATCCTATTTCTTTTTTATCAGTCCGAATTCCTGAATTTTTGAGCTCACGAACAAAAACGGCTGGTGAATTGTGATACCTGTCACAGGGTATCTATTCATAATCCTACTATCTTGGGCGACAAGAACGACTTTTACCTATGTTATCGAAAAAATCAAAGTACGCTATTAACGCCTTGCTGTATGTTTCGCGACATCGTAATGAAGAACGGCCCATATTAGCTTCGGAAATAGCGGAAGGCGAAAATATCCCACACAAGTTTTTGGAAGCTATTCTGCTGGATCTTAAAAATGCCGGCTTTTTGCGTAGCAAGCGCGGCCGGAAAGGGGGGTACTTTCTTAAAGTGCCACCAGAGGAGATCAGCCTGGCGCGGGTGATGCGCTTATTTGACGGGCCGATTGCGATGCTGCCCTGCGTTTCTCTCAACTATTACGAGCGTTGCGAAGAGTGCAAAGATGAGAAAACCTGCGGTATACGGGCAGTCTTCCTGACCATCCGTGATCAAACCCTGAAGACGCTGGAGGACAACAGCATGGCTGCAATAATGGAAAGGGAGGAAGCACTGCGAAAAGAACAGTCTTAAAAACCATTTTTCCCTACCTTTGCCTCAAAATCAGAAACATGAAGAATATTCTCGCTACTGCACTATTTGGCGCACTTTTCCTGTTGGCTCAGCCAATGCTCGCACAGGATGCGCTCCTGGATAAGCTGGCGGATGCCGCCTGCGCCTGTATTTCCAAAAAAGACACGGATGCTATGTCCACGGATGACCTTCAGATGCAGCTTGGCTTTTGCATTATGGAAGCGGTGGGTGCCAATCAGGCGGCCTTCGAAAAGGAATACGGTGAGCTCAATCCGAGTGATCAGTCTGCAATGACTAAGCTGGGAGAGCAAATCGGCATGAAAATGGCCTTCAAATGTCCCAACGTTATCATGAAGCTGGCGGGGCAGCAACCCCCACAGGGTATGAATGCCGCACCGGCTGCCAAGGCAAAGGGAACGGTTTCGGGCTCCTTTGAAGGGATTTCTGGTGACGATATTGCCACCATCACTATCAAAGAGGCGAATGGCCGCACCCAAAAGCTGCTTTGGATGGATTATTTCCAGGGCAGTGATGCACTGATTGAAAACCCGGGTAGCCTCAAAGGCAAATCAGTGACGGTGGAGTTTGAAACCATCGAAGTGTATTCGCCTCAGGCTAAAGAATACTTCGACCGTAAAAAGGTGACCGGGCTGAGCGTACAGTAAAGGGCTTCTCGAATAATAGAATGCAAAACCATTTGTGTATTTTATTTTTGCCCCATTACAAAGGTACTTTGCACCGGACTTTTGGCCATTAGAAAAGCCGTTTGGACACAAGTTCCAAACGGCTTTTCTACCATGCGTCATATCCGGAAAGTGCAGGTTTAATCTGCCCGCAGTTTATCTAGTAAGTCGCTGAGCTGAGCGGCTTCCTTTTCTGTAAGGGCTTCACAAATCCGGTCCATTTCCGTGTGGAGAATATCGAGCTGGTCCAACATGGCATAACCTTCATCGCTCAGTGATACATCCACCAGGCGCTTGTCGTGCGCGCACTCTCTGCGTACCACAAGCCCCTTCTGTGCCAGGCGGTGAACCATTCGGGAAGTATCCGCCATTTTATCCAGCAGCCGCTCTCTGATCACAGAAGTACTGATGGGTTCGCCTGCACCCCGTAGTACCCGGAGGACGTTGTATTGCTGCATGGTGATGCCATAGGGCTTGATCTTGGCCCGCAGTTGGTCTACCATCCAGTTATGGGTATAAATGAGATTGACCATCGCCCGGTGACGGTCATTTCTGAAGGGTTTGGTCTGGTTGATTGCTTCTTCTATTTTCATGCTCGCCCGGTCTTAGTACTAAAGTTTAAACAACGAAGTTAAGGCTTAGGTTGCATAATCTTCTTATTTTGGGAGGAATAATCGGGATTGTGGCTACAGGAGCCCTCCTTTTGCAGGAAAAACGAAGACCAGGTTATGAACACTTTAGACTACATCATCGTGGCGGTTTATGCTTTAGCCTTTCTGGGACTGGGCTATTTTTTTAAAGATCAAAAAGACGGGAAGGACTATTTTTTAGGAGGTAAGAGTTTCGGTTGGCTCCCGTTGGGGTTGTCGATTATGGCTACGCAGCTGTCTGCTATTAGCTTTATCTCGGCACCGGCTTTCGTAGGCTTACGCGAAGGGGGCGGGCTGGAGTGGCTCAGTTTTGAGTTTGGCGTTCCTGTGGCGATGCTGTTCCTGATGGCCGTACTTATTCCGCCTCTTTACAATGCGGGTATCGTTAGTATTTATGAGTATCTGGAGCGCCGGTTTAGTGCATCTACCCGCTTGTTGCTGAGTGCCGTTTTTCTCATCAGCCGGGCCTTTGCGACCGGGGTGATGGTCTATGCGGTTTCCATTATACTGGAAAGTGTCCTCGGGGTTTCTTTCTTCACCACGCTTGGCATCATCGGGGTAATCACCCTCATCTATTCTCTGCAAGGCGGTATGAAAGCAGTGGTCTACGGTGATATGATTCAGATGATCATCCTGTTTTTGGGCATTCTGCTGTGCATGGGCTTTGCCCTGGCAGAAATTGGTGGCTGGGAAGCCTTTACCGCGCAGCTCGACCGCGACCGGTTGGAGGCTGTGGACTTTTCCGGATGGGGTTTTCAGAAAGGGGAGGAGTTTGGCTTTTGGCCGATGCTGCTGGGTGGTTTTTTCCTCTACGTATCCTACTACGGCACAGATCAGTCGCAGGCCCAGCGTACGCTTTCCGCCCGGGATATGGGCGTGGTGCGGAAGACATTGCTGTTCAACGGACTCATCCGTTTTCCGGTGACGCTGACCTACTGCATTATGGGATTGGTTATTGGCACACTGGTTGCTACAACCCCTGCTTTTCAGGCCGCGGTCCCGGCCGATAAGCCGGACATGATGATCCCGGTGTTTATCCGGGACTACCTGCCGCACGGGGTGATTGGATTGCTTATTGTGGCTATTTTGTCAGCCGCCATGTCTTCGCTGAGTTCTGCGATCAACTCCCTGTCGGCTGTGACGGTAGAGGACTTTATCGCCCGGGGTAAGACACTGAAAGATGGTGATTATATGCGCTATTCCCGCTACACCGCTTTTGCCTGGGGGCTGGTATGCATTGTCCTGGCTGCTTACGCTGGCGAAATTGCGGATACGGTTATTGAGGCCATCAATAAAATCGGATCGGTTTTCTATGGACCTATTCTGGCTACTTTCCTGCTGGCTATCATGACGCGGCGCACGCATGCGCTTGGCGCAAATATCGGACTGGCTACCGGCGTTCTGGTCAACATCTACCTCTGGCTTTATGTACCGGAAGTATTCTGGTTTTGGTGGAATGCCATCGGCACACTACTCACGCTGACTATTGGTTATGGGGCGAGCCGTTTGCTGCCCGGAAAAGCTAAGGAAGTGGTTATCGACTTTAAAATGGACTGGAACCGCTTGTTGGGCTGGGAGGCTGCACTCCTGTTTGGATTCCTCGTGCTAATTATTGGCATCAGTATGAGCCTGAAGTATGTGTTTTAAGCATTAGGCGGGTGCTTCTCTCCCAGTCGCCTGATTTTCATCACACCGTCCCCCGGTTCCGCGTCCGCCAAACCGAAAGGATAAGCCGGAAGGGCAGGAGTATGGAACTGATGATACTCATGACACCAAAGAGCAGCAGCTCACTGCGAATGTAGACCAACAGGTTTTGCTGTTCGGTATAAGCGAGCTTGCCGATGATCGCTTCAGGACCCTCCTCGTCGAGATAAGTCTGGAAGTAGTTGAGGTTTTGTATCAGATAAAAAACGAGGGGTATGCATAGGAACACTACCACCACTTTCAGGCTTTGGCGCTTGGCCAGAAAGGTATGCCTGAGGAGGAACAGATAGCGTGTCAGGGTAATGGCCACGATGACGTAAACGATATTTACAAAGGTGAAGGGATAGCCGGATACGGAGGTCAGGATGGGGAGCATCACGGCGACAGTGACCAATAGGGTGAAAAGCCAGAAGTAAAGTTCGAGTTGTACTTTTTGTGTCATGTGCGTTGTGGTTCGGCAATGAAACGCAAAAGTACACTTTGAGTTGAAAGTAAGGGCTTCTCGAAAAATAAAATACACAACTGGTTTTGTTCCAACGTTGCACAAAACCAACTAGAGGTCGAGTTTTGTGCAACGTTGGAACAAAAGCTTTTTGAAAGTTGTGTCTTTTATTGGTCTCAAAAATGGTTTAAAACCCCGCACTTTAGTGCGGACATTTCCAATTTGCTAAATTTATGCCAAAAGAGGCATGAGTAAGTATCGTAGAGGTTCGCACACGCTGACACGCTTAACTTGCCATGTAGTATGGGTATAACCAAGTATCGCTACAAAGTACTGCAGGAAGAAATAAAGAACCGTTGTCGAGAACTACTACTTCAAGACTGTGAGACATTAGAAATAGAAGTTCTTAAAGGTGTAGTAAGTAGCGATCATATCCACATGCACATAGAATATCCTGCAAAGCATTCAATAAGCGAAATCATGAAGCAGTTTAAGGGTAGGAGTTCCCGTTTGCTTCAGAGGGAATTCCCTTCTTTGAAGAAACGCTACTGGGGCCAACATCTATGGGCAACAGGCTATGGAGCATGGAGTACTGGAAACATCACAGATGAGATGGTTCAAGAATACTTGGAGCATCATAGAAATCCTACAGATTCATCTCAAGACAACTTTTTGCTTGAGTAACACTGGTAGACGACTTTCAGTCGTCCGTCAAATAAACCCACCTATTTTCAATAGGTGGTAATTTAGTTTTGCCCCACTACTAAGATATGGATGGAGGAGAAAATGCGGAGGGTTTTCACGCAAAGACTGCGGAGGGTGGCATGCGAAGTACGCAGAGATTAGTGTGGTATTGTTACTTAGCGTACTCCGCGTGAACCTCTGCGTACGCTGCGTGAACCCCTAAGAGACCGCGGAAGGCACACGTAAAGGTAAGTGTGGTATTAGTACTTAGCGTGCTCCGCGTGAACCTCTGCGTACGCTGCGTGAACCCCAAAAACAGTGTTTATAAAACAAAATAGCCCCGGCGCAAAATCCATACGCCAGGGCTAAACTTCATTGATCCTTCAAGTGCATCCTATCGGATAACGATCTTTTGAGTAGTCATTTTACCGCCCGCCTGCACTTTGACGAAGTACATACCGGCAGGCAACTGGGCCACATTAACGGGAACGAGCTGATAAAAACCGCCCATTTCCACTTGCTGCTCCTGCATGACGCGGCCGTCCATCGCAACGAGCGTGATCAGGGCCTCTTCCGCACCCGTCACATCGATGGCCACATTCAGCAGGTCGTTGGCGGGGTTAGGGAAGACTTTCACGGCACCTTCCGGCAAGGCTTCTTCCACGCTGCTTGCCAAAGCGGACTCTACGATAGTACCCTCTTCAGGGGCAATCGTGCAGGCCATATCGCCTTCGTTTGACATCACGCAGGCTTCACCGTTGTAACTGATCATGTCCATGATTTCTACATTATCCACAAACCAGCCCGGGTTCGTGCCGGTGGTGGGGACACCTCCTTCGTTTGAGCCGAAACGGAAGCGGAAGTTGATGTCCTGACCGGCATAATCGCTGAGGTCGATGTAAGTATCAATCCAGCCCTGAGAATCACCAGAGAAGGCTTCCAGGAATGGAATAACCAGCGTCTGATAATCCAGTGTGGAGTTGTAGCCGTTCCGGACCAGGCGCTCGGGGATACGCTGCCAGGTAAAGCCGCCGTCGGTAGAGATTTCAACCACGCCACCGTCGAAACCAACGACGGTATTGAACTTGTGATAGAAACGCAATACAGGGTTTTCACCAGTCACCGTTACTGGCTCCTGCAGGAAGATGACCTGGTCATTCACGTTCTCGGTATTTTCAATGAACCAGCTCTTTTCGCCTTCGTAAGGATCCAGTTCAGAAATTTCCCAAACGTTGAAACCTTCGGGGTCGAGGTTCAGGAAGAACCAGTTTTCATCATCATTCTCCATGCCGTCGAAGTATTGGGTGGTGGAGAATATTTCCTCGTCGGAAGCCAGCTTGTAGGAGATGGTAACGACCTCACCGTTGGACATATCGCCTACTTCGAGCGAAACGGCATTGCCGGTAGCCGTAGCGTCTGCACCTACTGCAGAGCCAGGGATGAAGGAGAGGCCTGTGGGGATTTCATCCTCCACCATTACGCCAGTCACGGTTTCCCCTTTGTGGTTGGTCAGCGTCATCGTTACCTCGATCTCTTCGCCGGCTTCGATGAGTGGCGTTACAGACTTGGTGATCTTTAATTCACGGATACACTCCGGGCGGGGCTCGAAGTCTTCCACATTATCATTCCGGTTGTTGGAGTCCTCCTGAGTCATGAAGTAGCCCATGCCCCGGCGGGCGAAGACTTCCCAGATCAGGCACTCGTGAATGCCATCGTAGTTCAGTACATCGGCGGCGAAAATCGCATCACGCCCATCTTCAAAGCCCGGGCTGCACGCCTGAAGCTTCATACCGTCCATGACGAGTTGGATGGCCATGTTATTTCCACCGGTGCCGTTCATCGGATCAGGGTCCCAGCCGTATTCTTCCACAAAAGCCCAGTAGAGGTCCCAGGTGACCACCGCCCATACTTCACCAAGGGGGTGAGGGGCTGTAGTGCCTTTGACATCATCGTAGGTTTGGTTGTTGACGGAGAGGTCGGTGGAGTAGCGCTGCCGGCGGATACCGGAGCCGTTGGTTTCCTGCTTCAGGGCGAAGGTGCCTATACCTCTCGGCATATCGCCGGTCTCGCCAGGCTGTACAGATGTGATAAGGGCGAAGTAATCGCTCCAGCCCTCGCCCATTTGCTCGTCGTTGCCCAGGCAACCAGATGCGGAAGGGCCACCGGTGAGGCGGTTGGAAATACCATGGCCGTACTCGTGGGCCACGATACCGTTGTCCAGGTCACCGTCTACGAATTCAGGGCCGCTGTCGTCAGGCACCTGGAAAGTCACATTCAGGCCCTGCCCGGCAAATTCGCGGATAGTTTGGCAGTCTGCATTGCCCAGAGAAACAACCGGAATGGTTACCTGTCCCCCTACTGTACCACCAGCCATGCCAACGGTAGCATCTTCAAAGTTGCAGATGATGACGCCAATCGCTCCAGCCTCCTGTGCATTCAATGCCTTTAGGCCAAATTCGCATCCGCCCCGGTCGATAATGGCAATCTTTCCTTCCATGGCTTCCACATTTTCAAGTGGGTTACAGGCAAGGCTTCCCTCTGCTGTGCCGTCAT
Organism: uncultured Phaeodactylibacter sp.; assembly: GCA_913057245.1. Taxonomy (GTDB): domain Bacteria; phylum Bacteroidota; class Bacteroidia; order Chitinophagales; family Saprospiraceae; genus Phaeodactylibacter. The sequence continues at coordinate 66,177 of CAJXNH010000017.1, forward strand.
CAGCAACTACTACATCTCCGGTCACCGGGTCTGTCGTAATTGGAGCGCCGAACGATGCTGCCGATACTTCATAGGAACCCGCAACAGGCTGAGGACTGTTGACTCTGAAAATGCTGCCACCGCCCTGCCAGAGGTACATCTGCATGGTGCCGTTGCCCCCATCGGGTGGAGTGGCGAAGTTCGCGTTATTCACTCCTCCGCCGTCCTGAGCGTGGGCATTGACATAGTCGCCGCCCTGACCGCCCCGGCCGTAGTTGTTTTGCTGGAAGTTACCGGCCTGCTCATCAAAGCCGTAGGCATAGACAATATCGTGGATCATGTTGTTGGTGTAGAACAACTGCGTTACTGCGGCTTCCTGATAGGTTTCCGGCTCCGCATTCAGATCGATTGGAAAATCGAATACCAGATTTTCCCCTCCGTCCGGCTCATCGCCCTGTGGCTGATTGGAATTATCGAGGTCGAGGTAAGCGTGGACGTTGTTGCCGCGGGTGATGGTATATTCCGGGCCAGGCTCACCGTTGGTGTCATGCCAGCCATAGGGAGAAGCCAGGGTGTCGGCGGGGTTTTCCACCAGTACCCGTGGCCCGTGGATGGGGCTCTCAGCGGGGAGCGCGAATACGTTGTAAACGGCGTTGTCACTTTGTACCATGCCCTGCTGTTCAAGCGCCTGACGAATAGGCAAGCCTGGTTTGTCTGCCGCCTGCGTATGCTCGCAGTTGTGGCTGTGGGCATGCGTGCCGTTGGGCGCATCAAAATTACAGCTTACATTCCAGTTGATGCGATCCAGTTCTTCACCAGTGATGGCATCCATGCGGAGGCTCCAGTAGTCGTGGGTAGTGGGCATATCGATAGCCAGGTCCCAGGCGAGGCGGGCGCTGCCGTCCTCTACCATTTGGTAAACCAGCTCCACTTTGATATCCGAATCGGAAATGCTGCCGCCAGAGAAGGTATAGACATGGCCATCCTGGGCAATTTGATGCTCCCGTCCGTCCATGATCAGGCCAAGGTCGGTCGCTGCGGCCTCAATCGCCTGATAGGCAGTAAGACTGGGAGTTGTGGTGTTAACTTTTTCTGCCAGATTGGGCGTGAAACGGTTGGTAGAGAATACCACTTCGCCTTCCTGTACGTGCACGCCGTTGATGGCGTTGTACACTTCAATGCCTTCGTGGCGCTGATTGAAGTAAAAATGGGTAGTGCCGTTGTGGCGGCTGTATACCTGATCGCGGAGTACGACATCTTTGGTATCTCCGTCCGCCAGGCCCCAGGCTTCACGCTCTTGCTCCAAGTGGCGGAGCGCGATATCCAGGGGTGTTTGCTGTTGTGCCCAGCCGGTAGCCGCTATCAATAGCACTGCCAGCACGGCACTAAACCGGGTAAAAGTCCTCTTCATACTTTACTAATATTATGGTTGAATAGAAAATAAGCGATCTTTCGTCAGGAGGTTTTCGGGTTTGAGCAGCTAATTTAGGCAAATTATGGTGGGGAAAAAGGACGCAGTTGGGAAGTTTATATGTACTGGGCGACAAATGCGCAGCCTATGATTTGGTAAATGGCAGTTGCCGGGGGCAGGAATTTAAACCTGCTCCCCCAGCCAGGCCAGGGCGGCTGCTTTGGCTTTATCTTCTTTGGCCAGCTCTTTTTGGGCGAGCAGGTGCAGTGCCCGGCGGGGATGGTCCGCCGACAGGGCTTCCTGTACCGGAGGCTCTTTACGTATGGCCTCAATCGCCTCCGGCGTAGGGGGGGCAGGCAGGGAAGCCAGCATGCCCAGGTTATTTCCCGTAAGGATCGTACTGTTGCGAATGCCAACTGGCAGTGCATCGAAGCCTATGCCGGGCACGTTGAAGGGCTGGAAGATTTTGTGGATCGCCTCTCCGCTCGCCCGTACATAGAAAGCGCGGCCCATGCGCCCCATAAGGTCGATTTTGTGTGGGTTGATCTTGCCATCTTCATCCAGTACCTGCTCGTGAATATGCATTCTCACCACCTCACATATAATAAGGTGTCCTGCACCACCTGATTCGCCAAGCGGGATAATCTCTTTGACCTTACATTCCAACTGCGCCGGGGATTCCTCCACGCGCATGGGCTTGACAAGGTCAGCGGGTACCGGGGTCAGCCCTGCTTTTTTGAATTCACTCACCTCGCTGGGATAATCGATGCTCGTCAGCGCCATTTGCCGCACGATATTGTAGTTGACAACGTTGATGACAACTTCCCGCGTCTGCATGATGTTGTGCAATGTATCTTTGGTGCTGTTGTCTGAAACCCGCCGGTTGGAAGAGAAGACAACGATAGGCGGGTTGGAACTGAAGCAATTAAAAAAGCTGTATGGAGCCAGATTATGATTGCCTTGTTTATCTACGGTGCTGGCGAATGCAATAGGGCGTGGCGCAATGGCACCCAGCAGATATTGATGCAAGTCTTTGGTGGGGGTTGAGGCAGGGTCGATTACCTTCATAGGTTATTCAGCTTGTGGTTTTGGTTAGAAACAGATGATCCGCTCACTGCTTTCAGCAAAGAAATGCCAAAGTACGGAAAACGGTTGTTTTTTATCATATGTTATTCAGGTATATCATCTTGTCATGAAAATCTCATCCGGAAAATGCCAAAAGTAACCTTCGGAAAAGTGCTCAATGTACTTATTATCGCAGTGGTACTGCTCATTATTGGGCGGTACTTTTATATGAAGCCCCGGTTTATCAACGGGGAGCAGGTGCCGGTAATTCAGGCTCAATTGAAAAATGGACAGGCTTTCGACCTGTCGGACTTAAGGGGGCAGTACGTACTCCTGGATTTCTGGGGCAGTTGGTGCGGCCCCTGCCGTAAAGAAAACCCTGAGCTGGTGGAGCTGAATAAGGCTTTTGGCTCTAAGGCGTTTAAAGATGCCGAAGGCTTTAGCATCGTAAGTATTGGTGTGGAAGACAACGCTGCCCGCTGGGAAAGAGCGATAGAACAGGACAGGCTCGACTGGCCCTACCATATTATGGATACGGCTACGAGCCTGAGGTTTTTTGATGGGAAGATTGCCAACGACTTTGGCGTGAAGCAAGTGCCCACCAAGTACCTGCTCAATCCGCAGGGGCAAATCATCGCCGTAGACCCCTCTGTAGCCGAAGTCCGGGAGCGCCTCAGTGCCCGGCTAGCTAACTGACATATTGTCGTGGAAACAGAGCTGGCAAAATAATTGCGGACATTAGCCTGGAGGTTATACCTTTGCAAACGCAAAAATTCAAACCATGAGTGAACATAAAGAGCATCAGGAAGACGTAAAAGACCAGGATGCCGCAGCGGCACAGGAAGCGGCAGCAGCACAGGAAACCAACGAAACTGCTGACGAAAAGACTGCTCAGAGCACGAATGAGGAACTGAGCACTGAAGATCAGCTCAGCGCAAAAGACAAGCAATTGGAAGAATTAAAGGACAAGCACCTGCGTCTGATGGCGGAGTTTGAGAACTTCAAGCGGCGCTCCATCCGTGAAAAGATGGATATGATGAAGAACGCTGCAAAAGACACAATGACAGCTCTCCTGCCAGTTTTGGACGATTTTGACAGGGCACGTAAGGCTGCGGACGAAAATGACAAAGGCGATTTGTTTGCCGAAGGGATCGGGCTGGTGTACAAAAAGCTTTACAATACCCTGGAGCAGAAAGGGCTCAAGCCTATGGATACCAACGGGGAGGACTTTGACCCGGAATTGCACGAAGCATTAACAGAGGTGCCTGCGCCCTCAGAAGAGCAGAAAGGCAAAATCATCGACACCGTTGAAAAAGGATATTGGCTCAACGATAAGATCATCCGTCACGCAAAGGTGGTGGTAGGAAAATAATATAGCTTCAGGCTAACAAGACATTATGGCAAAACGAGATTATTACGAGGTTTTAGGGGTTAATAAAGATGCAGACGAAGGGGCGATCAAAAAAGCCTATCGTAAACTGGCATTGAAGTACCACCCTGACCGTAATCCAGATGATAAAGAGGCGGAAGAAAAGTTTAAAGAGGCTGCAGAGGCTTACGAAGTCCTAAGTGACGCCCAGAAGCGTGCACGCTATGACCGTTATGGTCATGCCGGCGTAAGCGGCAATGGTGGCGGTGGTGGATTTAGTGGTGGCGGCATGACTATGGAAGATATCTTCCAGCAGTTCGGTGATATCTTTGGCGATGGCGGCAGCCCGTTCGATTCCTTCTTTGGAGGAGGCGCCGGTCGGGGGAGGGGGCGTAGCGCCGGACAAAGAGGCAGCAATCTACGCATAAAGGTGGCGTTGACCCTGGAAGAAATCTCCAGTGGGGTGACCAAAAAAATTAAGGTCAAGAAACAAGTTACCTGTACCTCCTGTAGTGGCAGTGGAGCCAAGGACAGCAGTAGTGTTAAAACCTGTACAACTTGTCGTGGGGCAGGCTACGTCCGTCAGGTGAAAAACACCTTCCTTGGGCAGATGCAGACTACTGTAACCTGCCCTACCTGCAATGGCTCAGGGCAGCAGGTAACCGCAAAATGTAATTCCTGTGGGGGAGACGGCCGGATGCAGGGGGAAGAAACGATGGAAATCGAAATCCCGGCCGGTGTGGAAGAAGGCATGCAGTTATCGCTGCGGGGTAAGGGGAACGCTGGAGCCAAAGGCGGTCCTGCCGGCGACTTGCTGATCAATATAGAAGAAAAACCGCATGACCACCTGCAACGGGATGGCATGAACCTGGTACATGAATTATACCTCAATTTTGCGGATGCTGCACTGGGCACATCAGTAGAGGTGCCTACCATAGATGGGCGGGTGAAGATAAAAGTGCCGGCAGGAACACAATCAGGCAAGATATTCCGTTTAAAGGGAAAGGGGCTGCCAAGCGTACAATCCTACGGAAAAGGCGATCAACTGATTCATGTGAATGTATGGACGCCGAAAAAACTGTCTGATGAGGACCGGGAAGTACTCGAAAAAATCAGGCAGATGCCCAACTTTAACCCGCAGCCCGGTAAGTCTGAAAAAGGCTTTTTTGAGAAGATGAAAGATTACTTCAAGTAGAAAATAATGCTGTGCCTATGCACTTTGCCTTTTCACGGCCTCGGGATGGGGTGCTGATCGCTCTGCTAACTACAAGCTTGATATCGTTTTCCTCCTGCGGGCCTAATTTGATCTTCGATGTTAAAAAGGATATATCAGAATCCGGATGGGCTTATGCTGATCCGTTTTCGTTTTCCTTCACGATAGAAGATACTGCGAAAATCTACAATCTTTGGTTGGAAGTAGGGCATACTCAGTCTTACGCTAACCAAAACCTCTATACCCGAATTCAGACGGTTTTCCCGGATGGGAATGAACTTAGCGAAGTCGTTTCTCTGGAACTGGCTGATAAAAGCGGGCAATGGCTCGGCAGGTGTAGCGGGCAAGATTGTGCCTTAAAGGTACCCCTGCAAATGGGCACTTATTTTAATCAGGTAGGACAGTATACCCTTGAAATGGAGCAATATATGAGGAGAGATTCCTTAAAAGAAGTCAGAAATCTTAGATTCATGGTCGAAGATACTGGCACAAAGAGATAATCTTTTTTAGAAAAAAAATACAGATAAATTTTTGTATTTGTCATCTTGCTGCTACTTTTGTTCTCAAGGATTATAGATCAAAAAACCTTTGATTAATTTCTTTTATTCAGAAAAAACACGTAGCCTAATTGCTACAAATACTTCGGAAAGTAAAATGGTGAGCGAAAACTATTCCAATCTTTCTTTTAGAACTAGCACTAATCAAGACCAGTCTTTAGCTTTCCTTTTCCCTTTTATGAGATTATTGCAAAGACACTGAGCAACACCTAATGACCAAAATTAGTGATTGCTTTATTGTTGTTTATATAGAGTTAGAAAACCAGAGTTACCCGATACCAGCAATCCTGATAAAAGATTCAGGATTACCAACGACCTAAAAATTAGCCTCTGCTCCTATATAGCTGGAGTTAGAGTCTTGATATTTTGTTTAACGACCTTTTTTAACTTAATTTTTTCAAACAAATCGTGATCTTATGGAAAAAACGAAGTTTACTTTCGTTTCTCCGTCGCGGCTGGCAGGCGCATTTGCGTTC
>CAJXNH010000018.1 GCA_913057245.1 uncultured Phaeodactylibacter sp.
GTCGATGGTAAGGAGCAGCCCACGGAGGTCTACTTCTACCTTATCCGTATCGCCCGACCGAACGGGTTCGAGCTGGGTGCCTTCCAGGGAGATGTGACCCTGATCCGGTAAGCCTTACATACAAGAATCAAAAAAGCGCCAGACGACTTGTTGTCTGGCGCTTTTTTGTTGATATGCGTTTATTGATTACCGAAACCCGGGTAAAGCAGGCGTATGCAGGAAATTGCAGCCGTTTACAAATTCAGTTTGCTGGCAATATCTGTTGGAATCGCATCTTTATGCACCATCAGGCCCACCGTTTTCATACGGAAGTAAGGCGCTGACATGTATAAAAAGCCATCATAATCACTGATTTCTCCCCAGCTGTTTTTCGTAATGTAGTAAGTCTGCCCATTCTGGTCTTTAGCCAGACCTGTAAGGTGCATGAGGTGGTCATCGGTAGTAGAGAAGTTTTCGAAAGCCTGCTGCCGGTTTTCCTGAGTCACCTTTACCTCATCCACCGGGCTTTTGAATTTATCCTCATCATTCTGGTTTTCAGGCAGTATAGCCAGGCCATCACCCGCGCTAAAGCCCTTTTCACTGACATCTCCATCCCAGGCTACGGTGTACCCATTGCTAAGCGCATAATCCGTAATCGCCTGCAGTTCATCGAGCGGCACATTAAAGTAGCTGCCGTTGGAATAATTATCAGGAATCTCCAGAATGAAAGTCTCGTAGAATGGGTGGTGGGCAAAGGAAGTCAGCGAAACGTAGTCGTCCGGATTAATTGGCAGGGATTTTTTGAAGGATTCTGGTGTGTAAGTCTTACCATTATGAGTGAATGACTCCGGCACGGCGCCCATATACTGATCAATAATGGCTTCAAAAGCACCAGGCCACTTTTCGCTGGGGCGCTTACCAGCCAATACGCCATCCAAAAATCCTTTCAGTGCGGCTTCCATTTCGCTATGGTCGTGGTAACGATCCCCCTCTTTCAATCCGGAATAAACAGACTCCGGCACAGCGCCAGCCATTTCCAGGGCGCGCATCACATCGTGGTTCAGGCTGCCCTGACTGAAGTTGGCTTTGCCCTGCCGAAGAACATAGTTCCGGGCTTTATCCTTGTAAATATTGCGGACCATATACATTTCAGAAAGGTCGTAATCGCCCTCTCCTAAACGCATCAGTTCCGCTTCAATGAAGGAAATGGTGGAAAAACTCCAGCAGGTACCGGTACGCTGCTGGTTTTTTACGTCTGTGCATTTCAGTTCTTTCTCAACTGTAAATTCGTACTGTCCGACTACAGGGACCGACAGCAGGAAAACTATCATCCCCAACATCCATTGTTTCATGGTGCTATTGTGTTTTGTTTGGCACTGGAATCCAGGCCGGGTGAAAAAAACTATCGCAATAAGGTAATATTTCCTTTGGTTTGGTAGGTTTCCTGATTGAAACACCGCACCTCCAGATAGTAGCCGTAGACATCAGCCGGCAGTTCCCGGTTGCGGAAGGTGCCATCCCAACCCTCATGCTGCGGGTCAGCTGTTTCGTACACCTTTTCTCCCCAGCGGTCATAGATGGCAAAGTAGAGTTCATCAATCGTCCCACCTTTCACCTGCAGGCGGTCATTCAACCCATCCCCATCCGGTGTGAAGGCATTGGGCACAAAAATATAGGGGGGCAGACATTCTGAAAGCCAGAAAATTTGTACCGTTTCTTCATTCGAACAACCATTGCCATCTGTAACTCGCACGGTAAAGGTTCGTGAAGTGTCCACAAAGACCTGTGGGTTGAACACCCCGGGATTGCTCAGCCCGTTTGGGGGCAGCCATTCGTAAGTGTAACCGGGGTTCTGTGTGGCCAGCAATTGTACCAGTTGAGGTTCAAAAATGGTATCGGGAGCAGCCGATACGTCTAATGGAGGCTCATTAGAAGCCACGGAAACAGCGATGGAAAGCGTTCTCACACAACCGAGTTCATTGGTGACCCAGACTTCATAATTGCCACCGGTTCCCGCATCAACCGTCACCGTTGAAGAACCCTGCCCCTCCAGAATATTTTCATCGGGCAACCATTCGTAAAAGAGGTTTTGATCTGGTGCCAGCTCTACAACTTCCAGTCTGGCGGTATCGCCTTCGCAAATGCCCACAGTCGCATCGGTGAATACCAGTATGTTGCTGCCCTCCACCTGCACGCTGTCCTGCACAAAGCATCCCAGGCTATCCTTAATAGCTACGTAAAAAGTCCGCAATCCGGAAGGGTTAACGGTGAAACTAGGGTTGTCGCTCAGTTCCACGCTAAAGTCCGCTTCATCAGACCAGGCATAACTTGCCGCTTGTGCGCTAAAGGCTGAAAGGGTTAGGCTTCCCTCGCAGATTAGGGTGTCATTACTCAGGGTATAGTCTATCGGGGGAGCGACCTCCACCATGACCTCCCGTTCAAAAACACAGTTACCATCGGTTTCTTCCATAACTACAGCATACGTTTGGGAGACATCCAGGGTAGCGATAGGGTTTGGGCTGTTCTCATCATCCAGTCCGGCAGATGGAGACCAGGTGTAGGTATATCCCGTCAACGGATTAGGGTTGAGGTTTAAAGCGACGCCAGGGCAAGCCTGCAAAGAGTCTGGGAGCAAGGGGGCCGGAATACTGATGGCAACCGGCTGAGTAATTTCATCCACGCAGCCATCACTGGAAGTAATGGTCAACTCTACTTCGTAGATGCCAGTGGAAGTAAACGTAAATTCAGTGTTAGCCCCTGCACCTGTTGCCCCATTCCCAAAATCCCAATCCCAGTCGATAATGTCGCTTTGCGTATTAACAGAGGCATCCGAAAATTGTACCGTTACGGAATCTGTGCAGGCGGTAATGTCAAAAGCAAAATCTGGGGTGATCTGTGGCTCTGTCACCTCGACTTGCTGAATAATAGTATCCGGGCAAGCACTAAAATTATCCAGGACAGTCACAACTTCGTAGGTGCCCGGTCCAGGGTAAGTATAGCTCACGGCACTCCCCTGCCCCACTGCTCCGGGATTGTCAGGGTCACCAAAGTACCAGTCATAAAACGGTGCATTCACACTCGTACTGCTGAAATTAACGGTGAACCCACTACACTGCTGGACCGCCTGAAAACTATCCTGAGGGAAAGTGTCTATCTGAATCAGCTGCACACTATCCACCAGCGTGCATCCAAATTGATTCTCCAGGCTGACCGTTAGCCCGTAACTCCCCGGTACCGAAGGAAAAATGAAAACAGTGGGATTGTCATTCCCAAAAACAAGAAGGGAATCGGGGCCCCATAGGTAAGTCAGCGTATCTGCAGGATCCTGATTGATGACGGCCGCTGCCCCGAGCGCACCCGGGCAAATCCCGCCCTGACTGGTGGTAATGACGTCTATGGCGTTCCCGGTCACCGTTACTGAATCCACAGCGGTACATCCGAGTGCATCCCTAACCAAAACATAGTACACAGCAGCGCCCATCGGGCTGACCTGTAGGGTGTCCCCTTCCCCGAGCGGTTCAGTCAGCGCTGCATCTGCGTACCAGCTGTAAAGCACTGCGTTTGGATCACTGGCCTGCAGAGTGATGTCCGGAACGCAAATGGTAGTGTCCGGAAGAAGACTGGGGTTCAAGGCAGGGGCCACATCCACCAGGACTTCCGTTTCTAAGCTACAGTTGCCTGCTACATCTGAGACCGTTACCGCATAAGCGGTGGTTTCCAAAGGCTGAACGACTGGATTGGGCTGGCTGGGATCTTCGATATCCGGATGATTGCCCCAGGAATAAGTGTAGGCAGTGTTGAAATCTGGATTGAGCGCAGTGCTGCCCCCCGGGCACTGACTAAATTGTAAAGCCGTCAGCGCATTGCTCAGCAGCTCCACATCTATCGTCTGGCTTAGGGTATCCGTACAGCCTTCTGTGGAAGTCAGCGTAAGGAAAACGGTGTAGGTTCCGGCTTCTCCAATCGTAAAAACGGGCGAAGGGGCTTCACTCGCAAGCCCGCCCGGGTCCACCGTCCAGTCCCACGATCCGATATCGTACAGCGTGTCCTCACTATTGTCTTGTACCTGCAACGCCGCCACATCACTGCAACCGTCTATTGATAATTCAAAATCAGGCACCAGGGTATTGGGCTTCAGGTGAATCTCTTGAAAAGCGGTATCCTCGCACACTTCACCGGGCGCAACGATCAGCATGACCGTATACTGCCCGGTATCCGAAAAGGTATATACCGGGTCCGTCATAGCGGAAGATGCTCCGGGGTTGCCGGGGTCATTGAACAGCCAAAGGTAGTTGCTGGAACCATCGCTCTGGTTATCAAAGTTAACAGTGAGGCTGCCGCATTGCACCTCGGGAGCCGCAAAGGCGGCATTGGCTTCTCCACAGAGCCCGATATTGTACTGAAAGTCCCGGCGGGTGGTGGAAATCAGAATGCCATCCCGGTACTCTTCCACGCAAATGCCCACCACAAACTGCCCCTGTGTGACTGGGAACCCGGTAAGTAACCCGGTCTGTGGGTTAATGCTGAGAGGTGCACCGCCGGGCGAACCGTTCAGCATATTGTCCACGTTGTAGGGCGGATCGATCCACTGTATCTCATCGTAGGGTGGATTATTTGGGGGTTGAGGCTGGGGAATATCAGGCGTGGCACCGGTCAGGGGGGTACATAGCCGGTATACGATGGAATCTCCATCCTGGTCAATGGCGGACTGATCGAAGACGATGGGCTCATTCACGCAAATGTGAATGGGCGGCCATTCCTTGAACTTCGGATTGCTGTTGCAAGCCTCCAATGCCGCTTCGGAGATCGTCACACCGTAGGTTGCCCCGGTATCAAGCGGGTCCACAATATTGACAATGGTTTCGTTCCGGCAGCACCGCTGATACGCCAACTGATAGCCACCGGGAATGGGCGGCAGCGTCACAATGGTACGGTAGGTTGTGGTATGGACGCAGACATCCGGCGGAACAACCAGGCATTCGCTGGTTAGCACAGGGTTGAGGGTATCGTTGTTCATTAGCGGCAGCAGAATCTCCTGCAACAGTACATTTTCCTCGTTAAATACCCCAATGGAGGCCGGGTTGTCAAACCAAGCATTGGGGTTGCCGTTGTAGCAGTCCCGGAAAATGGTCAGGGTGATTTCGTATTCATCATTGCCCAGGCAGGTGTAATTCATTTCTCCCCCTACGATATGCGTGGCCTGCAAACCGGTAGGCAGGCACAACAGCAGGAAGGACAAAAGCACACCAAAACGAAGCAACGGGTTCCATATCATGACAAAAGCTGGTTTAGTGCAAAAAGATAAGGCAGAATTCCCGGCTGCCGAAGCAAAAGAGGGCAAATTGGAAGCTATTGTCCGAAAAATAGTACGGCTGTACACCAAAAAACTTATCTTTTGCATCTGCCCTAATGTGATGAAAATTGTGAATCGAAAATACCAATTTGTGACGGAGGAAGACTTGATCGAAGCTTGTCGGCAAAATGACCGGCGCGCGCAGAAAGCTCTGTACGACCGGTATTCTCCGGTGATGTTCGGGGTTTGCAAGCGCTATGTCAAGTCTCCGGAAGATGCAGAGGATGTCCTGGTGGAAGCCTTCTACAAAGTCCTGACCAACCTGCACCAATACAAAGGCAGTGGCAGCTTTGAGGGCTGGATCCGGCGGATTGTTGTGAATGAGTCGCTTATGTTTTTGCGCAAGCGCCACAATTTCCGCCTGACCGTGGAAATCAGCGAAGTGGATCAGCCCACCACTACCAATATCATTAACCGCATGGCGGCAGAAGATATCCTCGGGCTGCTGAGCAAGCTACCCACGGGTTACCGCACGGTCTTCAACCTGTACGTACTGGAGGGCTACAAGCATCGGGAAATTGCCGATATCCTCGGTATCAGCATCAATACTTCGAAATCACAACTCATCCTGGCCAAAAAGAAAATGCAGGACATGCTGGAAGATTTTGGCTACCCCGGGCTTCAGCAATTCAATAAATGAACCGCCCGGCCTTTTTGATTTGCCTGAAGCAGCAGATCATGCTCAACTTTAGATTAACCCTGTAAAAACACGGCAGACCATGGCCAATAAAAAAGACCTCTTTTCCATATTTCAGGACAATCAGCACCTGTTCGACTCCGCTCCGTCTCCGCGGGCCTGGGACAAGCTGGAACGCCGCCTCGACGGTCACCGCAGCCGCAACCGCCTGTCGATGGTTCGTACGATTTCAATGGCAGCAGCCGTACTGCTCCTGGCGGTAGTCGCAGTCCTGATTTCCATTGCAGTTGGAGAAAAGCCCACCCGGCTGCTCAATCAGGGCCCACAGCCCCTGGCCTCCGAACAACTGCAAGCTGACGATGTAGAAGCCGCGGAGGAACTTCGGCAAACGCTTTACGCACAGCAAGCCGAACAGCAACGGCAACGCCCGATTAACGAGGGCCCGGCAGACCGTAAGCTCGTCCTCGCCAAAAACCGGTCGGCTTCCACCGCACTCGAATCCCTCAACCGCTTCGACTGGATGGAAGGAGAATGGCAGCCACAGGACTCCAAAGCCCATTCGGCGATCCAATGGAGAAAAATCGGCGATCATGCGATCGAAGGACAAATTATGCGGGGCGCAGCAACTGAGCACATCCGTATTTTTCAGGATGGCGAAACGCTGTTCTTTTCCACCGATTTCCGTACGGATGAGCAGGTGCGTTTTGCACTGCAATACGCTACTCCAAACACTGCTGTTTTTGAACGCAGCTCCGGGGGCTTCCCCCAACAAGTCACCCTTACCCGTAGCAAAAACAACCGCCTGACGATACTGTACGAACAAAAAGATGCGGCTGCCGCTCCGGGGCTCCTCAACCGCAGGCAGCAGGTCCGGTCCTGGTATAAAATTCAGCTTCAATAAGCGGTTCTTACGAACTATATCCGTTTGTGCTCATTATAAAGGGTATACCTTTTTCCATTGGCAAACTAATGCCCAACACGAAGCGAGCCCACGGATATGAATTTCTTGCTGCGCCATCTTGAAAATGAAGTGCCGGAATCAGCTCTCCTGGAAGGAGAAGCTTTGCTGGAAAGTGGTGCAGTGGAAGGCCTCCATGAGTTGGAAAAGCAACTTTGGATCGCGCAGTCTGAAGGCTTCGAAGTCGAAGTCCAACTCTCTGGTCAAAAAGTTACCGCTGGTACTTGTGAATGCCAAACCTTTGAGGCATCCGGCATTTGTGGCCATTTAGTCGGCACTTTACTACAGGTGCGGCAACAACAACAGCAGCAAAAGGAAAAACGCGAGCAAAAGAAAAAAGCAACCAATACTACCCGCCGACTAACCACCGGAGTGGTCCTCGATCAGGTCGACCCTGCTGAACTGGTGGACTTTGTCCGGGAGTACGCGCGTACGCACCGTAATTTTTCCATCGCCCTGAAAGCCCGCTTTGCCTCCTCCGTTTCCAATCTCAACAGCAAAGACAAATACTTACAGCTGCTCGATACCACGATCAATGCGGTACGCAAACCTGACCGGCAAATTACCCTCCGCGGCGCTCAACGCCTTAACAAAGTCCTCGATGAACTGCATCATCAGATGGAACAGCACCTGGATGCCGGTAATCTGGTGGAAGTGGCGGACATCGCACTAAGCATTATCGAGAAAATCAGCCCCGTGCTGTCCAAAGTACAACGGCAAAGGGATCAAATCAGGACCAGGCTGTTGGGGGCATTTGGCTACCTCTTTGAGCTGGTTGACCGGTCCCCTGCACCACAATTGCTGCGCCGGCTCTGGACGGACAGTCAGCGTGAGCACTCCAAGCGCACCTACCAAAACAACCGCCTCGACGGATACTTTTTCAAGTTGATGCTCAGGACCGCACAGGAGCCTTCTCAGTTGGAAGCTTTGCTGGAAACACTGGAAGCGCGGGCCTGTCAGGAAGAAGAAAAAGACGGGGCTGGTGCAGATTATATCCTGCTACAAATCGCTATTCTCGAGCAACTAAACAGAGCGGAAGAAGCCCGTCGGCTGATAGAAGCCCACCTCACGTCCCCGGACATCCTCGATTACGCCATAAAACAGGCACAGCGGCAGGGCAACCGCCCCCGGGAAAAAGCACTGGCGCAAATCGGGCTGCGGCTGGACCTGCCGGAAACATATCAGGACCGGCTGGAAGGATTGTTGCTGAAGATTGCCGAGGCGGAAGCAGATGCCAACAGTATAAAGACCTACGCACTTTTGCAGTTTTTCCGCAAGCTTGACCTCCGGTTCTATAAAAAAGCCCGGGAAGCTACCCCAAAGCCGGAACAACCTGCCCTTTTTGAAAATACCCTGGCTCAGCTCCGGCAGCGCCCCTACAGCGCTGAGCTGCGCAATACCTTTGCAGGCTTGCTGCTTGCCGAAGAACAGTGGGCGATCCTGATGGCTTACGCAGAGGAAGTGCAATCCCTTGACTTGCTTAGTGAAATAGATGAAACCCTGCTCCACCGCTTTCCGGAACGGGTACGGCAGCTGTACCGCCAACTCCTCCACGAGTACGCCCGGCACTACGTAGGCCCCAAAACGGCACGGCGCATCGCTCTTGCCCTGCGGCATCTGGAATCCCTGAACGCTCGAAAGTTTGTGTCAGAACTGGCACAGGAACTGCACGAGCAATACCCGGAACGCCACACCCTTACTGCCGAATTATCCGCATTTGAAGAATAATTCCTAATTTCCCGACATGAAAGTAGAACTGTGGGCGATTGGAAAAACCAACGAACGCTACCTTGAAACCGGTATTGAGGTGTACACCAAACGGTTAAAGCACTACCTGAAGTTTGAGTTCAACATCCTGCCGGATATTAAAAATGCAGGCAAGCTCAGCCCGGTGCAGCTGAAGGACAAAGAAGGCGAAACCGTACTTAAAGCCTTGCAGCCGGGCGACTACCTGGTGTTGCTCGACGAGCGCGGCAAGCGTATGACCTCCACTGCCTTTGCCGAATTCATCAACCATAAGTTGCAGCTGAGCCACCGGCGCATCATTTTCCTCATTGGAGGCGCCTTTGGTTTTTCACCAGCCCTCTACGAAAGAGCCAACCATAAAATTTCACTTTCGGATATGACGTTTTCTCATCAGATGATCCGGTTGTTTATGGCAGAGCAAATCTACCGTGCCATGACCATCCTCAACAATGAGCCTTATCATAACGACTAGAAACCACGACTATGAGCATCAGCCTGACGATTATCCTGATTGGTATAACCGCCCTGATTTCCTATCAGGCGTTCAATAACCGGGAGTTATTTTACAAATCTGCCTTTCATCCGGCTTCCATTAAGGAATTTGACCAGCTGTCCCGCTTTCTCACCAGCGGGTTTATCCATGCAAGCTGGGGGCACTTAGCCATTAATATGTATGTGCTTTACCTGTTTGGGGATATTCTGGAGCAGATTTTCACGCAGTGGCTCTTTTCGCCAGCTATCGGGCGCATCGTCTTTCTGTTTTTCTACCTTTCGGCGATCGTAGTATCAGATATTCCGTCTTATTTCAAGCATCAGGACAACCACGGTTACTCTGCGGTCGGTGCCTCCGGGGCAACTTCGGCACTGGTGATGGCTTATATTTTGTTCGATCCCTGGAACTGGTTCATCTTTCCTCCGGTGCCGGGTGTCATTCTGGCGGTAGGCTACCTTTGGTATTCCTCCTACATGTCGAAGCATAGCGAGGACCTTATTGCGCATGATGCCCACCTTTGGGGCGCGGTCTATGGGATTACCTTCATGATCCTCCTGGCAGCGCTGACCCAGCCGGAGTTGCTCACTATGTTTTGGGAGCGGTTTATGGAAGGCCCACGGATGCCAAATTTCTAGCGCCATGTTTTTTATCCTGTCCAAAGTGCTGGTTTTCCTCCTCAAGCCCATCACCTGGGTGGCTGGGTTGCTCTTTTTGAGCTGGTTTTCTGCCAGGCCCAAACGGAAGCGCCAGTATGTGATGTTTGCACTGGTGCTGCTGCTGTTGTTCTCCAACGGGTTCATTTTCAATATGGTGATCAGCGCCTGGGAGCCGGAAACGTTAACGGCCGACAAAATTGAAAAGCCCTACGCCGTGGGCATCCTCCTCGGGGGCTATTCCAACCTCAACATCCGCCCTGCCCATGACCGCCATAACCTCAGTGAACGCGCCAATCGTTTTGTCAACGCGCTGGAACTCTACAAAAAGGGGAAAGTGCGGAAGCTCTTGCTGACCGGTGGACAGGGCTCCATCACTAAAAGGAATCCGCCGGAAGCCAGCGAAGTGGTCGAATTTTTGGAAACCCTGGGCGTACCCCGCAGGGATATCATCGTGGAAGACCAAAGCCGAAACACCTATGAAAATGCAGCCTTTTCCAAGGCCATAATCGAAAAACAACAACTGAAAGGCCCTTTTCTGCTCCTCACCTCCGCCTGGCATATGCCCCGGGCCAACGCCTGCTTTAAACAGGTAGGATTAGACGTGACGCCCTTCGCCGTGGATTACCTGACGGAAGAATGGGCACCTTCGCCCGAACAGGTCATACTGCCCAGCGCACGGACCTTTTACCTTTGGGAGCTAATCATCAAGGAATGGGTGGGCATTCTCGCCTACCGGATCAAAGGCTACAACTAAGAGCGAAAAGCCGTTGGCTAAATTTATGATTATCAACCCACTATCCTACTCTACCTGAATCAGTACAAAATCCCCATCGTGAAAGGGGATTTCCAACAGTGGTTCGTAAGCTGGGAATGCTCCTTCCGGCACCATCATAAAGCTACCCGGTTCCAAGATCTTATTGAAATGTACCGTTTGGCCGCGCAGGCGGTTGAGCTCGTAAATGACGGTATAGGAAATCCGGCCATCCTGATACATATACAATGGCGCATCGCCGGCAATAGCTTGTATCTGATGAGCCAGGTCGGTGTTGAACTGCCCGGCGCTCTCGTGCGCCCGCTGCGGAAGAATGGTCAATGCAAAGAGCAAACGCCCGGCGATGAGCCCAAACAGAAGCCAGTTGAGCGCCAGAGCCTGTTTTCTAAAGTGCAAAAAAGCCAGGGCTGCAAACACAAGAGCGCCAAACCCGGTAATCCATATGCGCCCGGGCAGAAAGTCAAACGCGGGGACAACATTCAGGGCAATAGCACCAAATGATAACGCCACCAGCAGTACGCCCACGATAACCCGAAAGGTACGTTCCCGCCACCGGGCCAGTGCATCCCGCTCCTGCCAGGCGTAAACACCAATAGACAACAGCAAGGGGTACAGCATATAAATGTAACGTTGCTTAGCGCCGGGCGCCAGCCAGTAGACCACAAAATTAGCCAGGAAAACCACGACCGAAAAAGCCAGTAAAGGCTGTACCCTGATTTGTCGCCACATCCCCCGGTGTGTAGCAAAGAGCACCAACAGCAGGCTCATAGGCAGGGTGTCTTTGAGCGTATCGAGCGGGAAGGTGAGCAGGTGCTCCAGTGTCCGCCCCAGGCTGTTCTGAACCGCAGTGCGCCCTACAGACTCGGAGAAGAGGTCCGCCAGGTAATTGTCCAGGCTGTTGTACTGATGGTAAAGAGCAAGATAGCCCCCGGCAATGCCTCCAAAAACCATAATTCCCAGCAGGTGCGACCAGGAAAAGAGCAGCCGCCAGCGCTTTTGGTAAAACAGCCAGGCTAAAACGGTCAGCCCCAGAAAAGGGATAGAGGGCAACCCCTTGGTCAATAAGCCCACTGCAGCAAGCCCGTAGCTCACGGCAAACATCAGGCTCCAGCGTTCTTTTTGCTCATAGTGGAAAAACGCCAGCATGCTACCCAGCGTAACCAGGCTGTAGAAAATGTCGATTTCCCCAAGCATAGAAAAGTAAAAATAGATGGCGCCGCAAAAAACATAGGACAACGCCCAAAGCTGCCCAAAGCCTGCATTAATATGTTGCCGGCCAATGCGGTACAACAGCAGCAGCGTGACAATGAGAGAAAGAATGGTTGGCAGGCGCAGCGCCCACCGGCTGTATTCCCCAAAAAGCGTGGCGCTCCCAATAAGCAGCCAATTGAAAACCGGTGGTTTCTTGTAATAAAAGTCGCCCAGCTGCCGCGGAACGATATAATTGCCATTTTCCTGCATCTCCATGGCAATCAGAGCCCGCCGGGGTTCTTCCAGGTAAACGGGCTGAATACCAATATTGATAAATAAGCTAAGCAGCATAAGCCCCGCTGCCCAGGTCATGAGCCGTTTTTCCAGAGATGATTCCAGCATGCTATTGTTGTTATGCCCCGCAAAGATGCCATTTTTTTTCCGCCCGGGTAAACCTGTTTTAGCTTTGACAAAAGGGAGATCAAACCGACTCAACCTGAAGTGGGTTTGTGGCGTTTCCTTTCCTGAAGATTCCAGTTCGGGCGATAAACTGTGACGGTAATTACAGACCGCTTTGCTCAAACTTTTTATTTTTGCCCGGATTATAAAAAACTACAAAGAAAAACCACGATGGCAGAAGATATCCAACAAGTAAAATGCCTCATCATTGGCTCAGGCCCTGCGGGCTACACCGCTGCCGTTTATGCTGCGCGTGCCAACATGTCCCCCGTACTGTACACTGGCCCTGAACCCGGTGGCCAGCTTATGATTACCACTGACGTGGAAAACTACCCGGGCTATCCGGAAGGCATTATGGGCCCACAGATGATGGAAGACTTCCGCAAGCAGGCAGAGCGTTTCGGCACCGATGTCCGTTACGAGCTGATTAGCAAGGTAGATCTGACCGGCCCGGTACACAAGGCCTGGACAGAATCTGGTCAGGAAATCCACGCTAACAGCATCATTATTTCCACCGGGGCCAGCGCCAAATGGCTGGGGCTGGAGTCTGAAAAACGGCTGACCAATAAAGGTGTATCTGCCTGCGCCGTATGCGACGGGTTCTTCTTCCGCGGAATGGAAACCGCCATCGTCGGGGGTGGAGATACTGCTGCCGAAGAAGCCTTATATCTTTCCAAGCTAAGCCCAAAAGTGCACATGCTCGTGCGCCGGGACGAGCTGCGGGCTTCCAAAATCATGCAGGAGCGTGTGATGAACACCGAAAACATCGAAATCCACTGGAATACAGAAACCGAGGAAATCCTTGGAGAAGAAGAAGTGGAAGGCGTTCGCGTGATCAACAACCAAACCAAGGAAACGTCTGTCATCCCGGTTAAAGGCTTTTTCGTAGCTATCGGCCACAAGCCCAATACAGACATCTTCAAAGACTGGCTGGATATGGATGATACCGGCTACATCGTGACGCAGGGCAAGACCACCAAGACCAACATTAAAGGCGTCTTTGCCAGCGGTGATGCGCAGGATAATGTCTACCGTCAGGCCGTGACTGCGGCGGGTACCGGTTGCATGGCAGCCCTCGATGCAGAGCGCTATTTGACCGAAGAAGGGGTGATTTAGAGCTTGTTAGGATTTTGCTTTTGGAGCGAACGTAGCCAAATTTTATTCTAATCAAGGCGTGATGAGGGAACATAGCCTTAGTTACGTGACCGAAGAGCAGGACAAAATTTGGCAAAGGCAGCCCGAAGTGTAAAATCCAAACAAGCTCTTAAACCAATTCCCGCTCCAAAAGGAGGGCGATGCTCGCCCAAAACATATAAAATGGCTATATTACCGCCTCGGTGATATAGCCATTAATTTTTCAAAACCGAACCCAATAATATGTCAACTGCAACCGCAACCCGCTTTCGCCCGGGTGTACTTCACGGTGACGAGGTTACCGAATTGCTAAACTATGCAAACGAAAACAATTTCGCACTGCCTGCCGTCAATGTGGTAGGTACCAACTCCATCAATGCAGTCCTCGAAACTGCACGGGAAGTCAACTCCCCGGTTATCATTCAATTTTCTAATGGTGGTGCCAGCTTTGTGGCCGGCAAAGGCCTCTCCAATGACGGGCAGCGCGCCGCTATTCTGGGAGGAATCTCCGGTGCTATGCATGTGCACACGATGGCACAGGCTTATGGCGTGACGGTCATTCTGCACACTGACCACTGTGCGAAAAAACTCCTGCCCTGGATCGACGGGCTGGTGGAAGCCGGAGAGAAATTCTACAAGGACCGCGGCTATCCGCTTTACAGTTCTCACATGCTCGACCTTTCTGAGGAGAGCCTCGAAGAGAATGTGGAAATCTGCGCGAAGTACCACGAGCGCATGAGCAAAATCGGCATGACGCTGGAAATTGAGCTCGGTGTTACCGGTGGAGAAGAAGATGGTGTGGACAACACAGATGTCGACAGCTCCCGCCTCTACACACAGCCGGAAGAGGTCGCCTTTGCTTACGAAACACTGAATAAGATCAGCGAGCGCTTTACCATTGCCGCTGCTTTCGGTAACGTTCACGGCGTTTACAAACCCGGCAACGTAGAGCTGAAGCCAATCATCCTTAAGAACTCGCAGGAGTATGTGAAGGAGAAATTTGGCACAAGCGATAACCCCATCAACTTTGTCTTCCACGGCGGTTCCGGTTCTTCCCGCGAGGAAATACGCGAAGCAATCGAATACGGAGCCATCAAGATGAATATCGATACGGATTTGCAGTGGGCTTTCTGGGACGGCATCCGTAACTATGATCAGAAGCACCACGACTACCTGCAAGCGCAAATTGGCAACCCGGATGGAGATGATGTACCGAACAAGAAGTTCTACGATCCCCGGAAATGGCTGCGTGCGGCTGAGGAAAGCTTTAAGATTCGCCTGAAGCAGGCGTTTGAAGACCTGAACTGCATCGATCAGAACAAGTAAGCGAAAGACAACCTTAAACAGGTATGTTTACCGCAGTCCTTACGGGGCTGCGGTATTTTTTTGCCTGTCTAAAACACTACAGTGCCCAACTCTTTTGCCAGTTCATTGCGCAACTGTTTCAGCTTTTGGTCCAGTTTCAGGTGGACCATGTAGTCTCCTTCACCTTTTTCCATAACCGCTTTGAGCTGATCGGCATTTTGTCTGATCATGCGGTTGAGTTTGCGCAGGCGGAAACGCTTCATGGCAGACAAGCTGTCTTTGGCAAAGTTATCATCGGGCATTTTCTGAGTGGTTAGGAAGATCTCCCACTTGTTGGCCCAGTTTTCGCTATATTCATAAGGTGAGGTGGATAGCGTAACGGCTAGCTGCTGCACATCATCCTCAATATGGTGAAGGAACAGCTTGGGCGTAACGGCTTTACCTTCAGACAGGGCTTCCATAGCGATTTGGAAAATCCGCTGGTACAGACTGTTGTCGAACTCATCAAGCACATCTTCCACATTCGCAATGAGGTACTCAGCAACGGTCAGGCCATCCTCCTGATCGAACTGAGCATCACCTCCGGTGACTAAAATCCGGACAAGGTCCCGCTCCTGGAAACCATCGCCAACGGGTTTTTCCCGAACGGGAGCCGGCATTTCTTCCGGCGGCAGCTCTTCGAATGGAAGGTCAGTAATCCCTCCCGGTTCTTCGGTGGGAAAAGGCGGCTCGTCTCCGGCACCGGGCGGAGGCGGCCCCTGTGGCAGCGATTTGGGTTCCGATGGCGGTGGTGCGTCCTGCAGGCGGCGGGCACGTTCCTGCTGACGAGCTTCCCGCTGCCGTTCCTGCTCCTTTTTGCGCAGCCTTGCCTCCACCGCTTTATTGGCCTCATTGACCAGGAGCTGCTCATCTACGCCCATCAGATTGGCACAC
The DNA here is from genome assembly GCA_913057245.1 of uncultured Phaeodactylibacter sp. Classification (GTDB taxonomy): domain Bacteria; phylum Bacteroidota; class Bacteroidia; order Chitinophagales; family Saprospiraceae; genus Phaeodactylibacter. The sequence goes on from CAJXNH010000018.1 coordinate 15,617, forward strand.
TCCCGGACGTACAGCGAGCGTTTGATCGGGTCAGGAATCTTAGAAATGCTCTCGACGATTTCCTGTATGAGTTTGGACTGCTTTACCGGGTCACCCGCAGCTTCCTCCTGCAGCAGCCCCGCCTGAAACATGATGAAGTCTTTGGCTTCCTGATCAATGTAGTTCCGGAAAGCATCTGTGCCTACAGATTGCACATAGGAATCCGGGTCTTCACCATCCGGCAGGAGTACGATTTTGACATTCAACCCCTGCTCCAAAACCAGCCCAAGCCCGCGCAGGGCTGCTTTGACGCCGGCTTTATCCCCATCGTAGAGGATTTTTATATTCTCTGTGTACCGCTTTATCAGCCCGATTTGCCCCACGGTGAGTGAGGTACCGGAAGAAGCCACGACATTTTTCACATCGGCCTGATGCAGGGAAATGACATCCGTGTAACCTTCCACCAAAATGCACTCATCGAGCTTTCGGATGGCTTGTTTGGCGTGGAAAGCCCCGTAAAGGACTTTGCTTTTGTTGTAGACCTCCGTCTCCGGGGTATTGACGTACTTTGGGGCCTTGACATCCTTCACAAGGATACGCCCACCGAAGCCAATGACCTTTCCGGAGAGGTTATGAATGGGGAACATCACCCGGTCGCGGAAAAAATCCCGCCCGTACTGTGAAGTTAGCCCGAGCTGCTTCAGCAAGTCAGCGTTATACCCTTTTTGAACAGCGGTCAGCGTGAAGGTATCCTTGCCAGCCGGGGCATACCCCAGCCCAAACTTTTTGATGACCTCTTCCCGGAAGCCCCGTTGTTTGAAGTAACTCAGGGCTACGCTTTTGCCCCGGTCCGTTCCAAACATCTGTTCCTGATAAAATTGTTTGGCAAACTCATTGACCAAAAACAGGCTTTCCTGATGTTGACGCTCGGCCCGGGCCTCGTCGCTGACTTCCGTTTCCTCTACTTCGATACCGTATTTATTTGCCAGATAGCGCAGCCCCTCCGGATAAGAGAGCTGCTCGTGCTCCATAACAAACTTCAGGGCATCTCCCCCTTCTCCGCAGCCGAAGCATTTGTAGATTCCTTTGGAAGGCGATACCGTAAAGGAAGGTGTCTTCTCATTGTGAAAAGGGCATAATCCGATCAAGTTGACGCCACGCCGCTTCAAGTTGACGAAGTCTTCGATGACCTCCTCCACCCGGGCGGTTTCCATAATTTCATCTATGGTCTTTTGCTTGATCATAGTGCCGAAAATACGATTTTTGACCAGAACAGTTGATGTGTTATCGAGCCCCGGGCGTTCTTTTTCATCCTTTAACAAGGTATTAACGCAATTCTTTTCCAGGCATTTTAACGTGCAAACCAACGCTTATCAGGGCATTAGCCCATTCAGTTAACGGACGTTAAAAACCCTAACAACTTAAGACATAACAATTCCCCTCCGGCTATCGTATTAGGAGCGAACAATTTAATGGGTGTTCTCATAGTGTGAGCTGCCCCGCCTCCGAAAAGGATGTGCGGGGCAGCGTTTTTTTTATCGCCCTCCGGAACCGTTCATATATTGGGGCTTAACAACAAAATTTTAAAAAAAATTGGTCATCATTAAACAAATAGTGCAAAAAGGCTGTATATTTGAGTATACAGAGAGAGCGCGTTAGTGAGCCCGCTGCACCTTCCTTCAAAATAGCAGCGGGTTTTTTTATGCCCTGAATCAAGCATTTCCCACTATAATTTACTGAGAACCACTAAGGAACAAAACAGCCTATCTCTTATTGATTGGTCTGCTGAGGCTTAACTGTAGTGGAGTCAGCTGCTTCTATGAAAAAAAAGCGGGCAGACTTTGGAGTAAAAAACATGGATTGAATATACTCTGGCTGACGAGTAATAAGGATGGGCGCGGTGGTACCGGAAGAATTAAGGGCCACCCCTTCGAGATCAACCTCCGCTTTAAAGTCTTTGTAAGTCATCTCGTCGTACTGGCTCAGCCCCAACCTGGAAGTTACGGTCACCTTTTCCGGGAATATCCTAATGCTATCGGGCGCATTCTTGACAACTACAGGAACGTAAACCGATTTTTCCGTGAAGGATTCTACTTCGATCTGAGCCTCAACCTGTTCCGGGGAAAGGGCGAGTTCCGGAGGCGGCTTTTTTAGGCGTACGGTAGTCAGCAGGCTTTGCTTGAGGTTGCTGAATACGATAGAATCCGAAGGCCAGGATTCAAACTGACTAACGATGGACTGCGGCCCAATAAGGGTTACAGAGTCTGGTGACAGGGCGACAGGAGCTTTCAGCTGATGGTCAGGTGCAAAGCCAAGGAGTGTCACCGGTACAATAGGTACCCGACGACGTGCCTGTTCTTCCGCCCGGAGATTCAGCTGATCGTAATTGATTTCCAGCACATTAATGTCGTCAGAATACAGCTGTGCCTGAATGTCGCTGCGCAATTGCCCGCGGGACAAGTTCAGCCGGCTGATGCCATACATATTATAGGTCAGCCCCAGCTCGCGGCTGTAGAAGTGATCAAAGAGCAAGTCCCAGCCGGTGCCTTCCAGATCAACCACCAGATTGTCCGGCGGTAGCGCAGAGAGGGAAGCCCCTTTAGGCAGTTCTATATTAAAGTAAACCTCTTTTTGCGCGCGGTACGTTTGAGAGAGCTTAATCAGCAACCAAAAGACGAAGGCTATCCCGATACAAGCAAGCAGGATAGCCCGGTCTTCTTTCAGTTGAAACTTAAATATTTGCTTATTTATCTTGATCATCGCCTTCAGATACGAAGGACTCCGTCATCTCTTTGGAAATCGCGCTCCGCGTGACCCGGATGAAGGTTTTGTTGGAGACTTCAAGGGTAGCTTCCGTTTCGCTCAGCTTATTGATACGACCAATAATGCCGCTGGCGGTAACTACTTCGTCCCCTTTCTGCAGCCCTTCGTTAAATGTCTTTTGTTCTTTCTGCCGTTTCTGCTGCGGGCGGATCAGAAACAGGTAAAAAATTACAATCATCGCACCGATGAACACCAGGTTCATCATGCCTGCATTGCCCGCTTGTAGTAGTAAGATAGCGTTTTGAGTCATGTTTAAGATGAATTTCGTTTGTTTTTATTGTTCAGCGCCTTCCTCCTTTACGAAGCCGCGCAAATACACTTTAGTGGTTGCCGGATAGGAGTTGGCCGTAATGATGACGGGCTTAACCTGACGGGCACGCTTGTTTTTAGTGTCAAAGCGAACAAAGATTTCGCCCTCCTCTCCTACCGGTATCGGGTCTTTGGGCCATTCCGGCACGGTGCAGCCACAGGTGGAGCGGGCGCCCTGAATGACAAGTGGGGCCTTACCCGTATTTCTGAATTTAAAGGTGTGCTCAATGATGTCTCCTTCCATTACTTCACCGAATTCGTAGTTTTGCTCCTCAAAGCTCATTTTAGCTACATTAACGGTATCAATGGGCGTATCAGCAGAAACCGGGTTGCGAATGATATCCGAATTACTGATGGCACCATCCTTTTTAATCTCCTGAAGGGTCTTCTCTGAACTACTTTCCGGCTGTTGGCTGTCGTTGCTGCAAGCGGCGAGCAGGAACAGGGATGCGAACAAAAAAGCCGGCAGTGATTTCATCATAGCATTTCTTTTTTCAGCACAAAGGTAATGAACTCCGTGAATCCTTGACCAAATTATCAACTAATCCGGGAAAGGATTTGTTTTGTCCCCTGTAAACACCTACCCGCAACATGCAGATTTACCTTATCGGTTTTATGGGGTCGGGCAAATCCTTTACCGGCCAGCAGCTGGCCCAACTACTCGATCGTCAGTTCATTGATCTCGACGACTGGATTGAGCAGAAGGCGGGGCATTCCATACGCGAAATCTTTGAACAGCAGGGCGAAGCGCACTTCAGGAAATCTGAAGCGGAAGCCATTCGCCAAATGGCAGAGCAGCCGGCTGCGGTAATCGCCACAGGCGGTGGCACTCCGTGTTTTCACCAAAACATGGAATGGATGAACGCGAATGGGCTCACCATCTACCTCGATACTTCGCCTGAGGTATTATTCCAGCGCCTGAAGGACGGGCGGGACCACCGACCACTTATCCGCTCTATGTCGGATGAGGGGCTATGGTCATATATCGCCCTTAAACTGCAGGAACGCACCCCCTACTATCAGCGGGCAAGCATCATCTATGCGCAAAAGACTGGCAGGGAAGCCATTGCAGAAGATCTGGCACATCAATTTTCTAACATAACCGGGCATTAAATGAACTGGGCAGGCGTAGATTACGGGAGCAAAACAACAGGGACTACGGTCATTGCATGGGCTGAAGGCCCTGACATTCAATTGGCACAGAGTGCCTCTAAAAAAGATGCTGATCAATGGGTAAAAAGCTGGGTAAAAGCACATCAGCCTGAAACGTTGTACCTGGACGCTCCCCTGAGCCTCCCCGGTGTTTACCACGCCCCCGATGCTTACGAAGACTTTTTCTACCGGGCTGCTGATAAAGAGGTACAAGCTATGTCGCCTATGTTCCTCGGTGGCCTGACCGCACGTGCTATGCGTTTAAGCCGGGAGTTGGAAGCCTTGAAATGCGCTACCCTGGAGGTCTACCCGGGGCAGCTTGCCAAAATACTCGGGCTGGACCGCAAGCGGTACAAGAAAGATAAAGCCTATCTGCAGGAAGCCACCGAGACCGTCTTGTCCCATTTACCGGATTATCAAGTGGCAAAGCCCCCATCCAACTGGCATCAGGTAGACGCCCTGCTTGCATTCTGCAGCGGATACCGGCATCAGCAGGGACTTGCGGCTATTTATGGCAAGGCTACGGAAGGGCAGATTATTTGTTAACTTTTCAGAACCGGAAAAAAGCACTAGTTTTAAGCCTTACCCAATTATGGGCTATTGCCGAGCCCAAAATGGACAAGCCCTAATCAATCAACCCAATTGCCTGCATGGCTTTCGAACTCACGATTCCATTTTACGCTTTTCGGCTCCACCTGCAGACCGGTGGCAGCCTGCTCGCTCCGCTCAACGACCGGGAAGTGCTGCGCATCCGGGAAAAGCTCCCTATTCTTGCCGGGCAATATGCGGAGGCCTTGCAAAGCAAAGTGCTCAATCAGGGGCAAATTAGCGAGCTGCTCAACGAGTATCAGCAGGGCCACTTTATCCCCGCTAAAGTAAAGGTGAGTTTTCCGGCTTCCAGGGATCAATTCACTTATCCGGCCTTCGAACTTGAGTTCACCTACTATTTCAATCAGTTGCAGCCCGGAGAAGGGATATGGGCCATTGTCCCGGCATTGGATTTAGAGGCGTACTCGGCTGTCCCCGAAGAATTAGAGCAAAAAGTCATTGAAGCCATTCAGCTAGACTTTGCCCGCCACCGCCGCCTGCAAGCCGTACAAAACATCGTAAGCGCGATCTGGTTTGACCTCATAGAGCTTAAGCAGTACCCAATTACGCTCAAAGTACCCAGCCCGAAAGAACTGGAGCAAATGGGCAACGAGCAGCAGGACCGGCTACTGCCCAAAGCTGCTACCGAACTAAAAATTGAAACGCCCGCCAGTTATGGCAGAGACAAGGAACTCAGGCAGCTGGCGCAAATCCTTAACGGCAACTTTCACCGCAACACCTTGCTCGTTGGCCCCACCGGCACGGGCAAAACCGCCCTGGTCTGGGAGCTTGCCCGCCGGCAATCCGAATTTGGGCTGCCTGGCAAAATCTGGGAAACCACGGCTTCAACCCTCATCAAAGAACTGATGAAGGATACCGGGTGGCAGGAGAACCTATCCTTGCTTTGCAGGGAGCTTTCCGGCCAGCCAGACCTCCTTTTTGTACGAAACCTGATGGACTTGTTTGAAGTAGGCAAATATGAAGGCAACACGGTTAGTATTGCCGACTATCTGCTGCCGTACCTGAGCCGGGGAGAAGTCACGCTGATCTCAGAATGCACAGATGAAGAGCTGGCCCGTATTGAAATAAAAAGCCCTTCCTACCTTAATGTATTTCAGCGCATCGCCATCACGGAGCCTGAATCCGGGGAATTGGAGCAGATCATCGAACGGAAAGCCAATGATCTGGCCAAGGGCCAGCGTATTCGTATTGACTCCTATGCGATTCAGGAAACGGTTCGCCTCAGCCGGCGATTTACACCCTATGATGGAATGCCCGGCCGTCCTGTCCGTTTTTTGGAAAACCTCCTCCTGAGCCGGAGAGTGAAATCCCTGCCCGGTGCCCAAACCGACACCGTTGCCATACACCGTTCCGAGATCATTGCTCAATTTAGCGAGGAGACCGGGATGCCGCGGTTTATGATCGACCCAGACCTGCCAATGGACCCGGAAGCGCTGCTCAAGCATTTCAATAGCCGGGTTTTCGGGCAGGAAGAAGCCGTAAATCAGATTGTGGGCATTCTTTCCACCGTCAAAACCGCTTTGGCCCGCACCGGGAAGCCAATTGCCTCTATGCTCTTTGTGGGGCCTACGGGTGTAGGCAAGACCGAGCTGGCTAAGCAGCTGGCAGCATTCATGTTTGGAACGGCGGACCGGATGACCCGCTTTGATATGAGCGAATTCTCAACGCCCTATGCTGTACAGCGGCTCATTGGGCAAAGCTACTTCTCTGAGGGCCTGCTGACTTCGGCTATCCGGAAAGCGCCCTTTGGAGTGCTGTTGTTTGACGAAATCGAAAAGGCGCATCCGGTATTTTTTGACCTGCTTTTGCAAATGCTTTCTGAAGGCCGGCTTACCGATAGTCAGGGCAGGCTGGTTAACTTCTGCAGTACGATCATTATCATGACTTCCAACGTAGGGGCGGGCAGCCTTCAGCTCAACCCGATCGGGTGGCAAAAAGAGCAGACCATCAAAAGCGTGGAAGCCCACTTTCTTAATGCGGTGCAGAAATATTTCCGACCCGAACTCTTCAACCGGATCGACCAGATTATCCCCTTTGCCCCACTGGACAACCTGACCATCCGCTATGTGCTCGACCGGGAAATTGAACAGCTCAAGCGCCGCGAGGGCATCCGCTTTCGCAAAATGAACTTTGTGCTGACCGAACCCTTCCTGGAACATCTGGCCACCCGGGGCTACGATAAACAATACGGCGCCCGCCACCTGCAGCGGACACTCCGGCATGAGCTTATCCTACCGCTGGCTTATGCCCTGAATCAGCAGGATGTCGACGATCAGGTTGAAATCGTTGTGGGCCTGAAAGATGGGCAAACGCATCTGACGACCAAATCTGACCCGTTGGGACTCGACTTGTTATTGGAAGAATACACCAAAATCGCTTACGCCGACCACGCGAGCAATCTCCGCCGGTCGGTAGAAAAACTCATGGAAGGCAGTTCGTATGTACATATGCTTTCTGAGCTAGACCTGTTGACAGCCTCCCGCCGCCGCAAGGGTAAGCAGTTTTGGGAACAAAAAGAAAATGCAGAACGCTACGGTATCCTTACCGACCAAAAGACACGCTTTGAAGCGCTGCTGCAACATACCGAGCAACTGGAGCTGCAGTTGGCATTGTCCTGCCTTGGGGTACAACCCTATCAGCCCGAGTGGTTAAACACCCTGGATCAGGTGGAGCAGCAACTGCAGCAGGAAAAACTTAACCTTTTTGATATCCTGAACCCGGAGCATAACGAATGTCCACTTTATATAATAGGTGAGGACCCCGAACGGGTAATCTGGTTTTATGAGAAACTAATCAGGGGTCTACCTTTTGAGCTCGCTGCCACCGAAGCCATCTGGCTCCGGGGCACAGGGCCTAAAGCTTCTGTTATTTCGACGGAGCACAATTGGAGTAAGCACAAAAAGCCCGAGCCCCAAAATGCACAAGACCAACTGGTTGGAGCCTGTCTGCGCCTTACCGGGCAAGCCGTCCGTGTTTATTTTACGCCGGAAACCGGTGTGCAGTCGTGGCAGGAAGGACCAGCTGAGTACCAGGAATATTATGTCATTGCCGCACCTCAGAGCGTCAAACAGGCACACGAGCTGGTACGCACAGCTGAACGCCTGCCTTTCCCTACCCCGCATCGTGTGATTAACGAAGATACCATTCAGGATACCCGGTTTGATCTAAAAAGGGAACACCATGGCAATCAACTGCTGGAGCTCATTCAGGATAAGCTGGACCAGGAGTTACGATTCAACATTGACAAGATAATTGGATAACGAACTATGAAAAAGACCATTTTTTACAGTGCTGTCGCCTGTTTTTTGTGCTTTGCCCTGCCTGCGTTGGGACAGGAACAACGAGTAGACAATAACGATCTGCAATTTTATTGGGTTGCCTTCAAGGACAAAGCAAATACGCCCTACAGGATTGAGGCACCGGAGGCTTTTCTTGCTCCACGTTCCATTGCCAGAAGGCAGAAACTGGGCATCCCGGTGACTACAGAAGACTTTCCGCCTAATCCTGGTTACCTCAAAGGCATTACCGAAGCGGGAGCCAAGGTGCACCATACCTCCCGCTGGCTCAATGCCGCTACCGTTTACGGAAGTGCCTCCATGCTGCCCGCTATCGAAGCCTTGCCCTTTGTGGATACCGTTTGGTATGCCGGGCCGTACCGGGCTAAAAAAGCCAGCGTGGAACGGGACGCGAAAATGGGCAAGCTCAAGAGCAAAGCCCTGTCCGGGCAGCACTATGGTTACGGCACTAAACAGATCAAAGCCATTAATGGAGATAGTCTTCACCTGATAGGCTACAGGGGCAAGGGCGTCCTGATTGCCGTTATGGATGGCGGTTTCACCGGCGTAGACCACAGCCCCTTCTTCGACTCCCTGCGCGCTGACAACCGGTTGCTTACGTCCATGGATATAGTCGATAAAGACACTATGGTCTGGGAATCCAGTAGCCATGGCACCAAGGTGCTCTCCACTATGGCGGCCAATCAGCCGGAAGTTTTGGTAGGCACCGCACCCGATGCCACCTACGTTTGCATTAAAACCGAAGATACACGGGGCGAACACCGGATAGAAGAATGCCACTGGGTGGCCGGTCTCGAGTACGCGGATAGCCTCGGAGCGGACGTCATGAACTCTTCTCTGGGCTATACCCAATTTGATGAGGCCTCCATGAACTACACGGCGGAAGACCTGACGGGGGGGATTTCTGTAGCCAGCCAGGCTGCCAATATTGCGGCCAGGAAAGGCATGCTGGTGATTACTAGCGCCGGCAATGAAGGGAACAGCCCGTGGCGCCGGATCGGTATTCCGGCGGATGCGGCAGGCGCTTTTTCCATTGGAGCTACTGCACTCAACGGCGATTTAGCCAGCTTCAGCTCCGTAGGCCCTACGGCGGACCGGCGCATCAAACCGGATATCGTGGCGCCCGGAGCGTGGGTTACATTGGCTGATGCCTATCAGTATCAGGTGACGATTGGGTCCGGGACTTCTTTTGCCAGCCCCATTGTGGCGGGCATGGTCGCTTGCCTGCGCGAGGCGTATCCCGATGCAAGTGTAGAGGAACTACTGGATGCTATCCGCAATAGTAGTAGTCAATCTGAACGGCCTGATGTTGCCGTGGGATATGGAATGCCAGATTTTTTGAAAGCTTATTACGCACTTCGTAAACAGCCTTAATAAAAACCGGGCGCTGGCAAGTTGCGGCCAGCGCCCGGTCAAAGCATATTTCCTGGAAAAAGGAGACTAAATCACCTGATGGTTGAAAGGCTGTATGACCATTTCAGACACCACCCCGGAAGTGGGTTGCTGGCACATAAACCATACCGCGCGCCCCGCTTCCTGAGCCGTAATGAATTTGTCCCGGTTTACAGGCATGTCAATGTCGTCCCAGAACTCTGAATCCACGCCGCCCAGGTAGAGGTTCGACAGCCGGATTTCCGTACGTTTTAGCTCTTCGCGCAGTGACTTCACCATGCCGTTTAGCCCGTATTTGGAAGCCGCGTAGGCTGCAGCAGCCGCCATAGGCGCCCGCCCCAGAACACCGGGAATATTGATGATCATCCCTTTTTTAGATGCCTTCATAGGAGGCAGGAAAGCCTGCATAACCAGGAAAGCGCCTTTGAGGTTGATGTCGATCATACGGCTCATTTGCTCGTATTCAATTTGCTCAAACTTCTTGAGGTAGCCTACTCCGGCAGCGTTCACCAGAATGTCAATCTGATCCACTTTGCTGTGTATCTGATCCGCTACTTTCTGAACGGATTCCGGGTCTGTGACCTCCATGGTAAATACCTGATCGTCGGGAATTTTATTGGCTTGGGCCACCTTTTTCAGCTTCTCCTGATCTCTGCCGGTAATGAAGACATTACCCTGAGAGTTTTTAATCATTTTGGTCGCTTCGGCACCAATGCCGCCGGTAGCGCCTACAATCAGTACTTTCTTGTTGGCTAATAATTCAACCGCCATAGTATAAATTCACTTTTTAGTCTTTGATAGTTTTCAGGAACTCTGCGCGCACATTTTCATTGAGGAAACGGCCGCTGTACTCTGTGGTAACGGTGCTGCACTGTGTGTGTTTAATACCACGCATTTCCACGCACATATGCTTGGCATCCATATATACTGCAACATCATCAGTTTTGAGCACGCGCTTCAGTTCCGCCGCGATCTGTACGGTAAGCCGTTCCTGTACCTGAGGCCGACGGGCGAAGTGTTCCACAATGCGATTGAGCTTAGACAGCCCGATCACTTTGCCGTTAGCGATGTAGGCGATGTGGCACTTGCCGTAAATGGGCAGGAAGTGGTGCTCACAGAAGGACTGCACCTGAATCCCTTTCTCCACCAGCATCTGCCGGTAGCCAAATTTATTTTCAAATAAGGATATGGCTGGCTTGGATTCCGGGTTCAGTCCGCCAAAGATTTCTTTAACGAACATTTTAGCCACTCGTCTTGGCGTGCCGTTCAGGGAATCATCGTTCAGGTCCAGCCCCAGGGTTTCCATAATTTCCCGGAAATGCTGACTGATAATTTCCATTTTTTCTTCGTCAGAGCGATCAAAAGCATCGGCTCGCAATGGCGTGTCCACAGAGGTCGCAGCATGCATATCTCCAAGTTCTTCAACAAGATCCTCCCCATTCTTAGGGGCATAGCCGTTTACCTTCCGGGCAATACCATTGCCGGAATATTTTGAATTCACCATAAAGGATGTATTTTGAAATTTTTCGGGTTATTTGAGCGGCAAATCGTCTACTATTGCCGTATGATCTTAAAACCGATAGCCTAACACCAATTGATTATAATTGTTTAACCATCGATCAACCGAAATGGAGCGGACCCTGGCAGTTATCATTTTATCCTTCGGGCTTTGGGCCCTGACCGGGCTGATTGGTTGCACCTCTGATCCGCCGCAGCGCGAATCCTTTGAAGATTGTTTGTATGGTGCTCCGGAGCCCATTTTCGATGGATCCCTGCCGGGAATTTCTCAGCATCAGTTTAAGTTGGAGCCTGGTAGAGGACTGGAGCGTTTTGTGTTGAATCAGTCTACTGTTGTGCAAATTGAGCAGACGGGCTGTGATCAGATCAGACAGGAATTTACTTTCTCCTGGGAAGCGGCAAACCGTCAGGAAGACTGGGCACAGCAGGTCATTCAAAAATACCGGGAGCTAGGTGAACTAGGTGCGCCCTACCTGTCTTTCAGTGCGATCAGCGAAGTACTGCAAAGCAGACAGGAACAATTGCGCCCCCGGGGAGAGGCCATCTCTTTACAGCCCGGTTTGGCATTCCGGATCAAGGTAGCCGAAGCGGGCCAACAGTCGAAGCTCGTCACTGTCCTTTATGAAACTGCTCCCGAAGAAGAATAAAAAGCCATATTCCGCCTGACAGGCATTACCCCTGATTTACAGCGCATAATGAAAAACCGAACCAATCCATTAAATCATTTATGTATGTATAGGTGTTTTCACTTCAGCTCATTAACCAAATAATGAGCACCTTTCATCATTTTGTTGCTTGACAAATTGTCAGCGATAATATTTTAGAAACTGCCCCCTTTGTTCTACTTTTAAACCATCGAAAAAAGAGATTCAACTCCCTACAGACACACAAAGATTAAGTATCAGCAAGTTAGAATGGACTCCGCTGCGTTAATAGCAGCGGAGTCCTTTTTTATGCCTTACCGCCGTTGAAAATCGTACTATAGGCTCCTTTGTTGTGACAACCGCGTTTTGGTCAGTATATTTGCGCTAATTTTCCAGCAGTCTGAAAAGCTGGAGGCTTGAAAATTTTCGCCTACGCCTGCTAAGCGATACGCAGGTAGACTCATAATTAAAACCAGAAACAAGAACATGGATAAGTTTGATCTGATTGTAGTTGGCAGTGGTCCGGGAGGATACGTTGCCGCCATCCGCGCTTCACAACTCGGTATGAAAGTTGGTGTAGTAGAACGGGAATCACTGGGGGGCATTTGCCTGAATTGGGGCTGTATCCCCACCAAGGCCCTGCTGAAGAGTGCTCAGGTTTTTGAATACATCAACCACGCAGAAGACTATGGCATCAAAGTCGATAAAGCCAGCGTTGACTTCACCGGTATGGTGAAACGCAGCCGTAACGTGGCGGATGGTATGAGCAAGGGGATTAACTTCCTGTTCCGCAAAAATAAAATCACCGTACTCGATGGCCACGGCAAATTGCTCCGCGGTAAAAAAGTAGAGGTGACAGACAAAGACGGCAAAAAGAAAGAATACAGCGCTGAGCACATCATCATTGCTACCGGTGGGCGGGCCAAAGAGCTACCTACCGTTCCCATTGACGGGGAAAAGGTCATTGAGTACCGCAAAGCGATGAGCCTCGAAAAGCAGCCAAAGAAGATGGTGGTGGTGGGCGCCGGTGCAATCGGTACCGAATTTGCCTATTTCTACAGCTCTATTGGCACGGAAGTCACAGTGGTGGAATTCATGGAGCAAGGCCTGGTACCCCGCGAAGATGCCGACGTGAGCAAGGAGATGAATAAAATCTACAAGAAGAAAGGCATCAATATTCTGGGCAACACCTCTGTAGAATCAGTTGACACCAAAGGCAAGGGATGCACCGTTACCGTTAAGAACCGGAAAACCGGAAAGACGGAAGAAATCAAGTGCGATGTCGTACTTTCAGCAGCGGGCGTAACGCCAAACACAGAGAATATCGGCCTGGAAGCACTGGGCATCAAAACGGATCGCGGCCTGATTCAGGTGGATGAATTTTACCGCACCAACGTAGCTGGCATTTACGCAATCGGCGATGTGACACCTGGTGCGGCACTGGCGCACGTTGCAAGTGCTGAAGGTATTCTCTGCGTAGAGAAAATTGCCGGTGAAAACCCACAACCGATAGACTACAATAATATCCCAGCCTGTACTTACTGTGTACCTGAGGTCGCCTCAGTAGGCTACACAGAACAGGCGGCTAAGGATGCCGGCTACGAAATTAAGGTAGGCAAATTCCCATTCTCCGCTTCCGGAAAAGCGAGCGCAGCTGGTGCTAAAGAGGGCTTCGTAAAGGTCATTTTTGATGCGAAGTACGGCGAGTTCCTGGGCGCCCACATGGTTGGCATGAATGTAACGGAGATGATTGCTGAGGTGGTGGCTGCCCGTAAACTGGAAACCACTGGCCATGAGATCATCAAAGCGGTACACCCGCACCCCACGATGAGCGAGGCGGTGATGGAAGCGGCAGCAGCGGCTTACGATGAGGTGATCCACCTGTAGGGGAATTGAACAACTGCGGTGTGAGCTGCAAATATCAGGGCTCATGCGCCCCCAATTGGGGACGCATGAGCCCTTTTTTTCTTAACTTCTAAAATGCTCAAAAATTCGCTCAATAAACCGCTTATCCTTAATGATAATATTGGCTTTGCCCTTCATAGTCTGAGAGGCATCCAACTCCCGGCCGAACTCAGTAATCAGGCCCCTCGGGAAGTCAATCGTTAAGGCGACCTGACCATTGATGGGTACCTGACTAATAGATTCGACACGCCCGATTGTTGAGCCGAACTCCAGTACCGGATAGACCTCGAAACTGACAACTACTTTTTTACCAGGCTTTACCGGGCTGGCTTTAGCTACCGGCAACCATATGGTGCCTTTTGCTTCCTGTTCCAGCTGCGGGACGACCACGCCGATCTCAAAACCTTCTTCGACAAATTGCTGCTCTGTGATGTCTTCCATGTAAAGTGAAACCACCCCGGCGACCGGAGCCGTGATGACGTACTTGAACATCCATTCCTCCACGGCGCGCTGCAGGTCGTTGAAACGCTCCCGAAGTTCAATGCCGGCCTGTTTTTTGCTCTCAACGGAACCTTCGCGGACGCCTGTTTTCTCCGCACGGATGCGCTCTTCTTCTAATTCGCGGTTTTTGATAGAAGATTCCACACTCTCCCGCATTCGTTGCAGGCTGAGCAAGGACTCTCTGGTTTTTTCAATACGGGATTCGGCCAGCAGGTTATCCCGGACCAGCTTTTCCTCTCTTCCCAGCCGCTCCTGAACCAGCTTGATCTGGCTATCCAGGTTTTCAATTCTCCGCAGATCGGAGCGGATGATGCTCTGTATCTTTTGAAGCTCACGCTCCAATTGGTCAATGCTGTATTTGTCGTAAGGGTTTTCCTCATACTGCTGCCTCACCTTCTGCTGCCGGTAGAAATCGTAGAGCGGCTCTTTGACGGCCCCCAGGACGAAGGTATCGGGTACCGAAAAAGCAAGTAAGGCAGAATCGGTAGGCGCTTCCATCATCATCATTTTGGATTCCAGCGTGAGCATGTCCTCCAAACGGGCATTGCTTTTGAAAACGACGATCACATCATTTTCCTTAACCGCAGCCTCATTTTCCACCAGAATGGATTGTACCCGGCCACTGATGTTGGATACCAGCCGCTTAGGCGGCTCTTTGGAAGATACCGTTATCCCGGCATCCACCACCACCGGGTATTCTATAAAATAACTGATGTAGCCGAGCGCCACTACGACAAGCAAGGCCAACAGCGTGCCAAACCGGGCCATCCATGGTGGTGGGGTACCCAGGATTTCCTGTACCTCCTCACTCCGGATTTCTATATTTTCGTGCTCTTGCATAAGTGGTAAGATTTATGCGCCCAGCTCCAGTTGATTGCGGACTAATTGGTAATAGGCGCCCCGCAGATAGGTCAGTTCGTCATGCGTGCCCTGCTCTACAATTTCTCCACCCTCGAGTACGATGATATTATCCGCATTCATCACCGTGCTCAGACGGTGGGCTACGGTGACCACAGTACGCCCCCGGAAAAAATCCTCCAGGTTTTCCATAATTAGCATCTCATTATAGGCATCCAACGCGGTAGTCGCTTCATCGAAGAAGATATAATCCGGGTTTTTGTAGACCGCACGGGCGATAAGCATGCGCTGACGTTGCCCCTGACTAAGCCCCAGGCCTTCCTGACCGATTTTAGTATTGTATCCCAGCGGCAGAGATTCAATGAAGGTCTGAATATTAGCCACTTTTACGGCATTCAGCAGTTTTCTTTTATCGATGATTTCATCGCCCAATGCAATATTACGGGCAATAGAATCAAAGAAAATGTACCCGTCTTGCATAACTACCCCACATTTATTCCGCCAAAGCCGGTTATTGACATTGGACAGGTTGATATCCCCGAGGCGGATCGCACCTTCGGAAGGCTGATAGATGTTGAGGAGCAGCTTGAGAATGGTGGTCTTGCCACTTCCACTCGTACCCACGATGGCCGTGCTCTGCCCTTTAGGAATGCGTAGGTTAACGTTGCGCAGGACGGTTGGGGAGTGTGGCCCATTGTACTGAAAGCTTACGTTCTCCAATATCAGATCACCGTACTCCGGTAGGATGGTGATTTTCTCTTCCAGGTTCTCCTCGTTGTCGCGGACGTGGATTTCGTTGAGGCGCTCCAGGCTGATTTTGGCTTCCTGCCGGGCCCTCAGAAACTCGAACAGCTGGTTAAGCGGGGAATTCATCTGCCCGATGATATACTGAACGCCCAGGAGCATTCCCAGCGACATTTCATTATCCATGACCGCCTTGGCGACGATGAAAATAATCAGCAGGTTCTTGGTCTCATTGAAAAACCCGGAGCCGGCACGTTGTATTTGCCCAATGCGCAGAGCACTGACACTTGTCCGGAACAACCGGGCCTGAATCCGTTCCCAAGCCCACCGCTTTTGTTTTTCTGCATTGTGGAGTTTGATGTCCTGCATGCCACTGATGAGTTCCATCAGGTTGCTTTGGTTCTCCGCAGACTGATCAAAGTGTTTATAATCCAGCTCCCGCCTCAGGTACTGGAAATAGAAAATCCAACCGATTTGAGCCAGCGTAAAAATGGCAAAAATACCGAAAACCTTTACATTCCAAACCAAAAGTACTCCGGCAAAAACCAGGATGTTCGCAAAGGTAAAAATGGAAACCAGGGAGGTAGAGGTCAGAAAACGCTGCACCCGCTCATGGTCTGCAATCCGCTGCATTAGATCACCGGTCACCTTAGAATCAAAGAAGCTAATGGGTAGCTTGGTCAGCTTGATCAGGAAGTCAGAAATCAGGCTAATGTTAACACGAACCGTCACATGCAACAAAATCCAGCTACGGAATTGCTCTACGGCCATCATCGTTGCAAACAGGAAAAACTGTGCCAGCAAAATGAGCTGTATGAAATTCAGGTCATCGTTTTCAATCCCTGTATCAATAATAGATTTGACCAGAAAAGGAAAAACAAGCTGCAACAAACTACCCAGTGCCAGCCCTACACCCAGCTGAATGAGCAGGGGGCGGTAACGCTGAAAGTAGCTTCTCACATAGCCAAAGCCGGATTTATTGATTTTTTCTCCTTCGCGGGCATAAAACTCCGGTGTGGGCTCGAGCAGGAGGAGTACGCCGACATCTTCGCCATCCTCCACATCACTTGCCCAGTTTTCGAGGAATTCTTCCCGGGTCAGCTTGAATTTGCCCGCTGCCGGATCGGCAATCCACACATGCCTGGCATTTGCCTTGTAGACCACCACGAAGTGCTCCTGTTTCCAGTGCGCCACAGCGGGCACCGGAATATCTCTTGCCAGGCGGTCGAAGGTGGTCTTCACCGCCAGGCTTTGCAGCCCGATATGCTCTGCTGCGTCACTGATGCCCAAAAGAGTGACGCCCTGCTTGCCCATATAAGTCAGGTCACGGAGATACTCAAGCGAGTAGTACCGCCCAAAATGACGGGACACCATGCGCAGGCAAGTCGCCCCGCAGTCCATCGCGTCTAGTTGCTGGTAAAATGGAAATCTCCCCGACATTTGTAAATAGCCTTAATTGTGGTCAAGCCAAACGCAAAAAATAGTCTTTTTGCTCCCGGCCTGATCTCTGCGCCCGCTCAGTATTCTCCTCAAAAGCCTGGCACAGAAATCTCTCTGATGCTGTTCTCTGAATAGCAACTATAGCAGTGTCAGGCATTCAGGGAACAAATTTAAATACGAAATATAAGGCGTTCAGGTATCTTTTAAAACAAAGTCACCGCAATTTCTTTAAAAACCGGGCAAAAAGCAACTTATGTAATTGAAATAGTGATATTTTTGGGCAAATTTGGGCTGAATGTACAATAGTTTCATCACTGTGGTCTGCGTTTTAGAGCATACGCATGAACTCCGTCTGTTGCCGGATTACCTGCGAAATACTTTCGGCGTAGTTCGTCAGCACTTTACAGATTTCGAGTTCATCGTGGTCAACAACAATCCCGAAGCTTCTGCCGATGATGCCATCGAACAGTTGCCGGACGATCTGAAACACAACGTGTACCTGCTCAACCTTTCCCGCGCCACCAATCACAATCATGCCGTTCTGGCGGGCCTGGACCGGAGCAACGGAGACTATACGGTAATTTTTGAGTTCGATTTCTATCAGCAGCCTGAATTGATCCTGCAGCTTTTTGAGCACAGCCGTAGCGAAGGGGCGGATATTGTTTACATGCGGGCCCGGCAACGGCAGGCAGGTGCCCACTTTCGCCCGTTTTACCGCCTTTTTTACTTTATCCTGCGCCGCTATTCAGCGCTTGAAGTGGATGAGATGGCGCACAACACCCGGGTTATTTCCCGCCGAGCGCTCAATTCCCTGCTCCGCCTGCGGGAGAACCTGCGGTACATGAAGGCCATTTACTCCATCGTGGGCTACAAAACGCGCTACCTGGAGACCGATGAGCCCCTTCATGGCAGAGAGCAGGAGTCCTTCTCAGAACGCTTTCGGACCTCGCTTATCGCTATTACGTCCTTTACCACTTTCCTGCGTTCCCTGCTACTGTGGATATTCCTTTTTTCGCTGATCTTTCTTATTGGCGTTATCGCTAATGCGCTGAAAGTGAAATTTACGGGCGTGGATTTATTTGGTAGTGCCGGTGAGCCTTACCCGGGATGGACCTTTCTGGTCGTCCTTATTGCCATTTTCTTTGCGACCACCTGCCTGAATTTGTACATCATGTCGATTTATCTGTCGAATATCTATAATGAAATCAAGCAACGTCCGCTATATATCCTTGAATCTATTAAGCGATTCTAGCATTTAACCATTCCAGTACGAATTGAAAATGGGCATCTTTTTCCGGTTCGTTATGTATTTCGTGGTAGAGCCCGGGCCAGGGCTTAAAGGTTACGTCCCCTTCCAGTTGAGCGGCAAAAGCTTTACTTGCTTCGGCAGAGGTGATGCCATCTGCCTCGCCGTGAGCAATCAATAGTGGCACAGGGAAACCACCCTTTTGCTGCATCATCCAGTCGCCTTCCTTCATCATGTCAATACCTACTGCAGCGGATATTCTGTCGTGGACCAGCGGGTCTGCCTCATAGGCTTGCACTACCTTAGTATCTCTGGATAGCAAGCGTGTTTCCAGGTTGTTCCCTTGCAGCAGCCCCGGATAAACCCTGCGCATGAGCTTTCCTAACGCTACCAGTGCGGCGGGTGGTGTGAAGGAAAGCTGAATCCAGGGCGCTGATGCAATCAGACCGCTGATTTTAGGGTTGCGGTGGAGGGTATAGGAAAGCGCCAGCCCTCCGCCCTGACTATGTCCGTACAAAAATACCGGCAGGTCCTGATGAGCCGTCCGGGCTTCAACCAGCAACTGAGCGATCTCGTCCAGCAGGGGGGCCAGCCCGGGGCTGTGCCCGCGCTTGCCCCCGGATTGCCCATGCCCGCGCCGGTCGTATCCTAAAACAGCGAAGCCGCGGGCGTTGAACCAGCGTGCCATGTGGTCATAGCGTTCGATGTATTCACCAAGGCCATGGGCAACCGCTATGACTGCTTTGGGGGCATTGACGGCCCATTCGCAGGCATGTATGTTGATGCCATCGTCTGTTGTCCATGAAAATGTGCGCTGCTGCATCTACTCTTCTTTTGGTGTTGCCTTAAATTGCCGCTGCCCTTCAATATAGCCTATGACTTTAGAGTCTGGATAACGCCCCTCCAGGAAGGCCGCCCGGAAGGTTTCCGCCTTCGCCTGCTCTTCAAAATGCCCGATCAGGTAAGAAAACTCGTCCTCTGCCAATTCCTCCAGCGTAATGTTCCCATGCTGAAAAAACAAATCATGGTCCGGGGGAAGGAGGATGCTTGTAGCCATAATCTCTATTTTAAATCCGGTGTAACCCTCCGGGATTTTCTGTAAACTACGGTAGGCGGTGTCCGTTTCTATGGTCTTAACAGGAATAACTTTCCGGTCGGAAGCTCGCTGCTGAAAAGCCGGTTTCCGATCTTCATTTTGCCGCACAGCTCCGCTCAGTGGCTCGTCAAAACGCTCGGACAGCGGGATAGTGTCCGTAGCAGGTGCTTGTGCCCAAACTCCGGAGTGACTGTTGCGTGTGACCCCCTGCTCCGGCAAAAAGAAAATGACAAATACGCTATAAAATAAAACTGATTTCATCATATTTTTCGGTACCTCTGTTGTTTTTTCAGAACTTATCTGAAAATTAAATACAATAACGCAAAAATACCAACTTGTCTTCTATGAGTTTGAGAATAGTTTTTATGGGCACACCTGATTTTGCAGTCCCCTCCCTTCGCATATTGGTGCAAAACGGATATAAAGTCGTGGGTGTAGTGACGGCTACCGATAAGTACGGCGGGCGTGGGAAAAAGCAACTCCTGGAATCCCCTGTAAAAAAATATGCCGTGGAGCAGGGCATCCCGGTCTTGCAGCCCAAAAATCTGAAATCTCCTGAATTTCAGGAAGAACTGCGGGCTTTGAATGCCAATCTCCAGGTTGTCGTTGCGTTCCGGATGCTGCCGGAAGCGGTTTGGAATATGCCGGAATACGGTACTTTTAACCTGCATGGTTCTCTGCTGCCACGCTACCGGGGCGCTGCGCCAATCAACTGGGCTGTCATTAACGGCGATGCTGAAACAGGGGTGACGACCTTTTTCATCCGGCACGAAATCGATACCGGTGATGTCCTCTTTCAGGAAAAAATGCCCATTGGGCCCAATGAAACCGCCGGAGAGGTTCATGACCGGATGATGATACTCGGTGCTGAAATGGTACTAAAAACCGTCAAAGCCATTGAGTCCGGCGAATACAAGTTGCAGAAACAGGACGATGCTCAAGCGACCAAAGCGCCAAAACTTTTCCGGGAGACTTGCGAAATTAACTTTGATCAGCCAGTCGAAAAAGTGCACAACTTCGTTCGGGGGCTCAGCCCCTACCCTGCTGCATGGACCACACTGGAAGGCAAACAGTTGAAAATTCTCCGGGCCCATTATGAGAAAGCGGATGTAGAGGCGCAGCCCGGCACTTTCCATTCTGACAATAAAAGCTGGATTAAAATCGCCGCAGTGGATGGATGGCTGGTTGTAGCCGAACTTCAGCTGCAAGGCCGTAAACGCATGAAAACCAGCGACTTTCTTAATGGTTTTTCGTTTTAGCTCTTGAATTGTCAATTTTAACAAAATAAGAAATTCCTAACTGAGTAAAAGTAAAAATAAGATGATTAAAGTCCTGGATCTTCATTTTCTGGACAAAAGCGATACAATTGCTGCATTTCTGGCAGAGACTTCGGTAGGGCCCGTACTGTTTGAAACCGGCCCCTACTCCACCTTTAGCCATTTGAAAGCCGGACTGACAGCACACGGTTATCAGCCGGAGGACATCGGCCATGTTTTCATCACGCACATCCACCTGGACCATGCCGGAGCGGCCTGGGCTATGGCAGAAGCCGGCGCTACTATTTACCTTCATCCCTTTGGACAGGCACACATGCATGACCCTTCCAAGCTAGTGGCCTCTGCCACCCGCATCTACGGCGACGATATGGAACGGCTTTGGAGTACGATGAAAGGCATACCAGCAGGTCAGTTGAAGACGGTAGAACATGAGGGCATCATTAAAATCGGAGATACCGAAATTACCGCCTGGCACACGGCCGGGCATGCAGTACACCATATCGCCTGGCAGATCGGCACCACATTGATTGCCGGTGATGTGGCCGGGGTAAAAATTGGTGATGCTCCGGTTGTACCACCCTGTCCACCACCGGATATTAATATAGAAGACTGGCAGGCTTCTCTCAATCTCATCCGGCAACTCCCCCTGCAAGACATCTATCTAACCCACTACGGGCGGATTGCGGGTGCCAATATCGCTGTACATCTCGACGAGCTGGAACAAGAGCTTCTGGCCTGGGCCGATTGGATGAAGCCGCACTTTGAGGCCGGTAGTGACCCAAAATCAATTACACCGGAATTCATGGCATGGGTGCAAGACCGGCTCACCGAAAAAGGCGTTTCGGAATCCATGCTGGAAATTTACGAAAATGCTAATCCTTCCTGGATGAGCGTGGCAGGCCTGCTGCGTTACTGGAAGAAACGAACCGCCGGGTAATCAACGATCACGAGGAAAAACATACCGCCTGTGAGGACAAATTTGTTACAATTTATGCCTTATTCTATTACACGGTGGTAACACTCATGGAGCCGCTGCCTTGTAACCCCAAACTGATGGAAAATACTGGCAGGGGCTCCTTTTATCCCATCATGCCTGCTATTACGCGCCCGGGGGCAACAAGCATTGCATCAAGATCTTCACCGGGCAAAGCGATGATTTGCTCTGCCCCCGCGTCCCATTCCATCCTACGCCCAAGTTTCCAGGAGAGCCCTGCCATATGAGCAGACATTGCCTCCTCAAAACCTTCCTCTATACCGCAGCTTACGGGTGTTCCATTACGGATGGCACCCAGCCATTCCCTAAGGTGCAGCATAGCTGAATCGACCCGCTTGCCACCCCGGTAAGTCCAAAGCAGCCCTTTCTGTGCGAAGTATTTTGAAGTTGCGGAGGTCACTCCATCTGCGTTCCCGGAAGCTGGATCATAGGCATAAATCGGTACACTGGGGTCTATCACGCCGTTTTCAATCAGGTGCTGGTAACGGGTAGAGTTAGGGTCGGCATGCACCCGGAGTTGGTTACCCAGCTCGAGCGTACCATCGTGCCCCATAAGCAGGGTCTCCCGCCAATGCTGATTCCCGAGAGTAGCGCTGTAGACGAAGGTCATCCCTTTTTCAAGCCCGGCTTCCCGGCTGGAGCCGGTAGTGAATTCCGGATATTCCATTACCGCCTGGAAGACGTCCGGCACGTCCCGCCCGTCGCGATGGGTGTAAATGCCTCCGGAAGCGGTAACGAAGCGGGGCATTCCCATATCCAGGATACAGTTCACCCGGTCGAAATCGTGCGTCATGAGGTCACCGGATAAGCCCGAGCCATAGGCCCACCATTTGCGCCAGCGGAAAAAATGCTCCCTATTGAAAGGAATCCGGGGCGCATTACCCAGAAAGAGGGCCCAGTCTATAGTTTGTAGGCTGGCTTTTTCGTGGATGCGATACTGCCAGGCCCCATTATCGCTATTGCGGTTTGTATTGGCTTGTACCAAAGAAACATGGCCCAGCACCCGCTTTCGAATGATATCCTGAGCCGTGATAAAACTCTGGGTCTGTCGGTGTTGGTGCCCCACCTGAAAGACGGCTTTGGAACTTCGGGCCGCTTCCCGGAGGGCATAGGTTTCCGCAATTTTGTGGGTCATGGGTTTTTCCACATACACATGCTTCCCGGCCTGCAGGGCAGCGATAGCTACAGGTGCATGCCAGTGATCGGGGGTAGCAATGACTACCGCATCTATATCCGGACTGTTGACCAGTTCCTCATAGTGCCGGTAGCGTTTACAATCCGGTGAAGCAGACTGCGCCAATTCAGCATTGACCTCGAAGACATCACAAACACCGGTCAGTTTAACATTGAGGTTTTCCTGGTGCTGGTAAGCTTCCAAAGCACCTGTATTGCCTTGTTCCTGCATCGCCTGCACCCAGGCCGACGTAGCGAACCCCAAAACCCGGACCAGGTGCTGCCCGCGACCGCCGTTGCCTACAATACCTATACGGATAGGGTCGCCAGACATATCGGAAGCAATTTCAGGGCGCTCTGCCTCGATATTGAGCTCCCGGAGTATTTGATCTTTTTCCTGTTGTTTCTTGCGTACTTCCGCATAAGCGCCGGCAGCAATGCCACCAATAAAGGGCAATCCAATCAGCCCTTTGAGGGCTTTCCGGCGCCCTTTTGAAGCCCCTTGCTCTGCTTGATGCTTATCCATGTTGTACCTGATTTTGCGGATTGAAAAATACGCCCAGCCCCAGCAGATGACCTGTGGGGAACCAGGCCAGCACACCGAGTGCAGCCAATTCTACGAGGTTCTTATTGACAATGAAGTAATTGCCTTCTGATGGGCCAGAGGCAGGTTTGCCCGGCCAGGAAGGGTGCGCCAGGTAGAAAAAGGTGAGCATAGCGATACCAATATAAGCGCCCGCTTTCTCCCATATTCCAAGGATAAGGGTTAGCCCTACTGCGGATAAGGCCACCGCAGTTAAGGTATCTGAAACACCAATCAGGGCGTCATTGCCCAGCCATTGAAAAAGTGGCGCCAAAGGGCCCTGTGCACTGAGCAGGTACCCCTGAGCTGTCCAGCCGGGCGTTAGCAGCTTGATGAAGCCTTCAAATAGAAAATGCCAGCCGGCGAGGAGTCGGAGCGCTGTCAGAAAAAACAGCTGTGGTTTGGAATAGGACATAGCTATACCTCTTTGGTGTCGAGCCACTAAAGTCCACCATTACTTTTACTCCAAAAATGATAATTATCAGATCAAAAACTGATTATTGCCGGGCTGCTCCGATAGCCTTGCGTACACTACCGTGCTTCAGCAAGAGGGCTTTGGCATCATCATATGTGCCGCCGACCGTGTTTTTGATAATCTTGGTCCCCCGATCCACCAGTTTTTGGTTGCTCAGCTGCATGTCGACCATTTTGTTGTCCACTACTCTTCCCAACCCGATCATGACAGTGGTGGAGATCATATTGAGGACAAGTTTCTGGGCGGTCCCGGCTTTCATGCGTGTACTTCCGGTGACAAATTCAGGCCCCACAATCACTTCCAGCGGATAATCGGCGTAAGCGCTGACCGGTGCGTCCGGGTTACAGGTGATGCAGCCCGTCAGGGTACCGTGCTTCTGGCATTCCTTTAGGCCATGAACCACGTAAGGGGTGGTGCCCGAAGCGGCAATCCCAATCACCGTATCCTGATCGTTGACAAAGTATTCCTGCAGGTCTTTCCAGGCCTGAGTTTCGCTGTCTTCAGCAAATTCGACGGCATTGCGGATGGCATGGTCTCCCCCGGCAATCAGCCCAATGACCCAATCGGGCGGCACACCATATGTTGGCGGGCATTCGGAGGCATCTAAAATCCCCAGCCGGCCGCTGGTGCCTGCGCCAATGTAAAATAAACGGCCGCCCTGTTTCATGCGCTCCAGGATGGCTTCGACCAGTTCGGTTAGCCTGGGGATGACTTCCTGTACGGCAAGATGGACTTTGGCGTCCTCTTCGTTAATGTGGGTGAGGATTTCCTTTACCGGCATCTTTTCCAGGTGCCGGTAAAGGGAAGGTTCTTCGGTTACTTTTTGCATGCGCGTGTTTGATGATTTGCGCTAAAGTTAGAAAAACCTCTGCATTCTCCGCGGATTAATCTTCCTCTACTACTACGTCAACCGACCGATAAGCATCGATGACCGCCTGCTCGCCCTCTTTACCAGGCTTGGAGTTGCCATGCTCCATGCCGAGAATGCCGTTAAAGCCGCGTCCATGGATGTACTTAAAAATATTGGTATAGTTAATTTCACCCGTAGTCGGCTCGTTGCGCCCGGGGTTATCGCCAATCTGAAAATAAGCGATTTCTTCCCAGCACTTTTCGATATTAGGTAACAAGTTGCCCTCCTGTATCTGCTGATGGTAAATATCAAACAGGATTTTGCAGGCCGGGCTGTCTACCGCCTTACAGATTTGGTAAGCCTGTGCCGCTTTGCTCAGGAAAAGCCCCGGATGATTGTAGAAATTGAGGGGCTCCAGCACCATTACCAATCCGTGGGGTTCTAAAATCGCGGAGGCTTGCTTTAGGCTTTCAATAACGTTAGCCGTTTGATACCCCATGTCCTGCCGCATGTCGACCAGGCCCGGCACTACCGTCATCCAGGTTGCGTTGACCCGTTTGGCCACTTCCACACTTTCTTGGATCTCCTTGAGAAAAGTCTGCCGTTTCTCCTCGTCACCACCAGCCAGGTTGGCATCATTCCAGACGATGCTGTGCGCCACGAAAACCCCCATTTCCATGCCCCGGCTTTCCATTGCCTTTGCCATTGCCTTTTGGAGTTCGACCGGCTTATTCTTCATACCATTGTCTTCAAAAGCGGTGAAGCCCTGATCAGCCATAAAGTGCAATTGCGCCACCGGATCTTTTCCGGCCGTCTCGGCAAACATGCCCAGGTGAGGGGCGTATTTGAGGTTAAATTGTTGTTGATCCTGCCTGCCCGTTCCCGCAAAACTAGGAGTGCCTGTGACAATAGCTCCAGCGGCAAGCCCGGCCTTCTGAATAAATCCTCTTCTGTCCATCATGGTTTTGTTTTCCGTTTTGTTGGTCATGATTGACGAAAATTAAGCAACTTAGCTTAATTCCACTGTATAGGAGGAGGATTAATCCTTATGGTTCATAATCCCTGTAAATGCAATTTACTCCACCGTAAACTGCCGGCGCACCAGCTCCGACCATTCCCCGTCATTATCCTTTACCCTCACCCGGACCGCATAAGTATCCGGACCTGGGTATATGTAATCCAGCTCAGATCGTTCCGTCTCAACGGTGTAGATGCCTTCCAGGGTAAACTCGTATGCCATGATCTCACCGCCCCAGTTGCCATCCTGATCAAAGCTTTGCTTGGCGTCAAAACGCATGTGGTAAGGTGCTACCTCGTCCACCTGTTCTGCAACCAAGGCAGCTACTGGCTTGTAATTGCCAATGGCCAGAATTTCCACCAGGGCGGTACCGGAGGCTCCAAACGGATCTTCTGCCGACAGGACGAAGGAATGGGTCCCCTCCTCCAGGGCTTGCAAAGTTAAGGTGCCCGTCATTGGGGCTTCTTCAATACGGGCATTATTGAGTATGAAGTCCCCGGACCTGACCAATGCGCCGTTGAGTTTGGACATGCTGAGGGTGTGGCCGCTTTGGTCATCCTCGATGCTGTAGGACAATTCCATCAACTGCCCGGCGCTGACCTTTAGGGTATCCTCGTACACATCGGTGCCGTTCACCAGCAGAATGGGCGGCTGTCCGTCGCCATTGTCTTCTTTTTTACAGCCAGCGAAGAATAGGCCTGTTAAGCAGCAGGCTATGATCGTGAACGTTTTGAAGTTTCTGGGCATGATTTATTGCTTTACGATTTTAGTAATGGTTTGCTGGCCATGCCCCTGAATACGCAGGTAGTACATGCCTGAGGGCAGGGCATCAAGGTTATTGAGCTGCCAGCTCCGTGGCTCGGGCCCGATTTCCAGCTGTTCAGTTGTTAAAGTCCGGCCGAGGGCGTCTGCGAGGCTTATGGCATACTGCCCTTTATGCTGCGCCGTCAGCACTGCAGTAAGGGTGGAACGGAACGGGACCGGGAATACGGTACCGCGCACATCGCTGCTCCCCTGCATTTGGCTCGAGCGTTCGTCCAGGCCCGGGCCAAAGCCCTGATAGGGCAATACTTCCACCAGATCTGGCATCATTTGGTTATTGGTACATCCATCCGGGTCGGTGACTTCCAGGGACACATCAAACATACCCGGCAGATTGTAAAAATAGAAAGGCTCCATAGCGGTGCTCCATCCGCCATCGCCAAACTGCCAGTAATAGCTATGCCCGTTGGCGGGAGCCGCAGGCAGGAATTGCACCAGGTCTCCTTCTTCAAGGGTACCTTCAGGCGTGACAGTGAACGCAGCTTCCGGGGCCTGTATTTCTACTGCATATTGCAGCCTATCAGACTGGCACCCTTCGACAACTGCTTCCGTATACAATACCGCATTTGTGGCATAGCCTTGGCTCACGAATACATCACCCTGAGCAGCGGGGTCGGACTGGGACAGGCTTTCGTACCAGCTGATGGTGGCATCCGGGTAGCCAGGGACGGTGGCGGCGAAAAAGGCAGGCTCGTTTTTACAAACGACTGCCCCACCATTAGCAGTGATCACAGGCTGTGGAATATCCGCTTCCAGGTTATCCACCTCGATAGTGCCTTCAGTGGCAAGCCCCATAGTATCGGTGACGGTTACACTGTAGGTGCCTGCTTCCAGGTTCGTGAGTGTCGCACTGGTCTGCCCGTTGCTCCAGGTGAAGCTGTACGGGGGCATTCCCCCCTGCACCGTCACAGTTGCTGAGCCGGCAGTGCTGCCTGCACAAAGCACATCTTTTGTGTCAAATAATAATAATAGCTGTTCTTCTGCTTCTACGACCAGGCTCTGAGCTATTACTGAGCTGCAGCCCGCCTGGCTCGCGACTTCCAGCGAGGTTTCAAAACTACCGGAAGTGGCGTAGGTATGCTGAACACTCTGGCCCACAGCGGTATTTCCATCACCAAAGTCCCAATTATAATTGGCATAACCAGTGGTGTTTGCCTGGAAGGATAAACTCTCGCCAGCCTGAGCGTTCCCTGCCACTTCAAAAGAAGCGTCTATCGTTTCCACCTCGAAGGCAGCGGATGTCAAGGCGGAGAAGCAGCTTCCCCGCTGCGCTTGCACCTGTAGCTTCAGGGAGTCCCCTCCAGCTACCGCCAGGTAACTGTTGCCTGCCCCCAGGAGGGCACCGGACTCATTGTACCAAAAATACTGGTCCACCACCTGTCCGGAAAAAGCTGTTGCCAGCACATTCGAACCGTCACAAAGTGGCAGGCTCGCAGACAGGTTGATCTCAGGTATATTAGGCGTTGGGAAAAGTGCATTGAGGCTAAAGGATTTCTGGGCGCTATTGCCTTCGCTATCGGTAATGGTCACCGTGTATTGACCTGCCGGTACTTGTTCAAGGACCGGTGCCGTACTGCCCGTGCTCCAGGCATAGGTAAACGGTGGTGTGCCATTCAGCAGCGTGGCTTCCACCAAACCAGTGGCCTCACCCGCACACGCTGGCTGTTCTATCTCCAGGCTTACGGACAAAGCACCCTGAGCAATAACTTCTATAAAAGCAGGCTCCTGCACCGTCTGACTACAGCCCGAAGGGCTTTCCGCCAGAAGGCTTACCGTGTATTGTCCTGGAGCATTATAGGTATGCACCGGGCTCATTTGGGTGGAAACCGTCCCATCACCAAAGGACCATAGGTAATCGTATGCTGCATCTCCATTGATAGGAGAAAAGCTGACTGTATTGCTGGCCGTGACAGTATTTGCAGAAGCCGTGAAGCCTTCATTGGGAGATTCAGATGCTATGGTGATCGGTGTGCGCGTACCGCTGCGGCAAGTGCCGGCCGCGGCTTCCACAAAGAAAGTCTGTGCAGCGCCTGCCAGCCCCTGTTGGCTGTAGGTCGGCCCACTGCCCAGCAAGTCGTTCCCGGAAGCGCTGTTGTACCAGAAGAATGTATTGGCAGCACCAGTGTTGTCGTAAGCATAGAGCAACAGGAACCCATCGCCACAAATGACATCATTGTTTGAGGCCGCCTGTGGTGCAGGGAGCGGAGGCACATTGCTTCCTACGGTTGCCTGTGCCACGGCTGTGGTGCCTTCCACATCGGTAACCGTTACGCTATAGGTATCCTCGCCCACGCCCTGCAAGGCTGGCCCGGTGGCCCCATTGCTCCACTCAAAAGTATAAGGGCCGGCTCCGTTGAAGACCTGAGCCGCGACCGCACCATCTGTCCCACCGCTGCATTGCGTATTTACCG
Source organism: uncultured Phaeodactylibacter sp. (assembly GCA_913057245.1). Classification (GTDB taxonomy): domain Bacteria; phylum Bacteroidota; class Bacteroidia; order Chitinophagales; family Saprospiraceae; genus Phaeodactylibacter. The sequence goes on from CAJXNH010000018.1 coordinate 44,732, forward strand.
CTTCCAAAAGCAGCCCGAGTGCCTGGCCAAATCCAACGGGAATAGCTTGTGTATTGGATACTGCACAACCGGATCCGTCAGTCACCGCCAAGGTTGCGAGAAAAGTATTTTCTGAGGTGTAAGTATGAGCAGGAGTTTCGTCACCGGAAGTGGAACCATCCCCAAAGCCCCATTCATACATATAATCTGGGTTGATTTCATCCGGTGTAAAAGTTACCTCATCACCGGTTAGGATATCAGCCGGACTAAAAGTAAAACCAGCATCAGGGCCACTGGCAGGTACTTCCACCATCACCCGGCTACTGTTGCAGGTGCCCAGCTTTGCTGCTACGTATACGGTATCTGTATCAGTGATAGGCCCAAATGGAAAAGTAGCACCTGCGTAGAGAAGGTTGCCTCCTGTGGGGGCATCATACCAAAGGTAATCAGCCTGCGAGGGGTTGTTGCCTGCGATCAGACTCACGATGGTGCCCGGGCAGGCTCCTCCGGAAATGGCCACTTCAGGGGTAACCAAAGCCCCGGCAGGGCTATTCAATTCAACTTCGGCAGAGGCGGTATTGCCTAATCCGTCCGTAACGGTCACTTCATAGGTGCCCATAGACAGCCCATCCCGGTCTTCCGTGGTTGCTCCGTCTGCCCAGGCGATGGTATATGGCCATGCACCGCTTTCTACCGACAAGGCTAAAGTACCATCGGTTGCATCCGGGCAGGTAGGACCTTGTGCGTCTATGGTAAGCTGCAGCCCGCCACCGGGCAGCACCTGCACGGTTTGAGTCTCTGTTGCCCAACAGCCATCCTCTGTGCTGGCTTCCAGCATTACGGTGAAGAATCCGGGACCGTTGTAGGCATGCATGGCGCTAAATCCGGTAGCTCCATTGCCGTCACCAAAGGACCAGGCGTAGGTTTGATCACCCGGGCCGCTCTGAGCAACGAAAGTTATGGGTTCGCCGGCCGCCGTTACCACCGGTGAGGTGGAAAATGCCGCGTCTGCTGCTTCCACTTCCACAAAAACAGGCGTACGGGTAGCGGAAGTACAGCCCTGGTATCGAGTTTCCACAAAATAGGCCTGTGCTTCAGTAAGTGCATTGAGTTCCAGATAACTGCCGGTAAAGACCGTTGTGCCGCCAACCGGCGCATCGTACCAATGGTAGGTCGCACCAGGCACCTCTGCGGTAGCTGCAAGCCAGGCAGTACCCTCAGCGCATACCGGGCCTGCCTGTGCCTGCCCAACCTCGGGTACCGGCAGTTCATCAATTAGTGCAGGGAGTGTGGTGGAGGCAACGGCTGTAGCCCCATTCACATCTGTCACGGTAACTTCGTAGGTGCCGGTGTTTAGCCCTGTACGGACGTTACCGTTCGCACCATCTTGCCAGTCAAAAGTGTAAGGAGGCTGACCGCCAAAGACCAGGGTGTTGATCACCCCGGTTTCATCTTCGGGGCAAAACGGGTATTCTAAAGCAAACGCAGCAGACAGCTGTCCGTTTGGCGCTTCATAAACATTGACAAAACGGCGCTCAGCAGCGGTGCAACCGGACTCGGACTGTACTTCCAGGTTTACTTCATACAATCCTTCCTGTGGATAGCTGTGGGTGGCCAAGGCACCTTCGGAATTCGTGCCATCCCCAAAAGTCCAGGTGTAAGAAGCGCCCGGCACAGTGGTCTGAGCAGCGAAGGTAATTTCCTGGTCAACTGATGCAGTGGGTGCACTAACACTAAAGTTTGCGGCTACTGATTCGTACTGAATAGTCACTGGAGTCAGGTCAGAAATACACCCCTCATCCCGTGCCTGAAGGTACAGGGTATCCAACAGGTCACTGCCCTGCGCCTGAATAGAGGCACCCGCATAAAGTACTTCCTGGCCCAGGGAATCTGCATACCAAAAATAGGACAGCCCTTCGCTTTGATTGGCGGCAGCGACCCATATTGGGGTGCCCGGGCAAGCTGGTTGCCCACCATTCACCACAGCCAGAGGCGGGTCTAACTCATCCAACGCGCCAACGGTGGCACTGCCTACGGTGCTGTTGCCTTCACTATCGGTAACGGTCAGGAAGTAGGCCCCGCTACCCACACCGTTTTGATAAGCTTCTGTACTGCCATTGCTCCACTCGTAGCTATACGGAGGCGTGCCGCCTATAGCATGGGCGGAAAGTGTTCCTGATGGGCTGCCCTGGCAACGGGCGGGCTCGGATAATGGCAGGGCTAAAAGGGTAGCTTCTCCACCACCGCCGCCTGAGCCGCCATCTGGTGCCTGTACGATTTGGATCCTGAGGGTTTCTTTGGCAACACAGCCTGATTGTACCGCAACTGCGGTAAGCATTACCTCGTAAATACCTGGTTCTGAGTAAGTATGCTGCATATCCGGGAACTGCCCGTTGGGTGTGTTGTCGCCCCAATCCCAGGACAATATGGTGCCCAGGTTCGTATTCAATGCAGAAAACTGAATTGGGGCGCCCGGGTAAGCGACCTCCAGGGTTGAAGTAAAGCGTGCATCCGGATTATTTACCTGAATATTTACCGGGGTACGGTCTGACACACAGCCGCCTCTGCGGGCTTCCACGTAGTAGGTATCGCTTTCCTCTATGCCGAAGAGCAGGAAGGTATTGCCCACAAAAACCGGGTTATTGCCCAAAAAAGTGGGATACCAGTAATAGGTCACCCCTTCATCTCCTGAATAAGCCGTTGCCCAGGCATCGCCACCGGCACAAATGGCATTGCCGCCATTCACGATTACGGATGGTGGTGCAGGGCCGTCGATTTCTGCTCCAACTATGACTTGTATGCTGGCTCCCAGGCCATTGGCATCCGTGATGGTAGCGCTATACGTACCAGGCGTAAGCCCATCCAGGACTGGCTGGGCGCTCCCATTGCTCCAGGCGTAAGTATACGGGCTTTGGCCGCCCTGTATCTGTAATTGGATAGCCCCGCTATCGTCACCAGCACAAGTGGCGTTGGTGACAACAGGCAATAGTTGCATCGCTCCGCCCCAAACATTGACGAATTGAGCTGTGCTTGATACGCAGCCTTCCGGGCTTTCTACCTGAAGGGTCACTTCAAACGTACCGGACAGCAGGTAGGTATGGTCGTGCGAGCCAGGACCGGAAGCACTGCCCCCATCGCCAAAAGACCAGGTGTAGGTATAGCCTGCCTGCTGAGCGGCAGCCTGGAAAGTCGTGGACTCGCCCAAAGGCAGGGCTGATGTGCTGATGGTAAAACCGGATTCAATGGCAGGCACCTCAATATTGACCGAAGTTAGTGCAGAGGCACAACCGCCAATACGGGCCTCTGCCCAAAGCTGCTGGCTGCTACTCAGGCCAAATAGCGTGAGCTGGCTGCCTGTGTAGAGCAATTGCGCGCCGGCAGCGTCTCCGTACCAGCGTATTTCTGCGCCCGGGCGGTCAGAAAAAGCCGCAACCGTTACGTCATCACCTGCGCACGCCTGTCCGTTGCCATTGGCGATTACGGTAGGGGCTTGCAGGGCGCCGCTGGCCAAAAGATCAAATATCGCTTCCCGCTCATTGCCCTGTGCATCGGTTACGGTCAGGTCGTAACTGCCTGGCAACAAGCCGGATACAGTTGCGGTGGTTTCCCCATTTTCCCAGGCGTAGGTGTACGGCGGCGCTCCGTTGATGGCCTGCGCCGTAATGCTTCCTGAGGGGTCATCGTCACAGGCAGGGGCTTGCTGCGTAAACAACACGTCTATGCCCGTAGCGCCAACACTGAGGTATTGTTCCGTCCGGCTGATACAACCATCTGGTGTGGTCATTTCCAGCGACACTATATAATTGCCTGCAATGGTGTAGGCGTGGCTGGGCATGGGCGCTGTACTCGTAGCTCCATCTCCAAAATTCCAGGCATATGCATATTGCCCGTCGTTGACTTCCGGGGTGAATATTACGGTATCCTGTATGGAAGGGGCATTATTATTTAGCGTGAACGCTGCACTTGGCACGGGCAGTACTTCCACGTCGATTGCAGTAGGGGCAGACAGGCAATTGCGGACATTGGTAAAAACCTCCAGCTCCCTTGAAAAAGCAATTTCGGGTAAGTATAGTGCATTGCCTTCCTGGATAAAGTTGCCAAAATTGTCGTACCATTCGTAGGCAGGCATCTCCGTTTCTGCACTAAAACTGAATAGATATACATCCTGGCCCGCACAAAGGGTATCTTCTGGCGCTGCTGCCAGTACCGGTGACAAAATTGCCCGGTTGAGATTCAGGATGTCTACGCTATCGACCTTCGCAAACCCATTATCGTCTGTGATGGTCAGGTAATACCGCCCCTGGCCGATGTTATCGATCCGGTCCATGGTGGCTCCGGTGCTCCAGAGGTAGTCATAGGGTGGCAAACCACCAGTCACGTTAGCTTGTGCAAAGCCGAAAGTGTCGGCAGCACAGAGCACATCGTCTTTAGTGAAATTGGCCTGAATGCGCACCGTGAAGATCGTGTCCGGCTGAGCAAAGCTGCCCACGGTTTTATTCGTACTAAAAAGCTCTGCAGTGGTGCAGGGCAAGACCACATCTGTACTGGCATCGTATACCTGGAAGGTGATATCGTCCTGGGCACCGCTTACGGAGTATACAAACAAGCTGACAATATAGCGATCAAGCGCTGCTACGTAGGCCGGGCTCGATACACCACGGATACCATTGGAATTGCCTACGAAAGCCGCAACCCGGTCATTGGGGTCAACGGACTCCTCCCCTTCTATATCGATCACTGCTGTAATGACCATGCTATTAGGGTAGTTGGCCGGGTCTACGGACCAGGTGGACTCGTCGAAGCGGTCGGCAGAATCCTGAGCACTCAGGGAGCCAAAAGAGCATAACACTAAGGCAAGAAGAATGGTGTATATTTTATTTACCATGAGGATATGGATTATGCGTTGAAGTTAGACGGAGTAGCGCGGGCTTTGAACTGTAGTTGAAGCCCGCGCTGATTGCCTTATTTGTTATGGCCGGGGCGTTTGTTTTACCACCGGCAATGCCAGCTGATGCCCCTTACTGCTTTCCAACCGGATCAGATACGTGCCATCCGCCAGGTCAGGCAGCAGGCGGACCGTTTGCTCACCAGCCTGCCAGACTTGCTGCTGCCGCTCAAGAACCTGCCCGGAGATGGATAGCAGTTCAAGCGTATACTGACTGTTGTAGGGCAGGTGGAGCTGTATATCTATGTACTGCCCAAATGGATTGGGCGTGGCCTGCAGGCGTAGCTCGCCCTCCGGAAGTTCAAGTACCTGTGTGGCAGCATCTACCCACAGGTCATAAAGCCCCTGACCTGTACAGCCTGCAAGGTCGGTGCGGGAAAGAATGGCCTGATAATGCCCCGGCAGGCTATACTGATGCTGTGGGCTAACCAGGCTGCTGCTCTGTCCGTCCCCAAAATCCCAGGCGAAGGCACCTGTGGCTTCTGCAGGGCTGAACTCCACTTCTGTTTCTGTAGTCACTTCTATGGCCGGCTCCACCGTAAAGCTTGCGTCAGGTTGGTAGACCTGTACGGTAGCTTCCAGTGGCTCAGACTCACAGCCCCGGTACAACGTTTTAGCGTAAGCAGTATAAGCAGCCTGAATGCCCTCTATCATCAACGCGGGAGTTTCCTGCAATACTGATCCATCGGCTGTTTCCCAGCGCACGGAAGCTTCCTGATTCGGAGCCTGCGCATAGAGCACTACGTCTGTACCCCGGCAGACCGGATTGTCAGCTGACCATTCCACTTCCGGAGCTGGAATTTCCACCTCCAGGTTTTCAAGGGCCACGGTATCCGTGAAGGACAAGCCATTTGCACCGGTAATAGTTACGGTATAATCACCGGCGGTCAGGCCTTCCAGGGAAGCCGTATGCGCGCCGGTATTCCATTCGTAGCTGTAAGGTGGCTGCAGGCCACTGACCATGGTGATGCCCAGTGTACCATTGGCATCTGCGGCACAGAAAGTGCTGCTTTGGGCATAGGTAGCGCTCATGGACTGCGCTTCGAAAACGAAGGGTTCTACAAAGCTGCCTTCGATCCCATTGGGCTGGAAAGATAATTGCTGTGCGGCCAAATGAACCCGGTCCGTGCTGGCATCATACATGAGGAATTCGACTGTTTCGCCAGCCTGCGTACCGTATACAAACAACGGTGCCCGGTAGGCATTCAGCGCTGATACAAAACTCACCGGCGCAACGCCCCGGCATTCGCCATTGACGTAGGCAGCTACCCGGTCTCCTTCGTCCAGACTTATTTCTCCGCCAAATTTCAGCATTGAAGTAATTACCATGCTGGAAGGATAAGCGGAGGGGTCAATCAACCAGGTAGTGGGGTCTGCAGGCGTGAAGAGCGGCGAATTACTGCCCATGCCATCGCTAACAGGCTCAGAATTCAGCGGTGTGGTCGCCCCCTGGTAAAGTAACGGGCCTGCTTCTCCCACCAGTATCTGATAGGCAAAATTGGGGCGCATCACTTCCATACCAGGGGCAAAAAGCCATTTCATTAATCCTTCATTGTACTCAGCAATCATGTTGGGTGGGAGGTTAAGGGCTACCGGATCCTGTGGAACCGTTTGCAGGCGGTCGCCATCACGGATATTAAAGAGATTGAATGCATCATTAATCCCGACCGTATCCTGTAATGGATAACCGATCTGATTCCAGCCCTGCTCCAGCACTATCGGACCGAAAGTTGCATCACGCCCGGTCACCCGTATCGTATCATCCAGACCGCCCAGGTATAAAATATAGCCCTCTTCTGCCTTAATGCTGTCAAGGCCATTTGTACTAATCCAGCCTACTCCTTCTACATAGCCAGCTGAGGACAATTCTGTCTTTATGATGTCTCCGTTTTGCAGTGACTTCAGCTCCCGGAGCTGTTCACCCACCGACATATCGGTTTCTCTATTATTGAAGGACAGCCAGGTCAGCCCACCACCCCCATCGCTCTCTCCATTCACTGGGATGTAGCGGGCCCGGTCGCGGACCCGGTCCACAAGTAGACCCTCTGGTTGACTAAAGGAACCTACGAGGGTCGTTTGGTCAAAAAAGATACTGTCAACCGGATAAGCATTATACTCCTCGCCGGGGTCAGCGTCCCACACCCTGAATTCGAGCGGCTTCCCGATATCCTCCGGATTGCCATATACCAGCATAAAGGCCGCGTATTGACCAGTTTGCGTACTCGCTATCCGTGCCACGCCCCGGATTTCATTACCAATCCAGGCACTGAGGACGTCCATGGTATCTCGGGAAGGGGCATTTCCAGGAGGTTGGGTATACTGATAGTTCGCGACCACCTGCATAGAATTGGAATACTGCGACGGGTCCACCTCCCAATAAGGCGGACGAGCCAGTACATTGACTTTGATCCGGATATTGTCAACACCTGCGTTAGCCAGGTTAGAGTTGGACACTACGCTCAGCACAACCGTGGTATCCCCTACCGGTAACAAGCTGCCATTGATATTGAATTGAACAGGCAGCCCATCAGAGGTAGAGACTATACCGTTAGGAGGAGTAGCCTGCAGCCATGGAAGCCCCACAAGTTCAGGAATAGAGAAGCCAATGGTCGCTCCTGCCCCTTGATTAGTATTGAATAAGACCGTATTGAGTATCCCCTCGCTATCCTGATAAATCGTGGTTTTCAGGAAGGTGTCCTGCACGAGAATATCTCTCGCGACCACCCGGAAATCCCATTTGAAAGTATCTATGGCCGGTATGGTATTTCCATTGGCATCTAATGTTTCCTGTACAATACCCTGAGCGTTTCTGAGCAGAGGGAAGGGATTTCCAAATTCATCACGCAACCCGGAAACCTTAATAGTCAGCAACTGATTATCGAAGGGCTGCAACGTCTCAAGCAGGGAGGAAGGTGCGAGTGGGAGAAACACCAGTTTATTCTCGGTCGGATCACACCCAAAAGTGCCAGGAACAGTGTCCTGCGCTAATTCGTTGACGACTATAAATGAAGCTTCATTCAGTGTAGCACAGTCTATTTCTCTATTGACCTTCATGCTGATTTCATCGCCAACCTGCCAGACCAGATCGGAAGGTTCAAAGAGGGCAAATGCTTCGCTCGCTTGTCGGCGGATTTGCCCGCGGATGATATTGGATTGAACTACGCCATCGGTGCCACAAGCAGCCACAGCTCTAACTTCATAAATACCGTCCGGATACTTCTGGTTTAAATCCGTGATGTCCCAGGTGAAAAAGAAACGTGGAGATACCCCCGGTCCAAAGTTCTCCATGTCGTAATTCAGCAGGGAATCCTTATTGACGATATAGCGGGGCTCGAGTTCAGTGAACGGTATGATTTCCCAACCCGAGCCATCACCGATACGCCGGTATTCCAGATAGATTTCCTCCAGGTTGGGATTTTTGGAATCATAATCGCCCACTTCCAACACGATCGCCTCCCGGCTGTCTGCCTGGAAAGGATTGCGGCGGGTGATGAGCCAGTCGTTGCCTGGTGAGGCTATACTAATATTGCTGCAAGGAGATTTGAAGTAGGCACTAACTACCACCGTATCTCTACCATCTGGTGTAAAGGTGTCTCCGTCGGCGCAAAACGGTCGCATTATGATCTCGACATTCTTAACTTCGTAACCATTGAAAGGCCGGTTTACGGTCAGGGGGAAAATCAGGGATTGCCCTGCATTGACGAAAGTAAATGCTTGACCGGATGCATCTCCTCCTCCTATCCCTAAACCATTGATCTTAATTTCTGCGCCATTTTCGTTACTAGCTGCATTATGATAAACGTAGAGATCTCTCTGCTCACCAAATGGGTTCAGATTAGTGAGCTTCACGTAGAAAGTCGCGGGTACATTTGGATTAAGCTCCCGCTGTTCCAGAAAATCAAATGTGGACTGCGTCACTGGATCGTTTAGAGAAATATCAAACCGGTCACGTAGTATAGCTCCGGCCTCAGGGGGACAACTAGAACGCCCACCAAGGAGCTGGAAATATGGTGTATGACCAGATATCCGACCAGATATTGAAGTAACACTGAACTGGTCGCCGGGGTCATCATCGGTATAAGTATAGGAAACCGTAGATTCGGTTGTTATCTCCTCATAGCGTTCATCGGACCACTCAAAAGCAGAATTGAAAGTGGCGCCGACTCTACCCTCGCTGTCAGATACCTCTGTAACTAAGCCGAGTCCGGCAGATGCTGAAAATCCTAGAAGAACACCAGCACTGATTGAAAAATTCAAGTACCCTTTCTGGGTGAATTTTGAGCCGCGAGACCGCACTGAAGTTGAGGATTTTTCGATAGTAACACCCGCAGAAAACGTTGTATTCTCGACATTGGTAACAACAGCGCTCGTTGGCGCCTGTGCCACAGCTTCCGGTATTTGTGAAGTAGCGATTTGCAGAGAGTCGAGATAATAATCTACAAGTCGGGTGGACCGTTCGTACTTCTCAGCGACACCTGTATTAAAAATCAGAGGCTGAAGACCTCGAGTCAACGTAACAGAGTCCTGCGCAAGAAAAGTAACTACGGCGGGATCAGTACAGAATAAATCCTTAGCGGCCTTGGCTTTATTTACGCGATCAGCAAAATATGTAAAATGTTGAGAACCCGGTACCCCATTATTACTCAACACCAGATCACCACCAACTTTTTTCGCAGCTTGCCAAAGTTGAGTGGCATTGAGGACCTCTGTACAAAAATTATGATGAGGCAACGACGTTCTGCCGTGGTAATCCAGGACCAATTCCCAGTTTTGGGCACGGGTCTCTAGGTCTTTTATTGCTTCAGTTGGTGACTTCTCCACTCCTGCCTCCTGTATCACTAATGATCCAGCCCTCACAGAATCAGCTTGCGCTTTCAATTCCTTCGCAATTTGTTTGATTTGCCCGACCGTGTAACTCCAGTCGGTTTTAATTGCGTTGGGCTGAATCGATAGCTCCTGGATTTTTTGAAAACTACAACTCTCCTCGCTAAACGAGATCCGCTCGGAAAGCCCATACTGAATGGCCATGCCTAAACCCACCAGTACATCTGCATCCTCACCAACAAAGTTAGATGCACTTGAAGTAGATATAGTTTGTTTAGTGGTGAAGGACAGGTTCACCGATGACTCATCCGTTTCGCCGCCGCCGCCGGCAAGTTGGGCATCAACATAAGCACCTACTCCTCCCACGGTGAAAGCGGTTTCCAAATCAACACTGCCACCAAGTTCGAAGCCGAAAGAATTCGACAGAGACTTCGTAATGGTTGTCCCTTCCTCTATTGAGCTAAAGCTGCCATCACCCGGAGGGTCCCGCAGGATCATTACGGGCAATTTCACCTGTCCATCCTCATCAATATCAACGATAATGTCACTGCCTGGCAGTGGTGAAGAGCCAATTACAACCACCGGAATGGTCCGCTCAGCCAGTAAATCCCCCTGGCCTGAGAAATACTGTACGTTTATCCCCTTCCGGTACGGGGGGACTAGGTTTGGGGTACCTCCAACAAATTCATGCCGTTTAAAATCACCAGTAGATGGCTGGAAGGAAAGCGTATCAAGGGAATTTTTGAGTGCAGCGCTATTATTGACAATTAGATAGCCTCCCTGTACATCGCAATCCACGCCCTGATGAAGTTCAGTAACACTTAAATTGATATTGTAGGGCATATTGCTATACAGAAAGCGTGGCTGAGAAGGATCGCAGGTAGGGCGCTGTCCGAATTCATTGGCTATGGTAATCGTTGCGGGTTTGTGGTACACTAGTTCCCGTTCTATCAACGTGTCTGTGTTAAGTTGAACAAAGTTGCCAAGCTGATTAAAGCCCGTGTTTTTCTGATGAAAAGCTGCCAGCTCAAGGTTGAAAGGCCGATTTTCCAGGTAATCAACAATCAGGTTATTCTCCAGCGTAAGGGGGGCTGCGCTGACTACTCTCGCTACCAATCCATCCAATGGGGGTAAATCTATCGTTACCCGCCCGTTTAGGGCGGTTTGGCGTATCCGTTTAAAGCAACCATCCCGAGTAGAAACTTCGACATCAAAGCGGCCATTGCTGGACGCTGCGAATCCGCATATGTTATTAACCGCTACTTTAACCGGGTAAGACAGCTGATCTTCAAAATTTATGATTGTCTGCTGGGGCACAGGAACACTAATAATATTACTTGAGGTAGAGACAAAATTATGCAAGACGCGGCTTTCATTCGGCGTGCCCTGATTTCTTACAAAAATGCTATCCGCCACAATCTCAATACGAGTAAGCCCCTCCAGATAAGGATTAAGAATCAGGGAGTACTGCCCATTCTTATCCGTTTGTCCAGTTTCTACCACCACTATGCTGTCAGACAAAATATGTCGTGCCCGGACCGTTATGCTGTCTATACTGCAGTTCGTATTGGCATAGTCAATACGGCCGGTGGCTACATAAGCAGTCGTATCAAAGAAGACTATGTTAGACCGCAGATTATTCTCTGGAGAAAGATTAAACGTTTGCTTCGGCTTAATAAAACTATGGTTTCTGAACTTTACCCCCAGTTCATAGGATACTGGTTCTTCACCAATATACATTCCGGGGATAACAAATTGCCCGGAATTATCAGTCTCAGCAACATAGGTATACAACTGCCCTTCTACAATACCGCTGGCAGTCAGGGATGCACCCGAGACGGGGGCATTGCCCTGTGATGTTCGCACTTCCCCTTCAAGCTGTCCATTTCCTTTGGAGAAGCCCACATCAGATTTTCCAGCATCAAGGGTGCCGTTAACTCTTGCCCTAACCGTATAAACGTAAGGTCTTCCAGGCACTCCCTCGCTGTCATTAAGAAAGAACTCATTGGGTTCAAGATTAGCAATTAGTTCCTCATCACGGTAAACCAAGAATTCAGAAACACCAGCGCCGTTGTACTCCCAACTTATACGAGCTCGATTGGGTAGGGTGCCGCTCGTAGCAGTAACATTGAATAAACTGGAAGAAGAACCGCTATTCTCCAGTTTACCTATACTTTGGCTTGAGCCATTGGAATAGTAGTATATTCCGTTAATCAGGCGATAACTCCTAAGTGAGTAATTGAAAACAGTGTTGGGCAGAGGGTCGTATGGAAAAAAGACGTCTCGGTATGTTCTGGATCCCGCTGATGAGATAAGGAATGAGTCCTGATTACTACCAATGTTTCTAGTTAATAAGAATCCATCCACATTACCTGCGAAGTCCATTGACCAGTTTAAATCCACCCAAGTGGGGTTACCCGTAGTTCCACCAAGGCCCTGAGGGTCCGGAGGGCGAGGATAGATAATTTGAACCATAGCGGGCTCCGATTCAAAAGAATTTCCATTTATTTTCTTCACCGCAACAGCGTTGTACGTATAAGTAACCCCGGGCTTAGGCGCCTTATCTACCTCTTCAAAGGTTTGAACCTGACCGTTATAATTATAAAAAATGGTATTAACATTTTCAGTAGGCTCACCCACAGCACTACGAGTTATTTTAAACTGACTTACGCCAGCTGCGCTGTAATCAAAGGATAGGACTGCTGAGCCAACCGTGGTATTTGCAACAGCCTGAAGATTATTGGGCGGCAACAAGGAAGGAAATTGTGCCTGCACAGTAGTTGGACGGGATTGATACACCATGTTTTCTCTGCTCAACAAGGCAACTACACTATACGTTGGGGTAGAGTTTGGAAAACCCTCCGTATCATAGTAGCTCCTCGCATTAAAAGGCACATCAGCTACCGGTATCTCATCTCGAAAGATACGGAAGCCACTGACCACATTACCATTATAACTCCAATTTAATCTAACCGCATTGGAATCAGCAACCGGGGTAGCGGTTAGTGGTACGGGCCGGGCAACCTCCGGGAAGGTAACAGTTATACTTTTCGGCTGGGAAATATCCTGCCGCCCATTTGAAATACGAACTGCACGAACTTCATATTGATAGGTCTGATCAGGTTTTCCCTGTGTATCTACGTAAGCAAGGGAGTCTCCCCGCAAGGTTTGCTTCACGGGCAAGCCATTTCGGCGCACCTCATAGTAAGCAACCTTATCATTATTATGACTCCACTGCAGCTTCACGGTATTGTCCCGATAATTCAGATTGGGAATTGCAGATAAACAGCGTACCGGAGGCAAAGTTGGGTAATCCACTCTACGTGAACGGGCACCTGCTTCTGCCTCTGAAAGCCGACGGCCCTCTTTCAACAAATAGGGGCTGCTTACGTACGGGTAGGAAGCACCGCTGATGCCTGTACTATCCATATAAAATGTACTTTTGTTTGCGGAGATTTCCAGGGCATCTAGCTCTGTAAGACCTCGGGAGACAAAAGCCCCATCGTATTTTCCTTCTGATAAAGAATACGAAGTAACCACCGCCTGCTCCTCCGGGAATAGGTGCAGTTGAAAGGCAGTCACCAGCGCAAAGCTGTCCTGCCTTGGTAAAGGCGGGACGCTAGCTACCTCAAAATTGTCTCTGAATAAAACCGTCCGGTTGCCGGTAGTCAGTCCACCTCGCTCCACTGACGCTAACTTGTGGCTTCCACCTTCTCCATCAACCAACAACTTCCAGTTGCCGGTACCAACTTTGTCGTGTAGCTGAGCCAACCGGAAATAACCCGAACTATCCGTAAAAGTGCGCAGTAGCAACTGATCCCCATTGTTTTCATCCACCAAAGCTACCATAATGCTGTTGCGATCATTGGTATAACGACCAGAGAGAACTTGCCCATGCAGATAGGCCGTACCCCGCCGCTGACCAGTGGTGTAAACAACCGGAGACAGACTACCTTCAAAATTGGCCTGCAGGCTGTACAGGTGGCGTACTCCAGGTTCCGCAGTATAATCGTAGTAAGACCTGGCTGTATTAGGCATGGTATCCAGCAATACGCCATCCCGATAAACGTAAAAGGTAGAAAATATGTAGTCCGGGTACTGCCATTGGAGTCTAACGTGCATAGGGACTTCACAGGAAGCATCAAATTGGGTGGGCGCTTCAAGCGATAAATTGCTTTGACTGGCCACGCTGCTCGTACCTGCTGCCGGGTCACTCAGTTCGGTAGTGCCCGAAGTATGGCGGAATGCCTTTACTTCTATGTTAACAGCGGCTTGACCTTCTTTTATATTAGGAGTATAGTATGACAGGGACTCAAAGGGTTTAAGCGTATCGAATGGCTGATTATTAGCGGTAAGTAAAAATCCGTCAAAATTTGCATTATTTTTACTGTATACTCCGTCAATTTCTACCTTTATTGTACCTGGAATGGCATTATCAAGGCCCACCATTTGAGGGGCTGAAAGCGTCGGGAAATCAGCAGACTCGGTAACTGAAGGACCAATGAATATGGTATCCGGAGTAGATAGAAAAGGCTGTACCGAGTAAGTAACCATTCCTGGTACGCCCTTATAATCCCGGAAACTATAATCCATACCTTGCTTTAGTACAGTTTTTATGGGCTGACCGTTCCTGGAAACCAAAAAACCTGTGACATTATCGAAGTCCTCCGCACTTGACGGCCAACTCCAATTCAATAGCATAGCATTGTTCGGCTGTTCAGGCGTAAGGGTAAGCACAGATGCTGGCTGAAGGGCAGGAATAATCAAAGGCCCTGCGGAAGAAGGCACCGACTCCAGCAATGAGGGACCTTCATTTGCTTTTCGGTAGGCTGTTAGCAAATAATCATAGGACCGGCCTGGCTCAGCGTAGTAGTCATAGAAAAAGCGGTCATCCGGTCCCAGGACCGCCAGCAGGCTCATGTCCCGGTAGAGACGAAAACCGTCAATATTTGATGACTCATGCTGCCACACCATCGTCATTACGGCATCGCTATTAACATCATAATCGACGATACCCTGAAAGCTAGACGGAGCTGTAACCATTGGCATTGTATCCAGCAGCACACGGCTGCCAGTAACAATAGAGTCTCCTTTAAATCCATAGGCGACGATCCGGTATTGATAAATATAACCTCCACTTCCGCTAGTATCCACCATTTGCAGCGGCACAGGTGACTGATCATCCGTGATATCGATCAGCTGCCCTTCCCGGAACAGCTGGAAATGCAGCGTATCTCTTAGGTTACCGGAAGACTGATAGGACCATCCAAAAAATAAGCTATCCAGACCTGCTACCGTGGTTATGGTATCGACGCTAATGCTGCCATCAGTTGCTATTGGGTAGTTTTGACGGGCGGTGAAATGCAATGTACGGCTTAAGGGCTCTTCGTTTGCAAGGGTATCGCGCAGTTGCTGCCCATCAAAATTAAAGCCTGCAACATCAATAGGGCGTACCTCGAAAATAGATCGCCTGCCGAAGAATACGTCCGAAAATTCAAAATATCCGAGGTAATCCGTATAAACTGTATCGCGCAGCGTATCCGGCGCCACTGCCGCACTGTAAACAACAGGAATATTGGCTATGCCTACCTGAGTCGGTGTGCGCACAAAGCCACTCACCAAGCCTACCGGTGACAATTCTATCGTCGCTGTAGCTCGGGCAGCAAGTTGATCCGCTTCATTCAGTACAGATATTTGGTAGCTAGAAGGAATACCAAAAGTTGGGACCCGGTCTACAAATGTAGTGGCAATGCTGTCCAGGGTAGCAATAAGTTCTCCATCCCTAAGGATAGTTAGCCTCTGCCCAAAGGTGCTTACATCAGACCAAGCTAAGTTAACCACCCGGTTATTAGGGGAGGATACATTTAAATTTATTGATTTAGTGCTTCCCTCATCACATACCAACTCTGGCAAAACGCGGTCGAGCTGATCATTGAAAGTCTGGATACAATAATTATAAGTGAAACCATTATTCAGGTTGTTGGGATTGTCCTGCGCAACTTCATCGACGAAACTGTAAAGCGTATCTCTTTTGATCGTGCCTGGCAAAGCTGCAATTAGCGTGGAGTCTCCGTTGCGCTCCCGAAAAATCAATATATTACTGGATAACTGAGACTTATTGACCCAACTCAATTCCACCCGTCCGGGGTGCAAAGTATCCGAAGCAATAAAGTTTTGCGGAAGTTGAAACAACTCAGACCGGCAAGAGGTAGTCAGGCTGGTGCACGACATCTCACCATTGCCACGAATAAATAAATTGAGCGTATAATCAACAGCACTGTCCGGACCGACAAAATGCCGGTAGCTATCTGTTAACAAACCATTAGCATCGTAGATGATATCGGAGTAAATCCGCTCGCCGTTGCCAAGCACCTCCAGGAGAATGCCATCCGGATAAGTCTGGCAACCTTCCTCAAACACCTTAAAACATTCCTCCTTTATGCTCCATGCCAAAGTAATAAATGCATCAGATGAGTCGATCACCTCGAAGGTGCTCTCCCGGGTCAGGGTAGACAGATCTGGCTGTATGGCTCCTGGATAGATAGTACCATTGCAAGACTGAGATATGAGGTAAATGGGGCTGCCTATCGCTGCCGTCACCTGCCCTTTGTTTGTAGCAGATACCGCCGAAGCAGCATTAATGGCGGTTTGTGACTGGGCGGTAACAGCGATAAATAGCAAGAAAATAATCAGACAGGAGTATAGTTGATTCCACATGAGAATTCAGTTATTTAGTCATTGACAAAAAGTAGAAGCCGGATTAGACACCGATACAGTCAGCCTCACCCCCCTCTTCTTAAATCAGCTAATGACAATATCGTCACGGTCGCACCTTGATAATAAAGCTCATGGTCAGATAGGGAGGGAGATTCGTAAATGGGGTTGGATTTACACCTCCATAACTATCTGTAGTTCCTTGTATATTAAACTTATGAGTATGTTCTCCATCCTCAGTTGTCTTTGGACCGTTAGTTACAAGTTTCCAATTGTCGCCCTGATTGTCATCATCGCCCATAATTGAAACAAATCCATTACCATCTTCATCTGAACTTTTCGGATAATCCAGTTTATGGGTATGTTTACCTGCAGGATCAGTTTCTATATTAGTGAAATTTATTCCATGTGCATGCGCAGCAAGGTTTTCAGACTTAAGGGTAGATGACTTGCTCCCACCAGTCTTTCCTGTGGTGTTGAACTCGGTTTGCTGATTATCAAATCCAACTGGAAAGCGTCCTTTTAAATTGGGAATTAAGAACTGCCCGCCATTACTCCCGTAAGTAGTACCAATAACAGCGAACAATTCCGGGTATTGTGCCTGCTGCAATGGACGACCGTCACAAACAAGCCATCCATCCAAATTGGCATCAACATATGCCGAAGATCCTGCGAAGGGAAGTACTGTACCTACAGGCAAAGATAAGCCACCAAGAAAGGAACCCGATACAGAACTAGCCATGTCTGCTGTGGCAGCACTTGTTGCACGGTTAGCTGTATTGGAGTGCTGGGCATAAGGTACGCTAAGCAGGGGCACAGCATCGCCAAAAATATCGTAAGTGCCATCCTTTTCCAGGTCTACCTCTTGTTTGACAAAGTACGACCCGTTTTTCCAGTCTATATTAGTAAATACAGATCCAGGGCTAGGGGTACCTCCACCAATATTGAAGCCCATGATACCGGCTGTTGTCGTGACAACATCACCATGGATTTCCTGGTATTCGACGGTTCCGCTTGGGCTGTTTTTCAGAATAGATATACGTACAGCTATATTCTGGCTTGATACCAGGTTGTTACTAGCATCTCTAACTACTGCCTGATAACTTATGCTATTTGGCACCTGGCTGTAAAGGATGGAAGGCAAGCCTAGCAACGTCACGGTTAACAACGCAACAGAGAAGGCATGTAACGGACAAAAAGAACAGGTGCCCCTTGATAGGTTTGGGTTTTTCATAAGATTGTTTATTTTGATTTGCTTCTCAAAATTAGAAGACATGATTGAATTGAAGCCGCACAATTCATTCAATTAATCGCACAAATTGGGTATACGATAAACCCGCTTTCCTGAATTGCCTGGGCGTAATCCCGTGAACCTTTTTAAATTGCCGGGCTAGGTAGGTTGAACTTGAAAACCCACAGGCGTAAGCAATCTCTGTAATATTTAGCTCATCTCTCTCAGCTAGCATTATTCCTGCCTGCTGCAATTTGCAAAAAGCTATAAGTCGGCTAGGGGACTTTTCAAAGGTTTCCTGGACCTTCCGGTAAAGCGTGGAGTGGCTTAGCTTCATGTACCGGCATAATTCCTCCACCTTGAACGAAGGCTGCACTTCAAGCAAATGCTTTATGGCTGCTAATAATTCCTTTTTGAAATTGGCACCCTTTTCTCGCTGCAGCGGCCGCAAGTTTACCAATTGAATTACGGTTTCTATAGCTAGGACCAACTCCACTTCTTCAAATGAGGACTCAACAAAGCTGATTACTCCGTGTAACCTAGCTCGCAACCGCTCATCTGTATTAGTTTTCAATTCATACCCAATAATTGGTATCTGACAGTCAACTATGGATTCAGCTTTTGCCAAATAGCTAAGGGCTATTCGCCCTACCAGTACTAAAACATCATATTTTAATATCTCGCGAAGGTTATCTCGAAAAGTCAGGTCTAAAACATCTGCTTCGTAGTTCTTTGATAAAAACTCTTTGACCTTCTCCAAAACAAGCTGGTTTGAGCCTATCAGCAATATCCAACATTTAGCCCTGCTGAGTTGGCTATCAGCAGAGTCCTCTTTGTTGTTTAAGCTATCCATGAATGCAGTAAATGTTCAGCACAATTGCGTGCTGGTTAATTAAAAGAGAGGAAAACAATTCTAAATGGTTCCTCAATGCTTTGAAAGCATTTCAAT
This sequence comes from uncultured Phaeodactylibacter sp., assembly GCA_913057245.1. Lineage (GTDB taxonomy): Bacteria > Bacteroidota > Bacteroidia > Chitinophagales > Saprospiraceae > Phaeodactylibacter. Next base: position 63,374 of record CAJXNH010000018.1, read on the forward strand.
TGCCCTTACATACCGTGAAGAAAAATTCCGGATTATTGGAAGGCAAACCAGCAGAACTTTTCGATACGCCAGTACTGTTTACCAACTTTAAGGAATTCTCTACATTCCACCTGTTGAAAAACAGGGCCGACATTCGTAAAGCTGGAGCATTAAAATCGTGGGTAAGGTGCTAAGTAGAGGTTTACTTGTTTTGATTTGTCAGGAGACATCTTTTGGATGCAAAATTGAGTCCTCTCTAGGGGGCAATCGTTTTCTAAAAAACCTCTGTAAACAATTGACGACTAGGACTTTTTCGAAAGCCCTGGGTTTCTTAACCTAACATTACCGCTGACCTATCAAAATTACAATATTTTATTACTTTAAAGCCGTACAAATCATTCAATTATTCGAATAAATCAGGCAAGCAACAAACTATATTTACTGAACTACTTGGCCTATTCCAGTAAAACTGTTTAAATTTCAACGCGCGCGGTAGGTTGTACTTGAAAACCCACAGATGTAGGCGATCTCCGTAATATTCAGCTCGCTTCTGATTAGCAATATTGCGGCCTGCTGCGACCGGTAAGCTGCAATAAGCCGGTTAGGAGATAGATTGTAAACCTCCCGAACCTTCCGGTATAGCGTGGCGTGGCTTAGTTTCGTATTCTGTGACAAATCCTGAATGCCGAATGATGGCTGTTCTTTAAACAGATAGCCCAGGGCGGCTAACAGTTCTTTCTTAAAATCCGCATCCTGCTCTTTTTCGGCTCCTTGTTTTGACACCAAGGACAATTCGTTTTCAATAGCTATAATCACCAGGGCTTCGCAAGCATTTGACGATGTAGAGCTTTATTTAAAAAGAGGGAATATGGTTACCGCACTGCCACTACCAAAACACCAGATTGGAGGTAATGGCATACTGGTTCTCTAAAGATACCGAATGGAATCCATCTTACAAAACAGCTATTTCGAAAAGAAGGCTGATTAAGTAGTGTTGCGAACCCTTTCCTCTGCTTTGTGCGGTTTCAAATGTAGCCTCAAAGGGTAAATATTCCGAGAGAAACTCAGGGAACAGCGGTAAATACTCAGGGAAGGGGGCAATTTTCTCAGGGAAGGGAAAAACAGGCGGTTATTGTATGCATAACAATTGCACTACCTGAATAGCCTGGCAGCATTCGTGGATAAGCCGGAGCAGAGCGGGAAGCTCTACCTCAGCAGCTATAGCGCTTAAATGCAAAGGGGTTGCACCCCTGGTACTGGTAGCAGGTGGCCACTTTCTGTTTGGTGCAATTTGTTATACCCAGGCTGTTATTCGACCACCTCCCCAAACAAATCATAATCCGTAGCTTCGGTAATACGCACCTGTGCGAAATCACCGACCCGCACATAGTGCTCGGCGGCTTTCACCAGCACCTCGTTATCAACCTCTGGACTGTCGCCCTCGGTACGGCCCACAAAAAACTCGCCTTCCTTACGGTCGAATAGGACTTTCAGGGTTTGCCCTACCTTTTCCTGGTTTTTGGCTTCGGAAATGGATTGTTGGATTTCCATGATGCGGCTGGCACGCCCGGCTTTGACCTCGGCGGGCACATCGTCTTCATAATCGTAGGCGATGGTGCTTTCTTCGTGGGAATACTGGAAGACGCCGAGGCGGTCGAACCGCATTTCCTCCACAAAGTTGCAGAGGTCCTGGAATTCTTCTTCGGTCTCGCCGGGGAAGCCTACGAGCAAGGTGGTGCGCAGGGTCAGGTTGGGTACTTTCTCGCGGGCGGTGCGGACCAGCTCCACCGTTTCTTCCCGGGTGATTTGCCGGCGCATGCGGTCGAGTACGGCGTTATTGGCGTGCTGCAACGGCATATCGAGGTAGTTGCAGATTTCGGGGCGCTCCGCCATCACATCGAAAATTTCCGTAGGGAATTTGCTGGGATAAGCATAGTGCAGGCGGATCCACTCTATGCCTTCCACATCAGCCAAGGCATGGAGCAAACGGGGAAGCTCGCGTTTTTTATAGATGTCCAGCCCATAGTAGGTCAGCTCCTGAGCGATGAGCATCAGCTCCTTGACGCCAAAACGGGCGAGGTTTTTGGCTTCTTCCACCAGTGCTTCGATAGGCTTGGACACATGCTTGCCACGCATCAGGGGGATGGCACAAAAAGCACAGGTCCGGTTGCAGCCTTCGGATATTTTCAGGTAAGCATAGTGTTGGGGCGTGGTGGTGATGCGCTCCCCGATCAGCTCATGCTTGTAGTCGGCATTCAGCTTGGCCAGCAGGCCGGGCAGCTCTAGGGTGCCAAAGTAGGCGTCTACTTCGGGGATTTCCTGCTCCAGGTCGTCTTTGTAGCGCTGAGAAAGGCAACCGGTAACATAGAGCTTGTCAATGCCGCCCTGCTTTTTGATCTCCGCATAATCCAGAATGGTATTGACCGACTCCTCCTTGGCCAGGTCGATGAAGCCGCAGGTGTTCACGATGACCACGTTAGCATCCTCGCCATTGCTGTCGTGTACCACCTCGTAGTCATTGCCTCGCAACTGAGTGATGATATTCTCAGAATCCACCAGGTTTTTGGAGCAGCCCAGGGTAATGACGTTGACTTTATCCTGCTTTAAGGTCTTGGTTTTCATGTTATTCCCGTTTCGAGCCCGCAAAGATACGTCCCGGACTCCACAACATCAAACCCTTATGCCCCGGTTCTGTTCACAAATCGCTGCGGGTTACCCGCCAGTAAGCCAGGTAGAGGAACAATGCGCTGTAAACCAGCACGGTAATTGAAGCTTCCCAGGGCTGCAAATAGATGCTAAAGCCATACTTTGAGGTGAATTCATCGGCCATCTCCAGGAAAGGCAGAGCAACCAGGTCCTCCACTGCATTCATCGGATAAAAATGCATGCTGCGGTGCTCCACGATTTGCAGGTGTATGCCCCACCTCAGGATAAGCTCTATAAACATGATGTAAGCCAGGTAAAGGAACAGGGCAATCCCCGTACGCCGGATCATAAAGCCCAAAAAGAGCCCAAAGGCCATATACCCGAAGCACATCAGGAAGTACCGGGGTATGTAATCGGCATGCTGCCAGACTTTGTGCCAGTAGATGGCTTCCGTATTTAAGTACCCAATGGTAAAACCACAAAGAGCATAGTACAACGCAGCCAGCAAACTCACCACCACAATCAGGTAAAACTTACTGAGGAAGTACTGTTGCCGGCTCAGCCCGGTGATGATGTTCTGCCGCATAGTGCGATAGCTATCCTCCGTTGTCACCACCACAATCGATAGAAAGCCAAAGAAAAAGAAGCACAGCCAGTTGCCGATGTAGCCCAGATACTGCCATACGGTAGGGAACATGAAGAAAACCTCATTGGTGTTAATAGGCGGCGGCAGCTCATCAAACCGCAATCCGGTCAGTAGTATAGCGGGCAGCAAAATGAGGTAACAAACCGAAAACAGCCGGAAAGAGGTCAACTTCCGGATTTTCTTCCATTCCAGTCGGAGTAAATACAACATGAGGTTTATTGGTTGGCGGTGATTTCCAAAAATTCAGCTTCCAGGCTTTTCTTTACGATGCGCAGGTGAGAAAGGGTGTGTCCCTTACTGAACGCCCACTCATTGATCGCGGCAGCTGGCGTTTCATTTTCCAGGTGCAGCAGCAAGACACCCTCTTCCTGAAGCTCTGCTTTTTTGATACGGCTGTCTGTTTCGAAAGCGGTTTGTAGGCCGGGCATGTCCTCGGCTGCGACTTCCACCAGAAAGTCGTCGCTAATGATCGCGCCTACCGTGCCGGAAGCGAGCAGGTGGCCATTTTTGATGATGGCGACATGGGAACAAACCTTTTCCACCTCATCCAGGATATGACTGGCCATAATGATGGTCTTGCCAGTCTCGGCAATCCGTTGCAGGGTGTTACGGATTTCGGCGATGCCCTGAGGGTCGAGCCCATTGGTTGGCTCATCAAAAATGAGCACTTCCGGGTCGCCGACCATGGCGGAGGCAATAGCCAGGCGCTGTTTCATACCCAGAGAGTAGGTGCGGAATTTGGAAGTACGCCGCTCGTAGAGATTGACCAGCTTCAACAATTCATCAAAGCGGGGCGCTTTCACCTGTTTGATGTGGGCCACGATCCCCAGATTGTCGATGGCGTTGAGGTAGGGGTAAAAATTGGGCGTTTCCAGCAAGGCACCTACATGACGGCGGGCATCACGGCCATACTGCCCTTCAAACCACTCGAAGGAACCGCTGTCCGGGTGTGTAATGTCGAGGACCATGCCCAGGGTGGTGGTTTTCCCACTCCCATTCGGCCCCAGGATACCGTAAGCCATCCCCTGCTCCACTTCCAGGCTTAGCTCGTCAACTGCTGTGATGCGGCCGTACCTTTTTGTCAACCCGTTGATTCGTAATACATTCATTTGAGGTCGTTTTTCCAATGGTGAAACTAATAAACGGAATTCACCGGAGCGAATAGCTTTTTTAAGCTGAATAGCCAGATTTTTTAGATGAACCAAGTGCCCGGATTCACGTTTCATCCCCGAACACCATCAACTGAATATGTCAAAATCTCACCGCACGCTCCGGCTTGTATTGGGTGATCAGCTCAATCACAAACACTCTTGGTACGAAGATAAAGAGCCCGATACCCTCTACTTTCTGGCAGAAATGAAAAACGAAACGGGCTATGTCCGCCACCACATCCAAAAAGTCGTCGGGTTTTTCCTGGCCATGCGCCACTTCGCAGAGAACCTGAGGGAGAACGGGCACGAAGTATTGTACTATACATTGGATGACGAAAACAATGAACATTCGGTTACAGCCAACATCAAAGCACTGGTCAAAAAGTACCAAATCCAGCGTTTTGAGTACCAGCTGCCGGACGAATACCGCCTCGACCACGAGCTCAAAAGCCTTTGCGGGCAGTTGGACATCGAGACCGAAGCGGTGGATACCGAACATTTCCTAACCGCCCGGGACGATGTGGAATCCTTCTTTGCCGGCAAGAAAACGTACCTCCTCGAAACCTTCTACCGGGACATGCGCAAACGGCACAACATCCTGATGGAAGAAGATGGCAAAACGCCGCTGACCGGTCAATGGAACTACGATCAGGACAACCGCAAAAAGCTGCCTAAAAAGCAGGACATCCCCAAACCCCTGCACTTCAAACGCGATGTCACCGAAATCGTGGAGCTGATCAAAGCAGCTGGCGTGGAAACGATTGGCAGGATTGATCCGGAGTACTACTACTGGCCGGTTACCCGGGAAGAAAGCCTGGACCTGCTGGAGCATTTCACTAAAATCCGCCTCCACCTCTTCGGCACCTATCAGGATGCGATGACGGACCGGGGCTACCTGCTGTTCCATTCTAAGTTGTCCTTCGCCATGAACGCCAAGCTGCTTTCGCCCTTGGAGGTTGTGGAAGCATGCGTCAATTACTGGAAAGACCATCAGAAGCAGATCGACATCTCGCAAATTGAAGGTTTTGTGCGGCAGATCATCGGCTGGCGGGAATTCATGCGGGGCATTTACTGGGCCAAAATGCCGGAGTACGCCAAGTTGAACTACTTCGAGCACAAGGCCCCCCTACCCGACTGGTACTGGACTGGCGATACGAAGATGAAGTGCCTGCATACGGCTGTAAACCAGTCGCTAGACCACGCCTACGCCCATCACATTCAGCGCCTCATGGTCACCGGCAACTTCGCCCTCCTCCTTGGTGTACACCCCGATGAGCTTGATCAGTGGTACCTGGGCATTTATATGGATGCCATTGAATGGGTGGAAATCACCAACACCCGCGGCATGAGCCAGTTTGCGGACGGCGGAATCGTGGGGACGAAACCCTATGTAGCCAGTGCCAACTACATGCATAAAATGAGCGACCACTGCACCAACTGCGCCTACGACCGGAAGAAGAAAGTCGGCAAGGATGCCTGCCCTTTCAATAGCCTCTATTGGGACTTTTACGACCGCCACACCGATAAATTAGGCAATAACCCCCGTATCGGCATGATGTACCGGATTTGGAATAAAATGGACAGCGAACAGCAGGAGGAAATCCTTAAGCGGGCTGAGTACATTAAGGTCCATATCAACGATTTTTAATATTGAGTTAATCTACGGCAATTAAGCAATCTTTATATTTAGGCTGGAAAACCCCATTTTTATGAAAGCGCCTCAATTCTATCTTATCCTATTCTTTTTGATTGCCCATGTAACTGCGGTCGTCGCACAGACCTACATTATGGGACTAGACACCTTTGTTACCACCTGCTCAGGTGAGTTTTATGACGATGGTGGCCCTGGTAATGATTACCAGCCCAATGGCCTTCATCAGCTCACCTTTTGCCCGGAGGAAAACAACAGCAATATCCGAATCAGCCTGCCAGCGCTGTTCATTGAAGAAGGTGACCTGCTATGCTTCTATGACGGCATGAATACAACAGCACCGCTGCTCATTTGTAGTGATCAGGTGTTGTATGGACTTGGGTTTACTGTTCAGGGCTCTATGGCAAACCCTTCAGGCTGTATAACTGCCGTATTTGAATCTGACGCCAACGGTAATGGCTTCGGCTGGGAGGGCAGCATCAGCTGTATCGAAGATTGTCAGCCTATTCTGCCTGATATCGGGCTATCCGAGCCAGCCATCTCCAACCTGGGAACGCTAGACCTCTGCCCCGGGGATACAATGACGCTAAATGGAACCGCTACCTACCCTCAAAATGGGCTTGGCTACACGCAGTCAGATGAACTTACACACTTCAAATGGATTTTTGGAGACGGAAACTTTGCCGAAGGCGACACCGTGCACCATGTTTATGAATCTTCCGGCGGCTACTTGCTACAGCTCATAGCAACAGACACTGCTGGCTGTACCAATACCTTTTCTCTTCATCAGCGTGTACAAGTGTCGGAATATCCTGCATTCTTCACCTCAGAAGACACCACCACTTACTGTCCGGGAGACACCATAACCCTGCTGGGCGGCACAGAGAACAACCCTGTGGAGCAAGCCATCGTTTCTGCCTATAATCCCGGTATGACTTTCCTTTACAGTGACGGGCAAAATCAGCAGTTATTCCTGCCTGATGGCAACGGCACAAGCTACACCGGTACTGTAAATGTCAATTCCTTCCCACCCGGCAGCACGATCATAAATGGAAATGAGCTGCAAGGGATTTGCTTGGACCTGGAACACTCCTACGCAGGCGACCTCGATATAGAGATCATCTGCCCAAATGGGCAATCAGCTTACATGATCAATTACGGCACCAGCTCTATAGGCTCCACCAACTTTGGAGAACCCTGGGCAACGGGCCCCGTCGATGTTGAACAAATGGACAGTACCCAGGGCGTACCTTACACCTACTGCTTCAGTATGATTAACAATGATTTTGGAACACTCAATAGCGAAGCCGGTAACTTTATATACACTTACACCACTGTACCGAATGCGGAAGGCGAGCAATACACCTATGAGGATCACTATTTTCCAGCGGGCACTTACTTACCTGCAACACCACTGACAGCTTTGGAAGGTTGCCCTTTGAATGGAGCCTGGACAATACGGGTACAGGATAACCTTTATCAGGACAACGGATGGCTTTTCTTGTGGAATATTAATTTCTTCCTGAATACGCTTCCGGCGTTTTCGGCGGATATTAGCAGTACCCAATGGCTTCCTTCTTCGTCGACCCTCTACGTTGACTCTACCGCCCTGATCGCTATTGCCGATACAGTTAATCAAATGACCTTCCGTTTCGAAGCGACAAATGCCTTCGGCTGCCGGTCCGAAGAAACCATAACCATCCCTATACAGCAACCGGACGAAGCTCCCTGCGGAATGGCGACGCGCGTCAAAGAGCCCCGGTCTAACGACCAGCAATTCTTACTTTATCCCAACCCTGCCCAAACAGAAGTACAAATCTCTTTTCCTGAAGCCTTGAAAAGCAATGGCTTACTCAGGCTGACCAACGCACAGGGAAGCCTCATCAGGGATATTGGGCTGCCTGAGGGCACAACGGAATATACACTTGACCTACAGGGGCTTGCCCCCGGATATTACGTCATTTCCAGTCAGGCTTATTC
>CAJXNH010000019.1 GCA_913057245.1 uncultured Phaeodactylibacter sp.
TTCGGAGCTCCGCGTATGCACGTGGCGCGCAGCGGGTGCGCGCGCGTCTAAACTTTTAACTTTACTAAAATCTATTAGCCATAAATTTGTTCTTCCTTTTTATTTTGCCTTAGATTCCTGAAAAGCATATACAATGACTTTGTCACACAGCGAAAAGGGACAATGAATTGAGGACAAACGCTTAAAAAAGAACTTACGCCTGCGCCTTGCTATGGCGAACGGAGAAACTCGCCGTCGGAATCATTCTCCGGATTCCAGTTTAGGGCCCCTTAACCCCAAACTGGAATGGATAAACCGTAGCGGTAGTCTCCAAAGTTATACTTTCGGCCCGGTCCCGCCAAATAGCCGGGATTTCGCAGCATTGATTGCTGTTGCTATGGCGCTCAACATTTCATAACCAAAGGGGTAATAATCAGTAGCTTAAGGAAATGAACGCGACGAACACCATTTTGCTTTTTCGCATGGGCATTCAGGGGTGCATATCATTTGGATTCTGACGTGTATCAAAGACATCCGTGATGAAGATAAACGGTGCTGCAACCAAGTAAATCAGCTTATACAGCTTTGTTACAATGATATATCGGTGTCCCTGACCCAACTCTTTTAGGTAATATTCTTCCTGTCCAAGCTCAGGGTTTTGGCTCAACAATTCGGATTTCTTTTTTATGTCTTTCTTTAGCTTTGTAACGTGAGAACGGTTGCCTTTCTTTCTGTAGTAATCGTCGATTTGGCGTAGCCGTCGCTGAGCGGGTTTAGTGATCCTTACTTTCATAATCAACCGCCTAACTCTGCAAGCGCGTCCTCTATATCAATGTGTTCTCCGTTTGCAATAGCCTGATTAGACTCTTCGGCCCGGGCGATTAGTTCTTCTTTGCTCATAGGTTTCAAAGAAGCTTCGTAAGCACTTGCTTCATTGTCCTGTTTTACCTGTAATAAACTCTGCACAACTTCAACGTCTTGTAGCCGTACCAACCATTCTATAAGCTGTAATTTTTCTGCCTGTAAGTTCATTCTGAAGTCTTTTAGTAATATAAAGATAACGGTTTTATTAATTAATCGGTTCTCATTGCAGGGAGAAGCGTCCAAGAGCAATGATCGAAGGACTTGATATCAAGGGGAGCGTGTTCTACGTGGGTATTGCTTACCGGATTTTTTAAGCAGCAGGGCACCATAGAATTATGGCGATAGCCCAAAGACGAAAGGCTGAACAACCCGGAAGTTGCTCAGCCTTTGGCGGATACCGTACATCGCAACATTTGCAGGCGGTGTACCCTTACGGTGGCTCGGGTTGGGCAGTTAAAACCGTCGTTTCCGTCCACGCGCTGTTGCCGTTTTTTTGTTTCATGTTCATGGAATTTTACCTTTAAAAAATTTGTAAAATGGGATTAATACGTACTAAAGGTAATAATTTCCGGCAACGTTTTATAGTCGATTAACAACCTGCATTCCCTTTATTGCAAAGTTGTCGCTCAAATGGCACTTCTGCCACTACAAAGAAAGGAAAAATGGTGCCCGCTCCCGGCGCCAATCTAGATTCCGGGCCGCTTTAATTCGTCACAGTACCTCACGTCTTAGGAAGCGGTCAGGCTACCAATCGAGTTGAAAGGTCAGGACAGGCACAATGCTCCCCAGGGTGCCAAATACCCAATCTCCGAGTATGGGGTCAAAGTTGTAATTGAGCACATCCTGGTTTTGACGGGAGATGAAATTCTGCACGTCAAGGGAAATGTACCAGGCATTCTTTTCATTATCATGGCGGTAGGCAAAGCGCAGGTCCGGGCGGAAGAAGTTGTCTACCCGTATGCTGTAGGGATTGGCTTCGTCCAGTATCGGATTCAGGGGGTCGTTGGGGTCGCGCACCGGGCTCAGTACCGGTGAAATGCGCTGCCCGCCGTTGTACATCAGCCGCACACTGCCCTGTATGGTGCCCCGCTGACCGGTAGGCCACTCTCTACCGCCCATAAAGCTGGTGGCGAAGGTATTGTCGAAGCGGGTGCTGTAGGTTTCTCCGTTGAGTGCCTCGTAGGTGGAACTGAAAAGCGAACCCGACAATATATAAAAGGTGCGGTTGCTGAAAAACTGCTCAAAGGTCACATCAAGCCCGTAGTTGGTACCCGTGCCTTCGCTGACAAGATTGCGGGTGGCGAAACCGTCAATGTGGTTGAGCAGGGAGAAATTGCTGTTGATATCCGCCGCCACCGGCACATCAAACAGGCGTTGGTAGTAGGCTTCCACCCGCAGCCGCTTGTTGGTCCCGACCAATTGATCGTACCCCAGTACAAAATGGTGGGATTTCACCAGGCCCAGGTCCAGATTGGGCTGTTCTCCGTTCACTTGCGTAAAGTAGGACGCCATAGGGACAATCCGGCTGTGCAGCCCGTAAGCCAGGCTGAGGGTAGCGCCCGGCCCGGCCTGATACTGTACCCCTAACCGTGGCTCAGCACTCCAGGTATCGTTCAGGGTGAAAAACATGGCGTGTAGCCCGGCATTCACGGTCCACCGGGGATGCAACTGCCAGCGCACATACCCGTAAGGCTGTAGCAGCAGGGTACTGCCTTCCTCGTCTACGTAAGTGGTGAAGGCATCGTCCACCAAATACCGAAAATCGTAATCGTAGCCCATCCGGGTCGCAATGGCGCCGAGCCGCGTGGTGGCGCTGGAAGACAGCTTCCGGTTGTAATAGGAGGTGAGGGTCAATCGGTTATTGTAGTACAGTTCGTCATTGATCAGGCTGGGTACCTCATTCTGATCGAGGGTGTCATTCTGATAAAAAATACGCTGCCCCTGCACCGCGAGGCTGGTCTTCAGATAGGATTTGTCATCAATCAGGTAGCTGTGGGAAAAGCCGACAATCCCCATATCCGTATCAAAGTCGCGGGTGAGGTAGTCGGTGTAAATTTGCCATTCTTCCGGACCACCATCTGCCGGGTCGCGGCGCTCATCGCTCAGCCCGCCCATGCCCCAGAAGGAATACAGGTGTTTCCCGTTTTTGCTCCGGTGGTCTGTCTTGAAGGAAAAGTCCTGAAAGGTATTGCTGTCCCGCAGGCTCACCAGCCGGATACCAAGCGCGTTGAGGATGCCAAGCGTGGAGTACCGGTAATTGAACAGGTAGGAGCTCCTCCCCTTTTTGATAGGCCCTTCTGTCGAAAATTCCAGCCCCAGCATACCGGCACGGATGGAATATTCCTGCTGCTCCTTGTTGCCCGATCGGAATTGAATGTCGAACACCCCGGAAAAGGCATTGCCGTACATGGCCGGAAAAGCGCCGGTGGAAAAGTCAGAATTGCTCAGCACGCTTACGCTGAAAATCGAAATCCCCCCACCGGAGGCACCGCGCCGCGCGAAGTGGTTCGGGTTGGGTACGTCGATGCCTTCCACCCGCCACAGCAAGCCGAAGCCGGGATTACCACGGATAATGAGGTCGTTGCGGGCATCGCGGCTGCCCTGCACGCCGGAGAAGCCCAGGGCCATGCGCATGGGGTCGTTGGCACTTGCGGCATACCGCTGCGTCTCTTCCACGGAAAAGGAGCGGGTGCTGACGATGGACAATTCATTGAGGGGTTCGTTACCATGGCTGCGGGCCGTGACAACCACCTCTTCTGCCATCACTGCCGATTCCGACAGGGCGATTTCCAGTACCAGTTCGCGGGCAGAATTGAGAATCGCATCCTCAACGATATAGGGCTCGTACCCCAGGTAAGTGGCTTCAATCCGGTGCCGACCGGTGGGTACATTGGCTAATAGAAAGTTACCGTCAATATCTGTGACGGTACCCATGGCAGGCTCAATGTCAGTAACCTGTATCGCCGCGCCAATCAATGGCTGCCGGGTGTCTTTGTCGACAATTGTCCCGCGGATGGTTTGTGTAGTCGTTTGGGCAGAAAGAGAACCGATTAGCGCTAGAAAAAACCCAAGGTAAAGGATTCGTTTCATGGTGCTTCGTTTTGATTTATGGGTAAGGTGATAGTGTTTTTTCATTTATTCGATGACAATTCTCAGAACTTAGGCAACACGTATAGGACATCATTACCATTGTCTGGGATTTACCTTCACCAAGGTAGCATTAAAAATATTTAGTTTTTGATTTTAAAGTTCAGGAAAATTCTAGATGAGTAAAAGCTAATTTCAAATAAAACCAAGACATTTCATTTGAACAAAAACTTGTTTTTATCAAAAAGAGGACATAAATTTGCTTTAGCATCAAATGATGGGCAAATGAAGAAGCAATCCACCAACCGTCAGTACAACTTTCCGGATGCAGACCTGTACCTGCAGTGCCTGGAGCGCATCAAATACGCCAACCGGGACCGGGAGCAGTTCGAGCAGTACGGCTACACGCTGCAGCGGCTAAAGCAATTCAAAGCCATGTGCGATAAATTCGGGGATTTGCCCGATGATGAGGAATTACTGGGCGATCAGATGGTCACCACCGAGAAAAAGTACGCTGCTGCGGAAAACCTCAAATCTGCCATTCGCAGCCTGATGACGCGCGTGGCGATCAAGTACAGCAACCGGAGTGGGCGTTACCGTAAATTTGGTACGGCCAAAATGGGAGACATGACCGATGCACAGCTGATCTTCTGCGGCCGGCGTGTGGTCCGCGTGGCCCGGCAACAGCTGGACTTCCTGGCAGAAACCGGTGTGAATGAGAACGTCATCCGCCGCGTGGCAGAGGCGACCCGTCAGTTTGAGAAGTCGGTCAATATTCAGCAGGACAAGGTAGCCGACCGGGATATTTCCGTGGAGCGCCGTGTGGAAAAAGGCAATAAACTGTACGAAGAGCTGATTACCCTTTGCAACATCGGAAAGGACATCTGGGCAGAAAAGGACCCGGTCCGGTACGAGAACTACTGCATTTACGAAAGCAACAACGAGCAGAAAAAAGCCCGTAAGGCGAAGCAGGAGAATGCTTAAACACTCCGCTCAATCGGCCGTTCAGGATCTGTAATCCAGTCGCTCCAGGACCCCGGGTACAGCTTGGCATCTCCGAAGCCTGCATGATGGTGGGCCAGCAGGTTGCGGCAGGCCGTTACGCCCGAGCCACAGTAAAACACCATCTCATCAGCCACATCATTGCCTACGAGGGTCTGAAAGCGTTCCTCCAGTTCATCGGGCGTGAGCCACATCCCCTCTGAATCCACTAAATCCGTATGAGGGAAGTTGGTCGCACCCGGGATGTGCCCGGCCACAGGGTCAATCGGCTCATCTTCGCCCCGGTACCGCTCGGGCATTCTGGAGTCCACCAGGAGAAAATTCTCAGCGCCCAGTCTCCGCTGCACGTGGTCAGCATCCACCACCCAGCTCTCTCTCACGCGGGGCTTAAATACCCGCGGGCCAGCACCCACAATAGCCGTTTCTACCGGATAGCCTTCTGCTTCCCATGCCCGCCATCCGCCATCGAGCACGGCTACGCGGTCGTGCCCGAGGTAACGGAGCATCCACCACAGCCTTGCGGCAATAGCACCGGACCGGTCATCGTACAATACGACCTGAATGCCATCACTGATACCCCAGCTGGAAAAGCGCTGCGTCATTTTTACGATTGAAGGCAACGGATGGCGCCCCGTCTTCCCCGGTACAATCTTGCCAGACAAGTCTTTGTCCAGGTGGGCGTAACTTGCACCGGGAATATGGCTTTTCCTATAAGCTTCCTCCCCGGCATCCGGATGGCCAAGGCTGTAGCGGCAGTCAATGATTACCCAGGTTTGGCGGCCTAGCTTTTCGTGCAATTCTTGTGGACTAATGATGGTGCGGAACATGCTTTTCAGGTTTTCTGACGGCGAATATAATCCTTAGAACCCGGTTTGTGAACCCTATTGAATTATTTTAAATTTCTATTGCCCCATGAAGATTTTTTACGCATCGTTATGTTGAATCCCTGAAAAAACAAATTCTGGAATATGCACCATTTTGAAGCACCTGATCTTCATCAACGGCTGAATAGGTAAAAACCGTAGATTTGGACCAACTAACCCCCGGTCCTGTCTGCCAGATGACCAGCTGAAATTCACTTTTGTTCTTAATTTTTCCGTAATCCACCACCCTTTGCTCAATTTGGTCCTGCCTAAACCGTTACTTTTGCAGATGACCGAAAAAATTGAAATACCTATGCTACGGACTGCGATTCTTTTCAATTTGTGCTGCTTTGTTTTTTCTGCTTCCGCCCAGAAGGGAGAACGATATACGGCTGACTTTATCTTTGAGCGGGGCATCTACCCTACCCTTGCGGACTGGAAAGCCCAAACCCCGGTAAAACCGGAGGAAATCATCGTGGATATTGATCCGCAAAACCGGAAATTCTTCCAGTACCTCTTTGCTAAGGATCAGTTCCGCTACCCCCGCAATAATGAAATCATTTACCTGAAGCCGGAGAATATTTTTGGCTACAGCCCCGATGGGCAATCTATGTACTACAGTACCAATTACCGCTTCGACATCATTGGCTCCATCTGCCTGTTGCAGGAAGTCGATCAGGTGGACCGCTATTCCTCTTTTATCAACCCTGGTGATGAGTACAAGGCCGCCCGAAAGGAAGGGACCGGCAAGCTCTATGTGCTGGATTTTGAAAGTGGTGAATTTTTCCGCTGCCGCCCCGGCAAGGTGGAAAAAATCTTCAAAAGGGACGCAGTTCTTTATCAGAACTACAAATCAGCTAAAGGCAAGCGAAAAGAAAAAATCAAAGCCTTCATCAAAGAGTATAACTTCCGCCACCCTATTCACTTTGGGAAGTAAAGCTCCAACTCCTGTCCTACTGTGGTCCGCTAATCACAAGTCAGTTTAAGCCGGACGGGGAGCAAACATCTGTTATTGGTTTTTCCTTTAACAGGTGAGCCAAACGGGAATGCCTACGGTGTTTTTACCACGATCATTACTCATATGCAACCTTAGGAAAAAAAGAATTCATGAATCTCACCAAAGAAGATATCAGGCACCTTGGCATTTCAGCCGCAGCGCTGGCTGCCGGGTTTATTGTCAAGAAAACCATGGAAAAAGGCTATCAGAAAGTCTATCGTAAAGATCCACCCGATAAAATTGAAGCGGAGGAACCTGCCTGGCCGGAATTGATTTCCTGGACGGTAGTAACCGGTATTGTCACCTCGGCCGTCAAAAATGCGATACGCAGAAAAGGGGTCAAAACGGAGCAAAATCAGCTGTAAACCCTGACAAGAGGTTATGCCTTCCATTTGGGTTGCCGGTCATGCTGCCAGCAACCCAAATTTTTTCGGTACTGCCCCAAAACTGCACAAAATATCCTCCCGCCGACATCCCCTTCTCAACACCCGGCCGGATTTTGCGTTTCCTTTCTACCACAAATAATAACAGGTAAACCATGACACGACTATCCTACTGTACGATACTGGCTGCAATGCTCCTACTCACGGCATGCGGGCAGGCACAATCCACAGAAAGCCAGGCCGCTTCCACAACTTCTACCGAAGCAGAAGGCCCGTTTATCGGGTTGAACGGCGACACCCTCGACGCGGTGCAAAAAACCGAATCAGAGTGGGAGTCCACGCTCAGCAAAGAAGTCTTTCATGTTTTGCGGGAAGAAGGGACAGAGTATGCCTTCACAGGAAAATACTGGGACAATAAGGAAGATGGCGTTTACCTCTGTGCCGGTTGCGGGCTTCCTTTGTTTGCTTCCGAAACCAAATTCAAATCCGGGACAGGTTGGCCGAGTTTCTGGAAGCCCATAGCAGAGTCCAATGTCCACCTTGTGGAAGACCGCAAGCTGGGCATGACCAGAGTTGAAGTGGAATGTGCCCGGTGCGGCGGGCATCAGGGGCACGTATTTGAAGATGGCCCCAAACCCACCGGACTACGCTACTGCATCAATTCCGTATCCCTGGAATTTAAGCCGGGCGCCAAATTTAAAGCCAAGCCATAAAGATTAGCGCTTCCCGTTGTCTTTGCCCCGCCCCCGTTTCTTCTGATTCCGCCGGATACGGGGGTGGTTCCATTCTTCCTTTTGAGCAAATTCCACAATTTGCCGCATAAAAGCCATCATACCCAGGAAAACCAGGTAGCCTACCGTAAGCACCAGATAAATCCAGCGGTATGACCCCGCCTCATCTATAGACATGGAGGAAGAGAAGTAGGCTACCACACCGGAAAGCACCGCCAGCCCCAGGTAGCTGTAAATACTGCGCCCCCAGTATTTGAGCATATTCTCAGAGGCCAGTGAAAACACGCTGTTGCCCATAGCAAACAATAGCATAAACGAAGCAGCGGTCATCCAGGGGAAACGCTGCGGAATATCCATCAGCCCTGTTAAATTGATTAACTTTGCAGACAATACAAAAAGTATGACTGCCCCAAAGGTTATAGCGGCTTGAATTACAGGGTCATAGGCCCGGTCAAATACGGAAGTTTTCTGGTCGGTGGTGTTCATCAAAAGTCACTTGGAGGTCCAGGTACAGTGGCTGACCAATACCTTTGACAGGTGGGGTCGGACAGAAACCGGAGAACGCCTTGAAAGAGGAAAACCGGCTTGCCTGTGCCTTGCTGCACAACATAAAAATGTTAAAACAAAGCTAATTCTAAATGGTAAAATTTCTACCGCCTTTTTTGGCGGCTCTTTGCTTATTTGGAACCTTTCCAAATAAGCTATTCAACCAGCCTGCCTTTGCGATTCACGAGGTACAGGGCACTGGTAACGAAAGCCCGCTACTTGGGCAGCTGATCACTTTGCAGGGCAATATCGTTACGGCACGGGGCGATAATTTCTTTGTTATCCAGTCGCCCGAAAGCGAATACGACAACAATAGCCTTACATCGGAGGCTGTTGTTATCGCCGGCACCTACTTCGGCAGTCCGGGCGATGTGGTGGAAGTAACCGGCACAGTACACGAGGAAGACGGGCTCACCATCATCGCCAACCCGGGCCTAAGCGTCACCAATACCGGCGAAGACCTGCCTCTTCCTGCAGCAGTAACCCTATCTGAAACCCTGCCATCTCCAAACTACACGGCAGTGCATAGCCTGGAGCGTGTGGAGGGCATGCGTGTCCATTTTGAGGCGATTGCCAATGGCCCCAGCAGCAGGTCTGAGGATGTCCCCCTTCGCATAGGAGCATCACGGGTCTTCCGGGAACCTGGCATTGAAGCCCCTGGCCTCCCGGGCCTTCCTGTATGGGACGGCAACCCTGAGCTCTTTTGGTTGGACCCCAACGGGCTCAACGCCCCAAATCAGCGCTTTTTCAGTACCGGTAGCCTGATTAGTGCCACGGGGGTCATGATTGAAGCGGAGCCGCGGTTCTGGAGAGTACTTGCGGAATCCTACACCTTTACTCCAGGACCAGATGCCGCGCCAGTACGCCCCAAAACGCCCAACGAGTTTACGGTAGGTTCTCTCAACGCCCTTTTCCTGTTAGAGGAAGAAGAAAACATTGAGGTGAAATACCAAAAAATTGCCCGCTACATAGAGGTGCAGATGGGGCTGCCGGATATCCTGGCTATTCAGGAAGTGGGGGCCTTCACCGAACTCAATACCCTGGCTTTTTACCTGGAACAACAAAACCCGCAGGCGCAGTACGATGCCTACCTGCTACCTACCAATCTGGACCTGAAGCTGGGGTACCTGGTCAGGGAGCACTTCACGAATCTTCAGATTAGCCAGTTAGGCGCTGATGAAACCTTTACTTTTAGTGGCGGCCTCCTGCATGACCGTCCCCCATTGCTTCTTCAGGTGGAGCTTCCAACAGACCCACCGGTGGCTTTACAGGTACTCAACCTCCACTTGCGCTCGCTCATCGGGATTGAGGGTAGCACAGCCGGCTTTGTACGCAATAAGCGCCACCAGCAAGCGATTTCCATAGCCAATATGATTCAGGGTTTACAAACTGCCGGGAATCTTGTAGTACTCGGGGATTTCAACGCCTTCCAGTTTACTGATGGGTATGTGGATGTCTTCAATCAAATTGCCGGCCTGCCCAGCCTGGGCGCTCAGTTTCCTCCGCTGAACATCGTGGACCCTCCGCTTTCAGATCAACTTCAAAGCCTACCTGCATCAGAGCGGTATTCCTACGTTTTTGATGGCAGTGCTCAAGCGCTTGACCACTGCCTGACCAGCGGATTCAACGGGCTCACCGTCAATGGCATGCAGTATGCCCGGGGCAATGCGGACTTCCCGGAAGCCTACGAACTTTCTTTAACGAATCCACTCCGTGCTTCTGACCACGATGGGCTGGTCCTTTTCCTGGAATCGGATTTTCCCATTGCCACCCAGGCGGGCTCACCCCAAACAGATATCCGGCTCCTGTCTGCCAACCCGGTACATTCCGGAGCTCCTTTCCTGATCGAAAGCGGTACTCCCCTGCAGCACATTAGCCTTTTCAACCTTACCGGCCAGCTGATCGCTACCTGGCAAACCGAAGGCCTACTTTACGAAGGCTCCTGGCCTGACCTGCCTTACGGTCTGTATATCCTAAAGGTGCAAAGCCAGGCAGGGATAAAAACGTTTCAGCAAATCATGTCAGAATAACCAAAAACAGGGCTGTACCCACTTAAGGCACAGCCCTGTTCTTACTTTTTTCTGACCATCTAGAAATTGAATTGCACCCCGAGCGCCGGCAGAATAGGCAGCTGATTCACGCGGCTGTTGGTCACGCGGTCTACGTAAAAGATATTTTCCCGGTTGTATACATTCGTGATACTCAGGTTGATATCCATGGAGGTATGCTTACCGAACTCAATAGTGCGCTTCACAGAAGCATCAAGGCGATGGTAGAAAGGCAGGCGGCCACCGTTGATTTCATCGGTCAGGATGGTACCCAAGCCGTAGTTACCAGTCAGGATGTTCGTAAAGAGCAGGTTGGTAAAGTCATTCTGCTCATAAAAGCCCTGTGTCTGCGTGAAGGGGAAACCAGAGCCCATATTCCAGCGCAGGCTTGCCTCCCAGAGTTGATCTTTCCCAAAGGTGTAAACCCCCAGCAGGTTGATGTTGTGGCGGCGGTCAAAGATCGTAGGATATACCTGATTGCCGTCATCCCGGGTTACCCGGCCCAAAGAGTACGTCGCCCATATATACCCATTTTGTGCCTGATAGCGGGCAGATAAGTCAACACCATAGGCTTCACCGGTTTCCGTGATGAAGTCCGGATCGAAGTCTGAGAGCTTATTCCGGTTGATGTTGATAAGCTGGGTGAAGCGCTTCAGGTAAGGCTCAACATTGATCGTCAGCTGATCGCCCACATCCACCTCTACCCCGCCAATAGCGTGAATGGCTTTCTGCAGGGGCTGATCCACCGGATCGTTGGAGGCTGGTTTGAAAAGCGTTTCCTCCGGCCCGGCAAGGAAGCCGATAAAGAAGTTGACCACATCCAGGTCATTGACTGTACTGATCACGTTTTGAGAGTACACCCCTGCTCCAAATTTGATCCGCAGGAAGTCCGTAATATTATACTTCAGCCCGAAGCGGGGCTCTATAGACATCTCAGACTGAGAAGCGTAGTAGTGCAGTCGCAGGCCCGGCTCAATGATCAGGTCACCAAGGCGTTGTTTGTACTTGAAGTAACCTGCCACTTCGGTAGTAAAACTCCGCTGCTGAATCGTGGAGCCGATGAAATTACGGAAAGTAAAATCGGTATTAAACCCGGTAAAATCAAAGCCGTAGTCAAAGCGGCTTTTGTTGCCAAAGTAGGTAAAGTTCAACAGGGCATTAAAACTGCTAACACCGCTCTGCCGAGGATTACCATCCGCCTCCTCCAGGGAGATATTGTAATCCGTAACAGCGACCGTACCATTCAGGATGACATTAGAGTTGGGTGGGATCAGCGTAAAGTTGGCACCTCCACCGACATTTGTCCAGTCGAGTTTTGCCAAACCTACGAAGTCGAACCGGTCGGTGAAGTTAAAGCCAAACACATTGAGTTTACTCCCGTTGTCGCCCACAAAGGATAGTTTCCCGTACAGGTCTGTAAAGGTATAAGGCAGGCCTATTTCACCAACATCTGCCAGTGAGGTATCCTGAGAAGCGAAGGAGAAAAAGGTGGTATCCACCGCGTAGTTATAAAATATCTTTGAAGACTGATCCAGGTAAGAATGCTTACCCGTCAGGATAAAGGAGGTACTGCCACCTCCATCGTCTCTCAACTTCTTAATCGGGCCTTCAATAAGTGCCTTGGTCAGGAAAGGGCTGCCGGACACCAGCCCGCTCATGCGTTTTTTGTTGCCCTCTCTGGTTTTAATGTCTACCACTGCTGATACCCGCCCGCCGTGCTCTGCATTAAAGCCACCGGTAAGGACATCCACGCTCCGGACGGCTTCCGTTTCGAAAACAGAAAACAGACCGATGGAGTGGAAAGGGTTGTAGATCGTCATGCCATCAAGCAGGATTTTATTTTGTACCGGAGAGCCACCCCGGATATACAACTGCCCCCCCTGATCACCGGAAACGATGATACCCGGCAGCACGGGCAGATACTGCGCAATATCCGCTTCGCCCCCTGTAGATGGCAAAGACTGAATCTGCTTAGCAGTTACCCTCAGCTCTGAAACCTTGACATCGGAGCGGGCCTGTTCCCGGCTGCTCGATACATTTACCGTTGCCAGCTCTACCCCACTTGGCGACATGACCAGGCTTTCGTAAACAATGCCGCCTGCATTGACTTTCACGTCAACAGCAAGGCTATCATAGCCCAGGTAGGTGACCACTAGTTTGTATTCGCCGGCTGGAACATTGGAGATGGCAAAGAAACCATCAAGGTCCGTATTCGCCCCCAGGTCAGTGCCCTGTAGCAAAACGTTGGCATAAATAATCGGTTCGCCGGATTCTTCGTCGTAAATATTTCCTCTTACGATACCCCCATTCTGCTGGGCAGAGAGCGAAAGAGCCAGGAGTACGAAGGGCAGAATAAGTATTTGCTTAAATTTCATGCAGCAGGTTTGTTTTAAAACAAGCACAAAGATAAAGACCTGAACCACTCAAACAAGCCTTTATTTTGTCGTTTTAAACACAAAGCTCCATTGCAAACGCAAACCGGCACAGCCACGAGGGGGCGACTGTGCCGGCAATAATGTCCTAAAAGAAAGGGCTACAGCTCAAGAATTCCCGTCCCTTCCCGCAGCAATACGGGTTCCGGGCCGGTGCAATCGACTACGGTGGAGGGCCGATTGTTGCCGATGCCCCCATCGATAACTAAATCGACGAGCTTGCCAAAATCTTCATAAATGTCTATTGGGTCTGTAAAGTACTCCAGTATCTCGTCATCACTTTTGAGCGAAGCGGTAAGAATGGGCCGGTCGAGCCCTTCCACCAATGCCTGACAGATGTTGTTGTCTGGTATGCGAACCCCGATCGTCCGCTTTCGGTTCTTGAACATCTTGGGCACCTTATTATTGGAATTCAGCACAAAGGTGAAGGCGCCCGGCAGATGCTTTCTCATCAGCCTGAACACCGTATTGTCGATTTGTTGTGCATAATCGGCTACCTGACTGATGTCTTTACAGATAAAGGAGAGCCGGGCTTTGACCGGGTCCAAGCCCCTGAGTTTGCAAATCCGGTCTACGGCTTTTGAATTGAAAATATCGCAGCCCAGCCCGTAGACCGTGTCTGTAGGGTAAATGATGACACCACCTTCCCGGAGCACGTCGACCGCCTGATTGATTTTGCGGCCTTCCGGGTTGTCAGGATTAATTTTTAATAGCATATGGTTTAATTTTTTGGTTGCTTTATCCAGGCAGAGCTATGAGGTTAAACAAGTAAAACAATACCTGCAACTGCTGCCTAACTAAAAACGGGAGGCTGCAGCTTTCCAGCTCCAACCTCCCGTTAAGTTAACACAGGGTTAACAAAAGATCAAATTAATTATCGTAATCATCATCAAAAAGATCATCGTCGAGCATATTGGCCAGGATATCCCGAAAAGAAAACGCAGATTCCATTACATCCTTATTGACAATATTAAACTCTGCCAGCCCGTGCAGCACCAGCTCCATGAACGGGTACGCATCGTCACCGGACACTTTCAGGTGGCTTTCGACAAGCTTCCGCAGCCCGGCTACGCCATCGAGCGCTTTCCGGAAGTCCTTCTCACTGCAATCATTGAGCAGCTCGACTTCGTTACCGCCGGAGAACCAGGCCCGGATGGTGCCATAAGGGTCGCTTTCCCGGCCTTTCTTGAGCTTATCAGGATTCGGAAAATGAGCAAGGAAGGATTTCTTAATCGCCTTGCCAATCAGATTGACCGCCACACCATAGGGGCCCTCCTGTTCGCCTTCGTAAACCAGTTCCACCTTACCGGTAATGGCAGGGACCACGCCCCAAAAGTCGGTAATCCGAGCTTTAGCGGACGTCTCACTATTGACCAGCATGCGGCGCTCCACAGTGGAAACCAGGTTCTCATAACCCGAAATGGTCAGGCGGGCAGAAACCCCGCTTTTCTCATCTATGTACTCGCTGTCCCGGGCTTCGAAGGCCACCTGCTCCAGAAGGATTTCCAGCAAATCTGGTACTTCTATGGCTTCCCGCTGTGTATCCGTAAGCTCGGCTTCCTGCTTGGTAATCTGCCGCGCGATCTCAATCGTCTTCGGGTAGTGGGTCAGGATCTGGCTCTCGATACGGTCTTTAAGCGGCGTGATGATACTGCCACGGTTGGTATAATCCTCAGGATTCGCGGTGAATACAAACTGTATATCAAGCGGTAGGCGCAATTTGAAACCCCGGATTTGGATATCGCCTTCCTGCAGAATGTTGAAAAGCGAGACCTGAATACGAGGCTGCAGGTCAGGCAATTCGTTAATTACGAAAATGCTCCGGTGAGAACGGGGTACCAGCCCAAAATGGATGACCCGCTCATCAGAATAAGCCAGCTTCAGGCTCGCAGCTTTGATGGGGTCTACATCGCCAATGAGATCGGCAACGCTTACATCTGGTGTCGCCAGTTTTTCCACGTACCGCTCCTCTCTATGAATCCATTCCACCGGCGTTTGGTCTCCGTGCTCCGCGATCATCGCCCTGGCTTGCCGGGAAATGGGATTTAGCGGATCATCGTGCAGGTCGCTCCCACCCACAATGGGCATCCACTCATCCAGCAGATTGACCAGCAGTCGGGCAATCCGGGTTTTTGCTTGTCCCCGCAGGCCCAGCAACAGAATATTGTGGCGGGAAAGGATCGCCCGTTCAATATCAGGCAGCACCGTATCATCAAACCCCAGGATACCTTCAAACACTTTTTCCTTTGCCTGGAGTTTTTGAATCAGATTCTGCCGCAGCTCCTCTTTGATGGAGCGCGATTGGTAACCGCTTTGCTTTAACTCGCCCAGCGTTTTAATATCATTCATGTATTCCGGATTTCACGTGAGAAGTGTATGAATGAGTGTAACGCCTGAATGAAAGTATGGTTTAGCATTTTTTTGTTGGCCTGCAAAAGCAACAATACCGAATACTGCTTATAGGGTATTTCTTTATATCTTACCCGCTGAATCTGTTTTACCAATATACATGCACAACTGGCAGAAAGGCTCCTTCCAGATCGTTGCCGGCTTATTAGCCACCACCCTGCTTACTGTAGTGTACTGGCGCGCCGTAGACAAGGATTGGAGCGCGTTTATTCTTCTAAGTAACGACCATATCGACGAAACGACTTTCAATAAAGCGGTTACATTCTATTCGCATGACGGGTACGACGGTCAGTTCTTCTATGCGCTGGCCCTAAGCCCTTTTGAAAGCGTCACTGCTACTGCCAGCCCTCCTTCTGAAAATTCATTTGCGCAATCCACTGATTCCGGTATTACAATAGACAATCCGGTCTTGCGTACCAAGCGCATTGGCTATCCGTTACTTGCCTGGGCAGCGAATGGATTTGGGCAGGGTGACTATCTGCCTTTTGCAATGGTCCTTATCAATATTCTTGGCATTGGCATTGCCCTCGGCACCTGTTTACTGATGACCACGCTATTCAAGGCGCCCTCTTACTATTGCCTGATGCCGCTAGCTTTTATTGGGGTTTGGATATGCCTGTTCAGAGACCTGTCTGACCACCTTGGTGCTGCTTTTGGGTTACTGAGTTTATACTTCCTGCTTAAAGATCGATTTTGGGCTTTTGCACTGCTGGGCATTATAGCCATGCTAACCAAGGAAACCGTTGTTTTTATATTGCTGGGCGGTGCTGTAGCTAAAGGGATGAACGTACTTCAGCGAAAGCAATTTGGAAGAGCTGTGCTGCTGAGCCTTCCCTTTTTGGCTTATGTCGGATGGAGCACCTTTCTGGGCTGGAATACCCCTTCAGATGGTACGCTGCTCAAGCACTTTGACTGGCCCTTTGCGGGAATAGCCCGCGGGTATGCCGAGGCCTCACCGCGCCCCCTTTTCTGGCTGGGGACGTTTGTTCCTGTTGCCCTTATCTCGCTGGAAGGGCTCCTGGAGCTACGAAAAACCCGGCTGTCCAACCTGGTACAACCCGTTACGCTCCTTTTTCTTTTCAATCTGGCGTTTGTGCTGGTGCTGTCTAAAGCCATATACGAAGACCCTTTCTCCTTTGCGCGTAACCTGCTGCCGCTACAATATGCTGCACTACTGCTACTGATGCAGCAAAAGCAAAGCGTTTCCTGGTTTACCATTTTGGTAAGTACCGGGACAACAAGCCTGTTCTTGATCGCTTTTATTTTGCAACTCCATTACAGCTAATACGGGACAGACATCCAGCAGCAGGCGCACGCTCTGACCTCCGATGGCCTCACCGTTTCCAGCGGTCAGCCATTGATTACTTTGAAATCCGAAAAAATCGACTAATTTGGTCCCAACAACCCGAATCGCTTCATATGCCATTCACTATAAAAGCTGAAGCTGCCCCGTACCTGGCTATTCTCCCTTTTCGCCAGCTGTTTCTGGAAAGCCTGCATGCACAGGTATGCTATGAAGCTTGCCATGAACGGGGCTGGGCAGACTACTATCACCTTATTATTGATGAGCTCCCGATAGGCTATGCCGCGGTAAAAGGCATGGAAAAGCTGGAATACCGGGACACGATTTTCGAGTATTACCTCCTACCTGGCTACCGGCAGCACGCTGCTCATTTTTTCAAAAAGCTACTGGAAGAGACTAACGCCAGCTACGTAGAATGCCAGACCAACGAACCGATGCTATCAGCTTTAGCTTATGCTTTTGCAAAAACCCTTCACGAAGAACTCTGGCTCCTAACCGATGACTATGTTACCCATCACCATCTGCCCGGTGCCTGCTTTCGCAAGCGGCGGGCTAACGAACGCGTCCCCTGGCATCAGGAGTCGCCTGGAGATTACCTGTTGCTGATGGATAAAAAGATAGTAGCGGAAGGAGGTTTGTTAATGCACTACAACCCTCCCTATGCGGATGTCCATATGAGTGTAGCCCCTTCCTTTCAGGGCAGGGGCATTGGCACCTACTTTGTCCAGGAATTGAAAAAAGCCTGTTATCTATCAGGGTATCTACCCGTTGCCCGTTGTCAGACGGACAATTCAGCCTCCCGGGAAACCTTATTAAAGGCAGGGATGAAAATTTGCGGTAAAACGCTTTGGGGGCCTATTGCCAGGTAGGAGCCTATATCATCAGTCGCGGATTTTTCGCGCAGCCCGCCTGAAGCTCCGCAGGAACTCACCAAAGGAGTCGAACTCCTTGCGGTAGCTCAGCCCTGTGCCAACCTCAAGGCGGCTGCCACCACCAATATCCGGTTCCAGTCGCTGATAAATACGGAGCTTAAGCGTACGGTCCCGGTTGAGAACATACTCAATGACCAGGTCATTGCCCACAAAGGTGCCACTTTGATCTGGTACACGGGCGCTGTTGCCAATATCGACATTGCCACCCACCAAAACAGAAAGCCGGTCATTGAAAAATTCCTGCCTCATCCGCAGCTGAAACTCATCGCCCCGCCGAAAATCCTGGCTTTCGCCAAAATTAGCCTGATACTGATTGTAGGCAATATCGAAATCAATACCGGACAGCGCACTTTGCTCTCCAAAAAACTCGGAAAACAACTCTGTAAGTAACAGCGATAATTGATTGGAAACGAATTCGCTCACCGTGTTGTAGAAAATATCAGCGCCCTGTATGGCAATATCCGAAGGCAAAAACTGCCCCACCACAATTAGCCCAAACACCTGACGGTTCAGCTCGTTGGGATCTTGCCTCAATATCCTCAGCTTACTGTCTGTCAAGGTTTTAAGCCCGCCAATCAGCTCCGGGAATTCAATATCGAAATTGATGATCGGGCGCAGCAAATCGCCCCGAAGCTCCATCGTCAGCTCCACCTCCGTGGGCTGACTGGCGCCCTGCTTCAAGTCATCAGGCGCATCAATAAGGTATTCCTGAATAAAATTCGCGACTGGCGTGGATAGTCCGGCATATTCCGCTTCCAACCGGATTTGTGCTTCAAAGGGGTCGCCCGACCATGAAATTACCCCGCCCCGGTTGATGTCGAAGTCTTTGTTGACCACGTTGTACAGGGTGAAAAGGTACTCGCCTTGTTCAATGTTGTAATCCCCGAACATTTCAAACTCTCCGTTTCGGGGAACCAGTATACGAATATTGCCGCGCCCTGTACCTTTAATAATGTCACCGGCCTGCTCATCGAAGATAATCTCTCCCTGGGCTTCTTCTGTGATATTGAGGTCCATTTCCAAACTCACTCCGTTCAGCTCTCTACTATTCTCCTGATCCAGAGGGACTTCAGCTTCCTGCTTTTTAAAGTTGATAAAGTTCAGCTCTGAAGCATCGCTCCCGTAGCTCACCGGGATAACGAGACGGGTATCCTTGCCTACGGTGGCGTTGACGTAGATGTCTATTTTCCGAAGTGGGCCTTTAAATGTGACCTCCCCATCGCCCAGGGCATGCCCATAGAACAAGTCGTTGTCTTCTTTATCGGTATCGAGTGCTAAAAAACGGTCCGTATTGATTTCAGCGTCAATCCCCAGGTCTTTCAGGTAATTATGAGTAATGCCCCCGGTAATTGCAGCAGTATTGTTGTACTTATCCCTGACTACAACACCTGTGGCGTCAAACAGAAAATCCCGTGCTTCAATCCGGGCATCATCAAAGTAATAGCGGGTTTGCAGGAAGTCTATGGTGGTGGCTCCGTCGCGAACCGTAATTCCTCCGTTAATATGAGGCGCTCCGGGAAAGCCAAAGATACTGGCGCTGGCATCGAAATACCCCACTGTATTTTTGATCGTGCCTTCCAGCCAGTACTCCCCAATATTTACAGGAAAACTCGTGACATCAAGATCGATATTGAAGTATTTTGCTTTTTCTTTGTCCCCACCCCGCCTGGCACGGCGGGTATCTTCCGGGTTAAAAAAGCCCTCAGCGATAAGCTGGGAGGTGTCTTTGGTAATGGCTAAGTAGCCCTCGAACCGGCTCTTAAGATTAGCGGCATTGGCATCCAGGCGCAGAGCCCCCCAGTCATCATCATTGACCCGAAAGGTATCTGCTGTAACTGTCGCATTGATGCCTTCCATTTTAAAAATGTCATCCACTTCTGCAACCAGGTTGAAGGGGCCTCCGAAATCCAGCTCATCGTATTCCCAAATGTCATCGATGAAGGAAAAGTCGAAATTATTCAGGTATAGCTGCAGCCCTTTCTGCCCTTTAGATTGAAGCTGGATGACCCGGTCTTCATTCTTCAGGCGGAAATGCTCGGTGGTAATATGCCCCTTGCGAAAAGTAATATAGTTATCGGGTTCTATTTCCCATAATTTTTGCAGTAAAACCAGATTTGACCGCTTGAAGGTCAGCTGATAATTCAGGCTATCCGGCATAGAAAGCTTAGCATTAAGGTTGATATTATCGAGCATAGAGAGCCCTTCCACCTGATACGCCAGGCCGATATCCAGCGTGTCCCTGTCCAAATCGGCAAGGACGTGAACCGGTGCCAGGTGCCGCTTATCATTGAGCACAGGCTCTTCCACCCTGAAGTTAATCGAGCCCGTGGAATCCACCAGGCGGGCAAATACCCCTGCATCATTCAGTGCTATAATCCCGAAACGGAATCGGGGCACCCGCAGATCTATAGTAATGCTGTCTCGCTGATTGTCAAAATAGCCGTTCAGGTTAACACCTGCCAAAGGTCCCAGTTGCGGTTCGAACAAAGCGAGAATACCTTTGGTATCGATAATATCAAAATGGTATACAAACGCATTCCCTTTTGGCTGCCGCCGGGGTTTCTTCAGGCCCAGCCGCTCAAAGAAACGGTGATGGTTCCGGTTCAGGTAGTCCATCAGGGCCGGAGCGATATCCAACACATCAAACTGCCCAAGCAGGTATCCATCGACCAGGTCAGAGGAAACGCTAAACCGTTTTCGCCCCCCAGGCTCAAAAAGAGAAAGGAACACGACAGAGTCAACCTGAATGGTATCCTTGTTGCGGTGCAGGATTTCCACATCACGGATACGGCCACTGCCTTCCAGTTCAGACAGCGTACTGTTTTGAAGGTTGAGGCTGATATCTCCGGATAAGTTGATGTCTTTTTTACTAAGGTTCAGGGGCAGGAGCGCAAGTTGATTAACAGAGGCAAAAAAGTTGAACCGGGGCACGCTGTCTGTCATATCTACCTGTCCATTGAACGAAAAGTCAATATGCTCGTCCTGAATCAGAAAATCACCGGAGAACTGGTTTTTCTTCAGCAGCCCTGTCAGGTTGGCATTGGTGTAGTTGTAGCCTTTATAGATAAAGCTTTGCACCTCGGCACTAAGGTCAGCAGTAGCCGTTTCTGCCGTCAGCCCTTTACCGTTGCGCACACTGGAGGAGAAGTTTACGAGCCCCAGGTCCTGATTTTGGGTAAAGCCGCCCAGGTCAAAATCAACCAGCGACAAACTTCCGCTATAAGAAGCCTCAGCGCGGTTGCCAGTCAGGTTACGGACCTTCATGTCCATTTCGGCCCGCCCCAGAGCAGAGTTGAGGGCCCCATAGGCGATGTAGTCAGAAAAGAGGATATCAAAGCGGCCGGTGAAGTACAGCCAGCCCAGCCGGTCGAAAGCCTCCGGAGGCTGAAACTTTGGGAATAGCTGCCGAAGCGCCGTCATATTGGTCCGCAACTCATCCAGCTGCAGGTTGATTGTACGAAAGTCCGGGTAGGTAAGATCGCGGGTGCGAAGGTTGCCCTGCGCCACCAGCCTCCGGTTCTCCAGCGCCAGGTACATATCTTCAGCATCCAGGTCGTTTACCGTGCCTTCTATCAGCCCGTCGATGTACAGTTTTCGGTCCCGGTTGTCCCAGAAAAAAGCATTAGATTTCAGCTTGGGCGCAAAGGTCATAATATCTTTCAGGGTGACAGAGGCATTGCTGAGATGGGCTTCCATTTCTACTTCATCCGGAAAGGACTTAAAGGCCTCATAGGTGTCATACCTGAAAATCAGGGTATCTCCAATATCACTGTAGGGCGTCTTCAATTGAAGGTCGTAGAGCTCCAGCCCCCGGTTCCACACCCGACCATTCCCAACGGTGAGATCTTCCAGCACAAACCCACTTAAATCCCGAAGGTTGAACTCCTCTACCTGCCCGGAAAAATCAAGGCTATCAGAGCAAAAGGAGAACTCATTGATACCGATATTGATATCAAAAACATCCATATGCTGGTAATTGAGCTCGTCCACAGGCCCACCGTTTTCCGGGTCATTACGCCAGTTGTGGAGGGAAAACTTACCGTCCTTCAGCACAAACTCGCCTACAGTGGCGAAAAAGGGCAAGGCTGCTTCAGTGGGTGGAACCGCACTGCTCATGGTATCCTGAGGCCAAATCACGTAGTCGTATTCATCAATCCGAAAGTAAGGCCCTTCAAGAATGACTGATTCCGCATGTAGGGTGCGGTCGGGCAGGGAGAACTCCTCAAATACAGCGGAGCCTTCGGCAAGGTAAATATCCATGTCCTGCCCTCTCGCCTTGTCTTCTTTCAGGAAACGGATCTTACTGAGGGTCAGCCCCTGAACATCCAGGTAGAAAGGGCGCTTTTCACCTGTAGTGGTCGAACTATTCGGCGGGAACAAGCGGCCCAGCAATACCTGCATGTTGTTGTAGTCATCATCAGCTGCCTTACGGATGTTGACGGTGGCGCTGTCCAGGGCCAGGTCTTCAATAACCAGCCCCCGCCTCAGATATACAAGTGGATTGAGGCTGAAATCGGCGTACAGGTATTTGCTAAAGATGGCGGTATCTCCCGGTGTAAGGTCTTCCACATAAAAGTCCTCCAAAACCAGCTGGTCTAAGAATCTGATATTTAGGCGGTCAATGGAAACCGTAGTTTTCATAGCGTCGCTCAGCGCAGTAGTCACCCGGTCTGCCAGGTAATTTTGGACAGCAGGGATTTGAAGCACACCGGACAAGATCAGAAAAAACAGGACAGCACCTACGGCCAGACGCCTGGTCCATAGCCATAGCAGGCGCAGCCACGAGCGGGACTGAGGCTGTTCTTCCTGCGGTTGCTTTTGTCCTTGATCTTCCATCTATTATGTTCAACCAAACATCCCGCGAATATATTGATTGAATGCCAGATTTAACGTAGAATTAGCATATTTGGACGGCTTCGGTCTGTCAGGCAAAACAAAAGCCGCAGATGACTGTACACTTCAGTCCGCTGCGGCTTGTCTTTTCTGGCCACTACACTCCTGATAAATGGGGCTTTCAGGCTGCCATGTAATCAGGAACGATGGGTTCCGTTCAAATTAGAATTCCCGGATTTTTATACTCCGGAAAGATACCCGGTTGCCGTGGTCCTGAAGCAGGATATGCCCCTGAGGCAGTTCGCCAAAGTCCGGCCAGTCTTTATACTTACTGTACGCTACCAATGCCCGGTACATAGGTGTATTTCTTTCGTACTCCAGTACCTTGAAGCCATTCAGCCAATGCTCAATGTGGTTCCCTTTGACGATTAACCGGGCCTGATTCCACTCCCCAACACCTCGGAACGGCTTATTTCGGCCGGGTACGGAGAGGTTTCCAGCCGGGATCAGATCGTAGAGGGAGGCCAGAGTGCGGTTGCCTTTTACGCCTTTTTTGGCATCGGGGTGCTCTTGGTCATCCAAAATCTGATACTCCAGCCCGATGGAGGAACCTGGCCCTTTGTTGAGCTCCGGATCAACGAAGTACTTAATACCGCTATTAGCCCCAGCTGTGATTTTGAACTCCAGCATTAGTTCAAAGCTGCTGAATTTATCTTCGGTAATAATGTCCCCTCCATTGGTGGATTCGCCACCATCGGATTCCAGGACGGTAAGTACACCATCTTCAATCTCCCATCCCTTTTCCGGGAAATCCTCAGCACGGGCACTGCGCCACCCTTCCGTGGTTTTACCATCCCAAAGCATGCGCCAGCCTTTACTGATTTCATAGGGTGTCAGGGAATTCGGAATATAGTTGAGCTCCATCGCGTGCGGTGCCATTGGCCAGCGGTCTGCTTCCGGGTTTTCGGTTTTGATCCGGATATTGCGCCAGCTGATTTCCCGCCCGGCTTTTTCTTCGTTATTGCCTATACCGTGCACCTGAAGCCCGATGAACCCGGAAGCCGTCATGTCGTCCACGACATTTGCAGTATTGACTCCATTTACCCATATGCGCAGTTCATGACCTATGGCTTCAATACGGTAGGTATTCCACTGCCCCAGCTTATAGGCCGTGCGAGCTTCCGGGTTGAGGCTGAGCGGATAGAGCCAGCCGCGCCGCCCTTCATCGTAAATACCGCCGCTGTAAGCCCGCTGACTGGGGTCTGCCTCTGCCTGATAGCCGTGTACCCTCCCATTTTTATACTCCGGAAGGCTGTTGCTGCGGAATTGAATACCGGAATTAATGGCTGCATCGCCCCATATTTCCAACTCCAGGATAAAATCGCTGAACACTTCTTCCGTACACAAAAAAGTATTCGGGGTCTTGGTTTCGGTTGTGCCAACGATCACCCCATTGCGCACTTCATATTCAGCTGTCCCGTTTCGCTTCTCCCAGCCGCTCAAATCTTTGCCGTTAAACAAATCCCGCCAACCTTCATCGGATTGTGCCGTCAGGGAAACACTAAGTCCGCTGCTCACCATTAGGAATAATGCCAGTAATTGAATTCTGTTTTTCATTATTATTTTGTTGTTTAAAGGTCAAAATGCGGTCAGTCAGGGTAACATAGTGCAGGACACTTGGTCTTTTTTTCAGATGTATTTTGTTCCAGACCCTGATTTTCAAAAGAGGACAAATCATCCCTACTATTGTAACCAAAGATACAGACTTGAAGCAAATGGACAGACGAGACTTTATCAGAAAAAGCAGCATAGCCACAGCAGGGCTCACCCTGGGCTCCTTAAGTATGGCCGCTCCCGGCAAATTTTCCAAAAACGATACCGTACAGCTTGGAGTGGTCGGTACCGGAGCAAGAGGAGGCGGGATTATACGGCTGCTGAACAGCATGCCGCAATTCAAAACAGTGGCCTGCTGCGACATCCTGCCTTTCCGGCTGGACAGCGCCATGGAGCATGCCGATCAAAAGGCTAAAGCATATTCCGATTACCGTAAGCTGCTTGACGACCCGAATGTAGACGCGGTACTGATTGCCACGCCCCTGTCGATGCATTACGAAATGGCTGCTGCTGCTGCACAGGCAGGCAAGCACGTGTACTGCGAAAAGACGATGACCTACCAGATATCGGAAGCAGACCGGCTCGTGGAAGAAGTGGAGTCGAACGGCAAGGTATTCCTCGTGGGCCACCAATACCGCTATCATCCCCTTTACTTTCGGGTGGCGGACCTCATCCGCAGCGGTAAAATTGGCGATATCGCGAATGTCTATATTCAGTGGAACCGCAACGGCGACTGGCGCCGCCCGGTGCCCAAGCCCAAATACGAGCGCATGATCAACTGGCGGATGTACACCGAGTATTCCGGCGGGCTGACGGCTGAGCTGCATTCCCACCAAATTGATTTTGTCAACTGGGTACTGGACACTCACCCAGAAAAAGCCGTTGGTTTTGGCGGAATCGACTACTGGAAGGACGGCCGGGAAACGTTTGACAACGTCAATTCTATGTTCAGCTACCCGAACGGCATGAAAGTCAACTGTATTTCCCTGACTTCCAATGCGCACGAAGGGTATCAGATGATTTTCAGGGGCAGTAAGGGCACCATAGAAATGGGGATAGATGAAGGCTGGATCTACTTTGAGCCCCTCAATAAGAAAGAAAAAGGCATGGTCGACGGTGTCTCCGGCGCCACCCTCAACCGCGCCAAAGAGGATAAATACGCCATCCGCTTTGAGCACAAGACGGAAGGCTGGGGCGGCACCCACTATGCGTTCCAGGAATTCTACGAATGCATACGCGACAACCGTGAGCCCGTCTCCAACGTCAGGACCGGTGCATCAACCGCCAAGTGTGTGCGAATGGCAATTGATGCCATGCGGGAGAATAAAGCAGTAGCCTGGCCGGGTTAAGAGTTACCAGCACCTTGCAGCCGCCCCCCGGAAGATTACAGGGTAGAGTGTTTTCGCCCGGGGCGGAGCTCCCTCAACTGGCAAAACCGACTTTCGGTCGTCCCAAAACGGATTCATCTCGTACACCTGATGACGGTGGCTCATCTGCTCAAGGTCTAAGAGCCCGTATTCGTGAACCACATGAGGCTGCCCCCAGGCTTCTACCGTATCTGCCGGAATAACAGTGGTATAGATGATGGAATCACCATATTCGGTAATCTTTTCACGCTTGCCAGAGATAAGGGTTTTGTACTGCGTATAATTGTTGAGCAATAGATTCCCGGGCCCGGGGGGCGATGATGCTTAGGGACACCCCGGCTGAAACAATGCCAGGAATGCCATTCGGGTATGCGGATGATATTTCGCTCCACCAGATTGTGCCCGCCATCACCGTTGTGGAAATTGACGTCCACCTCAAGGTAATTGCTAATGAGCACATTATACTTTGCGCCGCTTTGGATAGCCAGGTGCCGGATAGCCCTGACTGTATCCTCCGCTAAAAGTACATAGCGACTGTTTTGCTCGATATTAAAATAGCCATTGCCACGTCCTCCCTTGTTGTAGGCTCCGTCCACCCGGGTTTTTGTGATGCTGATATGTTCCGATTCCAGAACCAGAACCGGGTCGGTGCCTGAGTCCAAAATTTGACAATTCCGTATCCAGGAATTCCGGGCATGGTCAAAGGTGACCTGCGTCACGTACAACTGAAAGTCCTCCCCGGGGTTATTTCGGAATGTCTTTTTCTGCCAGGGGTAGTCGAAATAATCATAATCCACCGGTTGAAAATCCACAGCTTCATACTTAACCGTCAGGTCTTCAAGCCCTGCCCAACGGATATTGTGAAAGCGGATGCCCGTGAAATTATCAAAAGGACTGGAAAAAAACGGGCCCCGCAGTTGATTGCTCAATATCACCTTACTTCGGCTGGCCCCTCTTAGGATAATGCTGTCTTTAAGAAAAAGGGTTTCATGGATTGGATACACGCCAGGAAGAAGCATAATGACGCCTCCTCCCTGTTCTGCAGCGTAATCAATGGCATTCTGCAGATCTTCTCCCGGCCCTAATGTGTCTACCACCGGAAAATCCTCCGGACCAGGAATACCACATTGCACCCCGGCCCGCGCCCAGTGCCACATGTCTGGAAAACGGGCATCTGACTGTTCCGCATCAAAAGCCCAGCCCCGGTCGCCAAAGGTCTGCCCATACAGTGCTGTTCCAGCCATCATCGTAAAGAGGAGAAAAAAAGCCTGCCTCATATTTTTTTTGAACAAGGGGGCTCAAAACGAGTCTTTGTCACCGTATACCTGCTCGTTACAAATACAAAATCCGGCGTACCTCTTTCAAAAATACCAAAATGAAGCATCGCCTTCTTGTTTTCCTGCTGATTTCGGTGAGCATTCTGGCGCTCCCCGGCAGTGCACTCGCACAGGACAGCCATGACTACCTGACGGAGCGGTATGATCAGCTCCATTACTCAGAAAAACAGGCCTACTACAAGGAGCTGGCCCCCATGTCAGTAGGTGCGGTTTATCTGCCCCGGCTCGGGGAGGGCGAGGAAGAGCTACGCTGGCATTTCCGCACTATGAAGGAGCTCGGTTTTACCAGCACCAAGCAACTGTTCCCGCCCAATGGCATGACTTTCGAGGAAGCCGCTCTGATTGCACTGGAGGAAGATATCAGCCCCTGGTGGTACGGAAAAGCCGGTTGGGCAGCGATTACCCCGGAAGTCCTGAAAGCTGCAGGTCTGCCTGCCAATATGAGCATTAAGGAAGCCCGGGAACACCCTAAAATGAAGGCTTACCAAACGGAAGTCCTCCGGCAGCGTATCCTCCGCCGGCAGGAACTGGTACAGGCTACCGGCCAGCATGAGCCGGATAAGATTCCGCATCCTAATACCGGCGGCGTAGGGCATAAGCTGCCAGATGAAATCAAGCCGGTGTTTTTAGACTGGGTCCGGGAACAATACGGCAGTATTGACAGCCTCAACTACGCTTACAATATGCACCATGTGCTGCTGGCACCCGGTGGGAAGCCCTTTACATCCTGGGCCGACTTCAACGAGCGTTGGGAGCAGATCCCAAATAAGGAGTACCGCCACCTGCGCGACATTTTCCGATTCAAAGCCGATATGCGCCTGAAGTGGACACAGGAGAACAAAATTGACCGCCACAACGCATTCGACCCCGTGCCACCCTATCGGGCCGGAGGTGAAATGGGTATGTTCCTGCCCTTTTCCTGGCGGGGCGTCGATATGGAAGGCATTGCCGAGCTGATGACCCCCAACGGCTCTTTTTACCCTTCCATCCACCTGGCGTGGCATTTTGATGAGGTGCAGCATGAGATCACCCGCCCCGTTTACATGCAAGCTGCCCTGACCAACGACTACTTCAAGGGCGGCTGGTCGGCTACCTGGGAGTCTACCGGTGGCCCGCAGCAGTTCAGTGGCGGCAAAGGTGGCAATGGGTTTACTGTAGACGAAGGCATTATTACACAACTTATGCTTACCTACCTCGCGGCGGGTTACAAGGGGTTTGGGCTATGGTCGTGGAGCATGCGCACCGCTGGATGGGAAGCCGGGGAATACGCTTTGCTTGACCGCCACAATAAAGTAACCGAAAAGGCCATCCGCGCTGGTGCCATAGGCAAAGCTGCTCAAAAGTACCGGGATGAGATCTGGCAGGGGCACAAGGAGCCGTTTGTCGGAGTGTACACCGACTGGGAAAACGAAGCTTACTGGGCAGCGATGTCCATACAGGGCAGAGATATCTTTAAGCAACTGCCGATTGATGCGCGCACCGGGGTAAGCCGGGCACTCATCAACCACAATGTGCCTTACGAATATGTAACCCCCTCAGATCTCCGCAAAGGGCTGGCCGGGCGCTACCGGGTCATCTATCTGCCGTTTGTCATCGCTATTGACCCGGAAATCATCGGTATTCTTACCGAATATGTGGAAAACGGCGGGCGGGTTGTCATCGATATGCCCTCGGCCTGGTACGACGAAAATGGCGCCCTGCTTTACTCCGATAAAGGCAGTGCCCTCGAAAAGCTGTTTGGTGTGACCATCAACGAATATCAGTACGCTGGCGTCAATATGGACTACCGGCTGGAAGGACAAACTCTGCACGGCTTTACCCTCGATATGACGCCGACTTCCGCTGAGGTGGTGGAGCGCTATCATTCCGGCGACCCGGCTATCACCGAAAACAAGCTGGGCAAAGGCACCGCTGTCATTCTCGGATTCCAAGCCTCCATGGACTGCTTCAAGCCGGGCCAAACGGCAGCAGAGGAGCGGCTAATCAGACATACCCTTGCTGATTACCAGCCATTCTACCGGTGTGAAGGCGCAATTGTCTACCGTATGGCATCGCCGGAAGCAGACCATTATTTCCTCCTCAACGATGGAGAAGCGAAACAGGTCGAACTGGCCTTCGACTACAAGTACCGGAACGCTACCGACGCCATTACCGGCGAATCCCTTAAATTAGGAGCCCCAATAGAACTGGAACGCTATAGTGGCCGCTGGCTGCGCTTTGAAAAATAGCCCTGTATGAAGTATCTGATCACCTTCGTTGTGCCCGTATTGCTTTTGGTCGGCTTTACCCTTCGCCCTGAACCGAAAGCAGACACGCCCGAACGCCCCAATATCATCCTCATCCTCACCGATGATCAGGGGCATGGCGACCTGGGTTACCATGGCAATCCGTTAATCCACACGCCGGTGCTTGATAGCCTGGCCCGGCACAGTGTACGACTGACTGAGTTTTACGTCTCGCCAGTCTGTGCCCCTACCCGGGCCAGCCTTATGACTGGTCGATATGGGCTGCGGACTGGCGTGTATGACACCTACGCCGGGGGCGCAACGATGGCAGCCGAGGAGCAAACCATCGCCGAACTACTCAAAACGGCCGGGTACCGCACCGGCGCTTTTGGTAAATAGCACCTTGGAGACAACTATCCCTACCGGCCCAACGATCAGGGGTTTGATGAGGCCCTTGTACACGCTGCCGGAGGGCTGGAGCAACCCGGTGACCGCTACGAAAACTTCAGCCGGAAAGGGCAGAGCTACTTTGACCCGCTGCTGGAGCATAACGGTAAAGTGGTGCAGGCAAAAGGCTACTGCTCCGATGTTTTTACGGATGCCGCAATTGACTTTGTCCAAACCGGAGGCGATCAGCCTTTCTTCCTTTATTTGGCTTTTAATGCGCCCCATACGCCGCTGGAGGTGCCGGAAGAAGCCTATGACCGTTACCGGGATATGCCCTATCCGTTTGACACCTTCGCCATTCAGGGGTCCAATGAGTTTGAGCGGATGAAGCCAAAGGACATTGAAGCGGCCCGTAAGGTGTATGCCATGGTGTCCAATATTGATGAAAATGTAGGTCGGCTACAACAAGCACTAAAGGATGCTGGTATGGCCGATAACACCCTCCTCATTTTCTAACAGACAACGGTCCGCAGCAGATCCGCTACAAATCAGGGTTTTACGGACGTAAGGGATCGGTGTACGAAGGGGGCATACGGGTGCCTTCCTTTTGGCATTTCCCCAAGGGTTTTGGTGCAGCCCGGGACGTACCGGGTATTGCCGCCCATATAGACGTCCTCCCTACCCTGGCTGAACTCACGGGCACTACGCCCGAAGCCATTTTGGATGGCCGGAGTTTTCTGCCCGCCCTTACCGGCGACGTGGCAGCTGTAGCCGGCGGTCGCACCCTGTTTTTCCAGTGGCAGCGGGGTTATCCGAGGGGATTTCATAATATGGCCGTACGGACAGATTCCTTTAAGTTAGTGGGTAAGTACAGGTTTGAAAAGGCGCCGGATGATTTTGAGCTGTTTGATCTGCGAACAGACCCTTTCGAAACCAAGGATCTAAGTGAGCAATATCCCGAGGTCGTTCAGCAACTGTCCGAAAGCTTCCTGGACTGGCAGGCAGAAATGAAAGTAGCTCCCGCCCTGCTCAAAGAACACCCTGTAGCCTTACACACTCCTGAGGGCTACCCCGTGCGCCTCAACCGAAACGACTGGAAAGGCCCCGCAACCAAACAGTGGAGCAGCCCGGAGGCTCATGGGTATTGGACGGTGGAGGTACCGAAGTCCGGAAGCTACGACTTTGAGCTGTTCTTCCATGAAGGCCTCCCCGGGCATGGCAGCCTCAACCTAAAAGTGGGGACGGAGCAACGGGAAGTGATTGTCCGGGACAGTATCACCCAGCGTTTTTCTTTTGACGACCTGCTGCTGAGGGCTGGGCAGTATCGGCTTGACGCCTGGTTTCACTGCTTTTGGCCAAAGGAAAGTGTGGGTACATACGGCCCTTATGATGTGACGGTTAAAGCACAAGATTAGCAAAAACCACGCTTTTTAATTCTTATGCTTCTTTTTAGGGACCTTCTGAACCATCAACCCTAAATTAATGGTAAAGCACTCTATCCGGTAGCTCCAGGGACGAATATCTCCTCCACTATGTGGTGGGTCGTCTACAGCATAACCATCAAAATAGTCGCTCTGCGCATACTGGAAGCCCAGACTAAACCACTGATTAAAGCAATACTTCATGCCATAGCGAAAATAAGAAAAGGAGGAAGGCAGTTCGTAAGTAAAATTTAGTTCAGGACCATCAGTACCAATACCTGCACTACCTAAATACCCTTTGCCTCCAAATGCATACCATTTACCCAGGCGCAGTTGAGATTGTATCCCCCAACCATCACCTACAACATGGGAACGACCAATATTCTGAGACGAAAACCCGGGAACCCGCTCCACTCCAAGATAAATATGTGGCGTTATTCTGTAGCCTACCGCTAGATTTCCCATCCAGTTCGTCATTTCAACTCTGAGCCACCCAAAACTGAGTTCTCCATAAATACGCTCTGCAAAGGGCCTTCGTTCGCTTTTTTCATCGCTTTGGGCATGAAGAAAATTCAGGGACGTGGCCAAAATAGCAGCACCTATTATAAGTTGTTTCGTTTTCATGGTTCTCACTTTTAGAGGGTTCAAAAAACAGCATTGCTGATTAGACTTAGGCTAGCCTAAACCACTGTTCCTTACCATTAATCGGGAGGATTTTGCAAAAGCATACCAAAAGTAAGCGTAAACGCCTGCACCGGCCCACTCCACTCCAGGTACCTTGGCTCGCCGGGCGCTGGAAAATCGCTGGCGTAGCCATCAAAGGAAGTGCTTTGCGCATACTGACAACCCACGCAGAGCAGCCCCCAAAAGCAGTGTTTGGCTCCTATCCGAAAATAGCCCAGCCGCTCGGGGGCTTCGGTATAGTAATACTCCAAGGGGGCATCTGTTGTAAAATCCACCTTATCCAGCTCCCCACCACTTGCAAGAAAGTACCATTTTCGGAAGCGGTACTGATACTGCAGCCCCCAACTGCCTGAAGCGGATGTACTTATCCCCAAACCACTGACGCCAAAGACAGTAAATTCTGCCCCTAGATAATGGTGGGGTGTAATTTTTATGCCGGCACCAGCATTCGCCATGAAGTGGATCCCATCTGCCGGAAGGAAACCAAAGTGCCCCTCCGCATAAAAGTAGTCGTAGATGCGGCGGGCTGTCCAAACAGTGTTCCTCTGAGCATTCAGTAAGGTGATGCCCCCTAAGATTAAAAGGAGGATTAGTGTACATCTGGTTTTCATAAATTGGGGTTTTGGATATTATAGTCTATGCCTGCAATAACCCGTAAAGCAAAGCCGCAAAAGCACCGCCGGCCAGCGGCCCCACGATAGGTATCCACGCATAATCCCAGTTGCTGCTGCCTTTGTCCTGTATGGGCAGGAGCGCATGTGCGATACGTGGCCCTAAGTCACGCGCCGGGTTGATGGCATAGCCGGTGGTGCCACCCAGGCTGAGGCCAATGGCTAAAACCACAAGGCTAACGGGCAATGCCCCCAGAGAACCTAGTCCAACCGGACGGCTCGGGTCACCTACCGGAATGTTGGGGCCAGTGAGAAAAAATACGGCAATCAGAAGCACAAATGTGCCGATGATTTCTGAAAAAAGGTTCGCACCGTTGTGGCGGATTTGCGGGATGGTGCTAAACGTGGCCAGCTTGAGTACGGGGTCTTTTGTAGTGCGGTAATGCTGAATATAAGTCAGCCACACACAACTTGCACCCACAGCCGCCCCAAGCACCTGCGCCAGCACATAGCCCCCAACCTCTGACCAGGCAAACTTACCACC
This sequence comes from uncultured Phaeodactylibacter sp., assembly GCA_913057245.1. Taxonomy (GTDB): domain Bacteria; phylum Bacteroidota; class Bacteroidia; order Chitinophagales; family Saprospiraceae; genus Phaeodactylibacter. The sequence continues at coordinate 32,600 of CAJXNH010000019.1, forward strand.
AACTGCCAAAGCAACAGTGACCGCCGGATTGATGTGCGCACCGCTGTAATCCTGCGCCACCAGGACGCCCACAAAAACCGCCATAGCCCAGCCTACCGTGATAACAATCCATCCTCCGCTATGCCCTTTCGTATCTTGAAGCACAACGTTGGCGACCACACCATTGCCCAGTAAAATGAGCAGAAAGGTGCCGATGAATTCTGCGATAAATGGAGTCATAGGGGCTGGTTTTTGCAGGAAAGATATAAAATATTGATTGTTTAACGGACAGGTCATTACAGCTGGCTATTGAAATCTTCCTTTTTTTGATGAAAACCCGCTACTATGCCCTGGAGCCTGACCTTACTTTCCTTCTTGTCTTTCTTTCTCAATCCGAAGCCGGAACCAGCCGATACGCCTAACATCCTCTGGATTGTCAGTGAAGACAACAGCCCTCTGCTTGGCTGCTATGGCGATGAATTTGCCACAACACCCAACCTCGACCGGCTGGCTGAGGATGCGATGGCTTTTGACCATGCGTTTGCCAGTGCGCCGGTCTGTGCACCCTCGCGTTTCACGATCATCACCGGCACCTATGCCAGTGCGATGGGTACGGCGGGCATGCGCAGCTATTATCATATTGACCCGGCTGTGCGTTTTTTCCCAAACTATCTGCGGGAAGCGGGATATCATTGTACCAACCGATCCAAGACTGACTACAATAGCCTGGACCAGCCAGAAACCTGGAATGCGTCCAGCAAATCAGCTCATTATAGAAATCGTCGGCAAGATCAACCCTTTTTTCATGTCCACAACATCGGTATTTCACATGAAAGCCAGGTTCACAACCGAAAGGAACCGTTAGTGCACGATCCGAACAAAGTCCCACTCCCACCCTACCACCCGGATACCGATACGATCCGCAGGGACTGGGCACAGTACTACGATCGGGTAATGCAGATGGACGAGCAGGTCGGTCAAGTCATTGCGCAACTCAAAACGGACGGGCTGTACGAAAAGACCATTATCTTCTATTACAGCGACCACGGCGGTGCTTTGCCCCGTGGAAAGCGTTTTTTGTACGAATCGGGCACGCATATCCCACTGCTGGTCCGGATACCAGAACAATACCGGGATTTATTCCCCGGATATGCCCCCGGTAAGCGGACGGACCGAATGGTTAGCTTTGTGGACTTTGCCCCAAGTGTGCTTTCGCTGGCGGGCATTAAGCCACCGGAACACATGCAGGGTAAGCCCTTTCTGGGCCTCTTCGCCACTGCCCCAAAGCCAGCCATTTATAATTTTAAAGAGCGCATGGATGCCACCCTTGATTTTGGACGGGCGGTGCGCACCCCTAAATACCGGTATATCCGCAATTTTATGCCCTATCGGCCCAACGGGCAGCACGTCAACTATCAGTGGCGGGCCCCTTCGCAGCGCTCCTGGGAGGAAGCCTGCCGGAACAACCGCTGCAATCCTATACAACACCGGTTTTGGCAGCCCAGAGCCTCCGAGGAGCTTTATCTAATCAGTGCTGACCCGCACAACATCAACAACCTGGCTGACCAACCCGGCTATTCAGCCATCCGGGACAGCCTCGGCCAACAGCTGGATGAATGGATGATCCAAACCCGTGATTTGGGGCTGGTGCCTGAATTACTGAGAAAGGGATCGGCGAATATTGACTGGAGAGCGCGGATTACCCAACCCGATTACCCTTACGCCCGCTTACTGAATGTCGCTAATGCCGCCAGTTCATGGGAGGTAGAGCCTGTGGATTCCATCCGCAACTGGCTTGCCCTTTCCCAACCCTTTCGCTATTGGGCACTGCAGGCCATACGGTGCAGCACAGGCCCGGAACACCGAGCCCTGATGCCAGAGTTAGAAAAGCTTGCTGCGGACACCGAATCCCCGGTCCACCTTACCCTGATCGGTGCTTTCTATCAGCTGGGCGCAAGAAACCAGGCGTTTGAACTATTCGAAACCTGGCTGGCAAACGAAGACCCTATGGTCCGTGCCTATGCTATTGACCAGGCGTTGATTTTCACACCTAAAGAACTGGAAACATTCCGGTCAGAATTGGAAGTCATTGCTGGTCAGAAAGAGCGGCCGTACGATAAACGGGCGGCGCAGGATGTCCTTTATAAAATGAATAGCCATGAAAATTAGACAGACCCTTATCTTTCTGACTGCCTTATGGTGGTTTATCCCGGGACTAGCCCAAAGTCCGGGTTCTACTCTTCCAAATGTCATCTTCATCTACGCCGATGACTTGGGCTACGGCGACCTGAGCTGTTACGGCGCGGACTCCATCCACACACCTTACCTCGATCAGATGGCGGCGGAAGGCATACGTTTTACCAATTTCTACGTGACTTCTCCTGTGTGCTCTCCTTCCCGTACGAGCCTGCTGACCGGCCGCTATCAGGTGCGCTCCGGCGTTACACGGGTCTTTTTCCCTAACAGCCTTCAGGGCATTGACAGTACCGAGTACACGATGGCGGAGCTATTCAAGGAGGCTGGCTATGCAACGGGAATAATTGGCAAGTGGCATTTGGGGCATCTGCCGCCTTTCCTGCCTATGGAGCATGGTTTTGACTACTGGTTCGGCATTCCGTACAGCAACGATATGGAGTGGAAGCCCCGCAAAGACCCGCCTTTGCCCCTAATGCGCAATGGTAAAATCATTAGTCAGCCTGCACATCAGCCTACGCTTACGCAACGCTACACCACCGAGGCCATCAACTTCATCGCGCGACACCGGGAGCAGCCTTTTTTTCTGTATATCCCGCACACCTTCCCGCATAAACCCCTGCATGTCTCTGCCGAGTATGCAGGGACTTCGCCTTATGGCAAATACGGGGACGTGGTGCAGGAACTGGACCGCAGTGTGGGGGAAGTACTGAAGGCTTTAAGGGATTTTGGTATTGCAGAAAACACCCTGGTCGTTTTCAGCAGCGACAACGGTCCGGCTGCTAAGGGCGGAGGCAAGACCGGTGGGCTCAGAGGGCACAAAGCGACTACCTACGAAGGTGGGATTAAAGTCCCGACCCTTGCCTGGTGGCCCGGCAAAATCAAACCGGCACAGGATATCGCCGAGCCCCTGCTCATGACCGATTGGCTGCCTACCTTTGCCCGGCTCACAGGCAGACAATTGCCCGAGGATCGCCCCTACGATGGCCAGGATATCAGCGAATGGCTCTTTGAAGACGGGAAAACGCAGAGCCGCGACTTTTTCTTTTATTTTAACGAAAGCCTGCGCAGTATCCGGTCTGGCGACTGGAAATACATGCGCCCGGTCGTCAACAATCCCTATCGGCAGCACCTGAAACCTCACGGTCCGATGTTGTTCCACCTGGCAGAGGATCCGAACGAAACCACCAATCTAATGGAAGATTTCCCAGACAAAGCCCGGGAACTGGAGCAGCGAATGCTGGCATTTGAGCGCCAAATTCAACCGGTACCCGAACCTAAATTAAAGGCTGTACCTTTTGATGACCCCCGAAAAAAATAACCCGGGCGAGTGACCCGGGTTAGATTATACGACTTTGTCGGCGCAGGAAGAACTGGCAAAAGCATTGGGTTTTGCTTTGAACACGAAGCCCATGCTCAGGATGTAGCCCATTGCCTCCTTGAGTGCCACATTGGACTGGAACTCCGGATCGGTATTGATGTCGGCGTGGACTTCCAGTTCTACGTTATGCTTGTCCAGCAAGTCACAGAGGCTGTAGGCCACTTCTACTGACTTGGCCACCTCCGTAATCATCCGCTCGCGCAGCCCCATACCGGCCCGCTCCCGGGTGTTGTGGATGAACATAAAGCCGCCTTTCTTTTCACGCAGAAAAACGATGACGGTCGCAAATTCAATGTGCGTGCCCCGCACCTGAGAATCCGAACCGATGCAAACCTTGAGGCGGTGCCCGGCGGCTTTCTCCCGAAGAATCGTTTGCTCTACCGCTTCTTTGACAGGCAACTCAATCCTTTCGCCGTTAAGTTTTCGCCATTTCATGAATTAGGTGGATTTTTGACTAAAATACAAATTCCTTAAACCATACGGTGTACGGCTTTCGAAAAATAAAACAGAATTAATATTGGATTAACAACCACCCTAACATCAAAATAAACGGTAAGGGTTCCCACGAGCTGACTTTTTTGCCAGAACCACCTGCCAGCTCTAAAATTCTTTAGTCCTAAAAGACGATAATCAACTAGTTTTCAAATACTTGAGCTATTGTCCTCTGTTTGTAAAAATATTACTCCTCAAGCCTGTAAAATGGAAAGCGCCTACAGCTAAGTGCATCCGAGTAACAAAAAGTGAGCTACTCTGTTAAAGGTATCGTGAAGCAGAGTAAACCAGAAATAGACATGGTCTGGCTGAAGCGCGACCTCCGCCTTCATGACCATCCGCCTTTGGAGGCAGCGGCCAAAGGTGGGCGGCCGGTGTTGCTGCTTTACTGCTTTGAGCCCGGTTTGCTGCGCCACCCTGACTATAGCGACCGGCACTGGCGCTTTGTCTGGGAGTCCCTTCAGTGTATGGCATCCCGCTTGCCAGGGGCTATGCTTATCGCGCACCGGGAAGTACTTCCGTTGTTTGAGGATTTATGTACGCATTTTAAGGTACGCAACGTATACAGCCATGAGGAAATCGGCGTAAGTGCCACCTTCGACCGGGATATTGCCTGTGCCCAATGGTTTAAGGAGCGCGGCATCAACTGGCAGGAGTTTCCATTTTCAGGTGTACAAAGGGGGCGCCCCAACCGGGAAGGTTGGCGGGAACAGTGGTATGCCTACATTGAATCTCCGATACCCGTATACCCGATCGAAAAGCTCCAATTGTTTGAACTGCCGCAAAACTTAAAGGAGGCGCTTGCCGGCCCACCCCTTCCCAAAGCGTACCAAGTGCCTGACGCCACCTTTCAGCCCGGTGGTGAGCGCAAAGCCTGGCAGTACCTGCGAAGCTTTTTCAAAGGAGAAAGGATCAACGGCTACTCCCGTATGATTTCCAAGCCACTGGCCAGCCGCAGGTCCTGCAGCCGGATTTCACCCTATCTAGCCTGGGGCAATATCAGTCTTCGGCAGACCTATCAATACAGCTGGCAGCACCGGCATTTGGTGACAGACAAACGGGACCTCAACAACTTTCTGTCCCGTCTGCGCTGGCGTGACCACTTTATACAGAAATTTGAAAGCGAATGCCGAATAGAATTTGAGAATTTCAATCCTGCCTTCAACCACTTACGAACTGAAACAGATCAAGCGAAAGTAGAGGCCTGGCAAACGGGTCGGACCGGTTTCCCTATGGTAGATGCCGCTATGCGCTGCGTCAATGCCACCGGCTATATCAACTTCAGGATGCGTGCCATGTTGGTTTCCTTTCTCACGCACACCCTTTGGCAGCCGTGGCAGGCAGGGGCACATCATTTGGCGAGGCAGTTCCTGGACTTTGAGCCCGGTATCCACTACCCTCAATTTCAGATGCAGGCCAGCACCACCGGCATTCACACCATACGGGTTTACAATCCGGTATTCAATTCCCGCAAGCATGATCCGCATGGAGATTTTATCCGGCAGTGGGTGCCAGAGTTATCTAAGCTGCCTGATGATTCTATTCATGCCCCATGGGAAATACCGCCGCTTGAACGTCAATTCCTTGGCTTCGAGCTGGGGAAAGACTACCCCCATCCGATTGTGGACCTGAAAAAAGCCATGCGCCATGCCAGCGATCAGCTTTGGGGGCTTAAGAACAGCCAAACTGCTCAGCGGGAAGGTGCCCGTATCAAAGCCAGGCATGTAAACCCCGGGGAGCGGCGTCAGGAATAAATGCTTACAGGTAGATGTCCAGGATGACCAATCCGCCAAATAGCAGGCTGGCGATGCCATTGGTCGTAAAGAAAGCAATGTTCACCTTGCTGAGGTCATCCGGGCGGACCAGGGTGTGCTGGTAGAATAGCAGACCGAGGAAAACCACCGCAGCCAACCAATGCAGCCATTGAAATTCCGGGTAAGCAGACTGAAGTTGCCAGGCCGCAGCGAGGATAAAAGCAGCGCTTCCGGCATGCAGAAGGTTAGAGAGGCGAAGTGCGCCCGGGCGCCCCATTTTTACCGGCACAGAGTTCAGGGAAAGAGAGCGGTCGAATTCGTCGTCCTGCAAAGCATAAATGATATCAAAGCCGGATACCCACAGTAAAACAGCGCCCGAATACAATACCGGTATCAAATCAAACTGCCCGATAACCGAAAGGTAAGCTCCGATTGGTGCCAGAGACAGCCCCAGCCCAAGCACAAAGTGGCAAAGGAAGGTAAAACGCTTCGTATAGCTGTAGCCTAAAATGACTAGCAAAGCCACCGGTGAAAGCAGGAAGCACAGTTCATTAATAAACCAGGTCGTTGCGATAAAAAGCAGGCTATTGGTAAGGACAAAAGCCAGAGCCGCTTTGGGGGAAATCACGCCGGCAGGAATTTCCCGGGTAGCCGTACGGGGATTTTGCTCATCAATATCCCGGTCAAGATAGCGGTTGAAAGCCATAGCCGCACTGCGGGCGAAAACCATGCACAAGACAACCAGCAAAAACAGCCGGAAGCTCAACGCTTGCTCCGACTCCAGCGTGGCCAGAAAAAAGCCCAGCAAAGCAAATGGCAGGGCAAAGATAGTATGGCTGAATTTGACCAGCGATAGGTAGTTCTTCATGCCGCAAAAATACGAAAGCCCGCAAAACCATCCGGATTTGCGGGCCTCTTTGTTGATCTGACTTTTGAAAGTCTTTCTGTCTTACTGTGTTACCGCAGGAGTAGCATCACCAGCTGCAGGCGTCACATCACCTTTGAGGTAGATGAAGCTCTGTGGTGGGTTCGTATTTGCAGTAATAGTTACCTTTTGGTTACGCTTGCCTTTCTTGTTCTTAGAGTTGAACTCAACAGTAATTTCGCCGGTAGCGCCAGGAGCAATTGGCTCACGTGGCCAGCTGGGAACGGTGCAACCGCAGCTGCCTTTTGCGTTGCTGAGGATCAATGGCTCGTCGCCAGTGTTGGTAAAAGTATAAGTGTGAGAAACTTTCTCGCCTTCGTTAACGGTACCGAAGTCAAATTCTGTTTCTTCAAAAGTCATAGTCGTCGTTGGGCCAGCAGGAGCAGCAGGCTGAGCAGCAGCAGGCTGGGCAGCAGCCTGGTTGGCAGGCTGTACTGTATTGTTGGACAGGTCCTCACGCGCCTCTTCCTGAGCTGCGCTTTCGCTGTTGTTACAGCTTGCTACAAAACCTACCGCCAACAGGGCGAACATCAGAACTTTGATTTGCTTTAACATTTTACTTTAGTTTTGGATTTAAGTTAAAAGTGGGAACAATGGGTTTTGTAAATAGTTCTCCCGGTCAATTCCCTTTTTTTGTACAACTACAAAAGTAGGGAATGCTACATAAGCTCCCGTTAATCAGCATTGAAGTTTTGTTAACGAGCTGTTAATCCGGTTTCTTGCCCGTTTTCGTATCCTTCTGTAGGAAAAGACCGTAAACCTTTGTCAAGGATGTGTAGAAGATTGCCTCACTGGCAGGTAACCTCACCCTAAATCGCTACTTTTAACCTGATGAGAAGCCTCACTGTTACGATATTCTTGTTACTGGCAGGTCTGACAATCCAATATGCACAGACTGTTGAGCTCGATGAGCTGACCATCGAGGATGGGCTAACGCAGGGTATGATACACGATATCCTTCAGGATAGCCTGGGGTTTATGTGGTTTGCCACTAAAGATGGGCTCAACCGTTATGATGGCTATAACTTTAAGCTGTATAGCCATTTTCCTTCTGATTCCTTTTCGCTTTCCGGCCATGTTGTGAATGTTCTATTCGAAGATTCCTTTGGCCGGCTGTGGGTCGGCACGCACAACAACGGGCTTAATGTTTTCGACCGCACTAGCGCCCGCTTTTACAAACTCGACTATGAAGAACCTCCTGGCCGTGGGTTAAATTCTAATCGGATTTTCAGTGTCGAACAGCAAAATGACAGCATTTTCTGAGTAGGCACCGGTAGAGGCTTATGCAGGCTCGTAGTACCTGAAGGCGAAGCCCTTTGGCAAGGATTGGAAAGCGCCCAACTCAGCAGCAGAATCAAAAGCTATCCCATTGAGCCGATCCCAAACCCTAACTTCAGTAGTGTTACCACTTGCTTGTCCACCGTATCCGACACCCCCTATTTTGCTATCAGCAACCAGCTTTTCCGGCTGGACCGGAACAACTACAAGGAATGGGAGGAGATATCGGATGAAGTGAATGCCCAAAGTATTGAGGCCCCCTTCGGATTCCGAAGCATGAAAATGACCAAAGCGGGATATCTGATCTTACCCACTAACCAGGAAATCAAAATTTACCATGAAAGGTATAGCTGGGACATCCCACTCCCTGAAAAACTCCGGGGCTTCCTGCCAGATGTAACAATCGATAAGTCCGGCACGGTATGGGGCGTTTCGGCAGGGCTGTATAAAATACATCCCGAGCGCAACCGAGCGGAGCAACTTGAAGTCCTGTTCACAACTAAGGCTTCTTATTTCACCCCCACCGTATACGTCGACCGTACCGGGGTAGTTTGGCTGGGCACCAATGGCTACGGTATCCGGAAATACAATCCCTCCAATACCCGCTTTAACCACTTACTACCAGGCACCAGTACCCGACAACTCTATACCGACCTGAAAGGCAGGTGCTGGGTGTGGGTGGCTGTATCACTACGTGTCCTGAATCCGGATAACGGAAATTATGAACTACCTGCCGCCTTCCCTTCCTGGATAGAGAAAGCCACCTGGGTCCTCAATCCGGAACCTGATATTTTCTGGTTTCACTACCCAATTATTGAAAAACAAACTGCTCTTGTAAAAATTAATGAACGAACAGGTGAAGTACGGTCTTTCCGGTATACCTGTAAGCCTAATCCCGATTCTCCCCTGTTTATAGATCGAAATGGAAACATATGGTTTTCCAGCCGGAATGGACAACTGGCTATTTTCCAACCTGACACCGAAACCTTCCAGTATTACTCCATGTCAGACTGGTTTGACGAGCGGCAGGAAAACGCTGCCATTACTGCCTTTTATTACGAAGGTACATCGGACGTCGTTTGGGCGGGTACGCAGTATGGGCTGTTACGCTTACAACGCACCTCTGCAGGCACCTTTGACCACCAGGTTTACAATTTTGACCCCAATGACCCACACAGTATCAGTGAAAACTATGTACTGAGCATCTGCAGCCGACCCGGAGAGGCTAACATACTCTGGATTGGCACAAAGGGGGGCGGGGTTAACCAATTTGACACCACAGCGGGGACCTTCAAAGCCATTACCACAAAAGATGGGCTACCCAATAATGTAGCCTACGGCCTGCTGCCTGATGAAGAAGGGAACCTTTGGGTCACCACCAACCGTGGGCTGTCCAAATACCAGCCTGAGCAGGGCACCTTTAAGAACTATACTTCTGCCGATGGGCTGCAAAGCAATGAGTTCAACACCTCGTCCTACCACCGGGCCAGGGATGGGCGATTCCTTATCGGTGGCATCAATGGCGTGCATGTGTTCCACCCCAAAGCGGTCAAACTAAGCAGCCTACCCCCAAAAGTTTACCTTACCGGGCTGAACATTAATAATATGCCCTGGCAGGAAGCCATTGAAGATGCCAATACCGGCAAGCCCATTGAGCTCATCGACCACATTCAGCTCAGGCACCATCAGGACCAGCTCTTTTTCCAGTTTGCAGCCCTCGATTACGCAGCCTCACAGAACAACCGGTACCGCTATCAGATGGTTGGGCTGGATGATGCCCCGGTTGATGCAGGTACAAGGCGGGAAGTAGCTTATGCCAACCTCGCGCCCGGACAATATACCTTTCAAGTGTGGGGCGCCAATAATGAGGATACCTGGAGTACAGAGCCAGCGACTCTTAATGTCACCATTAGCCCTCCCTGGTGGGCAACCACTTGGGCCTATCTCATGTACCTGGCGTTAGTTTTTACATTATTTTACGCTGCCTACCGTTTTCAGGTCAACCGGGCCCGTCTGAAGACGCAGTTGGCCTACGAACAACGAGAAGCAGAACGCCTGGCTGCATTGGACCGGATGAAGTCCAATTTCTTCTCTAATATCACTCATGGATTCCGGACGCCGCTCACGTTGATTTTAGAACCGGCAAGACAGCTTGAGGCAATGCTGCGAGGTAGAAACGGGCAAAAATGGGCGGAGCTGATCATTAGCAACAGTGAGCGTATGCTCCAACTCGTTAACCAGCTTTTGGATATCAACCGGCTGGAAGAAGGGCTAATCTCGGTCAAGCTGCAGCAGGCAGACCTGAATCAGTTGCTGGTCTCTATCTTGAAGGATTACGAAGGCGCAGCCCAGGACAAAGCCATCAAACTTGAGCTGGAAATCACCGTCCGCCCCCATCTGAAATGGGTGGAAATGGATACAGAAAAGGTGAGCAAAATCATACACAACCTACTGTCGAATGCGCTAAAATTCACACCAGATAATGGTGAGATCAAGGTCTCAGCAACGGGTATGCCCGACCGGCAGAAAGTTAAAATCAGTGTGGAGGACACCGGGCCGGGCATCGCACCGGAGCACCACGAACGGATCTTCGACCGGTTTTACCAGGTTGACGATTCTTCCACCAGGTCGGCCGGGGGGACAGGCATTGGCCTTGCCCTCTGCAGTGAGCTGGCCCAAAAGCTTGGCGGCAGTATCCATCTGGACAGCGAGCCCGGTAAAGGGTCTCGGTTTACACTGGAACTTCCACTATATACGGCCTTGTCCGGTGAAAAGATCGCAGGTAGCGATAGTGTTGCCGGAGAAACGGCTGAACCATCCGCTCCTGCCTCTGCGCAACAGGGCACTACGATTCTGATTGTAGAAGACAATAAGGACCTCCGTGACTTTTTGTGCAGCGTCCTTGGTGAAGATTTTGACCTGGCTACTGCCCAGGATGGTGTGGAAGGCTTACAGATCGCCACTGCCACCCAGCCGGATATCATCATCAGCGATGTGATGATGCCAAGATTAGATGGTTATGCAATGACAGCTCAACTGAAAGCGGACATTCGCACCAGTCACATTCCTATAGTGATGCTGACGGCTAAATCTGCGCTAAAAAGCCGGCTGACCGGGCTCAAAACCGGAGCAGATGCCTATTTGTCCAAGCCTTTTTATGCAGAGGAGCTGATGGCTCAGATCCACAATTTACTGGAGCAGCGCGCCCGCCTGCAGCAATACTTTCTCGGAGAAAATGAAGGGGCACCTCCCTCCCCTGTCCCTGACCTCGAACACGAGTTCCTGCAAAAAGCTTACGCCGCAATAGAAGACCACCTTACCGATGAGCAGTTTTCCGTTGAGCAACTAAGCAGTGTTCTCCTGCTTAGCCGGTCTCAGTTGCACCGCAAGCTTAAAGCGCTGACCGGTCAGACCGCATCGGAGTTCCTGCGCAACTACCGGTTGAAAAAAGCTATGGAACTGCTTCGCCAACCCGGCCTCTCCATTGGGGAAATCAGCCATAAAGTGGGCTTCAGCAGCCCTCAGTACTTTGCTACAAAGTTTAAGGAAAGATATGGCTACCCTCCCAGCGAAGCTTCTGGAAAAGCTTGATTATCAGCAATAAAGACCGAAATGCAACATAAGTGAACAAGATTGCAACATTTGTTAACGCACTCTATGCCGTTGTACCCTAAATTTGTATCAACAGTTGCCAGAGCAGTACTAAACAGTGTGCAACTAAATTGTCCCAACACAACACAACACAAAAGCAACAAGCAAGGGGGAATCGACAAAAATCGATTCAATATTTCGGGAAGCCATTTCGGCTTCCCTTTTTTATGCGCGGTTTTTCTTATCCGTTAGCAACAGCTGCTTCTTCGGGCAGAAAGAACCGCTTTTTGAGGTAAGGCACGAGATCGCGGTTTTTCAGCGTGGTATTGGACGGGCCGGTGCGCCGGAAAAAAATATATTCATATTGGGTAGGAACTTTAGGCTGCTTCTTTTTGCCCTTTTGCTTTTTTGATTTCGGTTTGCCGTTGGCCGCAGGTTGGGGTAAGGCTACGGGCGTAAATACAGGCACCTTGCTTGGCGTACAGTCGATACGGAGGATGGTTTTCCCATTGATTTCATCACCATACACGTCAATAAGGTCACAGTGCTCTTTGCCCAGCTTGTCCAGAATATGGTTAATCAGGCTTGTCACCGCCTGGTCCAGTGACTCTGCATCCAAGCCGTTAAGCCCGAGTACTTCTCCATCATTCTTAATGCCCAGAAGTATACTGCCGCCCTCAGAGTTGAGCATTGCCGCTACCGTTCTGAGTATAACCGCCTTTGCCCCGGGGCTACGATTGTAGGACGCTTTGAACTCCACTTTAATATTCTCACCCCGGCTAACCAGAACAGCTGACGAACGCTGCAGGTTGTGAGAAAGGTACTTGATGATCTGATTCGTCAGACGGCGCAATATATTGACTTTGGCTTCTGCTGACAGCTCCTCCTGCTCAAAGAAAACAGAACGGGGAAAGGCCAACAGTCTGGATTTATCCAGTGCAACCACACTGCCTGTCCGGTGCTCGTTGCTAAAAAATGCCACTTCACCAAAGACTTCGCCAGGGTGCATGATCTTGTTGTGGTAATTCTGAAGGTGCAGCTCAAAACGGCCTTCCAGGATTAGGAAAAAATGCCGCATTTTCTGGTCTGACTGGTCAAATACCAGACTATTCTTGTGATACGACCGTAGCCTTGCCGAGCGGGCCAGGCATTGCAGGTCTTCCCTTGAAATACCTTCGAAAAGTTGGTGCTCGGCAAGAACGGTGAAGATTTGCTCGTTTGTCATTCTGGTAGATTTTAGGAGATGTACATTTTACAATGGCAATATAGCACAAAAACCTACACCAGCACTGCTCAAACGTCAGAAATTTCCTCCAGCTAGTTCAGATGCTTAAAACTTCACGAATGGACCGTTCCAGAATATCAATACCCTGATCGAGCTCTTCCTGTGTGATGGTCAGCGGAGGAGCGATGCGGAATACCCCTCCGTAGCCTTTGATGCGGACGATGTTCATACTCAACCCGTTTTTCAGGCATTGCGCTGCAATTTTGCTGCCCAGTTCGGGGTCCGGCACTTTGGATGCCCGGTCTTTCACAATTTCCATCCCCAGCAATAACCCCCTGCCTCTGACGTCCCCTATGCATTCAAAGCGCTCCTGCAACTCCTTCAGCCCTCTTTTCAGGTAATCCCCCATTTTCTGAGCGCGTTCCTGCATCTTTTCTTCCACCAGAATAGACAACACCGTCACGCCCACCTCAGCGGGTAATGGATCAGACACATGGGAAGTAACACTGATGAAGCCTTTATCATAGCAATCCTGCTCCAGCTTGTCGCTGGTAACCACGGCAGAAAGCGGCAGCCCTCCGCCGAGCGTTTTGGAGAGCGTCAGAAAATCGGGCACGACCCCACTCTGCTCAAATCCAAAGTTATCGCCCAAACGGCCAACTCCGGTTTGAGCCTCGTCGAAAATGAGCAGCAGGCCACGGGCCTCACAATGCGCTTTCAAGGCTTTCAGGTATTCCGGAGTCAGTTCTATGATACCCGCCGCACTCAACACCGGCTCTACAATCACCGCCGCATAAGCCCCAACGGACTGCCGGTCGACAAGATCCATACCTACATCAAGACAAGTGTTGTCGCATTGTCCGGTGCAGTGCTTCACCGGGCACCGGTAACTGTTCGGGGCAGGAATGGCATAACTTCCAGGCATGACCGGGCCGTAAGACCGGCGCGTAAGGGAGTAGGTATGGGACTGTGCACCTGCTGTCATGCCGTGCCAGGACCCTGTAAACCCAACCACCTCAAAGCCGCCCGTTACCAGCTTCGCCATACGGATCGCCATCTCATTGGATTCGCCCCCGGTGGAAAGGAACATAGCCCGGGACAGCTCGGGCGGCAGCAATTCCGCTAAACGCCGGGACAGCTCAATGACGGAAGGCGACAACATCGCGCTCAGCAAATGAATGGAAGACTGCGTGCCCCGGTGCAAGGCCTCCACAATACGGGGATGGCTGTGGCCAAAGATGGCACACATTTGACCGGAGGTGAAATCCAATATCTGACGCCCGTCATCGGTATAAAGATAGGCTCCCGATGCTTTGGTGATCAGGACATCACTGAAATTTTCGCAGTAGCGGATGAGGTGCTGCTCGGCTTCCTGAAGCCATTCGGGGCGGGTGGATTCGGTGCTCATGCTTTTTCCGGTAATATCTCCTTTTCCTGATTTCCGGAATAGGAAAAAACGTTTTTTACTGATATTCAGTTATTTCTGCTTACAGAGGTTTTTATGCTGTGGCTTACTCCCCATCCAATTTAACCATTGTACCAAATTCCTCAAGCACAATCTGCGCCCGCAAATCGCCACTATCTAAATCCAGCTGATAGATCACTTTGAAGGGCGGTGATTCGCCATAGCAAAGGTAGCTGTTGCTGGCGGTGTGCAGGGTTTGCAACTGCTCTGACAATTGCCCGATCGCGAGGTTCTCAGCCGATAGCTCCGTGTAAGACAGCCCGTCCGTACCCCGGAATTGTACCTCGTACAAGCGGTAGCCAAATTGATTCTCCGGAAAGGTCAGGGCAAACATACGACCCACATCTGGGTCGGGGACAAAGCCAAAAAGCCGCTGCGGGAAGGTATCGCGGGCCACAAGGCTCTTGCTGGCATTATCGTAAATCGTAGCCGTGTACAACCGTTCGGTGAACCCCTGATTGATCTGTCCCATGAAAACAAAATAGTTTTCAGAAGGGCTGTAGACGAAGTCGTTCAGCAAGTCAAATCCCAGAGGGAAAGTATCCAAAGCTACGCTTAAAGACCGGGCTGCCAGGTCAATACCGTACACGCGCCCTTCCAGTCCGCTGTACAGGAAGTACTCATCGCTGTTCCGGCCTTCCTGCAGGAAAAGTGACCCCTCAATTTTCTGTCCGGTCTCCGGATCATTCAGTGCAAGCCTCGTCGTGTCGAAGGTGGCCAGATCCTGCACCACCAGATTAACCCCGTTGAAATCGGTGTAAAGGTGTCTGTTGCCGGAAAAGTCATTCAGGCGGTTAACCCCAATGGGCAACTGAAAACTCGCTGCGGGCCGAACGGTTTCCGGTATGGTGTCCCAATTACCGGTTGCTAATTCGATCACAGCTTCCCATCGCTGGTTCACATCATCGCGCTGCATCGTGCTGTACACGCAGCAATTTGGATTATACTCCACAGGCGCACGCATATCGCCATCGTCATCGCATGCCATGTAGGTCAAAGTGGTTAGCGCAAAAAAGAAAAGTAAAAGACGGGATTGGTTCATCATCAGGTGAGCTGCTTTTTGGTAAAGATAGATCATTTTTTCAGGGGAGTAAACTGCGACACGGTCGAGAATGTTGTTCCTGCCCGATGGAATCCGGGATTTTCGCTACTTTGGCCGCAACGAACAACCTGTAGCGTTATGCACCTTATTGTCCTTTCCGGCCCTACAGCAAGTGGTAAGACACGGCTCGCCCTTCAACTGGCGCAGCACTACGATACCGTTATTGTATCCGCCGATAGCCGTCAGTTTTTCCGGGAGATGACGATTGGGACCGCCAAGCCTGATGCAGAGGAGCTAGCGGCTGCTAAACATTACTTTATTGACAGCCATAGCATAGAAACCAACTACAGCGTAGGGCAATATGAAACAGAGGCGCTGAAGCTGCTGCAAGGGCTTTTCACTAAACACGAGGTCGTCATCCTCACCGGTGGTAGCGGGCTCTACCTGAAAGCCGTTTGTGAAGGGCTGGATACTTTCCCGGAAGTCCCGAAAGCGGTACAGGCAGGTGTGGAGGCCGATTTTCAGGCCCATGGGCTTGCCTATCTGCAGGAGGCCCTTAAAGCCGCCGATCCGGACTACTACGCCGAAGTAGACCTTGAGAATCCACACCGGCTCATCCGTGCGCTATCCGTTTGTCGTTCCAGCGGAAAGCCTTTTTCCAGCTTTCGCCAAAAAGCGGTTGGACAGCGGCCCTTCCAACCCATCTACCTGCAGTTGCAATGGCCAAGAGCAATGCTTTACGAGCGCATCAACCAACGCGTCGACCTGATGCTGAAAGCCGGACTCCTGGAAGAAGCCCGCTCTTTATTCCCTAAACGCCACCTCACTGCCCTGCAGACCGTTGGTTATCAGGAGTTATTCGACTATTTCGATCAGCAAACCACGCTGGAGGAAGCCGTAGCACTCATCAAGCGCAACAGCCGCCGCTATGCCAAACGCCAAATGACCTGGTTCCGCAGGGATGGGTTTTGGAAGCTTTTCCACCCTTCTGAATGGGACGCGATCCGGAATTACACCGACCAGGCCATACAACACCGGTTGACCTGGTCGCAAGAGCGTCACGAGGACAAGGCAGATGGCAAGCTCTATCAGGAGGACAACTGCATCGCCCGATTTGAAAGGGCCTCGCACAAAGATCAAAGCCTGACAGTGGTCCATCAGGCTCCGCCCCTTCCCTTATCCTGGATACTCTGGCATCAAGTCCGGCTCCTGGCGCTGGAGGGTGAAGCCGCATTTATGCACACCAACTTGCCCACTGATGAATTAAACTGGCCGGTTGCCCTACCGGAAAGTCTCCCAAACTGGATGCAAACCACGATCTCTCCCACCGGCAGTACTTACCGCATCCCCGGATAAGGAAGTCACCACCAAACTATCCCCATCCTTATGCGTTCCCTCTTTGAATCAAGCACTTCAGCGTGCCCTTTTCCAAACCGATGATAGCCCTGTCTGCTGGCACATCGGTTTTTAATTTCCAGACCTTTTCAATAAGCATGAGCCCACTGCAAAGCGTACTTAACGGCTATAGGCAAGTTCCCCGCCACGTCATCTATCTGATTGTGGCGCAGTTCTTTGTGCAGGGCATCAATACGGCTTTCTTTCTGCTCCTCAATTATTACATGGCAGAGGAAGGCTTTGCAGATTATGAAGTAGCGGAAGTACTTTCTTACCGGTTCCTGGCAGTCTTTTGCCTGGCTTTCCCAATTGGGTTATTCATCAAAGGGCGGCGTTTGAAGCCCTTCTTCTACGTGGCTACGATTGCTACCCCGGTCATGTCGCTGGTGTTGCTGCACGCTATCGGAGCAGGCTGGACGCAGGTGGTGAATGCTTCTGCCATGCTCTGGGGGCTGGCTTATACCTGCATGCAAATCACAGTGCTGCCCTTTATCTTGTTGAATGCCCGTAAAGAGGCCCACTCAGAAGCCATTTCGCTTTCCTTTTTGTCCTTCTCCGGTACCATTTGCCTGATCGGTATTGGCAATTTCATCCTGACTCAGATCGACCCGGCATTTTTTACAGAAAAGCGGGTACTGCAGGGCATCTCTGTTTTGGGGCTCACCGGTGCCTTCTTTGTCTCCCGGATTCGGGTGCCGGAACAGCTTTCGCAAAAAGTGCCTTTCCGGAAAGTGCTGCACGGGTACGACTGGGGGACGATTTTCAAAGCCCTCACGCCTACCCTGATCATAGCCGTTGGTGCCGGTTTTACCATACCCGTTATCAATCTGTTTTTCCTCAATGTGCATGGGCTGCCTTCCGATCAGTTCTCATTGGTAGGCTCCCTGACCTTTTTCCTGGTCGCCATGACTGTGGCCATCATGCCGTATGTCCGGCGCAGCTTTGGATACAAGGTCGCCATTACCTTTTTTCAGTCGGCTTCCATTTTTATGCTGTTTGCCCTGGCCACCACGGAGTACTACGCCCACCTGCCATTCGCCCTGGGCATTGCCATCGGAGCCTATGTGCTGCGACAGCCCCTTATGAGCGCTGCGGCGCCCATGACTTCCGAACTTACGATGTACTACGTGGGCCCCAGAAACCAGGAAATCATGAGTGCTCTCAACGCTTCTGTCTGGTCGGGCAGCTGGTTCATTTCCATGAAACTGTTCGGCTGGCTGCGGCAAATGGAGTTCCGCTATGTAAGCATCTTTCTCATTACCGTAGCTATGTACATTGTGGGCGTGGCCTGGTACGCCTACCTCATCCGGCAGTATGAACGAGAGCGGCAGGGGGAACATTCTGAAGGTCAGCAAACCAAGCTGGAACCGGTGGAAGCAGGGAATAAAAGCCTGTAAAACCTCTGTTGCCGGAAACATAAAAAGCAAATCCCCTTTACCAACAAGAATCATCAGAAACCAGTGACAAAAGTCACCCGCCTGCCCTTCACGGTATCGTACATTTATGGCACAAAACAAACGAAAGACAACTGTTTTTCTAGTTCGCAAAAGGTAAACGGCCCGGGCCGTAACCAATGAAAAAAGCCAAACATGCCGACCGTTAGCACTAAGCCAATGACACAAGGGGCTGTGCCCAATATTGTACCCGCGTGTTTCCACTGTGGTGAGCCCTGTGCGCCCACCCATATTCAGCTGGACGACAAAGACTTCTGCTGCGAAGGCTGCAAGACGGTCTTCGAAATACTGGATGATAATGGCATGTGCCGTTATTACGATATTGATGAGCAGGCTGGTATGAGCCTCAAGGGCAAAAAGCAGGCCGCCTTTGCTTATCTGGACGATCCTGATGTCCGCGAAAAGCTCATCGATTTTGCCAATGATGACCAGACCCGCGTCACTTTCTTCATCCCGGCCATCCACTGCGCTTCCTGCCTTTGGCTACTGGAAAACCTTTACAAGTTCAATCCCGGCATTCAGGCGACTACCGTCAACTTCGTCAAAAAGGAAGTGTATGTCACCTTTGACGAGTCGGTGATCAGCCTCCGGCAACTGGTCGAACTGCTGGACAGCATTGCCTACACCCCTGCTATCAACCTCAGCAACCTGGACGGTGATCAGAAACCTTTGGTCGACCGCTCCTTTTACTACAAATTTGGGGTGGCTGGTTTTGCATTTGGCAACATCATGCTGCTCAGCTTCCCGGAATACCTGGGCCTGGACAAGACGCTGGAAGGCGAGTTTTTCCAACTGTTTGGGTACCTGAACATCCTTTTGGCCCTGCCCTTGGTCTTTTATTCCGGCAGCGACTACCTCAAATCTGCATGGCTGGGCCTGAAAAACCGCAACCTGAATATTGACGTGCCGATTGCACTGGGCGTATTGACCCTTTTCGGCCGTTCTGCATTTGAAATCCTGACCCATACCGGAGCGGGCTACCTCGACAGCCTTGCCGGGCTCGTCTTCTTCCTGCTGGCTGGCAAATGGTTTCAGCAACGGACCTACCACAGTATTTCCTTCGAACGCGATTATAAGTCCTATTTTCCTATTGCGGCCCACCGTAAAAATGAGGATGGCAGCACCACCTCCACCACCCTCGACAAGTTAGACCCGGGCGACATCATAGAAGTTAAAAACGGCGAGCTTATCCCTGCCGATGGCGTCCTCCTGAGCGGAGAAGCAGCGATTGACTACAGCTTTGTGACCGGCGAATCCGAACCCGTTGGGCGTAACAGCGGGGAGAAAGTCTATGCCGGAGGACGGCAAACCGGCAGCAGCATTGAAGTCAGCCTGACCCGCCGCGTTTCCCAGAGCTACCTGACTCAGCTGTGGAACGATGAAGCTTTCACCAAGGCCACCGATTCCCGTACCAGTGAACTCGCTAACCGCGTGGGCAAGTACTTCACCTTTGCCATCCTGATAATCGCCTTCACCACGCTGGGCTACTGGCTGCAGTACGATACTGGTCTCGCAATTAATGCCTTTACAGCAGTACTGATCATCGCCTGCCCCTGTGCCGTAGCCCTTGCAGCACCCTTCATTTTTGGTAATGCATTGCGCGTGCTGGCCCGCAACCGTTTCTTCCTGAAAAACACAGCAGTGATCGAAGCGGTAAGCAACGTACAATCCGTTATTTTTGACAAAACCGGCACCCTTACCGATCGCCATCAAAGTTCGATCCACTTCGAGGGCGAGCCGCTTGATGCCCACGAAAAGCAGATGATCCGTGCACTGCTCAAGCCTTCAAGCCATACCCTGAGCCAGCAAATTGTAGCCTGTCTTAGCGCTGATGAACCGGCTCAGGATGCCACTTTGTACCCGGTCTCCAACTGGGAGGAAGTCATCGGGCAGGGTGTGGCCGGCAACGTCTCCCATTATCATATGAAAGCTGGTTCAGCTGCATTTATGGATAAAAAAGTGACTGCGGAAAGCGGCGTATACATCCAAATCAACGGACAGGTCAGGGGGGCATTCCGCCTGGAAAACCACTTTCGTAACGGATTGTGGGACGTGGTAAACTACTTCGCACAGCGTGCGCGCCTTTTCCTCCTTTCCGGAGACAACGACCGGGAGAAAAGCCTGCTTGCCCCGGCCTTTAAAGGCAAAGGAGAAATGTTCTTCCGTCAAAGTCCTCAGGATAAACTACAGTTCGTCCGCAAATTGCAGGCTCAGGGAGAAAAGGTGATGATGTTGGGCGATGGGCTGAACGACGCCGGTGCCCTGAAGCAGAGCGATGCCGGCATTGTGGTAGCTGAAAATACCAATAACTTCACCCCGGCCTGCGACGCGATCCTGGATGCCGCCCACTTCGACCGGCTGCCCGACTTTGCCGAGTTTGCCAGGAAGAGTATCCGGCTGGTGTACTACGCCTACGGCTTTGCACTCATCTACAATATCATCGGATTGAGCTTTGCCGTGCAGGGCGCTTTGTCCCCCATCGTAGCAGCGATTCTGATGCCACTAAGTTCTATAAGCATCGTATTGTTTGGAACGCTGTCGAGCAACTTTCTGGCCCGCAAACTGAAACTCTGACCGTAGCACATGCGCAGCAACGAGGCTTACGAACCCAAAAGCACCGGAGTTGTTATGTGATTTTTTACATTTGCGCGATTGCGAACCAATTCCAGAGTCTAGTGGATCCCAAGTCTATCAATATCAAGGATTTTTCCTACGAGCTACCCGAGTCCCGGATTGCCAAATTCCCGTTAGAGGAGCGGGATGCCTCCAAACTGTTGTTTTACAATGGCGGAGATATGGCCGCTCATTCCTTCCGCACCCTGCCGGAGCTCCTGCCTGAAGGGGCGCTACTGGTTTTCAACAATACCAAGGTCATCCACGCCCGCCTGCATTTTACCCTGCCCAATGACAAACGGCTGGAAATCCTCTGCCTGGAGCCCCTGGCACCGGCCGAATACCAGCAAAACTTTTCCAGTACGCAGCCCGTACGCTGGAAATGCCTCGTAGGCGGCAACCGAAAATGGAAAACGGGTGTAATCGAAAAGACGATTACTACCGAATTGGGGAATGTGCAACTCCAAGCCACGCGGATCGGCCGTATGGACAATGCCTTCGAAATCGAATTCGAGTGGAATGACGACCGTATAGCCTTCGGAGCATTGCTTGCTGCTGCGGGCATTATCCCCTTGCCCCCCTACCTCAACCGGGAAAATGTACCGGAAGACGAAGACCGCTACCAGACCGTCTATGCGAAAACCAAAGGCTCAGTGGCAGCGCCTACCGCCGGGCTCCACTTCACTGACCGCGTATTTGATGACCTGAAAGAAAAAGGCATCTCAACACTGGAAGTCACTCTGCACGTGGGCGCCGGAACCTTCAAGCCGGTTTCAGCCGAAGCGCTTGCTGACCACCATATGCATGAGGAGAGTATCTACATCAATCTTGCTACACTGAATACACTCATTGCCCATCTGGAGCAAGGGAAACCCGTTATTCCGGTCGGCACCACGAGTATGCGGCTGTTAGAGAGCCTCTACTGGCATGGCCAAAGCCTCTGCTCCGGCCATCAGACCTCCTTTATTGATGTACAACAGTGGACACCCTATGAAGAAGGCAAGCGCCCCTCCACGCTGGAAAGCTTCCTGGTAGTGCGGCGAGCCATGGAAGCTCAACAGCAGGAAACCGTGCAGGGCTACACACAGTTGATCATTGCTCCGGGCTACACCTTCCGGGTTTGCAGTGGCATTATCACCAACTTTCATCAGCCACAGAGCACCCTGCTGCTCCTGATTGCCGCACTCATTGGAGAGGACTGGAAAAAGGTGTACGACTTTGCCCTGAATGAAGGATTTCGCTTTCTGAGCTACGGGGACAGCAGCCTGCTCCTACCCAAAAGCTAAAGCGCATCCACCAGCTCACTCAGTGCATCCACCGTAACGTGGTCCATCACCACTACCTTATACCACTCCGGACGAGTGTGGCTATCGGGTACGAGCCCAAACTTTTCTGCCATTTCTCCGGTGATACCACTTTTGTGAATGGTGACGATGTTAGACCCCGGGTGCCGGTAAAACCGGATAGCCCGGTCTCTGAGTTGCTGGCACAGCCACTCCGTCCGGTAATTCAGAATATGGATTTTCTCAAACCAGCCGTGCGGGCCGTAAGTCATCAAAATCATCCAAACGGAAATGGCATTTGCACCCGAGCGGCTGCCGCTAAGTGTAGCGTCAAGCCCCTGTACATATTGAGCTTCTTCGGTGTAAGCGTACTTCATCCACCCCTTCCGAATGAGGAAAATCCCAGTGCCATAGGGCGCTTGGACCATCTTGTGAGCGTCAAGGGTGATTGAGGTGACTTTGGGATTGGAAAAATCCAGGGTGTGCTCAATCTTTGAAAAGGGGAAAAAGAATCCGCCGTACGCGCCGTCCACATGTAGTTGATAAGGCAGTCCGGCTTTCTCCAATACCTCCATATAAGGCTCAGGATGGTCTACCGACCCAAACATGGTGGTCATCATATTACAGACTACGATAAAATACTTAGCCCCGGAGGCCTGCGCTTCGGCAACTGTTTCCCGGATGGCGGAGGCTGTGATGCAGCGGTCTTCCGGGCTCGTTGCTACGGCAAAGCCGTGTACGCCAAGCAAATTGGCTGCTTTATGCATAGAGTAATGAGCGTCCGCCGAGCACAGGATAGCAATTTCAGTGGCAGCAGCCCCGTGCTCCCGCATAAAGTAGTTCCGGTAGATCCACATGGCTTGAATATTGGCTTCCGTACCGCCACTGGCTACGTAGCCATCAAACTGCCCCGCTTCTGCTCCATTAAGAATATCCACCGCGCACAGGGCTATCAGCTCCCGCTCAATCTCTTGTGTGCCTGCAAAGAAGCTCTCTGAATCACCCAGGGTATGGCAGCCGATGTGATTGGGGTTTTGTACCAGGGTAGCCAGAAAAGGTGCTTTGCGCAGCATGGCGGCCTGCGGGGTAAAGACCTTCTCATCCAGGTGAGATGCCGGCAAGCCAAGGGGGGAACGCTCTTTGTAATCCACATTATTGCGTAGTGCCTCGAATACCCGCTGATGGATTTGCGCGGGGCTCTGTTTGCTCCAGAATTGCATTTTTGCAGCATAGATACGCAAAATGGGCGGCAATGTGCTACAATGCAGTATTTGCACGAAAGCCCCTGTCAATACTAGACTCCCGAAAGCGCCCTGAGAAAAGGTTTATCGTTTTAGGCACTTTTTTTCAAAAATTCACTGGACATCAGCAGATTATTCACTAAAATTGCATCTGCAAAAACAAAATAAAATGAGCAACATTTTTGCTCGTTCTTTTCTTGGTATTCCCTATCGAGAAGGTCGGCAATAAGTAATCACAGCTTTTTTTCACCGCTTTAGCTTGCTTATTTACCAAGCTTGAGTAATTTTATTACTCAATCATGATAGAAACCTTAATATCCTCAAAGACACGAATTAAGCTGCTGATGAAGTTCTTCATCAACAGTAAGACTACGAGCTACCTGCGAGGCTTGCAGCAGGAGTTTGGAGAGTCTTCCAATGCCATCCGTGTGGAACTTAACCGCCTGGAAGAAGCTGGAATGCTTCGCTCAGAGACCGTTGGCAACAAAAAAATGTTTCGGGCCAACGATCAACATCCACTCTTCTTTGAGATACACAATATACTTTTAAAGCAAATTGGCGTAGACCGGGTCGTGGAGCAGGTCATAGAACGCCTGGGCAATGTGGAGCGGGTATACCTGATCGGTGATTTTTCCAGGGGCATAGACAGTACCATCATCGACCTGCTGATTATCGGCACCGTAGACCGGAGCTACCTGCTAAGATTAGTGGAAAAAGCGGAGAAAGTGGTCAATCGGAAAATCCGGTATCTGCTCTACGAAGCAGAAGAGTTTTCCGAAAGCATGCTCGAACGTTTCACGCCCGAGCCTCTTCTACTTTATTTCAATAAAATGGAAATGAACTAGATGCAATATGATGTCGCTATAATCGGTGCCGGCATTGTGGGCCTTGCTACTGCTTATCAGTTGACGGAGAAGCAGCCTGGCCTCCGTGTAGCCGTGGTCGACAAAGCTGCAGGCGTGGCGCAGCATCAGACTGGCCATAACAGCGGCGTCATCCACTCTGGCATTTACTATACGCCCGGCGGCTCTAAAGCGCTCAACTGTGCCCGGGGCTACCATTACCTGCTTGATTTTGCCCGGGCTCATGATATCCCGCATGACGTTTGCGGTAAAGTCATCGTCGCCACCCGACCTGATGAAGTGCCACGTCTGGAAAAAATACTGAAGACCGGGCAAGCGAATGGGCTGGAGGGCATCCGGATGATTAGCCGGGAGGCATGCCGGGAAATTGAGCCGCATGTAAACGCTCAGCAAGCAATATGGGTGCCACAGTCTGGTATCATCAGCTATCGTGCGGTAGCAGAAAAGTACATGGAAATAGTCCAAGACCGGGAAGGTGAGGCGTTGCTGGGGCATAAGGTGCTGGATATTGACTTGCGGCCCGGTCAGGGCACCGTTATAACAAACAAGGGAGACATCTCCTGCCGGCTGGTCATCAACTGTGCCGGACTGTATTCTGATAAGATTGCGCAGCTGACGATGCCGGAAATTGACCTGCAAGTCCTTCCTTTCCGGGGGGAGTACTACGAGTTGCGCCCAGAGAAACGCTATCTGGTCAACAATTTGATCTACCCGGTGCCCAATCCTAACTTTCCATTCCTGGGCGTACACTTTACCCGGATGATTGGCGGAGGTATTGAGGCCGGGCCCAATGCTGTCCTTGCTTTTCAGCGGGAGGGGTACAGCCGTTATGATATTAACCTGAGCGAGCTTTGGGAGACCCTCTCCTACCCTGGTTTTCAACAAATCGCACGAAAGTACTGGCGGGATGGGCTAAACGAACTTTACCGATCCTACTCCAAATCAGCTTTTGTACGTGCCCTGCAGCATTTGATCCCGGAGATCACCACCGCAGACCTGATCAGGGGCGGTGCGGGAGTCCGGGCTATGGCCTGCGGCCCGGATGGCACGCTGATTGACGACTTCCTGTTTTTGGAAAAGCCCGGCGTGATTAATGTCTGCAACGCTCCAAGTCCTGCTGCCACGGCATCCCTGGCGATTGGGGAAACCGTAGCCGAAAAAGCCCTACACCATTTAAATCTCAACTAACAAAAAACAATTTCATTATATGTCTGATGTCAAAATGAACATACAAATGGTGGACCTCAAAACGCAGTACGAGCGGCTGAAGCCGGAGATCGATGCTGCTGTTCAGGAAGTCCTGCAGTCCTGCGCCTATATTAACGGGCCCGCTGTAAAGTCCTTCAAGGCGCACATGGAATCTTACCTGGACGCCCGCCATGTCATCCCCTGTGCCAATGGTACCGATGCGTTGCAGATTGCACTCATGGGGGCAGGCCTGCAGCCGGGCGATGAGGTGATTGTGCCTGCATTCACTTACGTATCTACTGCCGAAGTCATTGCGCTACTCAACCTAAAGCCAGTCATGGTGGATGTAGACCCGGACACCTTTAATGTAACAGCCGAACTGGTGGAAGCGGCGATCACGCCCAATACCAAAGCCGTGGTCCCGGTCAACCTGTTTGGGCAGAGCTGCGACCTCGAGCCTATCATAAAAGTCGCTAAAGCACATGGGCTATGGGTCATTGAGGACAATGCTCAGGCTATTGGAGCCGATTATACTTTTAAAGACGGGCATACGCAAAAAACAGGTACTATCGGCCACATTGGGTGTACCTCTTTTTACCCTTCTAAAAACCTGGGCGCTTACGGGGACGGGGGCGCGCTGTACACCAATGATGAAGCGCTAGGCCAAAAGCTACAGATGATTGCCAACCACGGTCAGGTGAAGCGCTACTACCACGATATGGTTGGTGTCAATTCCCGACTCGACAGTATTCAGGCGGCTATTCTGGATATCAAACTCGGGCACCTCGATGCCTACGCCGCAGCACGGCGGTCTGCCGCAGACTACTACGATCAGGCCTTTGCAGGTATTGACGGGTTGCAGACGCCGGTACGGGACCCTAAGTCCACCCATGTTTTTCATCAGTACACCTTAAAGGTAGGTAACGGAAAACGGGACGCGCTGCAAAAGCACTTGCAGGAAGCCGGCATCCCCAATATGATCTACTACCCCGTGCCCCTGTACAAGCAAAAAGCCTATCAGCAGGCTATGGATCAGCAGATAGACCACCTTCCCGTTACGGAAGCCCTCTGTGATTCAGTGATTTCTTTGCCCATGCATACCGAACTGGATGAGACGACACTGGCCTACATCACCGATCAGGTGAAAGCCTTTTTCAATACCTAATGGAAGCAGGCAGGGGCTTTATCCTCTGCCACTAATGATTCCCCAATAAAAAAACAAAGCTTAAGACTCCTTACTTATGTTTGATGCACTAAAAAACCGCGAGAAGAAAATTTCTGTTATTGGCCTGGGTTACGTAGGTCTCCCACTCGCTCTAGAATTTGCACGTGACTTTGAGGTAATTGGTTTCGATATCAATGAAGACCGGATCCAAATGATGAAAAACGGCGAAGACCCTTCAGAAGAACTGGAAGGTAGCGCCTTTGACAATAAGCGGATTACCTTCACGGCCGACCCGGCGATGCTTAAAGAAGCCCATTTCCATATTGTAGCAGTCCCCACTCCAGTGAGCGAAAGCAAAGTCCCCAACCTAAAGCCTGTGCTTTCCGCCTCTGAAACGGTGGGTAAGGTGCTGAAAAAAGGCGACTATGTCATTTTCGAGTCCACCGTTTATCCGGGCTGTACCGAAGAAGACTGCCTGCCCATTCTGGAGGAACTATCGGGACTGAAGCTCGGCAAAGACTTCAAAATTGGCTACTCTCCGGAACGTATTAATCCGGGCGACAAGGAACGTACCATCGAGAAAATCCTGAAGATTGTCTCCGGAAGTGATGAGGAAGCGCTGCAGGAAATTTCCAAAACTTACGGAGCCATTATACAGGCCGGCATTTACGAGGCCCCTTCTATCAAAGTTGCTGAAGCGGCCAAAGTGATTGAGAATACGCAGCGTGATCTCAATATTTCATTCGTCAACGAGCTTTCGATCATCTTTGACATGATGGGAATTGATACGAACGAAGTCCTCGAAGCCGCGGGCACTAAGTGGAACTTTCTGAAGTTTTCGCCAGGCCTTGTAGGCGGGCACTGCATTGGTGTGGATCCTTACTACCTGACCCACAAAGCCAAGCAAATGGGGTACGACCCTCAGGTGATTCTGAGTGGCCGCCGTATTAATGACGGCATGCCCGGCTTCATTGCCAAACGGCTGACCCAAATGCTGATTCAGCAGGGCAAGAACCCAAGTCAGACTAAAGTGCTTATCATGGGCATCACCTTTAAGGAAAATGTAGCGGACATCCGCAACTCCAAAGTGGCGGACCTGGCGCGTGAAATCATGCAATACTCCATCAATGTCCATATTACAGACCCCTTCGCTTCGCCCAATGAGGTGGCTAAGGAATATAAACTTACGCTGGTCGATAACGTCTCTGACGATTATGATGCGGTCATCGTAGCTGTCAACCACAAGCAATATCAAAATTTGGGCTTTGATTATTTCAAATCCCTCTGTAAGGCTGAGCCAATTCTGATGGACCTCAAAGCCATATATGAAAAGCCAGGCGCAGATGCCGGACTAACCTACTGGAGACTCTAGTGCGACCAAGCCGAATGGCTTGATGGTATTTCCACACTTAAGCCTTCCCAGGTGCGTGGCCATTAACTGTCAAAAATTTACGGCTCAATCCACTAGCCTTTTGGCTTTCCCCATAAATCATAATCCTGAAATCTGATATTTCGCAACACAAAAAGACCTCCAATGAAGACTGCGATTCAACAACAACCTGAAAATCATCTGAGCAACATCGAGAGCAGATGGTTTGCCGTTTACACCAATTACAAGCGAGAGAAAATGGTCGCTAACCGGCTCCGTAAAAAAGGCATCGAGTTCTTTTTGCCGCTGCAGAAAGTCACGCGCCAGTATACCCGCAAGGTGAAGCACCTGGAATTGCCGCTGATCAACTGCTACATGTTTGTCAAGATCAAGAAAAGCGAATACATTCGGGTGGTCGAGACACAGGATCTGCTCAACTTTGTACGTTTCTCTAAAAACCTCATTTCCATTCCGGAATCAGAAATTGATATTTTGCGACGTGTCGTGGGCGAAAATATCGAAGTGGAGGCTCAGGAAAGCAAAAGCCTCAACTTTGCCAGCGGGGACGAAGTCGAAATCATCGGTGGCAGCATGACAGGGGTGAAAGGCATTCTGATGGGCCAGAAAAACGAAAAAAAGTTTGTTGTCGAGCTCGAAAACATGGGGTACTCGCTGATTATGGATATCGAACCGTCCTGCCTGCGTAAGGTACGATCTGGCAGCGCCCGGACCGATAACGAGCCCAAAGGGGGGCGTTTTAAGGATTATTTGTAACATTCCCTTAAACTATAGCGTACTGATTACTGAGGTAAAGTATGCGCAAATTCTCTTTAGTGGGTTTCCATGGTAAATTTTAATACCCTAGATTGCATGTCACTACTTCAAACCTTAGAAAAGGTACGATACACACCTTTTCGAACAACACTATTGCTCTATGAACGATGAAGCATTAAGGAGGATCAGTATGGCACTGTCCCGTTCAGCTTCGGAGCATTTGTAGCTTTGGTCAAGGTATTGACTTGCCTTCAAAATCGTTTGCACACCCAACCGAGAGTATAGACGACCTACCGTTCGTCGTTGCATACTGACCGTACAATAGCCCATGCCCCACAGGATTGAGGTATCGGGCAATATACCGCTGGTATCAAACATTAGACAAATATGCATTCTTCATCTTTACAACATAACTTAACACCATGAATATTGCTGTAATTGGAACGGGCTATGTAGGGCTTGTCACTGGCACTTGCTTTGCAGAAACCGGCAATCATGTCACTTGCGTAGACATTGACGAGAAAAAGGTAGAACGCTTAAAGCAGGGAGAAATCCCAATATACGAGCCTGGGTTAGACACCCTCTTCGACCGCAATACCAGACAAGGGCGCCTGAAGTTTACCACCAATCTTAAGGAAGGGATTCAGGGCGCTGAGGCTATTTTCCTGGCCCTGCCTACACCTCCGGGTGAGGATGGCTCTGCGGACCTTTCCTACGTGATGGGCGTAGCCGCTGATCTTTCTGAGATTATTGATATCTACACAGTGGTCATCGATAAGAGTACCGTACCTGTAGGTACAGCGGAGAAAGTTCATGCCATCCTTTCCGATAAACTGTCTGAAGACCTCTTTGACGTGGTTTCCAATCCGGAATTTCTCCGGGAGGGCGTCGCGGTTGACGATTTCATGCGCCCGGACCGGGTGGTAATTGGTACGTCTTCAGAGCGGGCTAAGGAAGTAATGTCCCGGCTGTACGAGCCCTTCGTTCGTCAGGGCAACCCTGTTTACTTTATGGATGAGCGCTCAGCGGAAATGACCAAGTACGCGGCCAACTCTTACCTGGCCACCCGTATTTCCTTTATGAATGAGATTGCCAACCTCTGCGAAAAGGTCGGCGCGAATGTTGATATGGTCCGCCTCGGCATGGGCAGCGATTCCCGTATTGGTAAGCGCTTCCTGTTCCCAGGTGTCGGCTACGGCGGCTCCTGCTTCCCCAAGGATGTTCAGGCTCTGGCTAAAACAGCCGCTGAAAATGGCTATGACTTCAGTATTCTGAACTCGGTCATGGGCGTTAATGCCAAGCAAAAACACATCCTCAGCAAAAAGATCATCGACTACTACGGCGGCAACCTCAGCGGTAAGACCATCGCGGTCTGGGGACTGGCTTTCAAACCAAATACGGACGATATCCGGGAAGCTCCAGCGCTTACCATCATTGAGGAGCTGCTGAATGCAGGTGCTTCCATCAAGGCATTCGACCCGGAAGCCATGGAAAACGTCAAGAAGGTATTTGGCGACCGGATTCAATTTGCAAACGAGCAATACGAGACCCTGATTGGTGCGGACAGCCTGGCGGTGATTACCGAATGGCCGGTATTCCGTGTACCAAGCTATAAGGTGCTCCGGGAACTCCTCAGCGAGCCGGTTGTCTTCGACGGCCGAAATATCTATGACCCTAAGGTTATGGAAGCTGAAGGATTCTACTACGACAGCATCGGCCGGAACAAGGTCGTGCAAAAAGCAGAAGCTTAAACCCCACTACCCTCCCCGGCATCGGCCGCGGAGGGTATTTTTTATTCAACAAGACGAAAGCTTTAAATCTCAGCCATGAAAAGAATTCTTATAACCGGTGCCGCCGGCTTTTTGGGGTCCCATTTGTGCGACCGCTTCATTAAGGAAGGGTTCCACGTAATCGGGATGGACAACCTCCTGACAGGCAGCCTCGACAATATCAAGCACTTGTTCCCCCTAAAGGAATTTGAATACTACCACCATGATGTGTCGAAGTTTGTCCATGTACCGGGAGAACTTGACTACATTCTCCATTTTGCCTCGCCCGCCAGCCCGATTGACTACCTGAAAATGCCGATCCAAACGCTGAAAGTCGGTGCTTTGGGCACGCACAATCTCCTCGGCCTTGCCAAAGCCAAAAACGCCCGTATTCTCGTTGCCTCCACTTCGGAGGTATACGGTGACCCGCTCATCCACCCGCAAAAAGAAGACTATTGGGGTAATGTCAACCCGGTGGGCCCGCGCGGGGTATACGACGAAGCTAAGCGTTTCCTCGAAGCCATCACCATGGCTTACCACAACTTCCACGGTGTGGAAACCCGTATCATCCGCATTTTCAACACCTATGGTCCGCGTATGCGTGTGAATGACGGCCGGGCGCTGCCTGCTTTCTTCTCACAGGCGATTCGTGGAGAAGGCATTACGGTATTCGGTGACGGTTCTCAGACCCGCTCCTTCTGCTACGTAGCTGACCTCGTGGAAGGCATCTACCGCCTGCTAATGAGTGACCACCACATGCCAGTCAATATTGGCAACCCGGATGAGATCACCATCAAAGAGGTCGCCGAAGAAGTGGTTAAGCTCGTAGGCAACCCCGACGCAAAAATCACCTATAAACCACTGCCTAAGGATGATCCGAAGGTCCGTCAGCCGGATATCACCAAAGCCCGGGAAATCCTGGGTTGGGAACCTACGGTAAGCCGGGAAGAAGGCCTGAAAATCACCATGGAATACTTCAAGGAAGTTGTAAAAGTTTAACCTTTCTGCCGGGGGGAAGCCCCCGGCAATTTTCCTTACCTTTGCGAGGATATTGAAAAAATGCAATACTCCTCTATGTTCAACCTCTTCAAAAAGACGCCCCCCCTTGGTGATTTCGCATTTCTGGAAACAGATATGCATTCTCACCTGCTGCCCGGTATTGATGATGGTGCCAAAGATATAGAGGACAGCCTGTCGCTCATTACTCAACTGCAGGAGATGGGTTATCGCCACCTCATCACCACACCGCACATTATGGCGGACCTTTACCCCAACACACCGGAAATCATACGGGGGAAACTGGCGGAGGTACAAACCGCAATAAAAGCCGCCGGGCTGAACGTCACCCTCGATGCTGCCGCCGAGTACCTGATGGACGAAGGTTTTGAGCCTCTGCTTGAAGAAGGCGGCCTCCTTACCCTCCCGGGCAACCGCGTACTAGTGGAAATGAGCTTCATCTCCGCTCCACCAAAATTAGAACAATATCTTTTCCGGTTACAAACTAAAGGCTACCGGCCATTGCTGGCGCATCCCGAACGCTACCTGTTTTTCCGCGAGGACTTCAAGCGGTATTCAGAGCTAAAGGACCGGGGCTGTGAATTCCAACTCAACCTGCTTTCCCTGACCGGATACTACGGCAAGCCCACCCGCGAAAATGCCGTTGCCTTGCTCAAGGCAGATATGATTGATTATTTGGGCACAGACCTGCACCACGACCGGCACGGCGAAAACCTCAGGGCAGCCCTGGAAGACCGGAGCATAGCCAAACTGCTCCGGGGCAAAAATTTCAAAAACGTCCAGCTTCAGTAATTTCCCTTGGCTCTCCCCTCCGGCAGGCGCTCATACATTGGCCGTTGCCGTAGGGCTTGCCAATCCGCCGAGATATTATCTCTCGGAGCATAAAAAACTAAGCCACACCTCAGGCTGCTCTTTACCTTAGTATGGCCAAGTCCTGTTTTTATGCCCCCCTAAAAAATAGGAGGAGTCCGCTGCGAACATTATTTTTGAGAAAGATCAACGAAAAACTATTCAAACCTGAAGCCATGCAATTGAAGCCGCTGCCTATTCTGCTCTTCCTGAGCCTCACCTTAAGTGTCTTTGCCCAAAAACCTGCACTCTCCATTGAAGACATTGACCACTGGAATACTATAGAAAAGGAAGCTATCGCGCCCAATGGCAATTGGGTCAGTTACGAACTCACACCTAATCAGGGCGATCCAACCCTCATCCTATACAACCATAACAAAGCGGAATCTCAGTCCTTTGAGCGGAGCCATAAGGCAGCGTTCAGCGCAGACAGC
Source organism: uncultured Phaeodactylibacter sp. (assembly GCA_913057245.1). Lineage (GTDB taxonomy): Bacteria > Bacteroidota > Bacteroidia > Chitinophagales > Saprospiraceae > Phaeodactylibacter. The sequence continues at coordinate 65,339 of CAJXNH010000019.1, forward strand.
CGGTTCGTCGCCTTTCATATCAGCCCGGCAGAGGACAGCCTAAAGGCAAAAAAAAGAGCAAAGGTAAAGGAGAAGGACTTGCCCAAAGACACCCTGTCCATTTTTGAATTGAGCAGCGGGCGCCAGGAAAAAATCCCCCGCCTCAAGCGCTTTATCATGCCTGAAAAATGGGAAGGCTGGATGGCCTATCAGCTCTTGCCTGCGCCCAGAGATACCGCCCTGCCCGACAGCATAAAAGTCAAGCCTGAAAACAAAGAGAATGGCAGCCTGCTGGTTATCCGTAATCTTCGGACCGGACAGGAGGACTCCATCCCATTTGTAAAGGACTTCATAGCCGCCGAAGAATCGCCCCGCTTTTTGATTTACTCCACCGGTGATGATTCCACTTTTCAGGAAGGAGTCTACCTTTACGATGGGCCGGATGCCAAACTCAGCCCTCTGCTCACCGGTGAGGGGCACTATACCCAACTTAGCCTGAGCCGGGACGGCAGGCAGGCCGGCTTTCTCGCCCTGCAGGATACCACAGAATTCAGAGTCGTCCCTTACCAGCTCTGGCATTGGAAAAGCCAGCAGGATGAAGCGGTCACAATTGCAGACAGCAGCGCGGCCTTTCTCCCGGACCAATGGATGATCAGCGAACACGGACAACTGGAATTTTCAGAAGATGGCAGCCGGTTGTTCTTCGGGACCTGCCCGCCCCCGGTCCTTCAGGACACCAGCCTGCTGGATGAGGAGATCGTTAATGTAGAAGTCTGGGCCAGCCAGGATGCCCGTCTTTATACCCACGAAGAAGAGCTCCTGGACGAGCGAAAGAAGCAGAGCTACCGTGCTGTTTTTCATACCGATACCCGCCGGCTATTGCAGCTGGCAGATGAGCAAATGCCTGAGCTGTCCCTTGGCAACGAAGGCAATGCCCGCTATGCGCTGGGTAAAGATGGTGGACCATACCTCCAATTGCTTAGTTGGGAAGGCTTTCCGCAAAGGCATGACCTCTATCTGGTAGATGTAGAAAACGGCGAACGCCAGTCTATTGCAAAAAACCTGCCTGGCAACGCTAACCTGTCCCCGATGGGCGACTATGCTTATTGGTATAACGTTGCGGACACTTCCTGGGTGGTATACGATATTGCAGAACAGCAAACCAGAGCGATTGCCCGGGATATACCGGTCCCGCTATACGATGAACTGGACGACCACCCTATGCACCCCTATCCGTATGGTACAGCAGGCTGGACGACCGATGATGATTTTCTTTTAGTGTATGACCGGTATGATGTCTGGCTGGTTGACCCCAGTGGCCAGCTGGCTTCCAACAACCTGACTAAAGGGCGGGCTTCCCGAACACAGTACCGCTACATTAAGCTTGACCCTGAGGAGCGTTCCATAGAGGAAGTCAAACCGATGCTTTTTTACACCTTTAGCGAAGCAGATAAGTCGTCCGGTTATACCTGGTTCAATATCCACACGGGCGTTAAGGACCGCGTACAGTATGGAGCGTTCAGCTACGACCGGCAGCTCCAAAAAGCTCAGAATGCAGATGCTTACCTCTTTACACAGGAAAGCTTTGAGGTATTTCCCGACTTACTGATCAGCAATGACCATTTGTCGACCTTCAAAAAGATCAGCAATGCCAATCCTCAGCAGCAGGATTTTCGCTGGGGCACAGCAGAGCCCTACCGTTGGACCGGAGCAGACGGGCAGGAAATGGAAGGGATTCTCATCAAGCCAGAGGGTTTCGACCCCGGGCTCAAGTACCCGATGATGACCTATTTCTACGAGCGCTACGCCGACCGCCTGCACCGGCACTGGACGCCCACTTATCCGCGATCGATCATCAACTTTCCATTTTATGCCAGCCGGGGCTACGTAATTTTCATTCCGGATGTACATTACCGCATTGGCTATCCGGGCGAGAGTGCTTTGGATGCTATTACTACGGGCGTCACTTCTCTACTGAGCCATGGATATATTGACAAAGACCGGATTGGAGTGCAGGGGCACAGTTGGGGTGGTTATCAGGTCGCTTATTTAATCACCCAAACCGATATATTCAAATGTGCCGAATCGGGTGCGCCAGTGGTTAACATGACTTCAGCTTACGGAGGCATCCGTTGGGGCAGCGGGCTGAGCCGAATGTTCCAGTATGAAAAAAGCCAAAGCCGGATAGGGGGCACGCTTTGGGAAAAACCCCTCCGGTATATTGAAAACTCTCCGTTGTTCTATGCCGATAAGATTAACACTCCGGTACTCATTTTGCACAATGATGATGATGGCGCAGTGCCCTGGTATCAGGGTATTGAGTTTTTTGTCGCCCTGCGCCGTCTGGGCAAACCGGCCTGGATGCTCAATTACAACGGTAACCCCCACTGGGTAATGGGCAGGGAAAACCGCAGGGATTTCATGCGCCGGATGCAGCAGTTTTTCGATTACTACCTGCTGAACGCCCCAATGCCCAATTGGATGGATAAAGGTGTTCCTCCTTTGGAACGAGGTATTCATCAGGGCTTTGAGCCTGCAGAGGACCGGCGATAGTGGTAAATCTGCCAGGAATTGTAGAGGTTTTGAGCCAGAATGTAAAATATAGGGCCTAGGGCGGCAACAGGGCTGAAGTACGTGAGGGCCAGCCACAGGCTGAACATTGTATTCTTACGCCCGAGTGCCAGCCCGGTCTCCAATGGAAGGTGCCCCCGGCCGAGCCACTCCCCTATCTTGAACTGAAACAAACAAAGGGCAGTAATCGCCAGGCCAATGCCTGCAACGACAGCTACACTTTCTGATTGTTGCCCCTGAAAGTAAGCTGAGGCGGCGGCCGCGGCAATGAAAACATTGACCAGGAATAAACGGAATGACAAGAACTGGTATTTTCTGATGGTATTTGCTCCGGTTATCCACAACCTGCGCAGCAAAAGGCTTCCTGTGAGGGGGATAAAGATCAAGGAAGCTATAGGCAGCGCAATATCCCAAAAAGAAAACGCAGCAGCACCTCCACCAAGGATGGCACTGGCGGTAACTGGCAACACCAGCGCGACAATGGGACTGGTGAGCAGTACGGATGTAGTCACAAACCCCACCTCTGCCCCCAGAAAGCTTGCAATGACCGGCCCTGCCGCAGCAGTTGGAGCAGATGCTATTGCGAATGCAGCTTCTGCTGTAGCAGGCTGCCATTGATAGAGTGCAAAATAGAGGAGCAGCGGTAGCACAAGATTGAGCCCCGCTACAAAAATATGCAACCGATGGAAAAGCCGGAACGAAAGCTTCACCTCCAAAAAGGCAAAGAAGAGCATCACCATTAAATTATAACGGATAATAAAGGTGAAACGCTCCGCTAAAGGCACGCACAGCCCGATCACAATAGCCACAAGAATAGCAATACTCCTGCCCAAATCAATCTAGATCGTTCAGCATATTCTGCTGCCGGTTACTAAAGTTGAACGCCTCAAATAAGGTGAGGGAAAGGGCCTCCTCCAGGTTACCGTACACTTTATTATAGTCGCGCATGCTCGCTTCGATTACCTCTATGGCTTCCGATCGGCCATAGGTGTGAGTGATTTCGCACTTGGGCTCTTCGCCAGGCAATTGCTTGTAAGTCAGAAAGTAGTGCTTCAACCGGTTGACTACTGTCTCTGGAATATCGGAAATATCACGCCAGGCACCGTAGACTTCATCTTCCCGCAAGACTGCAATGATTTTATCATCCGCCTCTCCCCCATCTATCATACGGAATCCACCGATGGGTATCGCCCGCACGATGACATTACCATGGGTGATTTCCCTTTCGGTCAGCACACAAATATCGAGCGGGTCATCATCGCCTACAATATTTTCCCGGCCGGTCTTCTCCTGACAGTATTCGGCCACCTCATCTTTGCAATACGTTTGGGGAATAAACCCGTAAAGCGCCGGTACGATATTGGAAAACTTTTGAGGACGGTCAATTTTAAGGTAACCGGTTTTCTTGTCGATTTCGTACTTGACCGTATCTGATGGGATCACTTCAATAAATGAGGTCACTACCTGAGGAGCCTCTTCTCCAATGGAGATACCATGCCATGGATGCGAAGTGTACCGCAACCCAATCATCTTCCATAATTTATCAAACGCTTGCTGACTCATTTTCTTTGCTTATATGAAGTATACAATCACAAGGTAAAGGAAACAAAATAAGGAAACAATGATTAATCTCCGGTCAAATATTTAGCCTTGACTTTTCTTGTGATAAATAGGTGATTGCGCTTTGGGCGGTTGGGTCGGAATCGCAGCTGGGTAATATTCTGAGGTGGTATTTACCGGGGCCAACACTCAGGCTAACTTGGTTCTTTTATACTTTTTTCAGTTAGGTTAATTTATTTTACTTTTTCGCTGTATATATTAATATTCAGAGCCGATTTCGCCAAAACTAAAATTCAAATGAATCCAGATAAGGCTTTTGACCACAAAAACACTAATAATCCAGTTGACAACATATTATTTTTTTTAAAAATTTGAATTTTTGTAATTTCTGAAAAAACTAGACTTTTAGCTAGTGGTCTGTCAAGGCTAAAACTAGGGGTTGCCTGCGGCGACTTTTGAGGCTACTCTTCGTTGGATAACCCCT